>NZ_JBARYB010000144.1:0-18130 GCF_049647645.1 Achromobacter sp.
CTCCAGCCCAGGCGCCGCAGCCCGCCGCCGCGCCCGCGCAGGCGCCTGCGCACCAGGGCCCGGTGGAAGTGATGCAGACCCGCGCGCGTCACATCCTGATCAAGACCTCCACCGTCATGAGCGACGAACTGGCGCGTCAGCGCCTGGAGCAGGTGCGTCAGCGCCTGGTGAGCGGCGGCGCCAAGTTCGAGGACATGGCGCGCCAGTATTCGCAGGATGCGACCGCCCCGCAAGGCGGCGAACTGGGCTGGCTGAACCCGGGCGAAACCGTGCCGCCGTTCGAGGCCGCCATGAACGCCCTGAAGCCGGGCGAGATCAGCCAGCCGGTGCAATCGCCTTTCGGCTGGCACCTGATCGAAGTGGAAGAACGCCGCCAGCACGACGCCACCGACGACATGGCCCGCATGAAGGCCCGCCAGATTTTGTTCGAGCGCCGAGCCCAGCCTGCTTTCGAGGATTGGCTGGAGCAGCTGCGCGCCCAGGCGTACATCGACAATCGCCTGGAAAAGCAGCAGAAGATCCAGCAGAACAACCGCTAAACGCATTACAGGCTTTACATGTCACAGCACCAGGCGCGCAAGCGTTTCGGCCAGAACTTCCTGACCGACGAGAGCGTGGTCGAGTCCATCGTCCGGGCGGTTGCGCCCGCCCGCGACGACACCGTGGTCGAGATCGGCCCGGGTTTGTCCGCGCTTACCCGGCCGCTGCTCGAACGTCTGGATCATCTGACTGCGGTCGAGATCGACCGCGACCTGGCGGCGCGCCTGCGCAAGCAGTTCGACGCCACCCGCCTGACCGTGGTCGAGGCCGATGCCTTGACCGTGGATTTTTCCCAGTTCGGACCTGCGCTGCGCGTGGTGGGCAATCTGCCCTACAACATCTCCAGCCCGCTGTTGTTCCATCTGATGACCTGGGCCGAGCATGTCCGCGACCAGCATTTCATGCTGCAGCGGGAAGTGATCGACCGCATGGTCGCGCACCCCGGTTCGGGCGACTTCAGCCGCCTGTCGGTGATGCTGCAATCGCGCTACCGCATGCACAAGCTGTTCGATGTGCCGCCGGAAGCTTTCGATCCACCGCCCAAGGTTGTGTCGGCGATCGTGCGCATGGTGCCCCTGCCTGCGGACCGCTTGCGTCCGGTTAGCGAGCGCGCCTTCGAAACGGTGGTGGCGCGCGCGTTTTCACAGCGCCGCAAGATGTTGCGCCGGGTGCTGGCGGACTGGGCTGCGCAAGTGCCCTGGGAAGCGCTGGATATTGCGCCCACGGCGCGCGCCGAGGATATCTCGGTGGACCGGTATATCCGCCTGGCGGATGCGCTGGTGGCGGCCGGGGTGCTGCAGGCCGCTTGAAGCTCTGGACCCGGAAAGCCGAAAAGCCCGCGCAAGCGGGCTTTTTCAATGCAGTTCCTACAGCATGCGTTTTTGCGCGGTCATCCAGAGTTGCATGACGTCGCGGGCGCGGTCGGCCAGCAGTTTTTCGGCGTCGGTCAGCGCCTGTTGCAGCGTGATGGGGCCAGGGGCCAAGCTGAAGGCGGCGCTGATGCCGCAGGCATGCAGCGCTTCGTAGCCTTCGCCGAGCGATCCGGCCAGCGCCACGACCGGCACGCCTGCGCGCTGCGCGATCTTCGCCACGCCGGCGGGGGTCTTGCCGCGCAGGGTCTGCGCATCCATGCGGCCTTCGCCGGTGAACACCAGGGTCGCGCCCTCGATTGCCTGGGCCAGGCCGCCCAGTTCCGCGACGATCTCCACCCCGGGGCGGAAATCGGCGTTCAGGAAGGCCTTGGCCGCGAAGCCCAGGCCGCCCGCGGCGCCCGCGCCGGGTTGGTCGCGGTGGTCGGCCCCCAGGTGCTGCGCGCACACATCGGCGAAATTCGCCAGCATCTGGTCCAGGGCCTGCACCTGTTCAGGCGTTGCGCCTTTCTGCGGACCGAACACGTGCGAAGCGCCTTGCGGACCGCACAAAGGGTTGTCCACGTCCGAGGCGATGTCGATGCGGATCTCAGCCAGGCGCGGATCCAGGCCGCGCGTATCGATGCTGGCCAGCTTGCCCAGCGCGCCGCCGCCAGGCGGCAGGCTGCGGCCGTCGGCATCCAGCAGGCGCACGCCCAGGGCCGTCAGCATGCCGGCGCCCGCGTCGTTGGTGGCCGATCCGCCCAGGCCCAGGATGATGCGCTTGGCGCCCGCGTTCAAGGCGGCCAGCATCAATTCGCCCACGCCGTGGCTGCTGGCGCGCATCGGATCGCGCTTGGAGGGGGCGATGAGTTCGAGGCCCGCAGCCGCAGCCATTTCGATCACGGCCGTGCCGTCGTCCAGCAGACCCCACACCGCGTCGACCTTGTAGCCCAATGCGTCGTTCACCGTCAGCTGCCGTTCCTTGCCCCCGGTGGCGGCGAGCACGGCTTCGACCGTGCCTTCGCCGCCGTCGGCCATCGGAATGCAGACCGTATGGGCGCCGGGCACTGCGGCTTTTACGCCGCGCGCAATGGCTGCCGCCGCATCGGGCGCGGAAACGCTTTCTTTGAAAGAGTCGGGGGCGATGACGATTTTCACGGGTTCAGTCGAGCTCGTTTTTCGGTTGATGTGATGCCCATGATACCTGCGTGAGCGTGGCCGGCGTACCATAGCGTTTTTGTCGTTTTAGCGAGAGTGGATCGTCATGCCCGTATTGCGCCGCACCAAAATTGTCGCCACCCTGGGACCCTCGACTTCGACGCCCGAACGCATTGAAGCGCTGATCCGCGCGGGCCTGGACGTGGCCCGCCTGAACTTCTCGCATGGCAGCCCGGACGATCACCGCGAGCGCGCCCGCATGGTGCGCGAGATCGCCGCCAAGCAGGGCCGCTTCGTCGCCATCATGGGCGATCTTCAAGGACCCAAGATCCGTATCGCGCGCTTCACGGACAAGCTGGTCCAGCTGCAGGTCGGACAGCCGTTCACGCTGTCGCGCGTGCATCCCAAGGAAGCCGGCACGGCCAGCATCGTCGGCATCGACTACCCCGAACTGGTGCAGGACTGCCGCGTTGGCGACGAGCTGCTGCTGGATGACGGCCGCGTGGTGCTTGTGGTGGATCGTGTCGAAGGCGACGAGGTCCACACCACCGTGACCGTGGGTGGCCCGTTGTCGAACAATAAGGGCATCAACCGCCGCGGCGGCGGCCTGTCCGCGCCCAGCCTGACCGACAAGGACCGCGTCGACATCAAGCTGGCAGCGGACATGAATCTGGAATACGTGGCCGTGTCGTTCCCGCGTTATGGCAGCGATATCGACGAGGCCCGCACGCTGCTGGCGGCTGCCGGCAGCCAGGCCTGGATCATCGCCAAGATCGAGCGCGCGGAAGCCGTGGCCGACGACGAAGCGCTGGACGCCCTGATCCGCGCCAGCGACGGCGTGATGGTGGCGCGCGGCGACCTGGGCGTGGAAGTGGGCGATGCTGAATTGGTGGGCATCCAGAAACGCATCATCCAGCACGCGCGCACCTTGAACAAGGTCGTCATCACCGCGACGCAGATGATGGAGTCGATGATCTCCAGCCCCATGCCCACGCGTGCAGAAGTGTCCGATGTGGCCAACGCGGTGCTGGACTACACCGACGCGGTCATGCTGTCGGCAGAGAGCGCGTCGGGCCAGTATCCCGTGGAGACCGTGCAGGCCATGGCCCGGGTCTGCCTGGGGGCGGAAAAGCACCCCACCTCGACCAAATCGCATCACCGCCTGGGCGAGACCTTCACGCGCTGCGACGAGACCATCGCGCTGGCGGCCATGTACGCAGCCAATCATTTTCCCGGCGTCAAGGCCATCATTGCGCTGACGGAAAGCGGCCATACGCCACTGATCATGTCGCGCATCCGCTCGGGCGTGCCGATTTATTGCTATAGCCCGCATAGCGCCACGCAGAACCGGGTGGCGATGTTCCGCGGGGTCTACACCGTGCCGTTCTCGCCGTCGGACTACGAGCCCGCCGATCTGAGCAATGCCGCCATCGACGAACTGCGCAAGCGCAACCTGGTGCAGACCGGCGATTGGGTGATCCTGACCAAGGGCGACTTCTACCGCGACAGCGGCGGCACCAATGGGATGAAGATCCTGCTGGTGGATTGACGCGCCGGGGACAGGGGCGCCGTAAGGTGGGCGCCCCTCGCAGCTCGCAGGCTCTCAGCCGAAGAACCAGTAGCACACGCCGATAGCCGCCAGCACGCCTGCCAGGTCGGCGATCAGGGCGCAGCCCACCGCATGGCGCGCCCGCAGGATGCCCACCGATCCGAAGTACACCGCCAGCACGTAGAAGGTGGTCTCGGTGCTGCCTTGGACCACCGCCGCCAGCAGCGCCGGGAAACTGTCCACGCCGAAGTGCGCCATCGTTTCCAGCATCATCGCGCGCGCCGCGCTGCCCGAGAAGGGCTTGACCAAGGCAGTAGGCAGGGCGTCCACGAATCGCGTGTCCCAGCCGGCCTGCAGCGCCAGCCAGCGGATGCCGTCGAGCAGGAAATCCAGCGCGCCCGAGGCGCGCAGCACGCCCACCGCGCACAGCATCGCCACCAGGTAAGGCAGCAGGCTCTTGGCAATGTCGAAGCCTTCCTTGGCGCCTTCGATGAAGGCCTCGTAGACCGGCACCTTCTTCCAGGCGCCCGCGATCAGGAAGGCCAGCAGGATGCCGAACAGGCTCAGGTTGCCCAGCAGCGACGAGAGCGAGGCGATGGCGGCGGCCGACATGCTGGCCAGCAGCGCCATGAAGCCGCCCATGAGCAGCGCCGCGCCGCCCAGCCACAGCATGACGACGGGATCGATCAGGCGCAGCCGTTGGCAGGCCGCCACGGCCAGGAAGCCCGCCAGGGTCGACGCGCTGGTGGCCAGCAGGATGGGCAGGAACACCAACGTCGGATCCGGCGCGCCCTGTTGCGCCCGGAACATGAACAGCGTCACCGGCAGCAAGGTCAGCGACGACGCGTTCAGCACCAGGAACAGGATCTGCGCATTGCTGGCGGTTTCCGGCGTGGGATTCAGCGACTGCAGCTCGCGCATGGCGCGCAGCCCGATGGGCGTGGCGGCATTGTCCAGCCCCAGGCCGTTGGCGGCGAAGTTCAGCGTGATCAGGCCGATGGCCGGATGGTTGCGCGGCACCTCGGGCATCAGGCGCGCGAACAGCGGCCCCAGCACGCGCGCCAGCTTTTCCACCAGCCCGGCGCCTTCGGCGATGCGCAGAAAGCCCAGCCATAGCGTCAGCGTGCCGAACAGCAGCACCATCACTTCCACCGACACGCGGGCCATGTCGAACAGGCTGGCCACCATCAGGCGGAACACTTCGGGGTCACCGATGACCAGCCAGCGGTACAGCGCCGCCGCGGCCGCGGTAAGGAAAAAGCCCAGCCAGAGTTTGTTCAGCATGCGGAGACTGCCCGGATAGCGATGGATTGCGCGCTGCGCGCCGTCGCCCATTGTCGCAGAGTCGGTAGGCCGCAGCTTGGCCCGGCGCCGCCAATTCTGGTACTTTGACTTGATACGCCCCGAGGCCTGGGGCCATAACAGTGAGGAAAACTCATGGACTTCAATGCCTGGCGCCGCCGCCGCATCTCGGAACCCGCTTATCGTTGGGCGCGCAATGCGCTGCCGGCCATGTCGGCGACGGAGCGCGAGGCCATCGAAGCCGGCGACACCTGGTGGGACGCGGACCTCTTCACCGGCAACCCCAACTGGCGCAAGCTGTTGGACGTGCCCGCCGCCACGCTGACCGCGGACGAGCAGCGCTTCATCGACGGCCCGCTGGCCCGGCTCTGCGCCATGCTGGACGAATGGGACATCACCTGGAACCGCCGCGATCTGCCGCCGGAAGTATGGGATTTCCTGAAGGCCGAACGCTTCTTCGGCATGATCATTCCCCGGCGCTACGGCGGCCTGGGTTTTTCGCCCTATGCGCACTCCGAGGTCGTGCGTCGCATCTCCGCCTATTCCATCACCGCTGGCGTCACCGTCATGGTGCCGAATTCGCTGGGACCCGGTGAATTGCTGATGCAGTTCGGCACGCCGGCGCAACGCGACTACTGGCTGCCGCGGCTGGCCGATGGCCGCGAGGTGCCTTGCTTCGGACTGACCAGCCCCGAGGCCGGGTCGGACGCGGCTTCCATGGTGGATACCGGCGTGGTTTGCCGCCAGGTGGTGGACGGGCGCGAACTGATCGGCATTCGGCTGAACTGGCACAAGCGCTACATCACGCTGGGACCGGTGGCGACGGTGCTGGGCCTGGCTTTCAAGATGTCGGACCCCGACGGTATCCTGGGGGGTCCCAAGGACATCGGCATCTCGGTCGCGCTGGTACCGACTGAAGCGCCCGGCGTCGAGATCGGGCGCCGCCATCTGCCCGCCATGCAGGTCTTCCAGAACGGACCTAACCGCGGGCGCGACGTGTTCGTGCCGCTGGATGCGCTGATCGGCGGGGCCGAGCGCGCGGGCCACGGCTGGCAGATGCTGATGAGCGCGCTGGCGGCGGGCCGCGGCATTTCGCTGCCGTCGCTATCGGCCGCCGCCGCCGCGATGTGCGCGCACACCACGGGCATGTATGCCCGCGTGCGCGAGCAGTTCGGCATTCCGGTGGGCAAGTTCGAGGGCGTGCAGGAAGGCCTGGCGCGGCTGGCGGGCAATGCCTACCTGGTCGAGGCCGCCAGGCGCCTGACCTGCGCCGCGCTGAACCAGGGCGTCAAGCCGGCGGTGGTCTCGGGCATCATGAAATACCACGCCACCGAGCGTATGCGCGGCTCGGTCAACGACGCGATGGACATCCATGCCGGCCGCGCCGTGATCGACGGTCCCAGCAATTATCTGGGCGCGTTGTACCGCGCCGTGCCCATCGCCATCACGGTCGAAGGCGCCAACATCCTGACGCGCAACCTGATCATCTTCGGCCAGGGCGCGATCCGCGCCCATCCCTACTTGATGCCGGAAATCCTGGCGCTGGGCAATCCTGACGAAGAGCGCGGCATGGAGGTCTTCCATGACGTGTTCTGGCGCCACCTGCGCCACACCGGGCTCAACGCGCTGCGCGCCATTGGCCGTGCCTGGACCGGCGGGATGCTGGCGCCTGCGCCGTCATCCGGTCCCGTGGCCGGGCACTACCGGCGGCTGGGTCGCTATGCCTCTGGCTTCGCGCTGTTGGCCGATGCCACGCTGGCGCAGCTGGGCGGCGGCCTGAAACGCCGCGAGATGATCTCCGCGCGTCTGGGAGACATCCTGTCGGAGCTCTACCTGCTGTCGGCGGTGCTAAAGCGCTGGGAAGACGAGGGCCGCAAGCACGACGACCTGCCGCTGGTTCAGTGGTGCATGGAGCAGGGCTACGCCAGCATCGAGAAAAGCATGGACCAGGTCCTGCGCAATTTGCCGGGGCGCGTGCTGTCCTGGGGACTGCGCGCGGCCATCCTGCCGCTGCGCCTGGCCAAGGGGCCGGGCGATGCCCTGACGCGCGAATGCGCGGAATTGCTGCTCAAGCCCTCGCCCACGCATGCGCGGCTGGCGGCCGATCTGCACCGCGAGGCCGGCGCGGGCGACAACGATCCGGTGGCCCTCCTGACCCGCGCGTTCGCGCTTGCGGACGCGGTGCAGCCGTTGCGCGACCGCTTGCGTCAATCCGGCGTGCGCGATTGGCGCGAGGCGCATCAGCGCGGCGCCATCACCGACGCGCAGGCGGCGCAGCTGGAGGAAGCCGAAACCCTGGTGTCGCAGGTGTTGCAGGTGGACGATTTCGCGCCGGAAGAACTGTCGCCGCCGGCCGCCCGGGCAGCGGCGGCGGGCTCGGGAGATGCCTAGGGCTGGGGCGCAAGCGCCCGCGCAGCGGGAGCGAGGCCCTAGTCGTCCTGGTTCGGATCCATGTCCGGGAACAGGATCTCGGTGAACCCGAACTTGTTGAAGTCCTGGATGCGCGACGGATAGAGCCGGCCGATCAGGTGGTCGCATTCGTGCTGCACCACCCGGGCATGGAAGCCGTCGGCCTCGCGCTCGATGAGCTGGCCGTAAGGGTCGCGTCCGCTGTAGCGGATGCGGCGGTAGCGCGGCACCAGGCCGCGCAGGCCCGGCACCGACAGGCAGCCTTCCCAGCCCTCTTCCATCTCGTCCGACAGCGGCGTGATGACGGGATTGCACAGGATGGTCTGCGGCACGGCGGGCGCATCCGGATATCGCTCGTTGCGATCGAAGCCGAAGATCACCAGTTGCAGGTCCACGCCGATCTGCGGCGCGGCCAGGCCCACCCCTTGCGCGGCGGCCATGGTTTCGAACATGTCATCGATCAGCGCGTGCAGCTCGGGCGTGTCGTAGCGTTCGACGGGCGCGGCCACGCGCAGCAGCCGGGGATCGCCCATTTTCAGGATGGTGTGGATCATGGGAGGTGTCTTCCTGGCGTCAGGCTCGCGGGGCTCAGTCCTGGCGGCCTTTCTTCTGGATGAACTCGATCTTGTAGCCGTCGGGGTCCTCGACAAAGGCGATGACCGTCTTGCCGTGCTTCATCGGGCCGGCCTCGCGCGTGACCTTGCCGCCTTTCTCCTTGACCTTGTCACAGGCTTCGTAGGCGTTGTCCACTTCCAGGGCGATGTGGCCGTAGCCGGTGCCCAGGTCGTATTTGTCGGTGTCCCAGTTATGGGTCAGTTCGATGACGGCGCCTTCGGATTCGTCCTGGTAGCCCACAAAGGCCAGCGTGAACTTGCCGTCGGGGTAGTCGTTGCGGCGCAGGACGCGCATGCCGAGCACGTTGGTGTAGAAGTCGATGGACTTGTCGAGGTTGCCGACTCGCAGCATGGTGTGGAGCATACGCATGGGAGGTTTTCCTTAAGCGGTGAGGGGGAGCGGGAAGAACCCGCCGTTGCCGGCGGCGGTTTCCCGGGTGATGCCGATGTCGCGCAGCGCGCCGCCCATGGCGTCGACTGCCTGCCGCATCTGGTCGGGCCCGAAGGCGCCGATGCAGCCGACCCGGAACGAAGGTTGTTCGGTGTTGTAGAAGTTGCTGAGCACGTAGCCGCGGCGCTTTAGGCCGTCCACGAACAATTGCAGGTTCCAGGTCGGCGCGTCCGGGGCCCGGACGTTGACGACGATGGGGCCTTGCAGCGCGGGCGGCAGGTACGGGGTCAGCCCCAGCTCTCTGACGCCATCATATAGCGTGTGCATGTTCGCCGTGTAGCGCGCCAGGCGGGCCTCGCGGCCTTCCTCAAGGTGCAGCGCCAGCGCCACGGCCAGCGCGGCCAGCGTGGGGGCGGGCGGCGTGAAGCGCGGGCCGGCGTTGGGCTGCAGGCTCTGCTGGTAGATGTCCGCCAGGTCCAGCGACCAGCTGCCGGCCGTGCCGCGCGCGGCTTCCAGGCTGTCGCGCCGGGCCACCACGAAGGCGGCGCCGGGCATGCCTTCCAGGCACTTGTTGGCCGTCAGCACCACCGCTTCCACGGCGGGCAGGGCGCGCAGGTCCAGGGGCAGCGCGCCGAAGGCGGACACGGCGTCGACGATGACGCGGCGGCCCAGGGCGTGGGCGATGCGCGCAAGTTCAGGCACGTCGTGGCAGATGCCGCTGCCGGTTTCGCTGTAGACCAGCGCCAGGTGCGTGAGCGAGGGGTCTTGTTCCAGCGCTTTGGCGACCGCCTGCGGATCGATCCGTTCGGTGGCGCCCACCGACAGCGGCACGGCCACGCGGCCGGCATCGCCGGCCAGCTTCTGCAGCCGGGCGGCGTAGGCGCCGGTGGAGGGCGCCAGCAGGCGGCCGCCGGCGGGTATGAAAGTGCGGATCGCGGCTTCCACCGCGAAGTGGCCGCAGCCCGGCAGCGCCAGCGCGGCGTGTTCGTCGGGGGACGCCTGCGCCGCGCGCAGCACGCCATCGCAGACCTGCCGGTAGGTCTGGCGGAAATCGTTGTCCCACGGCGCATAGTCTTGCGCCATGGCGGCCTTCACCCGCGCGTCGGTCGTGACCGGGCCCGGAATCAGCAGCAACATTTTCGTGTCTCCTGGATGCCTCAGAACTGAGGCAAGGATGCGGGGTCGTGGCGCCGCAGGATGTTCTTGGCGTCTTCGAAGTCGGGCAGGATTTGCCCCACTTCGCGCCAGAAGTCCTGACTGTGGTTCATTTCGCGCAAATGGGCAAGCTCGTGCGCGATGACGTAGTCGATGATGGCGGGCGCGAAATGGATCAGGCGCCAGTTCAGCATGATGTTGCCGTCGCTGGTGCAGGAGCCCCAGCGGGTGGCGGCCGACGACAGGCGCCAGCGCTGGATCTTCAGCCCGCTGACCTGCAGGAAGTGGGCCAGGCGCGCGCCGAACCAGGCGCCGGCGCGCTGCTGCAGCCAGGCTTGGGCCGAATCGCGGATGCGGCCCTGGTCCGCCGAGGACGGCAGCGCCAGCCACAGGGTGTCGCCGTCCTGGGGCGCATCGGCGTCGCCCGACAGGCTGGCCTGGCGGCTGTCGCCGCCCACGCCGATGACGATGCGCTTGCCCAGGTAGGGCAACTCGCCGCCGGGCTGCCAGCGCGTATGCGCCATGGCCAGTTGCTGCTTGCGGGCGTGCCATTCGCGCAGCTTGGCCAGGATCCAGCGGGCTTTTTCGCGCACGGCGTCATCGACCTGCGTCAGGGTGACCCAGTTGGGGGCGGTGACGCGCAGGCCGTCGTCGGTGATCACGAAGCCGATGCTGCGGCGGCGCGAGCGCAGCAGCACGAAGCCTATGGGCTGCTGCTCGGTCGAAACCTCGCGCCAGCGCGCGCCGGGCGGCAGCGGATCGGGGCAGGGCGTGGGGACGCGCGACGCCGCATTGGGCGACAGCGTCAGCAGCGGCTCGCCCGCGGGGGCGGCTGCGGGCGGCTGATCGGGGAAGAGGGCTTTGGGCGGGGCCGCCTTAGGCGGGGCCGCCTTAGGCGAGGCCGCCTCAGGTGCGGCCACCTTGGGTGGAGCCGTCCGCTGCGGCGCGGCGTTCAGCGGCGACGCGCCCGCAGGCGCGTCGTGCTGCTGTTCGTCGAACAGGAGTTCGAGCTGATCAGTGCTGGCCATACCTTTCTGGATTGAGACGCCGCATTTCCCCTTCGATCCAGTCCTGAACCTTCTTGTTCAGTTCCTCGGGGGAGAGTCCCTTGGATTCTATCGCGGGGCCGATGGATAGGGTGACCAGGCCGGGATATTTCACGAAGGCGTTGCGGCGCCAGCATTCGCCGGCATTGTGCGCCACCGGGATGACGACCGCGCCGGTGCGCGACGCCAGCATTGCGCCACCCATTTTGAAGCGGGCGGTCTTGCCCGGCGGGACCCGGGTGCCCTCGGGAAACAGCAGCGGCCAGCGGCCTTCGTCCAGGCGGGTCTGGCCTTGCTTGACCACCTGCTCGAATGCGTCGCGGCCTCGGGCGCGGTCGATCGGGATCATGCGCAGCAGCGCCAGACCCCAGCCGAAGAACGGCACCATGTGCAGTTCCCGCTTGTAGACGAAGCAGACTTCGCGCGGCATGTGGGCCGGGAAGAACAGCGTTTCCCAGGCCGACTGGTGCTTGGACAGCAGCACTGCGGGACCATCGGGCAGGTTTTCCCAGCCCTTGACCTGCCAGCGGATGCCGCAGAAGAAGCGCGCGCCCCAGATGGCCAGGCGCGGCCAGCCCACGGTCAGCTTGTAGCGCCAATGCAGCGGCAGCGGCGCCCACAGGATGCAAGCGAACGCGTAGGGAATGACCGTGACGGCCAGGAACAGGAAGTACAGCAGCGAACGTAGCCGGGCCATCGGATCAATGGTCCTGCAGCAAGGTATCGACCACGGCCGACAGATCGTCGCACACGCGCGTGTTGTCGGGCAGGCCGCCCTTGGCCAGCGTCTTCTTGCCGTTGCCCGTCAGCACCAGCCAGGGCGAGCAGCCGACCGACGACGAGGCCTGCAGGTCGCGCAGCGAATCGCCCACCGCCGGCACGCCGGCAAGGTCGACGTCGTAGCGGTGGCCGATCTGTTCGAACATGCCGGGCTTGGGCTTGCGGCAGGAGCAGTTGTCGTCCGGGCCGTGCGGGCACATGAAGACCGCATCGATGCTGCCGCCCGCGGCGGCCAGTTCGCGCCGCATCTTGGTGTGGATGGCGGTCAGCGTGTCCATGTCGAACAGGCCGCGCGCCAGCCCCGACTGGTTGGTGGCGACCACCACCTTCCAGCCGGCCTGCGTCAGCCGGGCGATGGCGTGCAGGCTGCCGGGCAAGGCGATCCATTCGTCGGGGTTCTTGACGAACGAATCGCTGTCCTGGTTGATGACGCCGTCGCGGTCTAGGATGATGAGTTTCACTGTGCCAGCCTGGAGATGTCAGCAACCTGGTTCATCAGGCCATGTAGCTGGCTCAACAGGGCCAGCCGGTTGGCGCGCACGGCCGGGTCTTCGGCCATGACCATGACGTCGGCAAAGAAGGCGTCCACGGCTTCGCGGACTTGAGCCAACGTGCTCAGGCTGCCGGCGAAGTCGCCGGCGGCCAATTGCGCCTCGGCCTTCGGGCGCAGCGCGGACACTGCTGCGGCCAGGGCCTTTTCGGCCGGTTCCGCCAGCGCGGCGTCGTTCACGGCGCCGATCTCGCCTTCGGCCTTCTTGAGCAGGTTGCCGATGCGCTTGTTGGCGGCGGCCAGGCTGGCGGCCTCGGGCAGTTGCGCGAACGCGGCGGCGGCGCGCACGCGCTCGGCCACTTGGTGCAGCGGCGGGGTCAGCGCGATCACGGCTTCGACGGCATTGCGGTCGAACTCGTTGATCAGCTGGTTGCGGTAGCGCTCATAGATGAAGGCGCGGACTTCGGGCAGCGTGTCGGCGGGGATCTTGCCGGCGGGGAACGTGCCGGCGGCCAGGTCCAGCAGGCCGTCCAGCGACAAGGGGCCGGCCTCGCTGATCTTGAGCCAGCCGCCCGCGGCCAGTTGCTCGAAGGCGCTGATCAGGCCCAGCGCGGCGCGGCGCAGGCCGAAGGGGTCGCGTTCGCCGGTAGGCGCCAGGCCGATGGCCCAGATGCCGACCATGGTTTCCACGCGTTCGGCGATGAACAGGATGGCCGCGGTCAGCGTGTCGGCGGTGACCGGCGCGTCGTAGCGGTTGCGGTACTGGGTGCGCAGGGCTTGCACCACGCTGTCGGGCTCGCCGTCGCCGGCCGCGTAGTACGCGCCCATGACGCCTTGCAGCTCGGGGAATTCGCCCACCATGTTGGAGCCCAGGTCGGCCTTGGCCAACATGGCCGCGCGGTCGGCGGCGGAGACGTCGCCGCCCAACTGTTCGGCCACGCCGCGGGCGATGGCGCGCACGCGCTCCACGCGTTCCAGCTGGGTGCCCAGCTTGTTGTGGTAAACGATGCTGCCCAGCTGTTCGACACGGGCCGCCAGCGGCGTCTTGCGGTCGGTTTCAAAGAAGAATTGCGCATCGGCCAGGCGCGGGCGTACCACGCGCTGGTTGCCTTCGACGATGTTCACCGGATTGTCGGTGTGCATGTTGCTGACGATCAGGAAACGGTGCGTCAGGCGGCCGCTGGTCGGATCGAACAGCGGGAAGTATTTCTGGTTCAGGCGCATGGTCAGGATCAGGCATTCCTGCGGCACTTGCAGGAACTGCTCTTCGAACTGGCCCACGTAGACGGTGGGGTGTTCGACCAGGGCCGTGACTTCGTCCAGCAGCGCGGCCACTTCGGGATCGTCGCCCAGCGTCGCGTTCAGGCGGCCGGCATGGTCCAGCAACTGGCGCTGGATCTCGTCGCGGCGGCCTTCGAAGGAGGCCACCACGTGGCCCTTTTCGGCCAGGGTGGCGGCATAGGAGTCGGCGTCGGTGAAGGACACGGGACCCGCGCTCATGAAGCGGTGGCCCAGCGTGTCGCGGCCGGCGGCCAGGCCCAGCGCGGACACCGGCACTACGTCGGCGCCGAACAGCGCGACCAGGCCATGCGCCGGGCGCACGAACTTGACGGAGGTGACGCCATCGGCCAACTGGTAGCGCATGACCTTGGGGATGGGCAGGCCATTGATGGCGGCATCGACGCCTTCCTGCAGGCCGGCGGCCAACTGGGCGCCGGGGGCGGTGCCGCGCGCGACCAGGTAGTCCTGCTTGCCGTCGGATTCGCGTTCCAGGGTAGCCAGGTCGATATTTTCCAGGCCCTTGGCGGCCAGCTTCTTTTGCAGCGCGGGCGTGGCCTTGCCGTCATCGGTCAGGCCGATCTTCACCGGCATCAGCTTTTCGGCATAGGGCTGGTCCGGCGCCTGCGCCAGCACGGCGGACAGGTGTACGGCCAGGCGGCGCGGCGTGGAATAGGCGGTCACGGCGCAGCCGGCGGCCAGCAGGCCGTGGCGCTCAAGCGTGGCGCGGACGCCTTCGGCAAAGGCCTGGCCCAGCTTCTGCAGGGCCTTGGGCGGAAGTTCTTCGGTCAGCAGTTCGACCAGCAGCGGGCGGATGTTCGTCGTCATTTATGCTGCCTCCCCGGCGGCCTTGTCGCGGCCCAGCATGGGAAAGCCCAGTCGTTCGCGGGAATCGTAGTAGGCCTGCGCGACGGCGCGCGACAGGTTGCGGATGCGGCCGATATAGGCGGCGCGCTCGGTGACGCTGATCGCGCCGCGCGCGTCCAGCATGTTGAACGTGTGCGCGGCCTTCAGCGCGGCCTCGTAGGCGGGCAGCGCCAGCGGCACTTCCATCAGGCGCTTGGCCTCGGCTTCGTAGTCATTGAAGTGCGAGAACAGCATCTCGGCTGACGAATGCTCGAAGTTGTAGGTGGACTGCTCCACTTCGTTCTGGTGGAACACGTCGCGGTACAGCACGCGGTTGCCGTTGGCGCCCTCGGTCCAGACCAGGTCGTAGACACTTTCGACGTCCTGCAGGTACATGGCCAGGCGTTCCAGGCCGTAGGTGATTTCGCCGGTGGTCGGCGTGCAGTCCAGGCCGCCGACCTGCTGGAAGTAGGTGAACTGGGTGACTTCCATGCCGTTCAGCCAGACTTCCCAGCCCAAGCCCCAGGCGCCGAGCGTGGGGTTTTCCCAGTCGTCCTCGACGAAGCGGATGTCATGCTGGGTCGGGTCGATGCCCAGCGCCTTGAGCGAACCGATGTACAGGTCCAGGATTTCCGGGGGCGCGGGCTTGAGCACGACCTGGTACTGGTAGTAGTGCTGCAGGCGGTTGGGGTTTTCGCCGTAGCGGCCGTCCTTGGGGCGGCGCGAGGGCTGCACATAGGCGGCACGCCAGGGCTCCGGGCCGATCGCGCGCAGGAACGTGGCGGTATGCGAGGTGCCGGCGCCGACTTCCATGTCGTAGGGCTGCAGCAGGGCGCAACCCTGCTTGTCCCAGTATTCCTGGAGCGTAAGGATGATTTGCTGAAAGGTGAGCATAGGATTCTTGGAATTCGGCCGCCGGGCAAGGTTTGCCCTGGGCGTGGGAAACCCAGCATTTTAACTGGCCTGGGGCGCGCCGGCTTCCGAAGGCGGGGCGGACGGTTACATCTAGGACCTTCGGGGCGGCTCGCAGGGGGACAGTGTGCCGCTGGTGGACGCCCCGCGGGCCTCTCGCTGCGCCTGCAAACCAATGATCGTATGATTCCAGCTTGCGTACCAAGTCTTATATAAAACCCGGAACCCGATTCCGAGAATTCCCGGAAGGAGCAGTCCCATGTCAGACCTGATCAAGGTAGAAGTCACCGACGGCATCCAGATCATCACGATCAACCGTCCCGAGGCCAAGAACGCCATCAACCTGGAAACCGCGCAGGCCATGGCCGCGGCGCTGGACCAGCTGGACAGCCGCGACGATATCCGCATCGGCATCCTGACGGGCGGCGGCGGCACGTTCTCGTCGGGCATGGACCTGAAGGCTTTCGCCAAGTCAGGGCAGCGCCCCTATGTGGAAGGCCGCGGTTTTGCCGGTCTGAACGAACGGCCGCCCAAGAAGCCGCTGATCGCGGCGGTGGAAGGCTATGCGCTGGCCGGCGGCTGCGAAATGGCGCTGGCTTCCGACCTGATCGTGGCGGCCAGCAACGCCAAGTTCGGCCTGCCCGAAGTCAAGCGCGGCCTGGTGGCCGGCGCCGGCGGCATGTTGCGCCTGCCGCGCCGCCTGCCGTACCACATCGCCATGGAAGTGATCCTGACCGGTGAAATGCTGACGGCCGAGCGCGCCTATTCCTTCGGCCTGGTGAACCGCATCACCGAGCCGGGCGCCGCCCTGGCCGGCGCGCTGGAACTGGCCCGCGCCATCGTCGAGAACGGCCCGCTGGCGGTGCAGACCGCCAAGAGCGTCGTGGCGCAGTCGGGCGACTGGGACCAGGCCAGCATGTTCGACCAGCAGCGTCCGCTGATCGCGCACATTTTTTCTTCCGCCGACGCCAAGGAAGGCGCCACGGCCTTTGCCGAGAAGCGCAAGCCCGTCTGGCAAGGCAAATAAAATAGCTTCAGGTATCCGCGCGCGGCCGGTCATGCCGGCCGCGTTTTCACGTTATCCATCTAGACCCGCATATCGCCATGTCCGTCATCATTAAAGAAGAAGACTTCATCCAGTCGATAGCCGATGGCATCCAGTTCATCAGCTATTACCATCCGGTCGACTACATCCGCCACCTGGCCCGTGCCTACGAGCGCGAGGAAAGCCCCGCCGCGCGCGACGCGATGGCGCAGATCCTGACCAATTCGCGTATGTGCGCCGAAGGCAAGCGTCCGCTGTGCCAGGACACCGGCATCGTCAACGTGTTCCTGAAGGTCGGCATGGGCGTGCGTTTCGAGACCAAGCGCACCCTGCAGGAGCTCTGTGACGAAGGCGTTCGTCGCGGCTACCTGAATCCGGACAATCCCCTGCGCGCCTCGGTGCTGGACGACCCGCTGTTCGCGCGCAAGAACACGCGCGACAACACGCCCTGTATCCTGCACGTCGAGCTTGTCCCGGGCGACAAGGTCGACGTGCAAGTGGCTTCGAAGGGCGGCGGTTCGGAAAACAAGTCCAAGTTCGCCATGCTGAACCCCAGCGATTCGCTGGTGGACTGGGTGCTGAAGACGGTCCCGACGATGGGTGCCGGCTGGTGCCCGCCGGGCATGTTGGGCATCGGCGTCGGCGGCACGGCCGAAAAAGCCATGCTGATGGCCAAGCAGTCGTTGATGGAAGACATCGACATGTACGAACTGCTGGCCCGCGGTCCGCAGAGCAAGCTGGAAGAGCTGCGCATCGAGCTGTATGAAAAGGTCAACGCGCTGGGTATAGGCGCCCAGGGCCTGGGCGGCCTGACGACGGTGCTGGACGTCAAGATCAGCACCTTCCCGACGCACGCGGCTTCCAAGCCGGTGGCGATGATCCCGAACTGCGCGGCTACGCGCCACGCGCACTTCGAGCTGGACGGCTCGGGTCCGGCGCGCCTGGATCCGCCGTCGCTGTCGGAGTGGCCGGAAGTGCATTGGGCGCCGGACTACAACAAGTCGAAGCAGGTCGACCTGAATACGCTGACCAAGGAAGAAGTGGCCAGCTGGAAGCCGGGTCAGACCTTGCTGCTGTCGGGCAAGATGTTGACGGGCCGCGATGCGGCGCACAAGCGCATCCAGGACATGCTGGCCAAGGGCGAGCCGCTGCCGGTGGATTTCAAGAATCGTGTCATTTACTACGTGGGTCCGGTGGATCCGGTGCGCGACGAAGTGGTCGGCCCGGCGGGTCCCACGACGGCCACGCGCATGGATAAGTTTACGGACATGATGCTGGAGCAGACGGGCCTGATCGCGATGATCGGCAAGTCGGAGCGCGGTCCGGTGGCGATCGAGTCCATCAAGAAGCACAACTCGGCTTATCTGATGGCCGTGGGTGGGGCGGCCTACCTGGTGTCGAAGGCTATCCGTGGCGCGAAGGTGCTGGGTTTTGCGGACCTGGGCATGGAAGCTATCTATGAGTTCGACGTGAAGGACATGCCGGTGACTGTGGCGGTTGATGCTCAGGGTACCTCTGTCCATACCACGGGGCCCAAGGAATGGCAGGCCAAGATCGGGAAGATTCCTGTCGCTGTGGCTTGATTCTGTAGGTTGTGAGAAAAACGGCTGCCAGGGGACTGGTGGCCGTTTTTTTTGGCTCTAGTGCCTAGCGCTTCGTAGGCCGCCCGTCGGCGCGGGCGCCTGGGTGGCGAGCGCCCACGATTGCGGTCCGGAGCGTTCGCTCCGGACTTCCCCTTCGTCATCGTCGTCACCGCCTGCGGCG
>NZ_JBARYB010000145.1:0-29440 GCF_049647645.1 Achromobacter sp.
GCCCCCGCCCGCACCGCGTCCCGTGGTCGCCATGCCCGCCCAGGCGGATGAGCGCCTGCCGGCCTGGACATTGCCCGGCGGAGTGCAGGCGCGCTACAGCACGCCGCTGTCGTTCCGCGTGGGCGGCAAAATCATCGAACGTCAGGTCCGCCTGGGCGATGCCGTCACCCCCGGACAGATCGTCGCCAAGCTGGACCCCGCCGACGCCGCCAAGAACGCCGCCAGCGCCCGCGCGCAGTTGTCGGCGGCGCAGCACCAGCTGGACTACGCGCGCCAGCAGCTGGACCGCGACCGCGCCCAGGCTCGCGAAAACCTGATCGCCACGACCCAGCTTGAGCAGACCCGCAACGCCTACGCCGCAGCGCTGGCGCAGCGCGACCAGGCGCAGCAGCAGGCCGCCCTGGCGGCCGATCAGCTCAAATACACCACGCTGCAGGCCGACCATGCCGGCGTGATCACCTCTGAGCAGGCCGACACCGGGCAGAACGTGGCCGCGGGCGAGGCGGTCTACAACCTGGCCTGGTCCGGCGATATCGACGCCATCTGCGACGTGCCTGAAAGCGTCTTGGCGGGCCTGGCCATCGGCCAGCGCGCCAGCGTCACGCTCGGCCCCCTGCCCGGCCAGACCTTTTCCGCCGTGCTGCGCGAGATCGCGCCAGCCGCGGATCCGCAAAGCCGCACGTATCGCGCCAAGCTCACGCTGGAAGCTCCGACTCCGGACGTGCGCCTGGGCATGACGGCCAACATCAGCTTCGACAACCGTTCCGGCGAGGGCCTGACCACCTACACCGTGCCGGCCACCGCGCTGTTCCATGACGGCCCCGCCCCCGCGGTGTGGATCGTCAAACCGGATGCGGACACCCTGGAACTGCGCCGCGTCGAAGTGCTGCGCTACGACGCCCGCACCGTCACCCTGTCCAAGGGCTTGCAGGCGGGCGAACGCGTGGTGTGGCAAGGCGTGCACGCGGTGGCCGCCGGCGAAAAAGTCCGCGCCGTGCCGCCGCTGCATCCCGAGGATTTCGCCTCATGAGCGGCCCGCAACACGACGCTTCGACCCAGTCACAGCGCCACGAGGAAGGCCGCTTCAACCTGTCGGCCTGGGCGCTGCGGCACCAGCCCCTGGTCGTCTTCATCATTACGCTGATCACGCTGTTCGGCGTGTTGTCGTACTCCAAGCTGGCGCAATCGGAAGATCCGCCTTTCACCTTCCGCGTCATGGTCATCAAGACGCTGTGGCCCGGCGCCACCGCGCAGCAGGTGCAGGAACAGGTCACCGACCGCATCGCCAAGAAGCTGCAGGAGGCCCCCAACACGGACTTCATGCGCAGCTATTCACGGCCCGGCGAATCGCTGATCTTCTACACCATGAAGGATTCCGCGCCCGCCAGCACCGTGGCCGAACAGTGGTACCAGGTGCGCAAGAAAGTCGGCGACATCTCGGCCACGCTGCCCCCGGGCGTGCAAGGCCCCTTCTTCAATGACGAGTTCGGCGACGTCTACACCAACATCTACACGCTGCAGGGCGACGGCTTCTCGCCGGCGCAGCTGCACGACTACGCCGACCGGCTGCGCACCGTGCTGCTGCGCGTGCCCGGCGTGGCCAAGGTGGACTACTTCGGCGACCAGCCCGAACACATCTATGTAGAAATCTCCAACACCCAGCTGACGCGGCTGGGCGTGTCGCCGCAACAGATCGCCCAGGCCATCAACAGCCAGAACGCCGTGGCCGGCGCTGGCACGCTGACCACCGCCGACGACCGCATCTTCGTGCGGCCCAGCGGCCAGTACGCCAACAGCCGGGCCCTGGCCGACACGCTGATCCGGATCAACGGCAAATCGATCCGGCTGGGCGACATCGCCACCATCCGCCGCGGCTACGACGATCCGGTCGCCGAACAAATGCGTCTGGGCGGCGGCCCCGTGCTGGGCATAGGCATCACCATGCAGCCGGGGCGCGACGTGGTGCATCTGGGCAAGGCCTTGGGCGCCAAGTTCGACGAGCTCAAGGCCCAATTGCCGGCCGGCCTGACGCTGAAGGAAGTCTCCAGCATGCCAAAGGCGGTGTCGCATTCGGTCGACGACTTCCTGCGTTCGGTGGCCGAGGCGGTCGCCATCGTGCTGGCCGTCAGCCTGGTGTCGCTCGGCTTCCGCACCGGCATGGTGGTGGTCATCTCGATCCCGGTGGTGCTGGCGGTCACGGCGCTGTTCATGGACATGTTCGGCATCGGCCTGCACAAGGTATCGCTGGGCACGCTGGTGCTGGCGCTGGGCCTGCTGGTGGACGACGCCATCATCGCGGTCGAAATGATGGCCGTGAAGCTGGAACAGGGCTGGAGCCGGGCGCGCGCGGCGGCGTTTGCCTACACCAGCACCGCCTTTCCGATGCTGACCGGCACCCTGGTCACCGTGGCGGGCTTTCTGCCGATCGCGCTGGCCAAGTCCAGCACGGGCGAGTACACGCGCTCCATCTTCCAGGTGTCCGCCATCGCGCTGATCACCTCCTGGTTCGCCGCCGTGGTGCTGATTCCGCTGCTGGGCTACCGCATGCTGCCGGAGCGCAAGCGCGAAGCCCATCTGCCCGACGACCACGAGCACGACATCTACGACACCCGCTTCTACCAGCGCCTGCGCGGCTGGGTGGGTTGGTGCGTGGACCACCGCTATCTGGTGCTGGGAGGCACGGCGCTGGTGTTCGTGGTGGCCATGGCCTGCTTCCGCTTCGTGCCCCAGCAATTCTTCCCCAGCTCCGACCGCAGCGAACTGCTGGTGGACGTGCGCCTGCAGGAAGGCGCGTCGTTTGCTGCCACGCTGCGTCAGGTCGAGCGCCTGGAGAAGGTGTTGGAAGGCCGCCCCGAAATCGATCACTCGGTCAGCTTCGTCGGTACCGGCGCGCCGCGCTTCTACCTGCCGCTGGATCAGCAGCTCGCCACCCCGAACTTCGCCCAATTGGTCATCACCGCGCATTCCGTCGAGGACCGGGAAAAGCTTGCCCTGTGGCTGCAGCCCGTGCTGCGCGAGCAGTTCCCGGCCATCCGCAGCCGGCTGTCGCGCCTGGAAAACGGCCCGCCGGTGGGCTTCCAGGTGCAGTTCCGCGTCAGCGGCGACAAGATCGCCGACGTGCGCAAGGTGGCCGAGCAGGTGGCCGCCGAGGTCCGCGCCGATCCGCGTTCGACCAATGTGCAGTTCGACTGGGACGAGCCGTCCGAACGTTCAGTGCGCTTCGAGATCGACCAGCAGAAGGCGCGCGAACTGGGTGTCAGTTCCAGCGACATCTCGGACTTCCTGGCCATGACCCTGTCGGGCTACGCGGTCACGCAATACCGCGAACGCGACAAGCTCATCACCGTCAGCCTGCGCGCGCCGCAGGAAGAGCGGATCGATCCCGCGCGCCTGGCGACGCTGGCCATGCCCACGCCCAACGGCGCGGTGCCGCTGGGCAGCCTGGGCCACGTGCGCTACGACCTGGAGTACGGCGTCATCTGGGAACGCGACCGCCAGCCCACGATCACGGTGCAGGCGGACGTCAACGCCGGTGCGCAAGGCATAGACGTCACCCACGCCATCGATGCCAAGCTCAATGTCCTGCGCGCCGGACTGCCGGTCGGCTACCGCATCGAGGTGGGCGGCCCGGTAGAGGAAAGCGCCAAGGGTCAATCCTCCATCAACGCGCAGATGCCGCTGATGGCGGTGGCCGTGCTGACCCTGCTGATGCTGCAGTTGCAGAGCTTCGCCCGCGTGCTGATGGTGGTGCTGACCGCGCCGCTGGGATTGATCGGCGTGGTCGCGGCGCTGCTGCTGTTCGGCAAGCCTTTCGGCTTCGTGGCCATGCTGGGCGTGATCGCGATGTTCGGCATCATCATGCGCAACTCGGTCATCCTGGTGGACCAGATCGAGCAGGACATCGGCGCCGGCCACAAGCGCGTGGACGCCATCGTCGGCGCCACGGTGCGGCGCTTCCGGCCGATCACATTGACGGCCGCGGCCGCCGTGCTGGCCCTGATTCCGCTGTTGCGCAGCAACTTCTTCGGCCCCATGGCCACGGCGCTGATGGGCGGCATCACCATCGCCACGGTGCTGACGCTGTTCTTCCTGCCGGCCTTGTACGCGGCGTGGTTCCGCGTGCGCCACGACGAACGCGACGAGCCGGAGGGCGTGCCGCCAGGCGCCCACGCCGGCGATACCGTGGAACGGGGAGCATGACGATGAGCAGACTGTCTTTACGCCTGGCCGCCCTGCCCCTGACGCTGGCGCTGGGCGCCTGCGCCTTCGCCCCCAGCAGCAAGCCGCCTGCCGTTGCGCAACCGGCGCAGTACGGGGTCGAAGCCACGCCCGCCGCGGGCGCCACCGCCCAAGGCGTGGCGCAGCGCTTCGAACAAGGCGCGCGGCCCGTACCCGAATGGTGGAAGCGCTACGAATCGGAGGCGCTGAACGCGCTGGTGGCCGAAGGCTTGGCCAACAGCCCGGACCTGGCCGCCGCCGAACGCAACCTGGCCGGCGCGCGCGAGCAATTGCGCGGCGAAGTGAATTCGTCGCTGCTGCCCTCGGTGGACGCGGGCGCCGACGTCTCCCGCCGGCGCGCGCTGACCATGCCGAGCCTGCCCGAGCCGACCGCCCAGTACAACGTCTTCACCGGCCAGGTCCACGCCAAGTACGACCTGGACCTGTTCGGCGCGGCGCGCTTCGCCAACGCCTCGCTGGCGGCGCAGGTCGAGCAGCAGGCCTTCCAGCTGGAATCGGCCCGCCGTTCGCTTGCCAGCAATATCGTCACCGGCGCCATCACCGCCGCGGCGCTGGCGGAACGCGTGGCGCTCACCGAGAAGCAGGTGGTGCTGGCGCGGCAAGTGGCGCGCGATACGCAGCGCCGCTATGAACTGGGTTCGGCCTCGCAGAACGACGCGCTGGACGCCGACCAGGACGCCGCCACGCTGGAAGCGTCCCTGCCCGGCCTGCGCGCGCGCTGGCATGCGACGCGCCATGCGCTGGCGGTGCTGCTGGGCCGCAACCCCGACCAGGCCCCGCCCGACCTGGCTTTCAGCATGCTGGCCGTGCCGCAACGGGTGCCGGTGGTGGTGCCGTCCGAGCTGCTGGCGGCGCGCCCGGACATCCTGTTCGCCGATGCGGTGGTGCAGGCCGCGGCAGCCGACGTGGGCGTGGCCACCGCGCAGTTGTTCCCCAGCCTGTCATTGTCCGCGTCCATGGGCCGTGGCGGCTTCAACTGGCCGGCGGCGATGTCGGGCGCGGGCGCCATCTGGGCGATCGGCGCCTCGCTCACGCAGCCCATCTTCCATGGCGGCGCGCTGCTGGCCGAGCGCAACGCGGCCAAAGAGCGCTACGAGGGCGCACTGCTGCAATACAAGCAAACCGTGCTGACGGCCTTCCGCGACGTGGCCGACACGCTGTCGCGGCTGGACGCCGACGGGCAGGCGCTGGCCTCGGCCGAGGCTTCGCGCCGCGCCGCCGAGCAGTCCTACCGCAACACGGCCAGCCGCGTGCGGCTGGGCGCGTTGGCGCCTTACACCGAGTTCGCCGCGGAGCAGCACTACGTGGCGGCCCGCCTGCGCGAGATCGAGTACGCCAATGCGCGCCTGACCGAAACGGCGGCGCTGTTCCAGGCCATGGGGTCGCCCACGCGCGCCGCGCAGCAGTAGGCTGATCCCGCCGCATGCCGCCACGACCGTGGCGGATTGGCACGCAAGCCCTCGCGCTCACGGCGCGGGGGCTTGTTCCTTCATGCGCGTGGCCAGCGCCAGCGATTCGATGCGGCGGGCAGCCGACTGCAGCAAGGCCGTGGTCTTGTCCTGCGCAATAGTGTTGAGCCGGGCCGCCAGGAAGGTGACGGTCAGCGCGCCGAACACGCGGCGGTCTTCCTGGAACACCGGCACCGCGATGCCCGCCCGTTCCGGCGAGATCTCGCCCACGCCCAGATAAAAGCCCTGCACCCGGATCTGGTCCAGCCTGCCGGTGAACTCGGCCTGCGTTTCCCCCAGGCCCAGCTCGCGAATTTCGTCCGCGTGCGCTTCGTACAAGCGGCGCTGATCCTTGCGCGGCAGGAACGCCACGATGGTCTTGGCCGTGGCGCCGCGAAACAGCGGATGGGCGCGGCCGCGGCCATGCGGAATGCCCAGTTCGTCGGGTCCGCGCTCGTGATGGATATTGAGGATGCGCAGGCCATGGATCACGCTGAGCAGCACGTCGCCGCCCACCTGGTCCACCACCTCGCGCATGATGGGCCGCGCCACGCCCAGCACCGGATCGCCGTCGATGATGAGGTGGTCCAGTTCGATGATGCGCGGCCCCAGTTTGTAGCCCTCGCCGGTCACGCGCAGCAGGTAGCCCAGGTCCGTCAGGTCGCGGATGTAGCGGTAGCCCGTGGGCGCCGAATACGACAGGCGCGAAATGATCTCTTCCGCCGACAGCACCGGGGTTTCGAGGCTGAAGAGGTCAAGAATCGCTAGGGCTCGCTTCAGGGTGGACATGGCGGTCGTGGGCTGGGAACAACGCGGGATCGGGCGCAGCGTATCACAGGGGTACGCGGTCCGCGCCTGTGTCATTGGCGATGCCTATCGGCGCCAGCTCCCGAGCAAGATTCAATCTATCGTTTTCCTATTTTTTATCATTTATAGATAAAAACTAATTGGATTGAATTATTTTTTATCGAATAATGATATTCAAGCAATGAGCACGGCGGCACCCAGTACGCCCCTGCGCCTGCGGAAAACACAAGGGGAACATCCATGAAGCAGTCTTGCGGCACCAAGGGCGGCATCAGCCGCCGCCATTTCCTGGGGGCTTCGGCCGCCACCTTGGCCAGCGCGGCATTGGCCCGACCCGGCCGTGCCTGGGCGGCCGGCTATCCGGCCGAACGCGCCATCCAGTTCATCGTGCCCTTCCCGGCCGGCGGGGGTACCGACCTGGTGGCCCGCCCGCTGGCCCAGGGCATAGGCGTGGCGCTCAAGCAAAGCGTGGTCGTCATCAACAAGGGCGGCGCCGCCGGCAACATCGGCACCCAGCAGGCCGCGCGCTCCGCGCCCGACGGCTACACCATCGCCCTGGGGTCCACCGGCACCCACACGGTGAACCAGAGCCTGTACGAGAACATCGGCTACGACCCCGTCAAGGACTTCGAACCGGTGTCCATGGTCTGCTACTACAACAACGTGCTGGTGGTGCACCCGTCATTTCCGGCGCGCACGCTGCAGGAGCTGGTCGCCCTGATCAAGGCCAATCCGGGCAAGTATTTCTATGGCATCACCCAGAACGGCAGCTCCGCGCATCTGGCCATGGAATTGCTCAAGGCCACGGCCGGCCTGGACTTGCCCGGGGTCCCGTACAAGGGCGCGGCGGCAGCCGTCAATGATTTCCTCGGCGGACAGTTCCCCATCTTGATGGACGTGGTGATCAACCAGCAGCAGTTCATCCGCGGCGGTAAATCACGCCCGCTGGCGGTGACCTCGGCACAGCGCGCGCAGGCGCTGCCGGACGTGCCGACCGTGGCGGAATCGGGCTTTCCCGGCTATCAGGCCATAGGCTGGAACGGCGTGTTCGCGCCGGCGGGCACGCCTGCCGCCATCGTCCAGGCGCTGAACGGCGCCGTGCAAAGCGCGCTCAAGCAGCCCGCCATGGAGCAACTGACGCAGAACGGGCTGGAACTGCACGGCAGCACGCCGCAGGAGCTAAGCCGCTTCGTTGCCACCGAAAGCGAGAAATGGCGCACGCTGATCAAGACCGCCAACATCAAGGCCACCTGATGCAACGCATACCCTACGGCGCCCCCTTGGACGCCCGCTCCAATCCCTGGCTGCCGCTGGACCGCGAGTTGCGCGCGCAGGGCTTGCGCGCCGCCGATGCCGCACCCGTGCGCGCGGTGGTCTGCGTCACCGTCCACGTGGACGGCCCCGCCGTCGAGGTCGGCCGCAAGCAGTTCCCGGCCGGTCCCCATACCGCCGGCCGCTATGCCATCCGCCGCGGCGTGCCGCGGCACCTGGAGATCCTGGCGCGCCACGGCATGCCAGCCACGTTTTTCGCCTGCGGCTACGACGTCGAGCGCTACCCGGCCACCTTCCACGAGATCCTGGAAGCAGGCCACGAGATCGCCGCGCACGGCTATCTGCACGAAGCCTGGGACCTGGGCGAGGACGAGCCGGCGCTGCTGGAGAAGACCCACCGCATCATCCAGCGCGAGCTGGGCGTGACGCCGGCGGGCTGGTGTTCGCCCTCGGGCCGCAAGAGCCACCGCACCCTGCCCGCGTTGCGGCGGCTGGGCTATTGCTACGACGCCAGCGAGAAGGACCAGGACCGCCCCTACCTGCCGGCGGACACGGCGGACTTCATCATGCTGCCCAACAACACGGTCTCGCTGGACGACTATCCGTTTTACTTTTCTGGCCACAGCCTCGCGGCGGAAGCCTACGACAACTGGGTGCAGGAGTTCGAGGCGCTGCGCCAGGCCGAAGGCTATGTGCACCTGACCGTGCATCCCAAGGCCGCCGGCGGTTCCGGCACGCCGGCCCGCGCAGCCGCGCTGGACCGCTTCCTGGCCTACCTGGCCGCCCAGCCCGATGTGCACGTGATGACGCTGGAAGCCCTGGCGCGGCACTGCCTGGCCCGTCCCGACGCCTGGAGAAGCGCATGAACGCCGATAAAACCGTATTGGTCACCGTCAACGTGCAGGGCATCGGCCCCGAAGCGGCGACCCAGCCTGAAGCCTCGCTGCACGGCCGCGATGCGCATGGCCGCTATGCCTATGGCGGCGGCCTGGCGCGCGTGCTGGACATGCTGCGCCGCCAGGGCATCCGCGCCACCCTGTTCTGGCCGGTATTCGAAGCCGAACGCTGCCGCGGCCTGCTGGAACAAAGCCTGCGCGACGGGCATGAAGCGGCCTCGCAGGGCAATGCCTACGAAGACCTGCCGGCGCTGGGCGAGCGCGAAGGCGAAATGCTGTTGCAGGCCCGTGACCGGCTGGCTGTGCTGGCCGGCTCGGCCCCGCAAGGCTTCCGCTACCCCAGCGCGTTCACCGCCAACACCGTGCCGCTCTTGCACCAGCTCGGCTACCGCTACGACAGCAGCGCGATCGACGACGACGCCCCCTACGCGCTGGACACGGACGGCGGGCCCGGCATGGTGGAGCTGCCCTGGAGCGAAGGCCTGTGCGACGCCACCCACTTCAGCCGCCGCGTCACCCAGGACCGCGCCTACGCGCATTGGGTGGAACAGGGCGACGCGCTGCTCGCGGCCCAGGGCTATGCCTGCCTGACCCTGCACCCGCGCGCGGACAACGGCGTCGGCCGCGCGGCCAGGTTGCAGAAGGTCGAGCAACTGCTGGAGCGCTTCCGCGCCGCAGGCGCGGCCTTCAAGACCTGCGCGGAACTGGCCGCCTGCTACCCGCAAGCGCGCTGAACGCAGGACGCCGATGGCGTTCTTGCACTGGTAAACCCTGAGCAATATTGGCGCCAAAATAAGCTAACATTTTTTCGCCATCCTATTCCCACCCCCGATTGCGGCGCGGCGCGCCGCCCTATGTCCATGACCCAGATCACCCAATTTCCCTTCGTATCGGTTTCGGGCGCGCCCGAGGCCCGTGGCCGCTCCTATGGCCAGCTAGCGGTCGACCGCGTGCGCAAGAGCGCCAAGATGTATGGCCAGACCCTGGTCGACCTGGGCTATGACGCCATGGCGCGGACCCAGCTGATCAACGGCTTCGCCCGCGAGATCGAGAACTTCGCGCCGCATTACCTGGAAGAAATGCGCGGCATTGCGGCAGGCGCCGACGTGCCTTTCGAAGACATCGTGATGGTGAACGCCCGCACCGAAGTCATCGCCAAGGCCCGCGCCGAAAAAAAGAAAGCCGCTGAATTGGAGCCGGGCGACGGCTGCACCGGCGCGCTGATCCTGCCGACGCGCTCGGCCAACGGCCGCCTGATCCACGGGCAGAACTGGGACTGGCGCGCGGAATGCGCCGATACCGCAATCGTGCTGCGCGTGCGCAACGACAACGGCCCCGACATCCTGACCTTCGTCGAGGCGGGCGGCCTGGCGCGCAGCGGCCTGAACAGCGCCGGCGTTTCGATCACCGCCAACTACCTGGAATCCGACCGCGACTTCCGCCAGTTGGGCGTGCCGCTGTCGCTGATCCGCCGCAAGGTGCTGGAGCAGGAACACTTCGCGCTGGCGATCAAGGCGGTGGCGACCACGCCCAAGTCCTGCTCGAACAACATCATGATCGGCATGGCGGCCGGCTTCGGGGTGGACTACGAGTGCACCACCGACGAAGCCTTCCCCATCTACCCGGGCAGCGACGACCTGATCGTCCACGCCAACCACTGGGTCAGCGACGTGGCGCTGACCAAGCTGCGCGACACCGGCCGCGCCAGCACGCCGGAAAGCGCCTATCGCGACTGGCGCGTGCGCCGGCTGCTGAACGAACAATCCAAGCTGACGCGCGAAGACTTGAAGCGCGCGCTGTTCGACGACTTCGGCGCGCCCTATTCCGTATGCCGTCCGCCGCGCCCGGGCAGCCACGACAACCTGTCGGCCACGGTGGCGATGGTGATCATGGAACCGGAGGCCGGCCTGATGGAAGTCGCGCCGCTGCCGGCGCTGAACCGCGGCTTCACCCGCTACAGCCTGAGCGCCGAACCCGAACTGCTGGCTGCCGCCTGAAGCGGCGCGCCCGCGCAACCCCAGGAAGACGCATCAATGAATAAAAATCTATTGAACGCCGCGGTTGCGCTGGCGCTGGGCGCCATGTCCGGCGCGGCGTGGGCGCAATCCGCCCCGCCGCTGCGCATTTCGCTCACGGCCGACATCCGCTCCACCGAACCCGGCGTGAACCGCGACAGCAATAGCGACGCGGTGGTGTTGCATATCGTCGAGGGCCTGGTGGCCTATGGCGAGGACGCGGAGGTGCGGCCGCTGCTGGCCAAGTCGGTGGACATCAGTCCGGACGGCAAGACCTATACCTTCAAGCTGCGCGAGGGCGTCAAGTTCCATAACGGCAAGCCCATGACCTCGGCCGACGTGCTGTGGACCTGGCAGCACTACACCGCGGCCAATTCGGGCTGGCGCTGCGCCAGCGAATTCGACGGGCGCGGCACGGTCAAGGTGACCGGCGTGGAAGCGCCGGATGCGCAGACCGTGGTCTACCGCATCGAAAAGCCCAGCAGCCTGTTCCTGGCGACGCTGGCCCGCGCCGACTGCGGCGGCACCGGCATCCTGTCCAAGGATTCGATGCGCGCGGACGGCTCCTGGGACAAGCCCATCGGCACCGGTCCGTTCGAATTGGCTGAGTGGAAGCGCGGCGAGTACGTGCGCCTGACGAAGTTCGCCGACTACTCGAACCTGGACGGCAAGCGCGACGGCTACACGGGCTCGAAGCGGCCGCTGGTGGACGAGGTGCGCTTCCTGATCGTGCCGGACGATTCCACCGCCAAGGCGGCCCTGCAGCGGGGCAATATCGACATCATCGAGGACGTGTCCAATAGCGACGTGCCGGTGCTGCAAGGCACGCCCAACGTCAAGGTGGCGCATGCGCCGGTCATGAGCATGACGGCGCTGTTGATGCAGACCAAGGATCCGGTGCTGGCCAATCCCAAGATGCGCCAGGCTTTGGCGCACGCGATCGATTACCAGCAGTTGGCGGCGGCGGTGACGGAAGGCTTGGCGCAGCCGAACAATTCGATCGTGCCGCTGGTGTCGCCCTACTACGACGCGGCGCAGAAGCAGGGCTGGAACTACGATCCGGCGCTGGCGCAGAAGCTGCTGGGCGAGGCGGGCTACAAGGGGCAGGAGCTGACGATCCTGACGACCAAGCGTTATCCACAGTCGTACAACTCGGCGGTGATCGTTCAGGCGATGCTGCAGGCGGTGGGGATCAAGGCGCAGTTGTCGGTGGTGGAGTGGGCAACGCAGCTGGACCGATATAACGCGGGCACTTACCAGATGATGACGTTCCCGTATTCGGCGCGGCTGGATGCGGCGCTGAATTACGAGATGGTGACGGGGGACAAGGCGAAGCAGCCGCGCAAGGTCTGGGACAACCCGGAGGCGCTGAAGCTGATCGAGGCGGCGTCGGCGGACACGGATCATGCGAAGCGGCAGGCTTCGTTTGATCAGCTGCATAAGCTGTTCCTGGCGGATGTGCCTAGTATTCCTTTGTATAACGGGTTGGATATTGGGGCTTATCGGGCGGATATCAGGGGGTATCAGCCTTGGGCGGTTAAGAAGCCGCGGGCATGGGAAGTGGAGCGGGTCTTGGCGCCTTGATGCTGTTTTTGTTGATGCCGTTGTTGTCTTCGTAGGTCGCCCGGCGGCGCGGGCCCTGAGGCTGCTCGCGCCCACGATTGCGGTCCGGAGCATTCGCTCCGGACTTCCCCTTCGTCATCTTCGTCGCCGCCTTCGGCGACTCCTTCAGATTCCCTCGGGCGCATCGAGGTTGCTCGCAGCCTCAGGGCCCGCGCCGCCGGGCTGCCTTCATCTTGGCTTGTTGCGCCGTCAGGCCGGTGGGTGGTGGAGAGGTTTGCGGGGCCCGCTGCTTGCGGCCGCGCAGGCGGCCGCAAGCAGCTTACGTGGTGGTGGGGCGTCGTGATGATTTGCGCTTGCGCGCGGGTGTTGATTCTGTCTTTCTCCCGTTCTTCGTCGTTCCGCGTTCGTCGTCTCCCTCCCTGGTACTTCCCTCGTATTTCCTTTTGCGTTTCCCCTCGCGCATTCACGCGCGGCCGCCCGCTACCTTGGGCGCCTCTTCTTCACATACCCCGCTTTTCGAATCCGCCGCCCACTGGGCTACCGCTGGCCGCCTGGCAATAACCATTAGGGATACTACTGGTATCTCTCTGGGATACCAGTGGGGTACCTTCTCATCCATTGCGCGGGACGGCAATTGGGAGTCTCTGTCGTCCGCGCCTTTTTCTTACGTTGCAACCCACATGAACGCTACACAACGCACCTATCAAACCCTGCTGGACCAGATCGTTTCGCGCCGGATTCCGGCGGGGGAAGTGCTGGAGGAACGCCGTCTGGCGGATGAGCTGGAGGTGTCGCGCACGCCGTTGCGCGCGGCCATGAACCGGCTACTGGGCGAAGGCATGCTGGAGCGGCTGTCCAATGGGTCGATCGTGGTGCGATCCTTTGGCGTGACGGATCTGCTGGAGCTGCTGCAGATTCGCAGCCTGCTGGAGAGCGAGGCGGCGGCGATGGCGGCGAGCCGGATTCCGGCGGAACCGCTGGAGGGACTGCGGGCCCGATTGCAGGCGATGCTGGATGCGAAGACGCCGGATGAGAAGTCGGACTGGGAGGTCGACAACGCGCTGCACGATCTGGTGGCGGCGTATTGCGGCAACCGGAACCTGGCGTCCATGATCACGGCGGCGCGGCGGCAGGTGCGGATGTGCGATGTCGAACGCTTGCCGCAGCGGCAGGTGCAGGCGCGCGAGGAGCATCTGGCGATCATCGAGGCGCTGCTGTCGGGCGATGCGGCGCGGGCGCGGCAGGCCATGGCGGGGCATCTGGAGAACGTGCGCCGCAGCTATGTGAATTCGCTGGGATATCTGAGCCATGGCGCGTGACATGAGCAGCTCCGTGCGCATGATCCGCCCCAAACCGCTGACGCCCGAGGGCTTCGCGCCGTATGGCGAGGTGATTGCGCATCAAGGCGCGGAGCGCCGCCATCATCTGACGGAGCCGATGCGGCACGGGCCCGAGGTGGTCCGGCAGGCGGCTTGGGTCAGCCGGGTGCAGGCGGCGCCGCCGGGGCCGGTCGCGGTCCAGCTGATGGAACGCCATCGCTACGCGGCGCAGAGTTTCGTGCCGTTGACGGCTTCGCCCTATCTGGTGGTCGTGGCGCCCACGGGGGCCGATGGCCTGCCGGACATGGAACGGCTGGAGGCTTTTCTCGCTACCGGCAGCCAGGGCGTGTGCTACCGCGTGGGCGCATGGCATCACGGCCTGACCGTGTTGCGGGGGCCGGCTGAGTTCCTGGTCCTGATGGGCCAGACCGGCCGTGGCGATGACGACGAGTTCTGGCAAGCGCCGGCTCCTCACGCCCTGGTTTCGATTTCCGATTGACACCTCACCGATGGCTAGCCTGCTATGACTACCGATCATCCGCACTTGCGCCGCGATTTTGTCGGCTACGGCGCCAACCCGCCCGATCCCCTATGGCCGGGCGGCGCGCGCCTGGCGTTGAACCTGTGCATCAACTACGAGGAAGGCGGCGAGCCTTCGGTGCCGGACGGCGACGCTGAATCCGAGACCGGGCTGACCGAGGGTGGCGCGGGCGGCTTCGCCGGGCGCGACCTGGCGGCCGAGTCCATGTTCGAGTACGGCAGCCGGATCGGCTTCTGGCGCGTGCACCGGCTGCTGCAGGAGCGCGGCATGGCGGCCACGATATTGGGCTGCGGCCTGGCGCTGGAGCGCAATCCGGAGGTCTGCGAGGCCATCAAGGCGGCGGGCTACGACGTGTGTGCGCACGGCTGGCGCTGGGAACGGCACCAGAACCTGACGCTGGAACAGGAACGCGAGCGCATCCGCCGCACCGTGGAATCGATCGCCCGCACGGTGGGCTCGCGCCCGTTGGGATGGTATTGCCGCTACGGCCCCAGCCTGAACACCCGCGCCCTGCTGGCCGAGGAAGGCGGTTTCCTCTACGACTCCGATACCTACAACGATGAGCTGCCCTACTGGACCCGGGTCGGCGGCAAGCCCCACCTGCTGGTGCCCTACGGCCTGGCCAACAACGACGCCAAGTTCATCCGCGGCGGCATGGCCACGGGGCAGGACCTGTTCGAGTACCTGCGCGACGCATTCGACATGCTGTACGAGGAAGGCGCCACCGCTCCCAAGATGATGTCCGTGGGACTGCATCTGCGGCTGGTCGGCCAGCCCGGACGCGCGGCGGGCCTGGCGCGTTTCCTGGACCACGTGGCGGCGCACGGCGACGTCTGGGTCTGCCGCCGCGCCGACATCGCGCGCCACTGGCACGCGCACCATCCGGCCGCCCAAGGCGCCTCGCGCTGATTTTTTTCTGCATCGCCCCCGTTTTCTCATCAGGAGAGCAGCATGTCGAAGTACCAGAAAATCAATCGCCGCGGCCTGCTGGCCACGGCCCTGGCCGGGTTGCTGGCGCTGGGCCTGAGCCCGGCCGCGCAGGCCGAGGCCTACCCCAGCAAGCCGATACGCATCGTCGTGCCCTTCCCGCCCGGTGGCGCGGCTGACACGTTGGCGCGCGCGCTGTCGCAACAACTGAACGACACGCTGGGCAAGCAGGTCATCGTGGAAAACCGCGCCGGCGCCGGCGGCACCATCGGCACCAATGCGGTGGCGCGCGCGGAGCCGGACGGCTACACGCTGCTGCTGGGCAATGTGTCGACGCTGGCGATCGCGCCGAGCCTGTATCCGAACCTGAACTACGACCCTGTGAAGGACTTCACGCCGATCACGCTGGTGGGCAAGAGCCCGCTGGTGTTCGCGGTCAATCCGGGCCTGCAGGCGAAGAACCTGCCGGAACTGATCGCGCTGGCGAACAAGGATCCGGGCAAGCTGACCTTCGGCTCTTCCGGCGCGGGCAGCATCACCCATCTGACGGGCGAAGTGCTGAACCTGGCGACCGGCGGCAAGCTGGTGCACGTGCCCTACAAGGGCAGCTCGCCGGTGCTGCTGGCGGTGGCCTCGGGCGAACTGAGCATGGGCGTGACGCAAGTGGTGGAAATGCTGCCGCAATACAAGGGCGGCCGGGTCGGCGCCGCGGCGGTGACAGGCAAGGAAAAGTCGCCTGCCCTGCCTGAAGTGACGACCGCCGCATCGCAGGGCGTGAAGGGGCTGGAAGCCACCACCTGGTACAGCCTGATGGCGCCGGCGGGCGTGCCCGCGGAAGTGGTGCAGCGCCTGCAGCCCGCGCTGGAAAAAGTGCTGACCAACGCCGAGCTGCGCAAGCGCTTTGCCGACGAAGGCCTGATCCTGGCGCCGTCAACGCAGGCCGAGCTGAGCGCGTTCCTGGGCTCCGAAGTCCGGGATTGGGCCGCTGTAATCAAGCAGGCGGGCGTCAAGCTCGACTGAGGGCTATCCCTGCGGAATCGAACCCCGCACAAGCCGTCCGCATGACACCGGCCCTGAGTTCACACTCAGGGCCGCAATCGCGTCCCGCTTGCGGGCAATAGCTTACTTGCCGTCCCGGACCTTGGTCTCCCAGGCCCGCGGCTTGCCTTCCCAAACCGAGAATCCCTCCACGCGCTTGCTGGAAGCCCAGGCGTCGGCGCCGTTGTACAGCATCAGCATCGGCGTCTGTTCCAGCATCAGGGCGTGCAGCTGGTCGAACAGGGCCTGGCGCTTAGCCGGATCGGATTCCAGGAAGCTCTCGTCGATCAGCTTCTGCGCCACGGGGTCGTCCCAGACCTTGCGCGGCTGCTTGGCCTTGTCGCCCGAGAACTGCTCGAAGCTCAGCGACGGGTCCAGCCGCGACGAGAACGAGAACGAGCTGATCTGGTATTTGCCGGTGTTGTAGCGGTCCAGCTGCGTGGCCCATTCCAGCACCTCGATCTTGGCGTTGATGCCCACGGCCTGCATCATGGCCTGCGCGATCACCGCCACCTGGTAGCTGGGCACGTGGGCCCGCTTGTTGGCGTAGATGACCACGGGTTCGCCCTTGTAGCCGGCTTCCTTCAGCAATTGCTGGGCGCGAGCCGGATCGTATTTGTAGCCGCGCTTTTCCGCGTCCTTGTAATAGGCGGAACCCGCGTAGACGGCGGAGTTGTTCAGCTGGCCCAGGCCCTCCGAAGCTGCGGCCACGACCTGCGGTATGTCCAGCGACGCGGCGATGGCCTGGCGGATCTTGACGTTCTTCAGCACCGGATCCTCGGTCTGGAACAACAGCACGTGCTTGACGGCGTCATGCGGGCTGAACACCGTCAGGTTCTTCGCGCTTTTCAGTTCGCCCACGTCGGTGTTGGTGATCTGTGCGGCGTCGATGGCGCCAGACAGCAGGCCGGCCTTCGACGTCGAAGGATCGGGAACGACCAGAAACTTCACCTCATCCACCAGCGGACGCTTGGAGCCGACGTAACCGTCCGGCTTGTCGCCGCCCGGCGAAGCGTAATCCTTGAAGGCGGACAGCAAGGTGTATTCGCCGCGCTTCCAGTCCTTGAACATGTAGGGGCCGGTACCCACCGGCTTGATCCAAGAGCCGTCGGCCACCACCGAATCCTTGGAGATGATCGCCGTCATGCCACAGTCGGTGCGGGCCAGCGAATCCAGGAACACGGCCGACTTGCGGTCCACCTTCATCAGCACGGTCTGCGCGTCCGGTGCGGATACGTCCGTCACCTTCAGGCCGTTGCGGCCGTCGAAGTCGCTGCGGCAGCGCCAATCCGTCTTGGGATCCATGTAGCGCTGCCAGTTCCAGATCACGTCGGCCGAAGTCAGCGTGGCGCCGTTGTGGAACTTGACGCCTTCGCGCAGCTTGAAGGTATAGGTCAGGCCGTCTTCCGACAGGTCCACCGACTTGGCCAGCAAGGGGCCGACGGTGCCGTTCTCGCGGTAGCCGACCAGGCCCTCGACGATGTTGAGCACCACGCCGTCGGTGGTGTTGTCGCGGTTGACGCCGGGGTTGGTCGAGCGGATGTCGGCGGGCTGGGCGATGGTGAGCAGCGCGGCCTGGGCCGAACCGGCGGCGGCCAGCGCCAGGCTGAGCGCGAGCGCTCTGGGTACGAAAACGTGGTGCATGCAAAGACTCCCCGGCGTGCGGCGCAAAATTCACGCATATATTGGCGCCAAAATTAGCTGCTCATTATGGGCGGAATGCGCCACGCCGCTATCGGGGGTATCCCTGAAAGCGCCGCCGCAATGAAAAACGGCGGCCCTCCGTCGGAAGGCCGCCGCATGCCTGCAGCGCTGCTCGCCCGCAGGCGCGTCAGGAGATGTCCTGCCCCACGTGCTGCGCAATAATTTTCTGCAGGCGCTTGACGTCGCGCGCTTCCAGCGCGTCCACCATGTCGAAATGCTCGCGCGCGGAAATTTCGATGCGCGAGCGCGTCACCCATTCCTTGGCCGGCGCCGCCGGGCCGCGGGCCCGGGTTTCCTGGATCAGCGCGGCCAATTCCCGGTTGCGGCACATGTCATACATGCCCGCATGAAAAGCCAGGTTGACCTCGTACTGCTCCAGCAGCGTGCCGTCCTGCAGCAGCTTGGCGAAGCGTTCGGCCTGGGCGCGCAAGGCCCGCACCTTGGCCGCCGTGACATTGGGCATCAGGTCCGCCGCCGCGCCCGTTTCCAGCAGAACCCGGATATCGCGGATCTGCAGGTGCTGGTCCGGGTCCATGGCGTAGACGTGGTAGCCCCGGTTCGGGATGTGCGCGATCAGCCGCTTGGCGGCCAATTGGTCTAGCGCCCGCCGCACGTCCAGACGCTTGGCGTCGTAGCGTTCCTGCAGGTCGATCTGTTTCAGCCAGGCGCCGGGACCGTACACACCCGCCTGAATATCGTGGGCGATGCGATCAACCAGGCCGGGCTGCGCCGTTGCCGCTTTCGGCATGGACCACTCCCGTCTATCAAATCCGAAGCGCGTATTTTATGCGTAAGTATCCCGGGGGACGGCGCCGGCGCCCCCCTGGGATACCCGCCCCTCAGGCGCTGGCGCGCAACGGCTGCTGCTGGTCCAGCCGCCAACGCAGCCGGACGCCGCCGGTTTCGGTGGATTCCAGCGCCGGAATCGCCGACAGCAGGCTACGGGTGTATTCCTCCTGCGGCTGGTCGAACACGGCGTCGCGCGAGCCCTGCTCGACGATGCCGCCGTCGCGCATCACCACCACGCGGTCGGCCACCTGCTCCACCACGCCCAGGTCATGGCTGATGAACAGGCAGGAAAAGCCGTGGCGCTCCTGCAGGTCGGCGAACAGGTCCAGCACCTGCGCGCGCACGGTCACGTCCAGCGCCGACACCGGTTCGTCGGCAATGACGAAGGCCGGACGGCGCACGATGGCGCGGGCGATCGCCACGCGCTGGCGCTGCCCGCCCGACATCTCGTGGGGAAAGCGCTTGGCGTATTCGGAACCCAGCCCCACTTCGGCCAGCACCTCGTCCACCCGGCGGCGCTTGTCGGCCGCGGGCATGTCGCCCAGCATGCGCAGGCCTTCGCCCACCAGCTGGCCGATGGTCATGCGCGGGTCCAGCGAGGAATATGGATCCTGGAACACCATCTGGCAGTTCAGCCGGTAGTCGCGCCAGGAGGCGGCGCGGCGATTCACGGGCTGGCCGCGGAACAGGATCTGGCCGGAGGTGGGCGCCAGCAGGCCGGCGATGGCCCGGCCCAGCGTGGTCTTGCCCGAACCCGAGCCGCCCACCACCGCCACCACTTCGCGCGGCTTGACGTGCAGGTCGATGCCGTTGAGCGCACGCTTGGCGCCGGTGCGCGAGAACAACCGTTGATGCCCGGCGTAGTCCACCACCAGGTTCCTGACCTCGACGATGGGCGCTTCCTTGCCCAGTTGCCGCGCCGGCAGCCGGCGCGGCATGGCGTCCAGCAGCTTGCGCGTGTAGGGATGCTGGGGCCGCTCCAGGATGGCGGCCGTGGCGCCGGTCTCCAGCACCTTGCCGTGCTGCATCACCACCATGCGTTCGGTGTAGCGCGCCACCATCGGCAGGTCGTGGCTGATCATCAGCACCGCGGTATGGTGTTCGCGCGTCAGATCCACCATCAGTTCCAGCACGTCGCGCTGCACTACCGCGTCCAACGCCGTGGTGGGCTCGTCGGCGATCAGCAGCGCCGGCTCCAGCAACATGACGGAAGCCAGCATCATGCGCTGGCGCATGCCGCCGGAGAACTCGTGCGGCCAGGCTTCCATCGCGCCCTTCGGATCGCGGATGCCGACCCGGCGCAGCATTTCCAGGATGCGTTCGCGCCGCGCCGCAGTGGACAGGTCCTTGCGGTGCAGCCTCAGGCCTTCCTCCAGTTGCCGGCCGATGGGCATGGACGGATTCAGCGAAGTCATCGGCTCCTGGAACACCATGCCGATGCGCGCGCCGCGCAGCTTGCGCAGCGCGGCCGGCGAGGCCTGGGTCACTTCCACGCCTTCGAACTTGATGGAGCCGCCCGCCACCACCAGCGGCGATGGCGTCAGGCCCATGATGGCGCGCGCGGCCTGCGTCTTGCCGCTGCCGGATTCGCCGACGATGCCGACCATCTCGCCGGGAGCCACCTCGAAGGACACCCCGCTGACGATTTCGCGGCCGCCGTGGCCGACGGTCAGCGACAGATTCGATACCGATACCAGTGCGCTCATTGCACGCCCCTCATGCGGGGATCGAAACGGTCTCGCACCGCGTCGCCCAGCAGATTGATCCCCAGCAGCGCGAGCGCGATGGCCAGGCCGGGAAGAATGGAAAGATAGGAAGCCTGCGCCATGAACGGCCGGGCGGCGGCCAGCATATTGCCCCAGGTGGGCGCGGGAGGCGGCACGCCCAGGCCCAGGAAGGACAGCGCGCTTTCCGCCAGGATGACCCAACCGAACATGGAGGTCGCCAGCACCGTCAACGGCGCCACGCAATTCGGCAGCACATGGCGGAACATGGTGTAGAGCTCGGAATTGCCCAGCACGCGCGACGATTCGATGAACTCCTTCTCGCGCAGCGACAGCACCGTGCCGCGCACGATGCGCGTCACCGAAGGCGTATAGGCCAGGCCCAGCGCCAGGATGATGCCGTACTTGTTGGCGCCCACCACCGCCAGCAGGCCCAGCGCCAGCAGCAGCCCCGGGAATGCCAGCAGCGCATTGTTGAAGGCCATGATGATGCGGTCGGTCCAGCCCCGCACAAAGCCCGTGAGCGTGCCGATGAGGGTGCCCGCGACAATGGCGAAGGTCACGGTCAGCAGGCTGATCCAGACGCTGCTGGACGCGCCCGCCAGCAGGCGCGACAGCTCGTCGCGCCCGAACTCGTCCGTGCCCAGCAGGAACTCGCCGCCGGGCGGTTTGAGCCGCGCCACGAAGTTGATCTTGAGCGGGTCATGCGGCGTCCAGAAGGCGCCCATGACGGCCGCCACCAGCATCAGCGCGACGATAGCGCCGCCCAGTAGCGCGTTGGCTGCGATTCGCTTTTTCATTCGGCGGTCACTCTCGGGTCGAAAAGGGGATAGCAAAGGTCGATGAACAGGTTCACAACCACGTAGACCACGCCCACGAACAACAGACAGCCCTGGATCACGGGATAGTCGCGGGCGAAGATGGAGTCCACCAGCAGGCGTCCCAGTCCGGGTATGGTGAACACCGTCTCCACCACCGCAATGCCGCCCAGCAGATTGCCCAGCACCAGGCCGATCAGCGTCCAGGTCGGGCCGAAGGCGTTGCGAAACGCATGGCGCATCAGCACCGCGGATTCCGACAGGCCCTTGGCGCGCGCATGGGTGATGTAGTCCAGCCGCAGCACTTCCAGCGTGCTGGCCCGCGCCATCCGCATCAGCACGCCGATCTCATGCAGGAACAGGGTCAGGATGGGCATGGCCAGGTACAGCAGGCCGGCCTTCCAGTCCTCGCCGATGGAGACGTAGCCCACCACCGGCAGCCATTGCAGCTTGAGGCCAAAGAAGATCAGCAGCAGCAGGCCCAGCCAGAAGGTCGGAATGGACACCAGCAACGTGGCCGTGCCCACCAGGAACAGGTCGGGCGCCTTGTTCTGCTTCCAGGCGGCGATCATGCCGGCCGGCACCGCCACCAGCGCGGCGAACAGCACCGCCACCAGCACCACGCGGCCGCTGATCAGGAAGCGGTCCCACACCAGCGGCAACACCGGCTGGCCGGTGTTGATGGACGAACCCAGATCCCCGTGCAGCATATTGCCGAACCAGATGCCGAACTGGGCCAGCCAGGTCTGGTCCAGGCCCAGCCGCGCGCGCAGGTCGGCCAGCGCGGCCGGCGTCGCCAGGTCGCCCAGCAGCAGTTGGGCGGGATCGCCCGGGATGAGCCGGATCATCACGAACACCGCCACCGCCACGATCAGCAGTGTCGGTATGGCCATGACGATACGGGATAGCGCGAAACGCAGCATGGCCCTCTCCTATTCCTCGGCGCGGACTCGCGGATGGTCGCAAGCCCCGCGTCCGCCGGTCTCAGTTGCCTTCATGTCGCAGCTTGCGCAAGGCGGCGGCCAGGAAGTCCTGCACCTGGCCCACGCATTTCAAGCCGTCGTGCGGCACGTTTTCCACCACGTCCAGCACCGCGTTCACGCCCTGGGCTTCGAACGAGCGGCGCAGCGACTCCAGGCGTTCGGGGCGCGTGCTGCCCGCGGAGTTGGCGCCAGGCATGAAGAACTTGCCGCCTTCGCGATGGGTGATTTCCCAGGTTTCCAGGTCGGCCTTGCCCACAATCATGTGCACTGCCACCTGCTTGAGCGCTTCGATGTCGACGGGTTTGCCGTAACGGGCCTCCGCGTCGCGCACGCCCACCCACCAATCCTGGCTGGGATCCAGCAGCGTCACCGAACCCGGCGCGCCGATCGACACGGCCCACAGGCTTTCCGGGTGCAGGTAGGCGAAGCGATTCACGAACTGGCCGCCGCCGGAGTAGCCGAACAAGCCGAACTTCTTGAAGTCGCAGCCGAACTTCTCGCCCACTTCCGCCACCATGTCGAGCAGGATCTCGTCATAGCGGATGTCGCCTTCGCGCAATTGCTTGAAGCCGTCGCGGTTGCCGTCGCCCAGCGGGCTCACGGGGAACAGCGGGCACAGCACGATGCAGTCGTTCCAGCGGGCGAACTCCGCGAAGGCGTCGCGGTATTCCACGAAGGCGCGGCCGGTGCCGTGCATGATCACCACCAACTGCATCGGATGCCTGGCGCTGTCGATGTGCGGCGGCACATAGGTGCAATAGGAAAAGCGCGGGTCGGAGCGCGCGGCGAAGACCGTGCTGTGGCCCAGGTCGTACATGGCCCGGGCGCGGGCGGCGTCGGGCTGGATGGCGGGTGCTGCGTTGGACTGCATGATTTCCTCGTTTCCATGGCCGCGCGGGCGGACGCATGGTTTATGCCGGTGGTCGAAATAATGATCACATAAATTGGCGCCAATTTTAGGCGCACGTATTCCGGCGCAACAAGGCAGGGGATTCCCTAGGAACGTAAAAAAGGAGCGCCACGGCGCTCCCTGGGTGGCGTGGGCGCGGCCCGCTCAGCGGGGCAGCGTCTGCGCGTTTCAGCCTTTCCCCGCTTCAGCCCTTCTTGAACAGCCGCTTGGCAAGGCTGACCACGCCCAGCACCACGGCTCCGGCCACGATGCCGAACAAGGCATTGAGCAGCGTGGCCGTCAGCGCCTGCACCACCCCGCCCCCGCCCACCGCGGCGGCGGCTTGGTCGACCGCGGCCTGCACGGGCGCGATGCCGTGGGTCAGGATGGCGCCGCCGACCATGAACATGGCGGCGGTGCCCACCACCGAAAGCGTCTTCATCAGATAGGGCGCCGCAGCCACGATGCGCCGGCCCAGCCAGGCCATGGCCTGCGACGACTTCTGGCTGAGGTAGAGGCCCAGGTCGTCCAGCTTGACGATGCCGGCCACCAGGCCATAGACCCCGACTGTCATCGCGATGGCGATGATCGACAGCACCAGCACCTGGCGGGTGAAATCCGCGTCGGCCACCGCCTCCATGCTGATGACGATGATTTCCGCCGACAGGATGAAGTCCGTGCGCACCGCGCCTTTGATCTTGTCGCGCTCGAAGGCCACCATGTCCACCGACGCGTCCTGCAGGGCTTCCGTGCGCGCCGCGTGATTACCTTCGTCCGAATCGCCGTGCGGCAGGAACTTGTGCGCCAGCTTCTCGACGCCCTCATAGCAAAGGAATGCGCCCCCCAGCATCAGCAAGGGCGTCACCGCCCAGGGCGCGAACACGCTGATCAGCAGCGCCGCCGGCACCAGGATCAGCTTGTTGATGAAGGAGCCCTTGGCCACCGCCCAGACGACGGGCAGTTCCCGGTTGACCGGCACGCCACTGACCTGCTGCGCGTTCAAGGCCAGATCGTCGCCCAGCACGCCGGCCGTTTTCTTGGCCGCGACCTTGGTCATGACGGAGACGTCGTCCAATATGGTCGCGATATCGTCGAACAGTGCGAAGAAGCTGCTTCCGGCCATCGAGAATCCCCTGTGCCTCAAAAGGATTTTCGAGTGTACAGGCGGCCACCGCCCGCCAAGCGCTGTCGGCCTGGCCGTTTTCACTTCTTTTCTGTCCGGCCCCCGATGGCTGCTACAGCGCCTCGATGCGCGGATAGAGATCGCGGTTCTCGCGCTGCATGCGTTCATGGACGCGCCGCAGCACCGTATTGGCGTCAGCCCGGAAGCCGGCCTCGTCCAGCTCCAGGCTGCCGGCATTGTTCCAGCGCCGCGCGAATGCCTCGTAGCTGCGCGCGATCGCGTCCATTTCCTCCTGGAACGCGCGGCCCGCCTGCGCCAGATCTGCATCATCGCTGCGCGCCAGCGCCGGATACAGCGCCCGGTCCTCGACCGCCAGGTGCAGCTTGATCGTGGCGCTCATGGACACGATGCCGCGCGCGATCTCGGCCGCATTGCGGGCCACGCCGGCATGCGCCAGCCGGCGCAGGGACGCAATGCCCTGCAGGATGTCCACGTGCTGTTGCTTGAATTTATCGATGTTCATGCCCGGGTTTCCGTACGGGAGCGGCGGGGCCGGCGCCCCGCCCGCGGTTTGCTGCGGAACCGGCCCGCAGCCCTGTTCAATTGCGCGCCTGCGCCGCGGGATTGGCAGCGTTCTCGAACAGGATGTTGTTCTCCAGGTGGATGTGCGCCATCAAATCCTCCTTGAAGGTGCGCAGGCCCAGGTACAGCGCCCGCCAGGTGTTGCATGCGGCGCGCGGCAGCGTGATGTCGTTGGTCAGCGCCAGCAGCCGTTCCAGCGCCACGCCATGGTCGTCGTGCTCCGTGCGCATGACCATGATGGGCATGGTCGCCATGGCGCCATGGCCGCGAGCCAGCATCGGGAACAGCACCTGTTCCTCTTTCTGCATATGGCTTTCCAGCTCCTGCTGCATTACGCGCAGGTGATCGGCCAGGCCGGTCGGGCAGTCGGGGCTGTCGGCATGCACCTGCTCCACCTTCAGCGCCAGCCGGATCAACTCGGGCAGTTGCTGGCGGTGCACCTCGTGATAGCGCGCCAGGATGTGGTCGACCAGTTCGGCCGGCGTAGCCAGGCCCCAATCCGTTTCCTGCGACGGGGTGCGCGCCAGTTCGATCAGGCGCGCCTCGATCTGCGCCGCGTCCAGCGAACGCTGGGCCGCCGCCTCGGCCAGGCTCTTCTTGCCGCCACAGCAGAAATCCAGCTGATACTCATGAAACACCTGCGTGGCGCCAGGGATGCTGCGGGCCAATTGCCCCAGGGATTGCTCAACCATGCTCATCGCGTCTCTCCATAGTTCGTGACGGGTACTGGAGTTAATGCGAAAACCGTGCCAGGAAAAACTTGCTATTTATCAATGAATTGCAAATTAAAGGGTGAATATGACCCAGGAAAGCCACGGTTCAAACCACCCCAGAACGGTAAAATTCACCCATGCAAAACCTGCTGCTTGCCGATCTGGTCGCCGATCTCCCCCCCGCAGTCCGACTGCAGCGGCTGGTGTCCAGCCTGCGCACGCATTTCCGCTGTGGCGCCGTGGCGCTGCTGCAGCTGGAAGAAGACCACCTGCGCCCCATCGCGGTGGACGGGCTGACGCAGGATGCCCTGGGCCGCCGCTTCGCCGTGCAGCAGCATCCGCGGCTGGCGGCCATCCTGGCGCGGCGCGGCGTCACCTGTTTTCATCACGACAGCACCCTGCCCGATCCCTATGACGGCCTGATCAACGGCATGGCGGGCGAACCGCTGCCGGTGCACGATTGCATGGGCACCAGCCTGCATATCGAGGGCCGGCCCTGGGGCGTGTTGACGTTGGACGCGCTGGAAGTCGGCACCTTCGACGCCGAGGCCCAGTCCGACCTGCGTGACTACATCGTGCTGCTGGAAGCCGCCTTGCGCACCACGCGGCTGGAAGCCGAAATCCGGGCGCTGCGCGTGGCGCGCGGCGCCGAACCGGCCGACAGCGCCGTCGCCGACAACAACGAGATCCTGGGGCAAAGCGAAGCCATCGGCCGCCTGCTGCACGAAATCCAGGTGGTGGCGGACTCGGAGCTGCCGATCCTGCTGCTGGGAGAAACCGGCGTGGGCAAGGAATTGTTCGCGCATCGCGTGCACCGCCTGTCACGCCGCCGCGACAAGCCGCTGGTGCACGTGAACTGCGCCGCCCTGCCCGAATCGCTGGCCGAAAGCGAATTGTTCGGCCACGCCAAGGGCGCATTCTCAGGCGCGGTTGCGGACCGGCCGGGCCGCTTCGAGGCCGCCAATGGCGGCACGCTGTTCCTGGACGAAGTGGGCGAACTGCCGCTGCTGGTGCAGGCCAAGCTGCTGCGCACCCTGCAGAACGGCGAAATCCAGCGTCTGGGCGACGACCGCCCGCGCCGCGTGGACGTGCGCATCCTGGCCGCCACCAACCGCAGTTTGCGCGACCTGGTGCGCGCAGGCGATTTCCGCGCCGACCTCTACCACCGCTTGTCCGTCTATCCCATCCCGATCCCGCCGCTGCGCGACCGTGGCAATGACGTGCTACTGCTGGCCGGCCGCTATCTGGAACTGAACCGCGCGCGCCTGGGGCTGCGCAGCCTGAGGCTGTCGCCCGAAGCCGAGGACATGCTGCGGCGCTACCGCTGGCCCGGTAATGTGCGCGAACTGGAGCACGTCATCAGCCGCGCTGCCATCAAGGCCGTCAGCCATGGCGCCACGCGCAACGAGATCGTGACGCTGGGCGCCAAACTGCTGGACCTGTCCGATGGCGACATGCCCGTGGCGGCGCCGCAGGACGATGCCGACGCCCTTGCCGGTCCGGACCAGACGCTACGCGAGGCTGTGGATGCCTGCCAGCGGCAGGCCATCCGTCGGGCGCTGGAGGCGAATCAAGGTAATTGGGCCCACGCCGCGCGCGTGCTGGGCGTGGATGCCAGCAATCTGCACAAGCTGGCGCGGCGCATCGGCCTGAAGGCCTGAGGCCACGGCCGGCGGTTCACGCAGGCCTGGCGTGCGCGTCGACGACAACGCGGCCATGATTGATCGCGGCGTCGACCGCCATGCCCGGACTGGAAACGAATCCGCCCGACGCAAACAAAGGCACGGCGTGGGATTCGCCCGTTTTGTCCTGATTGCCCGCGAGCTCCACTGCCACCGTGGCGGTAAACGCAGGCCGTCCAGAGCCGCCGACTGAAATCCGCGACACACTGGCTGTTAGCCGATAGCCCTTGTAGACCATATTGTTGTGAAACATGAAACCCCCTACTTGATAAAAGGGCCTTGCGGCCCTTTACTCATAAAGCGCGGATCTGCGTGGCGTGCGGCCCTTTGGCGCCCTGCGCGGTCACATAACTGACGCGCTGATTTTCGACCAGCACCTTGTGGCCGTCGCTGACGATTTCGGAGAAATGCGCGAACAGATCCTTGCCGCCGTTTTCGGGCATGATGAAGCCAAAGCCCTTGGCGTCGTTGAACCATTTGACTATGCCGGTTTCCATGAGTCCTTCCTTTTAAATGCGGGACAGCGCCCGCGACGGTGGATGAGCCTGTCAAGGAAAGGACCGCGAACAATGAAGCGCCCCGCAAAGGGAGCAAGACCGGACGGAAATCTCGATGCTCGAAAAGCTTCAATCCCACTATGGGTGCAGGGTCGGCGAAAGTCAATGCGCGTTTCCAATTACCACCCCGATAACACCTCTACCGATAATCCGGGTATTTCGGCAGCATTAATGCCCTGTTTTTCGCCTATTTTCCGCCGACACGTAACCAGCATCCCGATTACGTAACGTCTGTGCCTTTTCTCCACGCCTTCCAGATTAAGCGCGTATGCTGCGCGCATGGTGCTTTGAACGCGCGTTGCCTCGCCGTATCGCCATATTGGAGTACGGCTATGGAAAAACGATCAGAATGCGTCGCGTGAGCGCCGTCAAAAAATCCTTCGCGCGCCTGGCCAATGCCTGCGTCAGATTTTTTCCCCACGGTTCGACGCCAACCCATGACGCGCGCAGAAGCAATGCGCAGACGGATTTCCCGCCCTCGCGCGCTGCCATCTCATCTCCTTGGCGCATCTACCGCATTTACGCCCGGCCGGGACGCTTGCTCCTGCGCAACGAACAGGGCGCGGTACTCGATCTGGGAGTGATGAAAGGGTCCGAACCCAACCTGACCTACCGGCTGTATGCCAGGAACCTGCAAGGCCACGGCTTTGCCACGCGCACGCTGCTGCTGGATGAAATCGCCCGGCGCATAGAGGCCGGGGATACAGGGCAGGAACTGCTGAGCCTGCCGGAATCCACATTCCCGCCCGGAGCCGATCTGGACCGCGGCACGCATGTCGATGTGTCGCTGAAGTTCGCGCGCTAGGTCGGTGACACCGGCGCGGCGGCTCAGCGCAGCGCCGCTACAGCATCCAGCACAATATCCGCCACCAGTTTGCCGGCCTCCCATTGCGGCATGTGGCCCGCGTCCGGCAGCAGATGCAGCGCCGTCCTCGGCGGCGCGTTCAGGGCGTGGCGCCACGGAATGACGGCGTCGCGCCTGCCGTGGATTAGCGTGCAGCGGCAGGCAAGATTGGCCAGGTCCGCGACGATGCTCAGTTGCTGCACCCCGTTCCAGCCCACTTCCCTGCACAGCTCGATCAGCGGTTCGCGGCGCGCCTGGGTGCTTTGCCGCAAGACGTCGATGAAGTTGCCCGAAGGCGTCATGCCCGACACGGTGAGCTTCTGCAGTTCGCGCTGGGCGGCCTCGTTGGTGCCGGCATGCGTCATGCCCGTGAGAAAGCTCTGATCGATCTCCGTGCCCAGTCCGACTGGCGCGATCAGGATCAGGCCGTCCACGGCCATGCCGGGCCGGGACGCAGCCCGGGCTGCCACGGCGGCGCCAAAGGAATGGCCGATCAGCGTCACGGGACCGTTGCATTGGGCAGTTACCGTATCGGCCACCGCGTCCACCACATGCTCGAAGTGCGTCGCCTGCGAGCGCGTGGCGCCGTGGCAAGGCAGGTCCATGGCCAGCACGCGCAGTCCGGCGCGGCTGAGCGCGTGCGCCAGGCTGGCCCAGGCGTCGCGGTCGCCGAACATGCCGTGGATGAGCACGGCGGTCTGGCTGTCGGCACGGCTTCCTTCCCACAAGGTAAACCGAACGTCGCCGTGGCGTGTCGAAGCCCAGGCCTCGCGCTTGTCTCCCGGCGTACCCCTGGCCTGCATGCGGTCCTGCCCGGCCATGCCCGCCTGCCCGATGTCCGCCACGGTCACGCGGCCGTTCGGGCCCGAGCCTTGCACCAGGTCCAGCGCGATGCCGCGCTCGGCCGCAACGCGGCGGGCGGCGGGGGTGGCGAACTTGCGCGCGCCTGACGGCAAGGCCTCTGCCG
>NZ_JBARYB010000146.1:0-27757 GCF_049647645.1 Achromobacter sp.
GCACAGGCGGCATCGGCCGGCGCCAGCGCGCGCGTGGCGACCCCGCTGATCGCGGCCGTGCGCAACATGCCCAGCGCGCGCGCCTCGATCACGGCGCGCAGAAAGCCCGACTCGGCGTCGAACAGGCTGAACAGCGAGCCGCCGCCGCTCTTGGTATGGACCCAGGTCTTGAATCCCGCATAGCCGCCGGCGCCGGTCTGCACCGAACCCAATGCATGCATCGAACTGCCGTCGCCCCAGGTCGCCAGCGCCTTGGGCAGGTTGCGCGCCTGCTCGCGCCCTTGCGCGACCAACATGGCGTGCAAGGCTTCGATCGCCTTGGGAATGTCCAGCACCGAGACCACGTCCCGTTCCGTCAGGTACCGCAGCGCATCAGTCATGCGCGTCTCCTTGTTCGCCGGCGGCGGGCTCGTCCGCCACCGTGTTGACCAGTGTTCCGATGCCGGGAATCTCGACCTCCAGCGTGTCGCCGGCCTGCATGAAGCGCGGCGGCTTGCGGCTGGAGCCGACGCCTTCGGGCGTGCCGGTGGCGATCACGTCGCCGGGCGACAGCCGCGTGAAGCTGCTGATGTAGGCAATCAGTTCGGGAATCGGGAAGATCAGGTCGGACACCTGGCCGTGCTGCATGACCTCGCCGTTAAGGCGGGAAATGACTTCCAGGCGCGCCGGGTCGCCGATCTCGTCGGCGCTGACCAGACAGGGGCCAAGCGCGCCGCTGCGCTCGAAGTTCTTGCCCGGCGTCACCTGCGCGTTGTGCTTCTGGAAATCGCGCACGGAGTTCTCGGCCATGCAGGTGTAGCCAGCCACGTGCGCCAGGGCGTCCTTGGCAGCGATGTGGCGGCCGCCTCGGCCAATCACCACGGCCAGTTCGGCCTCGTAATCGAACCGGTCAGAGGCTTGCGGTTTCCACACCGGTTCGCCATGGCCCACAAAGCTGTCCGCAAAGCGCGCGAACAGCGAGGGATGCGCCGGCAGTTCGCGGCCGGCCTCGGCCACATGGCGGCCATAGTTCAGCCCCACGCAGAGGATCTTGCGCGGCGCCACGACCGGCGGCAGCAGACGCAGCCCGGCCAAGGGCAGACAGGCCTGGCCCGGCGCCTCGGCGGCGCGCGCGATCTGCTCCACCCCGGCCTCCAACGCCGCGACCATGTCGGGCCAGACCTGCGTCAACACCACGACCTCGGCGCCGCGCAACACGCCCCAGGCGCTGCGGCCTGCCTGAACGAAGCTGATGAGCTTCATGTTGTCTCCTGTGCTTGCGGTGGCTCATGGCATGCATTGATGGATTTCTTTGCATGCATTTCCTGCCTTATCCGCACTTGAATTGCTGTTTTTCCGAATTATTGCATGCAATTTTGATAAATCGCAAGGCCATGCGGGTTTTTTTGTTGACTATTGCATGCAATTTTGACGGTACACTGAATGCCTTCAAAGACCGGGACCCGCCCCACACCTCTCTATGGCCGCACAAATCGATAAAGTCATTTCGGAACTCCGGGACATGGTGCTTTCGGGCGCCCTGCAGCCCGGGGAACGCGTGGTCGAATTGCAGTTTTCAGCGCGTCTGGGCGTGTCGCGCACACCGCTGCGCATTGCCCTGACCGAGCTGGAGAAAGAGGGTCTGCTGGAACGGCTGCCTTCGCGCGGCTTCCGCGTGCGGGCCTTCACCGTGGACGAGATCGGCGATGCGGTGGACGTGCGCGGCGTGCTCGAAGGCATGGCGGCCCGCCTGCTGGCCGAGCGCGGCGCCTCGCAGGACGTGCTGGACCGCCTGTCGCAGGCGGTGGACGAAGGGCGCGCCCTGCTGGCGCCGGCCCGCCGCGATCCCAACACCACCGTGGACGCGCGCGCCTGGGGGCAGATCAACCGCCGCTTCCACGAAATCCTGTGCGAGGCCGCGGGCAATCGCGCGCTCTTGTCGGCGCTGGAACACAACAACAAGACGCCCCTGGCCGGCCCGGCCGCGCTGACCCTGCCGTCCACGCCGTCGCTGCTGGAAACGCCGTTCGTGCTGCGCGCGCAGGCGGACCACGAAGACCTGCTGCGCGCCATTACGCGCCGCGAGGCCGTGCGCGCCGAAAACCTGATGCGCGAACATGCCTACCGCAGCCGCGAAAACAAGCGCGTGCTGCTGGAGTCGCTGCGCGGCGCCCTGCCCGCGCAGCCCGGGCTGTCGGACGTCAGCGCTTAATCAGAGCCCCAACGCATGCAACCCATCCCAGACCTTTCCGCCCAGGCGCTCATTTCGCGCGAGCTTTTCACTGCCTTGCGCCGCGATGCGCCGCTGGTGCAGTGCCTGACCAATTTCGTTTCCATGAACACCGCGGCCAACGTGCTGCTGGCCATGGGCGCCTCGCCCGCCATGGTGCATGCCCAGGAAGAAGCGCCCGAGTTCGCGCGCGTCTGCGGCGCGGTCGTGATCAATATCGGCACGCTCTCCACGCCCTGGCTGGACAGCATGCTGCTGACCGCCGCGTCGGCCAACGAGGCCGGCATTCCCTGGGTGCTGGATCCGGTGGCCCACCATGCCACCGCCTTCCGCCGCGATGCGGTGCGGCGCCTGCTGGCGTTGCGGCCCGCCATCATCCGCGGCAATGCCTCGGAGATCATTGCGCTGGCCGGGGGGCAAAGCGCGGGCAAGGGCGTAGACGCGGGCGATGCGGTCGCGCAGGCGGAAGCTTCGGCGCACGCCCTGGCCGCAAGCCTAGGCACGGTGGTGGCGGTCACCGGCGAAACCGACTACGTCACGGATGGCACGCGCGCCGTGCGCATAACGGGCGGCTCGCCCCTGATGCCGCGCGTCACCGCCACCGGTTGCGCTCTGACGGCGCTGGTCGGCGCCTGCGCGGCAGTATCCAGGAAGGATCCGTACTCGGCGGCTGTCGCCGCCTTGTCGTGTTTCGCCATCGCGGGCCAGCACGCCGGTGAACGGGCAGAAGGGCCCGGATCTTTCGCGTGGCGCTTCCTGGATGCGCTGGCAGCCTTGGAGGCCGACAGCCTTACCCGGGAATCGCCGCTGCGCTAGGGCCCGCCGACAAGCCCTGGAGCCTACATGCGGTACTGCAGGCTCAGCATGGCATTGCGCGGCGCGCCCGGCATGTTCAGGTTGGGGCTGCTGCCGTGGGCGGACACGATGTAGCCGGCATCGAACAGGTTGTACACGTTCAACTGCACCGAATACGGCCCCTTGCGCCACCATGCCGCGGCGTCGGCCGTCACGTAGCCCGGCAACCTGACGGTGTTGCCCGGGTTGGCGAAGCGCGCGCCCACCAGGTTCAGGCCGGCGCCCACGCCAAAGCCCTCTCCCAGGTCCTTGGTGACCCAGACATTGCCAGCGTGGCGCGGCGTCAGCGTCGCGCGTTTGCCTTCCACGCTCTTGCCGCCGTCCCTGGCAATGGATTCAGTAATGCGGGCATCCAGATAGGCATAGCCCAGCATCGCGCGCCAGCCATTGCTCAGATCTCCCGACAAGGTCCATTCCGCGCCGTCGGTGCGCTGCGTGCCGACCGGCACCAGCGTATTGGTGACCGGATTGTTGACCTTGATGTCGGTACGCTCCAGACGGAAGACGGACACGGTGGTCGACAGTTTGCCGTCCAGGAAATCGTACTTGGCGCCGATTTCGTAGTTGGTGGTTTTCTCGGGCGCCAGATCGGCGTTGTTCGCGGCCAGCGAGAACGCTTCGCCGGATGGCTGGTACGACTGGCTCCACGAAATGTAGTACGACTGCACCGTGTCGGGCTGGAACACCAGGCCCAGGCGCGGGCTCCAGTTGGAATCCGTGCGGGCGAGATTGGTGCCGTTGCGGCGGTCTTCGGTCTTCTGCTCGAAGCGGTCGTGGCGCACGCCGCCCAGCACCTTCCAGTGTTCGCCCAGCGACACCATGTCCTGCACGTACAGGCCCAGGGTGTTGAATCGGCCCAGGTTGTCGGTGCCGGGACGGCCGCCAATCTGCAAGGGCAGCGTCGGCAGCACCGGATCGAACAGGTCGACAGTGGCCACGTTGTTGGCCGAGTAGTTCACCAGGTCCTTGTTCTGCTGGCCGACCTCCACGCCGTACAGGATCTCGTGCCGTACCGCACCCCACTGCGCGCGCTGCGTCAGTTCCGTCTGGTTGGTCCAGCCGTGCTCTTCGCGCAGCACGTTGGAACGATTCAGGGTCACGGTCCGCGCGGCCTCGTTCACCGTGCCGGGCAAGGTGTTGTTGCGGTCCAGCGTGTAGTGGTAGTAGCGCGTGGCGTTGCGCAGCGACCAGTTCTGATTGAAGCGGTGGTTCAGCGTGGCGGCATAGGACTGCACCCGCGCCTGCGAGTAGTCCGCGTCGCGCGCGTTTTCGGCGCCGTAGTAGGTGGAAGGATCCACGTCCACCGGCCGGCCATGATAGGCGGGGATGCCGAAGTCCGTGACGCGGCGGTCTTCGAGGAATTCGGTCTGCAGCAGCAGCGTCGTATCCTCGCCCAGGCGGAACTGCGCGGAAGGCGCTATCGCCTTGCGGTCGAGGAATTGCTTGTCGCGATAGCTGTCGCCCTTCTCCACCGCGCCGGTCAGGCGCCATGCCATGCTGCCGCTTTCCGTCGAGCGGCCCAGGTCCAGATCCAGGCGCCGGTCATTCCAGGAGCCGTAGCTCAGGCCCAGTTGCGTGATGTCCTCGCCGGGCTTCTTGGTGATGCGGTTGATCAGGCCTCCCGACGATCCCCGGCCGTACAGCACCGCAGCCGGCCCCTTGATGACGTCGATGCGCTCGACGTTGGACAGGTCGCGGAAATACAGCGCGTCGTCGCGGAAGCCGTCGACGAACTGGTCGGCGATGGCGGTAAAGCCCCGGATCGACACCTGGTCGCGCTGCCCATCACCCGTGGAGAAACTCACGCCGGGCACGTTCTTCAACGCGTCCTGCATCGAATTGGCATGCTGATCGCGCATGACTTCGGCGGGCACGACGTTGACGGTCTGCGGGATATCGCGCAAGGGTACGTCGATCTTGGTAGCGCTGGACGAGTCAGGCGGGTTGTAGCTTTGCGAAGCTTCATCCTTGCCGTACACGCTCACGGCGGGCAAGGTCGGCGTACTGCTCTGGGCTTGGGCGGGAGCTGGGCTGGCCAGGGGTGCCAGGGCAATCAATGCTGCGGAAATCGAACGAGGGGCGTGCATGGCCGTGCTGCGTCTTTCTAAAGTAGTTTTAAATGGAACGATTGGCGATTTTCCCGTTAATGAGAATAGGTCGCAATCTTTTTGTCATTTCGTTGCCGGCGGGCCACGATAAATGAGACGGCCGTCCAATTCAGTTTCTTGTCAGTAGGTGTATGCAACCCGTGCGTGAACCCTGGCCGTGCCCTGCCTGCGCCCATGTCACGGCCGGGTCACACGCTGTCCCCAGAATTCCTTTCCTTCAAACCCGGAGGAAAGACGGTGAAGCCGAACCTAGGAAAGATCCTTGCAATGTCCGCCAGCGCCACGCTGCTGGCGGGTCTGGCCGCTTGCGGCGGCGATAACGACGACGATGACGCGCCCGAGACGCCGCCGCAGACCAGCGTGCCGCAGGGCTCCACGCTGGACGTGGCCATCCTGGGCACCACCGACCTGCACGCCAACGTGCTCGGTTACGACTATTACAAGCTGGCCGAAGACAAGAGCTACGGCGTGGACCGCACAGCCACGCTGATCGCCAATGCCCGCAAGCAGAACGCCAACACCCTGCTGTTCGACAACGGCGACACGATCCAGGGCACGGCCCTGTCCGACTACCAGGCGCTGGTGGCGCCGGTGCAATGCAGCGACATGCTGGCGATCTACAAGCAGATGAAGCTGCTGGCCTATGACGCCGCCACGCTGGGCAACCACGAATTCAACTATGGCCTGCCCTTCCTGTCGCAGATCACCGACACGAACTTCGGGCTGGCCGGCATCGGCAAGGGCACGGCGCAGACCAACCCCACCGGGGCCAAGGACTGCGCGGCGCCGGGCTTCCCCTTCGTGTCCGCCAACGTCGTGTCGGCCGCCAGCAAGCTGCCCATCTTCAAGCCCTGGGTCCTGCTGAACAAGACCTTCAAGGCCACGGATCCCAACGGCAAGCAGATCGACGTCGCGCTGAAAGTGGGCGTGATCGGCTTTGCGCCCCCGCCCATCCTGCAATGGGACAAGGCCAATCTGGAAGGCCATGTGGAAGTCGCGGGCTGGAAGGAATCGGCGCAGCGCTACGTGCCGGTAATGCGCGCGGCCGGCGCGGACCTGGTGGTGGCATTGGCGCATGGCGGCATCGACATGCTCACCGACTACAGCCCGGCCATGGAGAACGGCGCCGGCTACCTGAGCCAGGTGGCCGGTATCGACGCGCTGATCACCGGCCACCAGCATCTGCTGTTCCCCGACACCAACGCCAAGTCGCAATTCGCGGGCCAGCCCGGCATAAATTTGGAGAAGGGCCTGATCAACGGTGTGCCGGCGGTGCAGGCCGGCCAATGGGCCAACAACCTCGGCCAGATCACGCTCAAGCTTGCCTATGACAAAGGCTGGCAGGTGCAGAAGGCCGCCACGCGCGTGCAGCGCATCGCCACTCGCCTGACCGCGCAGAACGGCGCCACGCCCGCGACCTACGTCGAATCCGACGCCGCCGCGCAGCAGCTGGTGCAGGCCGAACACGCCGCCACCATCACCTACGTCAAGACGCCCATCGGCCAAAGCCGCTTCGACATGGCGACCTATTACGCGCTGGCCGGCGACGTGTCGGCGTTGCAGATCGTGAACATGGCGCAGATCGACTATCTGGCGGACTACATCGCCAAGAACAAGCCGTCATACGCCGCGCTGCCCATCCTGTCCGCCGCTGCGCCCTTCAAGGGCGGACGCAACGGTCCGGGCGACTTCACCTACGTGAAGCAGGGCAACATCGCCATCAACAACGCCGCCGATCTGTACCTGTATCCGAACACCTTGCAGGTGGTGCGGGTCAGCGGCGACATCGTGCGGCAATGGCTGGAGAAGACGGCCGAACAGTTCCGCCAGATCGACCCGGGCCAGGTCGCGCCACAGGATCTGATCGACACGGCCTTCCCGACCTTCAACTTCGACGTGCTCTATGCCGCCGGCAACGCCCTGCAGTACGAAATCGACGTGACCAAGCCCAAGGGCTCGCGCATCATGAAGCTGACGTACCAGGGCGCGCCGCTGGATCCGGCCGCGCAATTCCTGGTGGTCACGAACAACTACCGCGCCAGCGGCGGTGGCGACTTTCCGGGCCTGGCCGGCGGCAAGGGTGACATCGTGCTGCAAGCGCCGGACGCCAGCCGCGACGTGCTGATCAGCTACATCAGGAAGCACCCGGACCTGGACCTGGCGACCTATGGCCTGGACCGCAGCTGGCGCTTTGCGCGGGTGGGCGCGTTGGCTGGGCCGGTGGTGTTCTCGTCGGTTCCGGGCACGCTGGCCATGGCCTCGGCGCATGGCGTCGGCAACGTCACCGTGCATGACGCCACGCCCGACCCGGTGACCCAGCTGTCGCGCTACGCGGTGGATCTCAGCCGCTAAGGCTGGCGGTAGTAGACGCAGATGCGCCGGCCGCCGATCTCGTGCACCTCGATCGGCAGCTCGTACAGTTCGCTCAGGACCTCCGGCCGGACCAGTTCGGCCGGAGTCCCCTGGCGCGCGATGCGCCCTGCCCGCATCGCCACGATGCGGTCGGCGTAAGTGGACGCGAAATTGATGTCGTGCAACACCAGCACCACGGTCTTGCCCAGTTCGTCCGCCGCGCGGCGCAAGGTGCCCATCATGGCGACGGCGTGCTTCATGTCCAGGCTGTTCAAGGGCTCGTCCAGCAGTACGTAGCGCGTGTCCTGGCACAGCACCATCGCCACGAAGGCGCGCTGGCGCTGTCCGCCTGACATCTCGTCCAGATAGCGGTCGGCCAGCGGTTCCAGGTTCAGGTAGGCGATGGCGCGGTCGATGTGGTCCTTGTCTGCAAGCGTCAGCCGGCCGCCCGTATGCGGATAACGGCCGAACGCGACCAGGTCTCTGGCCGTCAGCCGCAGCGGCAGGTGATTGTCCTGGCGCAGGATGGCCAGGCGGCGCGCCAGCTCGCGGCTATCTGCCCGGGTCACGTCCAGGCCCTCCACCAGCACCCGCCCCGCGGATATCGGCAGCAGTCGGCTGACCATGGACAGCAGCGTGGATTTGCCCGCGCCATTGGGGCCGATGATGGCCGTGACCCCGCCCGCGGGCAGCGACAGGCTGACCTCGTCGACCACCACGCTGTCGCCGTACTGCTTGCTGACTTGCTGGATCTCTATCATCGGCGCCCCCTGCGCAGGATCAGGACGAGGAACATCAGGCCGCCCAGGAATTCAATCACCACGCTGACGGTGGTGTTCAGGCCCAGCACCCGTTCGAGCAATGTCTGGCCGCCGACCAGGAAGATCACGCTCAATAGCACGGCCGCCGGAACGGTGTGGCGGTGCCGGTCGGAACCCATGGCCTGATAGGCCAGGTTGCTGACCAGCAGGCCGAAGAAGGTCACCGGGCCGACCAGCGCCGTGGACACCGACACCAGTACCGCGATGGCGGCCAGCGTCAGCATCAGCGTGCGGCGATAGTCCACGCCCAGGTTCACCGCGATGTCGCGGCCCAACGCCAACACGTCGTAGCGGCGCCGCATGCGCCACACCAGCAGGGACGCGGCGCACACCGCGGCCAACGCGATCGGCAGCAATCCCACGCGCACGGTGTTGAAGCTGGCGAACATGCGGTCCTGCAGCACCAGGAATTCATTGGGATCGATCAGCCGCACCACGAAATTGGACAGGCTGCGGAACAACAGGCCAAAGATGATGCCCACCAGCATCATCAGATGCAGGCTGCGCACCGCGTCGGAAAACAGCCAGCGGAACAGCAGGCAGGCAAACGCCGTCATCGCGCCGACCTCCAGCAGGAACGCGGCGACCGGATGACTGGCGGCCGTGGCCGCCTGGCCGAAGCCGAACACCACCACCGCCTGGATCAACAGGTACAGGGCGTCGAAGCCCATGATGGCCGGCGTCAGGATGCGATTGTGCGTGATCGTCTGGAACAGCACCGACGACACCGCCACGGCATAGGCCACCAACAGCATCGCCGCCAGCTTGGCGCCGCGGAACGGGATCACGAAGGACCACTGACCATTGGCGCCCAGCGTCATGAATGCGACGGCGCAGGCCAGCGCAAGACTACCCAGCAGCCACAGGCGCCACGCCTGCGGTGCGCGGCCCGATGCCGGCGCGGAGATCGCGAGTTCAGCCAAGACGGTTCCTCCGCGTGCGCAGCAGCCACAGGAACAGGATGCTGCCCAGCACGCCGACCACGGTGCCGATGGGAATCTCGTAAGGATGGATCACCAGGCGGCCGATGACGTCGCAAGCCAGCACGAAAACGCCGCCCAGCACCGCTACCCAGGGGATGGAGCGGCGCATGTTGTCGCCCAGCACCAGGCTGACGGCGTTGGGCACGATCAGGCCCAAAAAGGGAATGCTGCCCGCCGTCACCACCACCACGGCCGAAATCGCGGACACGATCAGCAGCCCCGCCAACGTCAGCCGCGCATGGTTCAGGCCGAGGTTGGCGGCGAACTCGCGGCCCATGCCCGCCACGGTGTAGCGGTCGGCCGCCGCGTAAGCGGCACAGGCCAGGCCGAAGCCTATCCACAACAGCTCATAGCGTCCCCGCAACACCCCTGAAAAATCACCCGTGGTCCAGGCATGCAGCGACTGCAGCAGATCGTAGCGGTAGGCGACGAAGGTAGTGGCGGCGTGGATCACGCCGCCCAGGATCAAGCCGATCAAGGGCACGATGAAGGGCGTGCGCAGCGGCACGCGCTTGAGCAGCGCCAGGAACAGCAAAGTACCCGCCAGCGCAAAGCCCGTGGCCGTCAGCATCTTGCCGATCACGGGCGTGTCCGGCGCCAGCAGCGTGACGACCAGTATGCCCAGGGTGGCGGATTCCACCGTGCCCGCGGTGGTGGGCTCCACGTAGCGGTTGCGCACCAGCATCTGCATGATGAGCCCCGCCACCGCCAGCGACATCCCGGCCAGCAACAAGGCCAGCGTACGCGGTATCCGGCTGACCATCAGCAGGCGCCAGGCCCGCTCCGCGTCCTCGCCGCCGCCCCACAGCGCGGCCAGGCTGAACTGGCCCGCGCCCAGGCTGATGCTGCCAGCGCACAAGGCAAGCAGCAACGCTACTGCCGCCGCCAAACCGCCCCAACCGCCCATCGACTGCCGCCAGCTCACCCGCAATGCTCCCGCCGCTCAGGCATAACGCTTTACTTTCCCGCCGCCAGCGCGCCCGCGATCTCGTCGACGTTCTGCTGCATGGCGGTCAGGCCCGCGCTGCCCAGCAGATACCAGTTGTAGCCGTTCAGATAGAGCACGCGCTTGTTCTTCCAGGCCTTGGTCGGACGCACCAGCTCGTTGTCCAGCATGCGCTGGGCCGACACGCCTTCGCGGCCGATGGCGGCATCGCGGTCGATCACGAACAACCAGTCAGGGTCGGTCTGGGCGATGTACTCGAACGAGATCGCCTGGCCGTGGTTCGACACGCTCAGCCCCGTCGTCGCCGGCTTGATGCCGAACGCGTCGTGGATCACGCCAAAGCGCGAACCCGGACCATAGGCGCTCATCTTGCCGCCGGTGGTCAGCACGATCAACGCGGTGCCAGCGCTGGCCGCCTTGTTGTTCAGGTCCGCAATGGAAGCGCGCAAGGCGTCGAGCTTGGTCTTGGCGGCATCCTGCTTGCCGTAGATGGCGGCCAGCGTTTCGGTATTGCGCGTCACGCTGCCCACCAGATCCTTGGCGTTCACCGTCAGGTCCACGGTGGGCGCCAGCTTGGCCAGCTCGTCGTACTTTGGCGCGGAGCGGCCGGCCACGAAGATGAGCTGCGGCGCGGCGGCGTGGATCACCTCGTAGTTGGGTTCGAACATCGAGCCCACCTTCAGGTAGCGCTGATCGGCATACTGGCTCAGCTGCGGCGGCCACTTGGCGACCGTCGGCACGCCCGCCGCCTCCACGCCCAAGGCCTGCAGCGTGTCCAGCACGGCCAGGTCCATCACCACCGTCTTCGCCGGATTGGCCGGCACGGCGGTTTCGCCGCGCGCGTGCTTCACCGGCACCGTCGCCTGCGCCGCGCATACTGCCGTGGCGGCGCCGAGGACCAGCGCGGCCCCGGCCTGGACCGCCCAACGCCGGGCGCGGCCTGCTTGCGTTTGCTTCTTCATGCGTACCTCTTCATGTTGCGGGCGCCAGGCGCCCTTTCAAACTCAGAACTTGACGCCCACGCCCAGCCAGTAGCGGCGGCCGTCCTCGACGTAGCCGAAGTCGTCATACGTGATCTGCTTGTCGAACAGGTTGTAGATGCCGGCGTACACCGCCACGGTCTTGTTCACCTGGTACGAGCCGCCCAAGTCCACAAAGGTGTAGGAAGGCGCCACCACCGACGAGGACGACGGGCCGGTGATGGGCTGGCTTTCCTTGCCGCGGTAATTCACGCGCGCCCATGCCTGCAGCGCATCCGAGGCCTGCCAGTTCACCGTGGTGGTGAACAGGTGCTTGGGCAGCTGGTTCAGCGGCTGGCCCTGGTACTGGCCGGACTTCTGCTCCGACTTGGTGAAGGTATAGCTGCTGGTCAGGGACCAATCGCGCGACAGCGGCAGCTTCAGGTTGGCTTCCACGCCACGGGAATTGGCCTTGTCCACGTTCATGTAGGTAGTCGGGTCCGAGCCGAACTGGTTCGGACCGTCCGTGCACTGGGTCGCCGGGCAAGCCACGCGGGTGATCTTGTCCTTGAAGTCGTTGTTGAAGACGGTCAGGCCGGCGTTGAAGCCTTCGCCGTCGTCATACAGGATGCCAATTTCCTCGGTCACCGACTTCTCGGGGGTCAGGTCCGGGTTGCCGTACATATTGCCGCCGCGGCTGACCTGGCCCCAACCTGCCACTGTCTGGCGCAGGTCGGGCGCGCGGAACCCCGTGGACACGCCGCCCTTCAGGGTCCAGCGGTCGGCCATGTGCCAGACGCCGTACAGGCGCGGGCTGAAGTGCGTGCCGAAGTTCTCGTCTTCATCCATGCGCAGGCCGGTAGTCACGGCGAAGCTCTCGGTCAGGCGCCATTCGTCCTCGGCGAACAAGGCCCACTGGTAGCGGTCCACCTTGCTGGGGCCATTGGCCAACTGGTTGCCGGTCTGGTCGTTCAGGCGCTGGCTCAGGTAGCTGCCGCCCAGGGTCAGCATGTGCGAACCCAGGGGCAGGGACCAACTCGTCTGGATGTCCAGGTTCTTGATCTTCATCTGGCGCGAGCGGTTGTCGAACTCTTCCTGCTGCACATAGCTGTCCGACACGCCCCAGCCCCAGCGACCGGTGTGCGACAGCGCCCACTTGTTGCTGCGGTAATCGGTCTCGGACGAGGCCGGGCAGCCATTGCGCCCGCAAGCCTGGCCGGGGGGCAGCGGCGCAACCGTCTTGCCCAGCGTTTCATGCAGCTTCTGGCGCATGGTGGTCGCTTCCAGCACGATGTCGTGGTCGCGGTTGGGCGTCAGCGCCAGCTTGGCCGTGAGGCTTTCCGAATTGCGCTTGCGGAAGCCGTCGACGATGTTGTCTTCGTCGCGCTGCGTCGCCTGGCCGTAGATCTGCAGGCCCAGCAGGTCCGTCTTGATCGGGCCGGACAGGTAGAAGTTGCCCTGGTAGATGTCGCCCGACTTGTTGCTTTCCTGGATGGTCGTGTCCAGGCGGATCTCGCCGCCCCACTCCGAAGGCACTTTGCGCGTGATGATGTTGATCACCCCGCCCATGGCGTCCGAGCCGTACAGGGAAGACATGGGGCCGCGCACCACTTCGATGCGCTCGATGGCGGAAAGCGGCGGCGTCCAGCCGCCTTCGACCCCCGTGGAGTCCGAATTGGTGCGGGTTTCGCGCGAATTCTGGCGCTTGCCGTCGATCAGGATCAGCGTGTATTTGGGCCCCATGCCACGCAGGCTGATGTCCTGGCGGTCGCCGCCGCCGGTGACGATCACGCCCGGCACATCCACCAGCGCGTCATTGATGTCGCGGTAGAACTTCTTGTCCAGGTCCTCGCGGGTGATCACGCTGATCGACGCCGGCGCGTCCTGGATCTGCTGTTCATAACCCGAGGCCGTGACCACCACGGTATCCAGCGTCTTGGCGCTGTCCGCGCTTTGCGCCCACACGGGCTGGGCCACGCCGAAACCCGCGGCGCACAAGGCTGCCGCAAGTTGCGTGCGCGAACCCGGACCGCGCCGGCCGGCGACCATTTGTTTGCTGCTCATGATTCCAATTTCTCCCGTCCCAGGCCCCCGCCGCACCCCGCGTGCGGCGTCCGTCCTTCCCCGTACTTATTAATGAAAACCATTCTCATATTAGAATTGGACCTGCCGGGAGCCAGCAACACGCTTTCCGCAACTTTTATCTTCTTTGAACTTCTTGACACTCCGGCCCGCGGCCATAAGCCAAACTGCCGGATGCAGAACCGACGACACGCATGCCTTTTTCCCACGCTCCGGCGACTCGCCGCATCCTGCTGATCGACGACGATGTCGAGCTCGCGCAGATGCTGCGCGAATACCTGGAACCCGGCCATTGCCAACTCGCCCTGGCGCATAGCGGCGCGCAGGGCCTGGCCCTGCTGGCGCAAGACGACTACGACCTGGTGCTGCTGGACCTGATGCTGCCCGACGGCAACGGGCTGGATCTGCTGAAGCAGTACCGCCAGCGCTCGCGTCGGCCCGTCATCATGTTCACCGCCCACGGCGGCGAGACGGACCGCGTGCTGGGCCTGGAATTCGGCGCCGATGACTACCTGGCCAAACCCTTCAGCCCGCGCGAACTCAAGGCCCGCATCACTGCCGTGTTGCGCCGCTTCGAAGAAGTGCCCGACGCCGTCCGGCCCGCCCTGGCGCTGGGCGCGGTGTCGCTGGACCCGGCCACCGGCTTGTTGCGGGTGGGCGACAGCGAAATCGCGCTGACCGGCGCCGAGCAGCGCATCCTGGAAATCCTCCTGCGCACGCCGGGCCAGGTGGTCGGGCGCGACCAGATCGGCCTGTACGCGCTGGGCCGCAAGCCGGACCGCTACGACCGCAGCATCGATACCCACATCAGCGCGCTGCGCAAGAAACTGCGCAGCGACAGCGGCGCCGAAACGCTGGCCATCCGCAATCTGCGCGGCCTGGGCTACGTGCTGGCGGGCGCGGACTGATGGCCTGGCTGCCCGCCCGCTCGCTGTTCTGGCGCGCTTTCCTGACCTTCTGGGGCGCGATGGCCGTCATCCTGGTGTGCGGTATGGTGCTGACGGCTGCGGTCGCCTGGTACCGCTTCAATTCCCTGGACGGCCTGAATCCTGGCAACCTCACGCGCGACGCGGCGCAGATTGCCCGCACCGAGGGCGTGGATGGACTGGAACGCTGGGTCCTGGCCATGGACCAGCGCTACTCGGCCCTGAAGATCTACGTCATGGACGCCCAGGACGCCGACATCCTGGGCCGGCGGCTGCCCGCCCGCATGGAAGACTGGCTGAGCGATTTCCGCGCCGGTCCCGACCGTTCGCCGAAGGCGGACTACCTGCCCGCCGACCCCACCGGCGAACGAGTCTCCTGGTGGGAACCGCAAAAGCTGGCGCTGGCCGATGGCTCGGTGCTGCTGATGCTGTTCCTGCCGTTCGACTCTTCGCATTGGGAAGTGCTGGCTTTGTCGCCCGTCGCCTTGGCGCTGGTGCTGTTCGCGCTGGCCGTGACCGCGCCCTTCTGCTGGGCCTTGAGCCGCCACGTAACGGCGCCTTTGGCGCAATTGCGCCAGACCACGCACGCCTTGTCCGCTGGACAGCTGGACGCGCATACGCCCGCCAACCTGGCTCGCCGCAAGGATGAACTGGGCCTGCTGGCGCGCGACTTCGACGCCATGGCCGACCGCCTGAAAGCCCTGGTCGACACGCGCGAACGACTGCTGCACAACATCGCGCACGAGCTGCGCTCGCCGCTCGCGCGGCTACGGCTGGCGGCGGAGCTAGCGCGGCGCAAGGACGAGCGCCAGGACCTGCAGCTGGACCGCATCGAACTGGAATGCGAACGCTTGGACGCGTTGGTCGGCAACACCTTGAGGCTGGCGCGTCTGGGCGCCCTGCCCGTGCCCACGGAAACCCTGGACCTGGCCGAAGTCGTTTCGGACGTGGTCGAGGACGCGCGCTACGAGGCTGGCGGCCGGCAGATCCGCATAGAGTGGGACCACCGAGCTGCGGTGCCCCTCATCGGCGACCGCTGCAGCCTGGCCAGCGCCATCGAGAACGTGCTGCGCAACGCCCTGCGCTTCGCGCCCCCGCACAGCGCGATCCGGGTGCGGCTGCTGTCGAACGCACACGAGGTCTGCCTGGAGATCGAGGACCGCGGGCCGGGGGTGGCAAGCGAGGAACTGGAAGCCTTGTTCGAGCCCTTCTATCGCACCGCCTCTGGCGCGCGCAAGGCCGGCAGCGGCGCCGGGCTGGGGCTGTCCATCGCCCAGGCCGCGGTGGCCGCGCACAAGGGCAGGATGTCGGCCCGCAACACCTCGCCGCAAGGGCTGAGCGTGCGGCTGGAACTGCCGCGCCTGGCCGGCTGAGCCGGGTCAGCCAAGGTCAGTCGGCATCGGCCAGGATCGCGGCCGGCAGCCGCGGCAAAACCCGCATGGCATTGGCCGTGGTGGCATGCGCCACCTGCGCGGGCGTGATGCCGCGCAGTTCCGCCAGCGTGGCGGCAATGCGGACCAGTTCCGCTGGCGTGTTGCGCCGCTGCGGCGGATGCAGCCAGGCCGGGGGAATGTCCGGCGCATCGGTCTCCAGCACCAGGTGCGCCAGGTCCACATCCACCGCGTGGCGGCGGATCTGCAAGGCGCGCTCATAGGTCATGGCGCCGCCCAGGCCCAGCGCAAAGCCCTGGTCGATGAAGGCCTGCGCCTGCTGCGCGCTGCCATTGAAGGCGTGCGCGATGCCGCCGATACGCGGGTGGCGGCGCAGGTACTTCAAGAGGATGTCCTGCGATTTGCGCACGTGCAGCAGCACCGGCAGGTGGAACTCGGCGGCCAGCGCCAGTTGCGCGGCGTAGAACCGTTCCTGGCGTTCGCGCGGCTCGCCGGACGCTATTTCGGGAACGAAGAAATCCAGGCCGATCTCGCCGATGGCGACGAAGCGCGGATCGCCCAGCGATTCCTTGACGGCGGCGCGCAACGCGTCCAGGTCATCATCGCTGGCGCGCTGCACATACAGCGGGTGGATGCCCAGCGCGTAGGCGCCGCCGGCGGTCTTGCCGGCCAGATCGCGCACCACGGAAAAATTGGCGCGCTCGACGGCGGGAATCACAATGGATTGGACATCCGCCTCGCAGGCGTCATCGGCGACCTGCTCGCGGTCGGCGTCGAACTCGGCGGCATCCAGGTGGCAATGGGTATCGATCAGCATGGGCGCGACCTCCTTGGCCGGATTATCGCCCGGCGCGCCCTAACCCGAAACCAGGCGGCCGTTTTCCATGAGCAGTTGGCGGTCGGCGCGGGCGGCAAGTTCGGGGTCGTGGGTGACGATGGCGAACGCCGTGCCGGATTCCTGGTTCACCCGCGTCAGGAGTTCGAACATATTGTGCGCGGTGTGGCGGTCCAGGTTGCCGGTAGGCTCGTCAGCCAGCACGCAGACGGGCCGCGTAACCAAGGCCCGCGCCAACGCCACGCGCTGTCGCTCGCCACCGGACAACTGCCCCGGGAAATGCCCTTCGCGGGCGGCCAGGCCCACCATGCCCAGGACTTCGTGGGCGGCAGCCCGCGCCTTGTCGCGGCTCTCGCGGCGCACGATCAACGGCATCGCGACGTTGTCCAGCGCGGAAAACTCCGGCAGCAGGTGGTGGAACTGATAGACGAAGCCCAGGCTGCGGTTGCGCACCGCGCTCTTGCGGCCCTCGGACAGCCCGACGGCGAGCTGGCCATCCACCGATACCGAGCCGCTGCTGGGCACGTCCAGCAGGCCCAGGATATGCAGCAGCGTGCTCTTGCCGGAGCCCGAGGCGCCGACGATGGCGACCATCTCGCCGCGCGCCACCGTCAGGCTGACGTTGCTCAGCACTTCGATGCGCGCGGGGCCTTCGTCGTAGACCTTGACGATATTGTCGGCCTGCAGCGCGGGAGTCAGCATGTCAGTCATGGCGCAGCACCTGTGCGGGTTGCAGGCGCGAGGCGCGCCAGCTGGGATACAGGGTCGCCAGCAGCGACAGCACCAGGGAGGTCACGCCGATGGTGACGATGTCCCCCATCTGCGGATCCGAAGGCAAGGCGCTGATGAAATAGATTTCGCGCGGCAGGAAATGCACGCCCAGCAAGCCCTCGATGAAGGGCACGATCACGTCGACGTTGTAGGCGATGAGGATGCCGCCCGCCACGCCCAGCAGCGTGCCGATGACACCGATCAGCGCCCCCTGCACCAGGAAGATGCGGGCAATCTCGCGCGGCCCCGCGCCCAGCGTGCGCAGGATGGCGATGTCGGACTGCTTGTCCTTCACGGCCATGACCAGGGACGACAGCAGGTTGAACGCGGCCACGGCCACGATCAGCGCCAGGATCAGGAACATCATGCGCTTTTCGGTCTTCACGGCCGCGAACCAGGTGCGGTTGTTGCGCGACCAGTCGCTCGCCATCATGTAGGGCGGCAGCACCTTTTGCAGTTCCGCCGCCACTTCCGGGGCGCGCTGCATGTCGGCGACGCGCAGGCGCACGCCGGCTGTGCCGCTGTCACGGAACACGCGGGCGGCGTCCTCGTCGTCGACGAAGGCCAGCGAGGAATCGTATTCATAGTGGCCGGACGAGAACACGCCCACCACGGTGAACTGGCGCATGCGCGGCGTGAAGCCCGCCGGGCTGATCGAACCTTGCGGCGCCATCATCAGCAATGTATCGCCCAGCTTCACGCCCATGCCGTCGGCCAGTTCATTGCCCAGCACCACGCCGAAGCTGCCGGGCTTCAGGTCGGTGAGCTTGCCCGACACCATCTGGCGCGGCAGGTCCGACACATTGCCTTCGGTCTGCGGATCGATGCCGCGCACCTGCACGCCGCGCAGGGCCTGCCCGCGCACCAGCATGCCCTGCGCCGCCACGAACGGGGCGCCGGCCTTGACCTCGGGATTCTTCTCGGCGGCGGCAGCGAATTCCTGCCATTTCTCCAGCACGCGCTCGGGCGCAGCCCCCGGAATATAGAGTTCGATGTGCGGCAGCACCGACAGCATGCGGTCGCGCACTTCCTTCTGGAAGCCGTTCATCACGGACAGCACCACGATCAGGGCGGCGACACCCAGCGCGATGCCCGCCATCGAACTGGCGGCGATGAAGGAGATGAAGCGATCGCGGCGGCCGCGTCGCTCGCGGATTCTGGCCAGCCCGGCATAGCGGGCGCCTATCCATAGTTCGTAGGGTATTTTCAGCACGTGCGCATTATGGCATTAACCGCCTGGATTCCGGCCCGCGGATGTGCGGTTCGGAATCCAGGCGTTTCAAGCTATGGCAGTCCGCGGAGCCGCTTAGTTCCCGGCGCCTGCGGGGACTACAATCGCGCCCATGCTGATCGTCATTCCGGGCGCCCTGCCCGCCCTTCCCGTTGCCGCCGAACTGGCCAAGCTGTTGCCCGAACGCGCACCCACGCTGCATGGCTGGCTGCTTGCCGGCAGCGCCCGGCCCCAGGCCCATGACCTGCGCGAGCAGGGCTGCGCACCCTACGAATCCTGGCTGCTGGCCCGCGCCGGCTACGTCCCCGAGCCCGGCCTGCCGCCCGGCGCCGGGCTGGGCCCGCTCCTGGCCGGGGCGCAAGCCGAAAGCAGCGGCCCCGTCTGGCTGGCCGAGCTGGTCCATCTGGCGCTCGGCACGGACCAGGCCACCTTGCTGGATCCCGGCCTGATGGAGCTGCGCGCCGAGGAAACAGCCGCCCTGCTCGACACCGCCCGCCCCCTGTTCGAAGGCACGGGCTTCGCGGTGGAGGCGCTCTCGCCCGAACGCTGGCGCCTGCGCCTGCCGGACGGCCTGCGCCCGCAGACCGCCAGCCCGCTGGCCGTGGCCGGACAGCGCCTGAACGACTGGTGGCGCCAGGACGCGGAAGCGCGCCCCTGGCGCCGGCTGCTCAATGAAATACAGATGGCCTGGCACGAACACCCGGTCAACGACGCCCGCGCGGCGCGCGGCTTGCCGCCCGTCAACGCGCTGTGGCTGTATGGCGGCGGCACGCCCTGGGCACAGTCCCAGCCGGCCCCGGCGCAGGTGTACACCAATCTGGACGCCCCCCAGCGCGCTGGCGATTGGGCTGCCTGGCTGGACGCCCTGGCCGCGCTGGATGCGCAGCATCTGCGCCCCCTGGCCGGCAAGCACGGCCTGCCCGCTGCGCCCGCCGAACTGCTGCTGCTGGGCGACGACCGCAAGGTCGCCCTTACCCTGAAACCGCGCGGGGGCTTGCTCGGCTTGCTGCCCGCGCCCAAGAAAAACTGGAGCGCCTGGTGGTCTCACCCCGCTTAACCGTCCGCACGCCCGACCTGCAAGCCTGCCACATCCTGGAAGCCTCGGGCATCCACCCGCTGTTGGCCCGCCTGTGGGCCGCCCGCGGCGTCACCCATCCCGATCAAACCCAACTCGCCTGGAAGTCGCTGCTGCCGCCTACGGGCCTGACGCATTCGGCCCATGCCGCGGGCGTGCTGGCCGACGCCATCCAGGCGGGCAAGAAGCTGCTGATCGTGGCCGACTACGACTGCGACGGCGCCACCGCCTGCGCGGTCGGCCTGCGCGCGCTGTCCGCCATGGGCGCCGATGTGGACTTCCTGGTGCCCAACCGCTTCGAAACCGGTTACGGCCTGTCGCCCGCCGTGGTCGACCTGGCGGTCCGGCATCGCGCCGGCAAGCCCGACATCATCATCACGGTCGACAACGGCATCGCCAGCGTGGACGGCGTGGCCGCGGCCAATGACGCCGGCATCGGCGTGGTCATCACCGACCACCACTTGCCGGGCGACACGCTGCCGGCGGCCCTGGCCATCGTGAACCCCAACCAGCCCGGCTGCGGCTTTCCGTCCAAGAACCTGGCGGGAGTGGGCGTCATTTTCTACATGATGCTGGCGCTGCGCGCCGAATTGCGCCGCCGCGGCGTCTACGCGGCCGATGGCGGCCCGCGCCTGGACGCGCTGTCCGACCTGGTGGCGCTGGGCACGGTGGCCGACGTGGTCAAGCTGGACGCGAACAACCGCCTGCTGGTCACCCAGGGCCTGCAGCGCATGCGCACCGGCCGCCTGCAGCCCGGCTTGCGCGCGCTGTTCGCCGTGGCCGGACGCGAGCCGCGCGCGGCCAACGGCTTCGACCTGGGCTTCGCCCTCGGCCCCCGCATCAACGCGGCCGGCCGCCTGGCCGACATGAGCCTGGGCATCGCCTGTCTCACCACCGACGACGAGGCGCAAGCGCTGGAACTGGCGCGCGAGCTCGACAACATCAACCGCGAACGCCGCACCATCGAAGCCGAAATGCGCGAACAGGCGCTGGCCGCCATGGAAGAGCCGAACGCAGCCGCGGGCGCCACGGTCTGCGTGTTCGACCCGGGCTGGCACCAAGGCGTGGTGGGCCTGGTGGCTTCGCGCCTGAAAGAAAAATTCTGGCGCCCCACGCTGGCTTTCGCGCCTGCGGGCGACGACGAAATCCGCGGCTCCGGCCGCTCGATCCCCGACGTGCACCTGCGCGACGCGCTCGACCTGGTGTCCAAGCGCCATCCCAACCTGATCCGCAAGTTCGGCGGCCACGCCATGGCGGCCGGCCTGACCCTGGGACGCGACGACTTCGCCGCTTTCGCTCCCGCGTTCGACGCCGCCGTGCGCGAGCTGACCGGCCGCGACGCCTTCGAGCCGGTGATCGAGACCGATGGCTCGCTGGAATCGGGCTATGCCAACGCGGACGTGGCCGGCATGCTGCAGCAGCAGGTCTGGGGCGCCGGCTTCGCCGCCCCCTTGTTCCTGGACGAGTTCGTGGTGCGCAACCAGCGCCTGGTCGGGGAAAAGCACTTGAAACTGTCGCTGGAACGCGGCCACCAGCGCTTCGACGCCATCTGGTTCGGCCACGACCAGTCGCTGCCCGAACACATCCAGGCGGCTTACCGGCTGGAACAGAACGTGTGGAACGGGATGGTGTCGGTGCAGCTGGTCATCGAACACGCGGGCTGAGGCCCGCCATGCGCTGGAACGTCTATAAGGCTTGAAACGTCGCACGCGGAGCGGACCTGGTTACCGGTCCCTGGCCGCTCGCTCGACGCCCGGACTACTTGTTGACCAGCTTCGCGGGCTGCGCCAGGGCCACCAGCGCGCCTACCACCAGGCATCCCGACAGCATGTAGAGGCCAGTATTGGTGGTGCCCGTCATGTCCTTGAGCCAGCCCACCAGATACGGGCTGACGAAGCCGGCCAGGTTGCCCACCGAGTTGATGAGCGCGATGCCGGCCGCTGCGGCCGTGCCCCCCAGCAAGGCCGTGGGCAGACTCCAGAACAGCGGCAACACCGTGCAGATGCCGATGTTGGCCACCGTCAGCGCCAGGATCGCGAGCACGGTATTGCCGCTCCAGATCGCCGAGAACAGCAGGCCCAGGGCGCCGAACAGCGCAGGCAGCGCCACGTGCCAGCGGCGCTCGCGCAGGCGGTCGGAGTTGCGCGAAATCAGGATCATGCCGATCACGGCGAACAGGTTCGGAATCGCCGTCAACAGGCCGATGGCCAGCGGGCTCTGCACGCCCGTGCTCTTGATCAGGGTCGGCATCCAGAAGCCCACGCCGTACAGCCCCATCACGAACGAAAAGTAGATCAGCGCCATCGCCCACACCCGCGGCTTGGCCAGCGCGGCGCGGATAGGCGGATCTTCCTTCTGCTGCTCCTCGGCCGCGATATTGCGGATCAGCACGGCCTTTTCATTGGCGGTGAGCCACTTGGCCTTGTTGATGCGGTCGTCCAGGTAGATCAGCACCAGCACGCCGATCAGGACCGACGGAATCCCTTCCAGCAGGAACAGCCATTGCCAGCCCGACAGCCCGTGGTCGCCATGGAAGGTGCTCATGATCCAGCCGGAGATCGGGCCGCCGATCAGCCCGGACATGGGCACCGCAGTCATGAAAAAGGTCGTGATGCGGCCGCGCCGGGCCGCCGGATACCAGTACGTCAGATACAGGATGATGCCGGGGAAGAACCCGGCCTCGGCCGCCCCCAACAGGAAGCGCAGGGCGTAGAACATGTGCACGCTGGTCACGAACATCATGCAGGAGGAGATGATCCCCCAGGTGATCATGATGCGCGCGATCCAGATCCGCGCGCCCACCTTGTGCAGGATGATGTTGCTGGGAATCTCGAAGATGAAGTAGCCGATGAAGAATATGCCCGCGCCCAGCCCGTACACGGTTTCGCTGAACTGGAGCTCCTGCAGCATCTGGAGTTTGGCGAAGCCCACGTTGACGCGGTCCAGGTAGGCCACGACGTAGCACACCACCAATAGCGGCACCAGCCGCCAGCCTACCTTGCGGTAGATCCGGTCTTCCTCTGTCGCCGGGATCGCCGGCGAAACCCCGGGGGCCATCGCGTTGTCCATCTGTGTCTCCATTCCTCTGTCGGGATAGGCCGGCTGCTCGCCGGCGCCGTCGCGGCCCATCCCGTCCCGATCAGGAACGGTCAGGCCGCTGCCCCCAGCCTAGAACCCCCGTCTTGACAAAAAACTGAACAATTCGGATTTTCTGGCAGAAACCTCCGCGATAAGATCCGTCCCCCTTCTTGCCTACTGCGGCCGCGCACTTGGCCCAAGCACGGTAAAATGTTTGGTTTCGCACAAAAGTCATCAGGACAGGATCATCATGGAAGCCGAACGTCAGAACCAGCTCGCAGCCCGCCTCGCCGATTACGCGGAGCGCGAACAGGCTCTACGGAGGTATCTTTGACTACGATGCCAAAGCTGAACGCCTGCAAGTCGTAAACGCCGAACTCGAAGATCCGGCGGTCTGGAACGACCCCAAGCACGCCCAAGACCTGGGCCGTGAAAAGAAAGCCCTGGAAGACGTGGTGGAAACGCTCACCGCCTTGGGCTCGGGCCTGGCCGACTCGAACGAACTGTTCGAACTGGCCGCCTCGGACGACGACGACGCCACCCTCGAATCCATCGAGCAGGATGCCGACGCCTTCCAGGAAAAGCTGGAAGCGCTGGAATTCCGCCGCATGTTCTCCAATCCGGCCGATCCGCTGAACTGCTTCCTGGACATCCAGGCTGGCGCCGGCGGCACGGAAGCGCAGGACTGGGCCTCGATGCTGCTGCGCCAGTACCTGAAGTACGCCGAACGCAAGGGCTTCAAGGCCGAAGTGCTGGAAGAATCGGACGGCGACGTTGCCGGCCTGAAGTCCGCCACCATCAAGATCGAAGGCGAGTACGCGTTCGGCTATCTGCGCACCGAAACCGGCGTGCACCGCCTGGTCCGCAAGAGCCCGTTCGATTCCTCGGGCGGCCGCCACACCTCGTTCGCCAGCGTCTTCGTCTATCCCGAAGTCGACGAATCCTTCGAAGTCGAAGTGAACCCCGCCGACCTGCGCGTGGACACCTACCGCGCTTCCGGCGCGGGCGGCCAGCACATCAACAAGACCGATTCGGCGGTGCGCCTGACCCACATCCCCACGGGCATCGTGGTGCAGTGCCAGAACGACCGTTCGCAGCACCGCAACCGCGCCGAAGCCATGCAGATGCTGAAGTCCAAGCTCTACGAACTGGAAATGCGCAACCGCATGGCCGAGCAGCAGAAGCTGGAAGACTCCAAGACCGACGTGGGCTGGGGTCACCAGATCCGCTCCTACGTGCTGGACCAGAGCCGCATCAAGGACCTGCGCACCAACGTCGAAATTTCCAACACCCAGAAGGTGCTGGACGGCGACCTGGATCCCTTCATCCAGGCCAGCCTGAAGCAAGGCATCTGAGTTTCGCGATACTCCCCCTCAACGCATCCAGAGGTTCACGAATGTCCGACACCATCGTAATTCTCACCGGCGCATCGCGCGGCATCGGCGCCGCCATGGCGCGCGGCCTGGCCAAACCGGGCACCCGCCTGATCACCCTGGCGCGCCGGGAAGATCCCGAGCTGGCCGCCTATGCCCGCTCGCAGGACGCGCAGCTGGAACAGCTGTCCGTGGACCTCTCGGACCTGAATGCGGCCGAGACGGCCGCGCAGCGCATCTGCGCGTCGCTGCCGCGTGACGCCCGCCGCTATCTGCTGATCAACAACGCGGGCACCGTGCACCCCGTCGCCGGCACCGACGCGCTGGTCGACGGCGCAGCCATCGCCACGGCGTTCAACCTGAACGTCAGCGCCGTCATGCTGCTCACGGCACGCTTCCTGGCCGCGGTCGAGGACCTCAAGGCCGACCGCCGCGTGCTCAATATCTCCTCCGGCGCGGGCCGCAACCCGAACGCCGGCTGGGGCGTCTACTGCGCCACCAAGGCCGCGCTCGACATGTACTCGCGCGTGGTCAAGGCGGAGCAAGGCGCCGACGGCGCGCGCATCGTCGCGTTGGCCCCTGGCATCGTCGATACCGACATGCAGGTCGCCATCCGTTCCAGCGATCCGGAAAGCTTCCCGGCGCTGGCCAAGTTCCAGGAGTTCCACGCGACTGGCAAGCTGTCCTCGCCCGCCAACGTGGCCTCCCGCATCCTCGCCTACCTGGATCGCGAAGATTTCGGCACCACCGAGATCGACGACATCCGCAATTACGACTGATTCCCCGACCATGACCGACCACTCGACCACTCCGGCTCCCGCCCAGGACGAAAACCGCTTGATCGCCGAACGGCGCGCCAAGCTGGCCAAACTGCGCGAAACCGGGGTCGCGTACCCCAACGACTTCGTTCCCGACGCCCGCGCCGCCGCCCTGCATGACAAGTACGACGGCCAGGAGCAGGAAGCTCTTGCCGCCAACCCCGTCACCGTCAAGGTCGCCGGCCGCATGATGCTCAAGCGCGTCATGGGCAAGGCCAGCTTCGCCACGCTGCAGGACAGCACCGGCCGCATCCAGATCTACCTGGACCGCGGCACCCTGGGCGAAGACAGCTACGCCGCGTTCAAGCAATGGGACATCGGCGACATCATCGCGATCGAAGGGTCGGTCTTCAAGACCAACAAGGGCGAGCTGTCGGTGCACGCCGCCAGCGCCCGCCTGCTGTCCAAGTCGCTGCGTCCGCTGCCCGACAAGTTCCACGGCGTGGCCGACCAGGAACTGCGCTATCGCCAGCGCTACGTCGACCTCATCATGACGGACGCCACGCGCCGCACCTTCGAGGCGCGCAGCAAGGCCGTGGGCAGCATCCGCCAGTTCATGCTGAACGCCGGCTTCCTCGAAGTCGAAACCCCGATGCTGCACCCGATCCCGGGCGGCGCGGCGGCCAAGCCCTTCGTCACGCACCACAATGCGCTGGACATGGAAATGTACCTGCGCATCGCGCCCGAGCTCTACCTCAAGCGCCTGATCGTGGGCGGCTTCGAGCGCGTCTTCGAAGTCAACCGCAACTTCCGCAACGAGGGCGTGAGCCCGCGCCACAATCCTGAATTCACCATGATGGAGTTCTATGCGGCCTTCGCGGAATACCGCTGGCTCATGGACTTCACGGAAGAACTGATCCGCCAGGCCGCCATCTCGGCCACCGGCAGCGCGGTGCTGACCTATGGCGAACGCGAACTCGATCTGTCCAAGCCGTTCGACCGCCTGACCATCTGCGAAGCCATCCTCAAGTACGCCCCCGGCTACACCCAGGCGCAACTGGACGATGCGGCCTTCGTGCGCGCCGAACTCAAGAAGCTGGGCGCCGACGCCGACGGCCCGGTGCTGTCGCGCGCCGGACTGGGCGCGCTGCAGCTGGCCCTGTTCGAAGAGACCGCCGAAGCCAAGCTCTGGAACCCCACCTACATCATCGACTACCCGGTGGAAGTCTCACCGCTGGCACGCGCCTCCGATACCCGCGAGGGCATCACCGAGCGCTTTGAGCTCTTCATGACAGGCCGCGAGATCGCCAACGGCTTCTCGGAGCTGAACGATCCCGAAGACCAGGCCGAGCGCTTCCGCTCGCAGGTCGAAGCCAAGGACGCCGGCGACGAGGAAGCCATGTTCTACGACGCGGACTACATCCGCGCCCTGGAATACGGCATGCCTCCGACGGGCGGCTGCGGCATCGGCATCGACCGACTGGTCATGCTGCTGACCGACAGCCCCAGCATCCGCGACGTCATTCTCTTCCCGCATCTGCGCCGTGAAGACTAAGCCGCGTTCGGCATCATGATCTTCAAGATCCTGATGCTGCTGCTGGTCGTGGCGGGGCTGGTCTACTGGATCAAGCAACCCCGCCGCCTCCAGCCGGCTGCCTCATACCAGCCGGCGCGGCCGCGTCGGCCGGTCTTTATCGCCCTGTGCATCGCCGCCGCGATCTCCGTGGTCGCCTTCTTGCTGACTGCCCTGTTGTGGATGGGCAGCGTGGCCGGCGGCGTCACCGGCGGCGGCTATCACGGCGAAGCGGATTTTCTGCTGCCCGTGTCCGGCTCCCTGCTGGCGCTTGCCATCGCCTGCGCCGTGGGCGCGTTCCTCAAGCGCCGGGGCTGAGCCCTCGGGCTCCCGCCCTGGCTACAAAGGCCACCTGCCCGCCCCCGGCGGCAGCGTCGGCAGCGACGCCTGCAGCATTGCATCGATAAACTCGGCTGGCCGCAAGCGGCCGCCGGGCTTGTACCACTGCACCGTCAGATTCATGGCGCCCAGCACGCAACGCTTGATGACCCGCGCATCGCCCTGGAGCAACCCTGCCGTCACGGCGGCCGCGACCACTTCCTGCCACATCGCCTCGTAGCGGTCGCTCAGCGACTTCACGACGGCCTGGCTGGGTTCGGACAGGCTGCGCCATTCGTACACCAGCGCATTCATGGCGTCGCCGCCGGCGCCATGCAGCATGCTCCCCATGTGCACCCGGAACAGCGCAGCCAACCGGTCCGCCGGCGCCTGGTAGCAGGCCAGCGCCCGTTCGCCGTCGTCGATCACTTCCTGGATGCCGTTGTTCATCACCGCCACCAGGATCTCTTCCTTGCTGCGGAAATGATGGAACAGGCTGCCGGACTGCAAGCCCACCGCCCGCGCCAGTTCGCGCACGGTGGTGCGTTCATAGCCGTGCTTGCAGAACAGCTGGCCCGCCGTCAGGATTACCTCGCGCCGGCGTTCGGACTCCGAGCCCTCGTCCCGGCCTTGCGCGGCCTCCCGCAATTTCTCCATGTCCGGTCACAGCCTCTGGATGATGGTGGCCGTGGCCATGCCATGCCCGATGCACATCAGCTGCATGCCCAGCTCGCCCTCGGTGGCTTCCAGCCCCGTCAGCATCTTGGCCAACAGGCCGGCCCCGGTGGCTCCCAGCGGATGGCCGTGAGCGATCGCGCCGCCCCAGGGATTGACCCGCGACAGGTTCGCTCCCAGCTCCCGCTGCCAGGCCAGCACCACGCTGGCGAAGGCCTCGTTGATCTCGATCCAGTCTATGTCCTCCAGGCTCAGGCCAGCGCGCGCCAGCGCCTGCCGAGCCGCCGGGATCACGCCCGTCAATTGCAGCACCGGGTCCGATCCCACCGCCACTCGCGCCAGGAAGCGCGCACGCGGCCGCAAGCCGTCGGCCAGGGCCGCATCGCGGTCGGCCAGCAGCACCGCGGACGCGCCGTCCGCCAGCTGGCTGGCGTTGGC
>NZ_JBARYB010000147.1:0-19872 GCF_049647645.1 Achromobacter sp.
CCGTTGGCCAGCGGCGGCATCGCAGGTCCGGGCTTGGCCGATTGCGGCGTCCGGCGCGGGGGTTTGGGCGCCGCGCAGCCGGCCAGCGCGGCGGACAGGCACAGCCCTCCCGCATTGATCAGAAAACTCCGGCGTCCGGGACGACGCTCCGGTCGCGGGCCTTGCGGCGTTTGTTCCATGCTCATCCCTGCTGCCGTCAGAAGCGTTCGTATTCCAGGCGGTAGCGCCATTGTCCGAGAGCCAGCCCCGCCATGGGCAAGCGGCCGACCCGGATGCGCCGCAGGGCCTGCAGGCGCAGTCCGGCCGCATCGCATACGTATTCGATGAATCCGGGCGCGGGCGTCTTCAAGGCGAAGCGCAGGTGGGTCTCATTCTGCCAGCTGACTTTCATGGGCGTGGCGGCGCGGCCGTCATAGGCCATCCCGCGCTGCAGGCGCGCCAGATCGGCGGCGCTCAGCTGGCCGGAAACCTGGGCTACATACTCTTGCTCGACGTAGCGCCCTTCTTCCACCAGCTTGCGCGCCACCGGATATTCCTGCGTGTAGACGACCAGGCCGCTGGCCGCGCGCTCCAGCGGCGTAACGAGCTTCATGCCGTTGAACATGCGCCTCAGAAAGCGTTGCCCCGAGCGGTCGCCGGGCATCAGGTTTTCGGGCAGGATCAGGTCGCGCGCGGAGCCGGGCTCGTCGTTGGCGTAAGTGCCCGCGGGCTTGTGCAGCAGGATGGTCACGGGCCGCACATCTTCCAGGCGCGCGCCCGGCAGCAGGCCGACGGACTGGCCGGGTTCGACGCGAAAGCCCGGCTCCTCGACAGGCTTGCCGTCCACCGTGGCCCATCCGCCTTCTATGTATCGTTCGGCGTCGCCGCGCGAGCAGGACAGTTCCGCGGCCAAGCGCTTGGCCAGGCGTACGCTATCGCTCATAGCGCCACCGCCTTGCGGAGGGAGGCCGCGGAATCGGCCCTGGAAGCGGACCGGAAAGAAGAGCCGCTTTGGAGCGGCGCCAGAGGGTGCATCGTCATGAGGTATAGCCGGGGTGTTGCCAGGAAAGCGGGCCGTGGCCCGCGACGTGAGGCAGATGTTACGCCCTTCCCCGGCATGCTGCCCGGCGCGCCCGATTGGCCTTCGAGGGCGCCTGCGATTCTAGACCGGCGGAAATCCGGCACGCTCCGCGGGCGTCTCGGCCGGCTGCGCTTCGGCGGCCAGCGCTGCCGGCGGCGGCACTTCGTCGATCCAGGCCTTGAGCAGCGTATGGGTCACCGCCAGGATCACCGGGCCGATGAACAGGCCCACGATGCCGAACGCGAACAGGCCGCCCAGCACGCCCACCAGGATCAGCAGCAGCGACAGGTTGACGCCGCGCTTGATCAGCAGCGGCCGCAGCAGATTGTCCAGCCCTGCTACCAGCACGGCCCAGACCAGCAGCACTGCCGCCGCCAGCTTCATGTCGTTCTGGAACAGCCAGACCACGCCGCCCAGCATGGGCAGCAAAGGCCCCAGCTGGGCCAGGCACAGCATCACCATCAGCGCGGTGAGGATGCCGGCGGCCGGCACGCCCGCGATCCACAGGCCGATGCCCCCCAGGCCGGACTGCACCACGGCGGTGACGACGATGCCCAGCGCCACGGCGCGTATCGCCTGCCCGGCCAGCTTGACCGCCGCCAGGCCGCGCTGGCCGGCCAGCCGATTGAAGAAGCGCCGCACGAAGTCGACCGCCACTTCACCCTTGGTATAGAGGATGCCCGCGACGACCACGGTGATCAGCATGTGCATCATGAAGGCGCCGACGATGGCGGCATGCCCGAGCAGCCACGCCGCGGCGCTGGTCAGGTAGGGCTCCAGCTTGGCCAGCAGGCCACCCGCGCCGGCGTCCGACAAGGTCTGCCATTCCTGCGCGATCTTGGGGCCGATCAGCGGAATGCTGTGAACCCAGGCGGGCGGCGCCAGCAGCGCATAGTCGGGCAGGCTCTTGACCGCCGTCATGATCGTGCTGCTGTGTAGCGCCAAGGTCGAGATCACCTCGTACAGCGGCAGCACGATGACGAACAGGAGGATGACCAGCATCGTCATGGTGCCGATCCAGCGCCGCCCGCCGCAATAGCGCTGTATCGCCAGCATGACCGGCCAGGTGGCCACGACGATGGTGGTGGCCCAGACCAGGCCCGGCAGGAACGGGCGCAGGATGTAGAGGCTGCCTGCCATCAGGCCGGCCAGGATCACGATGACGAGAATGATGCGGGCGAGATCGACCGTCTGGCGTGGAAGAGGATTCAACCGCTGCTCCTGACAGGCCCTGTGGCCCTGGTTGGCGGCGCATCGATGCCGGCGGGGCGTCTACCGGATGGATGCATGGGGATGCGCCTGTGGCGAATTTATCCGAAATTCACGCGAACATGTACTACGGCGGCCCGCAAGGCTGCCCTGCCCTAGCGCGGCCCGGTGCCGGCGTCGCCCGCGCCTTGGGCGCGGATCAGCGTGTAGGCAATGTAGTACTTGTAGATGTTGCTCACGTACTGCACCGTTTCGCGGCCGATGCGTTCGGCGGCCACGCGCTCGACGTTGTCGAACCAGATATTCGGGTCCAGTCCCTTGGCGGCGGCCTCCTTGCGCAGTTGATTGATCCGGCCCGGCCCGGCGTTGTAGGCCGCGAAGGCGAACAGTCCCTTGTTCAGGTCCGTCATGGGTTCCTTGGCGTAGTACTGGTCGATCATGAAGCGGATGTATTTGACGCCGCCGTGGATGTTGTATTCCTCGCGCCGGATATCGCCCACCTGCAGTTCCTTGCCGGTGGCCGGCATGATCTGCATGACGCCTATCGCCCCGACCGAGCTCTTGGCCTCCTGGTCCAGTCTGGACTCCTGGTAGCCCTGCGCCATCATGAGCAGCCAGTCGATGTTGTATTGGTCGCCGTACTTGCGGAAGAAGTCGGCCAGGCGGTGGAATTTCTCGATTTCGTCGGGGTCGGTGGCGGCCTTCACCCATTTCACGGATTTCAGGTACTTGGTCAGCTGCTGGTTGCCGAACGACGTGCCGATGCGGTTCTTCTCCATGAAGGGGTTGAGCACCGCGGCGAGCTTGGGGGAATTCTTGCGGAAGGCGAAGGCGATGTCGTTGCCGCTGTCGATCTCCAGGTTTTCATAGACCCGGATCTGCGGAAATATCTGCTTCCAGAAGTTGGCCAGATAGCGGTCGGCGACGGTGTACTTGACCAGGTCCGCGCTGGCCATCTCCAGGATGTCATCGGTCTCGAAGGTGCCAGGCGCGTCGCGGATGATGGCGGGCTTGAGGCCGCGGGACTGGAGGTCCGCGTTCAGCCGCTTGACGCTGCCGTAGTAGCTGCTGACCGGGCTGATGAAGATCTCCTGCCCGGCCAGGTCGTCCAGCGACTTGAGCTCGGGCGCGCCGGGCGAGGCGACGACAAGTTCCCGCACGCCGGTAGCCAGGGGCGTGGAGAAGTCCACCAGCTTCTGGCGCTCGTCGGTGATCGTCAGGTTGGCCGCGATGATGTCGCCCTTGCCCGCCAACAGATCGGGAATGAGGCGTTCGCGCGAGGTCGGCAGAAACACCACGTATACGCGGATGTTCTTGGTCTTGAGCTGCTTGTTCAGGTCGTTCTCGAACGCAGTCATCATGTCCGCGATGATGCCGCGCTGGGTGCCGCCCTTGTCCAGGAAGTACAGCGTCTTGTTGTAGGGCACCAGCACCCGGACCTGGCGGCGCTTGACCATGCCGTCGAAATCGCCGGTCCAGGGCTTGACGTTGTAGGCCAGCGCCAGCGGGTCGCCCTTGGCTTTCGCCGGCTGGGCGAGCACCGGGGCTGGGGACATGAATTGCAGCATTGCGCAGAACATCAAGGCCAGGAATCGGAACGACATGGCGCCTCCGTGGTGATGGAATCTTGCAGTCGATCGCGCCGGCCCCGCCACCGGCCGCAACGGGCGCCTGGCGGCGGGGCCGACGCCGCATTCAATTGCTGCTTCCGCCCGGGTTTTCGAGCTTCTTCATGGCTTCCTCCACCGCCTTGCGCATGCTCAGCGTATCGGCGCCCTGGCTGGGCGGGAATTCCTGCAGGCTCTTCAGGTGTTCCGTCAGGAACGGCGTGGCGGCCGTGGGCGCCCACAGCTTCTGCGCCACGAACTTGCGGCCGGCGTACTGGAACTCCTCGGAGTCGGGCGTCACCTTTTCCATCGGGTCCATCAGCAGGTTGACGATGTAGGGCACGCTGGGAAAGGACTTTTCGTCGAACCAGTTGCCGTGGTGCTTGACCCCTATGTGCATTTTCCAGGCATCCACCCGGATGGCCATGAGGTCGGTTTCGTCGTAATAGAGGATTTCCCGGCGCGCGGATTTCTCGGTCTTGCCGGTCCAGTAGTCGAGGTTGTCGTAGCCGTCCAGGTGAACCTTGTAGTTGTTGCCGTTGAGGGCGGCGCCTTTGAGCAGGTCCTGCTTCAGATTAGGCAGTCCCGCGGCCGCGGCCAGCGTCACATAGACATCTTCGTGGCTCTGCACGCCATTGAGCTCGCGCCCTGGCGGGATGTGGCCGGGCCAGCTGACCAGCATGGGCACGCGCAGGCCGCCTTCCCAGGTGGTGCCTTTTTCGCCGCGGAACGGCGCAGTGCCGCCATCGGGGAAAAACATGAACTCGTTGCCGTTGTCCGTGCTGTAGATCACGATCGTGTTGTCCGCCACGCCCAGATCCTTGAGCTTGCGCAGGATGGATCCGACCTGCTCGTCGTGCTCCAGCATCTTGGCGCGCACCACGTCCTCTTCCGCCCTGCCTTCGTCCACCGCCTGTTGCACGTACTTGTTCTGCGGGTGCGACCAGATGTGGATGGCGGTGGAGTTGAACCATACGAAAAACGGCTTGTTGTCCTTGGCGGCGCGGTCCAGGTACTTCAGGGTTTCATTGGTGACTTCCTGGTCGAAGGTTTCCATGCGCTTGCGCGTCAGCGGGCCGGTGTCCTCGATCTTCTGCTTGCCGACCTTGCCGAACTTCGGGTCGACGGCCGGGTCGTCGTTGTCGGTGGCCCAGGTGTGCAGCACGCCGCGCGGCCCGAACTTCTTCTTGTAGTCGGGATTTTTCTGCCCCGGATAGTCCAGCTGTTCGGGCTCCTCCTCGGCGTTCAGGTGGTACAGATTGCCAAACCATTCATCGAAACCGTGCACGGTGGGCAGGAATTCATTGCGGTCGCCCTGATGGTTCTTGCCGAATTGCGCGGTGGCGTAGCCCGCGGACTTCAGCACTTCCGCTATCGTCGGGTCGCTCTTCTGGATGCCGCGGGCGGAGCCGGGTATGCCGATGGTCGTCATGCCGGTGCGTATGGGCAATTGGCCCATGAGAAAAGCAGCCCGGCCGGCCGTGCAACTGGGCTGGCCATAGTGGTCGGTGAACAAGGCCCCGTTCCTGGCGATGGAGTCGATATTGGGCGTGCGGCCCATCATGCCGTGGGTATAGGCGCCCACATTCCACATGCCGATATCGTCGCCCCAGATGACGACGATATTGGGCTTCTTTTCGGCAGGTTGCGCGGATGCCGGCAGGCTTACTGCGGCCGCTGCCGCAACAAGCAGCGACAGTGCGCCATTCCTGAATACTGATGATCGTTGCATGGCTGCTCCTTGCTTGGTGTCTACCCTCAGGTAATTCCCACTGGTTGGAGCGTCGTCCGGCAAGCAAGGGCGGCATTCGAGCCAGGTCTAGTTGCGGCAACTTTCAGCATTCGATGCGGCCGGCGCGAGGCCGACCATCCGCCAAAGGCGGCGTGTTACGGGGACTACGATAATCCCAAAAACGCGGCTATTTCCGCGGCGGAAAAGGAGAAATCAGTAACTAGGCGCATCCGTTGCGGCCTGCGCGCAAGCGCCAGCGGCCCGGGCGTCGGGGCCGTTCATCTTGCCGACGCGGTGACGCTATAGCTGGGGATCTTCCGCCGAACCCTGCCCGGCTGCGGTCTCGCTCCTGGCCAGTGACATCAGATGCCGGGTCAATTCGCCCAACTGTTCGTCCTTCCCCTTGAGTTGCGCCAAGGACTCGGCCGCGCGCAGCTCCGCGGCCGCGAGCCTGGCTTCCAACGAATGTTCGCGTTCGCGAGCCGCCGCCAGGGCTGCGTTGGCCGCGGCCTGGTCGGCCTGCTGCCGTAATTGTTGGGCCTGGATTTCGGCGCGCGCGGTCTGCGCGTCCTGCTCTGCCTGCCGGCGTTGGTCCTGTTCCAGCTCCAGCGCCTTGCGGGCCTGCGCCGCCTGCTGCTGGCTGGCAGCCTGCGCTTCGTCCAGCCGCGCCTGCAGGCGCTTGACTGCGCTGCGCTCGCTGTCCAGTTCGTTCAGCCAGCGGCGCTCGTGGGCGGTGTGGCGAGTCTCCGTTGCTTCAAGCGCCTGGGCATGCTGAGCGCGGATCTTCTCGCTTTCCGCCAGCGCCGCCTGCGTGGCGCTGCGGGCGTCTTCCAGTTGCAGCTGGTTCCGCTTGAGCAATTCGTCGCGCTGCCGCAGCTGCTGTTCGGCCGCTTGCAGCCGGTCCTCGGCGGCGGCCAATTGGGAGGTGGCCACCCTGAGTGTTTCCTGCAGATCCTGTTCGCGGTGCGCCAGTTGGGCTTCGCGTTGTTGCAGCTGTTCGGCATCGGATGCCAACTGCTCCTCTTCCCGCGCCAGCTCTTCCCAGCGCCCGCGATGAGCCTGTTCCTGTTGCGCGCGGGCCTCGGCCAAGGCCACTTCCCAAAAGTGGGCTGCTGCTTGCGCCACCGGGTCGGGCGTGGCCGCAGGCGCCGCGAACGCGCCTGGATCCTTGATGCGTGCGCCCAGCGAGCGGAACCAGGTCTCCAGATAGGGACTGACGGTGTTGGGCGAGCCGCGGCCTATCTTTTGCCGCACCCGCTCGATGGTGGGTCGCGCGCCCTCCAGCAGCAAGGCGTCGGCGGCGGTCCAGACGTCGGTTTCGGTAATTCCCGTGGCCATGATGCGCTTGCTCCGTGCCGGATTCGGTATCTGTAGGATAAATACTCACGGTAATGGAACCTTATCGTGAGTAGTTTAATATTTATGTTAGATATCATACAGCATACATAAAAATATATATGAATCGAAGTTTTCGTGCCAATACGTGATTGAGGGGCGAAATTCGCGCTTTGTCGCCCCTCTTCTGCCGTGTGGGAGTTGATATTTGAAAGGCGTCAAGCGCTGGCCGGTTATGGCATATGCCTACATTGCGGACGAGGGACCGAAGTGGGCAGGCCCCTGAATGCGGAGCCTGCGTGTGTCGCTCAGATCGCTGCGGGCGGTCGCAGATGCGCCTGTCCCAATGAGTCTTGCTCAAGATCTTTCCGGGTCCTCTCGGGATCGAGCAACATGAGCGCCAGGATGCTTGTGACCAACGCTGCGGCTCCGCACAACGTGAGGAAAGTAACGAGCCCAGCAGAGACGTCTCCGCCGGCGGCGGAAATCATGTGACCGATCAAGGCCGGCGCCACGACTCCGCCCACGGAAGCGAGGCCGTTCTGGATTGCCAGCATGGCGCCGCGTTGGGTGGTGCCGGACAGAGAAGCGATGATTGCGAACGCAAACGGGGGGAACACGTGCATGGCGACGGAGCCCACGAAGTACAAGGTCAAGGTAAGCGCCGCATTGCCGCTTGCGTAGCGCATTCCCACATAGGCCGCCGCACCCAACATGCAGGCAAAAAGCCCGGGCCAGACCATTGCCTTCCTGAACGAGGCGCCCTTTCGCAACGCCCTCTTGCTGCGCGCCGACATCAACAGGCTGATCATGATGAGCGTCACGGCCATGGCCGTGAGGTAGATCGATGTCTGTGCCGCGCTCAACCCCACACCCTGCTGCAGAAAGACCGCCAGCCAGCTGACTCCGAGGACGCTTGGCAAGTAGCAGATGATCCCCATCAGCGCAATCATCAGGAAGGATCTATTCAGCAGAAGCCGCCGGTAAGGCTGCTTGGGCCCCTCGTCGACTCCTCCCTGGTCACCAACCGAGCCCTCTCGGCTGAATGGCAACCAGAGAGCCACCCAAACGACGCTGATCAGGCCAAGCAGCAGATAGGAAGTGCGCCAGCCCAAGCGCTCGATGGACAGCGGCAGCACTGCGCTGGCTAGCAATCCTCCTATCAACATGCTGATATGCACCATGGTCGAGACGCTGATACGCTCGTTGACCTGGTACCACTTGAATCCGGCGTGCTGCGTCACGGCGGTTGCCGGCCCGGTTCCAGCTCCCAGCAGTAGCCTGCTGGCAACCAGGACCGCGAAGCTGCCAGCAAAACTGACCATGAACTGCGAAACCGCCCACACCAGCGACATGCCGATCAAGATCCACTTGGTCTTGACCCTGTTCGCGAGAAAGCCGACCGTCACGCCGGCAATCGAGTAAACGAAGAAGAATGCGCTTGCTGCATATCCAAATTCCACGGGCGTAAGGCTCAGGTCACGGATGATGGCCGGCCCGGCAAATGCGAAAATTAGTTTATCCACGATGCTGATGACCACCACCGCCATTAGCATCGCTAGCGTAAAGCGCTGATAGGGTTGATAGGGTTGGCTATTCATGGACGCCTCACCCTTGATTCAACACGGTTTCCACCAGCCTAGACCAGTAGGCTGCGCCTATCGGAATGACTTCATCGTTGAAATCGTAGCCAGGGTTGTGAACCGAGCAGCCGCCGAAGCTGCCGGTGCCATTTCCGATAGCGATGTAGCAGGAAGGGCAAAGCTCAGACATGGCCGCGAAGTCTTCGCTTCCCAAGGCGCCCTTGGAGCGAACCGTAATGACGTTGTCCACGCCAAGCAGTTCCGTGAGCACGCCGCGCGCGACCGCGGTCGGCTTTGGATGATTCACGAGGACGCCCAAGTTGCGCTCGAATTCGATAGTCACCTCGACGTCGTATGCCGCACAAACGCCAGTCACTACCTCCTTGACGCGTTTTTCCAGCAGGTCGCGCACCTCCGGTGTGCGGGCGCGCGTATTGACCTTGATGAGCGCGCTGTCGGGAATGACATTGAAGCCCTCGCCGGCATGAATGGCGCCAATGGTCACGACCGCGGTTTCATCCGGCGCAACATTGCGCGCCACAATGCCTTGTAGTGCAACGACCACGGCAGCCGCAGCCAAGGCGGCATCTTTCGTCAGATGCGGCATTGCGCCGTGACCTCCCTGGCCTTGAATTTTCACCCAGGCACGATCGGTGGACACGGTGATCGGACCATCCAGGCAGACGACCTTGCCGACCGGCAGCCCGGGCACGTTGTGCAGCGCATGGACTTCGTCGCAGGGAAACCGGTCGAAGAGGCCGTCTTCAATCATTCTGCGGGCGCCACTACCCACTTCTTCCGCCGGCTGGAAAATCAAATTCACGGTGCCGTCGAACTGGGCTGACTCGGCAAGGTACCTGGCTGCGCACAATAACGTCGCGGTGTGGCCGTCATGCCCGCAAGCATGCATTTTCCCGTCATGCTCGCTGCGATATGGGCGGCCTTCGCTCTCATGAATCGGCAAGGCGTCCATGTCGGCACGCAAGCCTATCGCCCGCGGCGAGCAGCCCCGCTTGAGCACGCCCACTACACCGGTGCCGCCGACGCCCTCGGTCACCGCATAACCGTACTCGCGCAGTTTTCCTGCCACCAGCTTGCTGGTCTGGTGTTCTTCGAATCCGAGCTCAGGATGCTGGTGTATCCAGCGGCGTATCTCGGTGAACTCCGGCGCCAGGGCGGCGAAGTCTGCAGAATCCTTGAACATACCGGTCTCCTCCGGGAAATCAGCGGCCGCATTATGATTGCGTCCGATATATGGTGTTTTTGTTTGAATTGCGATATTTGCCAGTTGCTATTTTTTTGCGCTTTTATAAATATCGGCATCCGGGCTTTGAAAACAGTGCTGCTACCCGCGCATATTCCGGAAAAAAACCAGCGAAGGATTGGAATAGGACCACCGCGGATCTCTGCCGTTTTGGAGCGTTGATTCCAAATTTATGGTGAGAATCGAAACACCTTTTCTATCCTGTCTCGACTTCCCTCTCTTCAGCTGGCTTCCAAATAGCTGATTGATCATGGCACCTTTGCCATGGAGGCTGCGCGACTTTTATTTGAGTACGTGACTTTCGGTCGTTGCTTGTCCCGCGTACGGGTAATTCCCCCGAAGCAGGCAGCGGAGCAGGAAGTAGAATTTCTCCCCTCAAGAGTTCCGCCGCATGGAAACAGGAATCAAGCATTCAAACAGCGTGGAGACCGCAGGTATTATGAAACTCAATCAGTTGCGGACATTCCTGGCAGTCGTCGAAACGGGCAACATCAATCGCGCGGCCGACAGACTGAACCTCACCCAATCGGCGGTGAGCAAGTCACTGAGGGAACTGGAAGCGGATTTGGAAGCTCCGCTCCTAGTCCGGAACGTGCAAGGAATGACGCTTACGGAGGCCGGCGCTGCCATTGCGGACAGGGCGCGCTTGATCAATGCGGAGGTTGCGCGTGCGCGGCAGGATATTGCGGCGATAAAGGGACGCTTGACAGGTGAATTGAGGATCGGCGTGAGCCCGGTAGCCGCCACAGCTGGTTTGGCGAAGGCTATTTTGGAATTCAGGAAGCGAAACGCCGACGTTCAAATCTCGATCAGGGAGGAGCGGCCAAGCAAGCTCCTGGCTTTGATGCGGGACGGCACCCTGGATTTCGCGCTTTCTTCCGAGATGCCCATGGAATCCGCTGGCTGTGCGGCGATTCGGCTATCGACCGTAACGACCGTGATTGGGGTCAGGGCCAGTCATCCTGCGCTGAACGCCACCAGGCTTGAAGAAATCCTGCATTTCGAATGGATTACCCCGGACCCGCTGGACGACGAAACGGCGCCCCTGTCCAGATTTTTTGAGATGCAGGGCCGCCCGCTTCCCGAACGTATTATCCATTGCGCATCAATCGGACTGTATCTGGAGCTCGCCAGGAATTCGAATGCCATCAGTATTTGGTCCGCCACCCCATTCAACCTGGCCGCTTTCCGCCAGATCCTATCGCCGTTGACGCTATCGGAGAGTATCCCCGGGCGCAATATCTGTTTATTGAGCAGGGATTTTTACTTGTTGAGTCAACCAGCCAGGGCGCTCATGAAGGAAATACAGGCTGCATTTTCGCCCTCCTGACTCCATATTCGAATGGGATTTTTCGCGCGCAAGGCGGTCACGCTCTAGGCCCCCGTCTCCAATATGTCTTGGGTATCATGCGGACAACCTCATCAAACGCGTGAGCCGAGCTTCTCCCCGCCCCTCCAACCATGACACAGCTGAAATTGCAGGCGCCGCTGCCTGCGCGGGACCCGCTAACCCTGGACGCCCAGGCCGATGCCGCGGCAAGCGCCTTGATGCGCGAAGGCAGCTCGGCCAACACGGTCGCCAGCTACCGCGCCGCCATCCGCTACTGGAGCGCCTGGTTCGAGCTGCGCTATTCCCGCCCCTTCGCCCTGCCCTTGCCTGAAGCTGCGGTAATCCAGTTCGTGGTCGACCATGCCCAGCGCACGACCGAGCAAGGCCTGAAATGGGAGTTGCCCCTGGCGCTGGACCAGGAGCTGGTGCGGCTCAAAGCCAAAGGCAGGTTGGGCGCACCCAGCCTCAATACGCTGTTGCAGCGCATATCCGTGCTGTCCAAGGCGCACGAATTGCACGGCCACCCCAACCCCTGCCGCGCCGCCGCGGTGCGTGAATTGTTAGCGAAGACGCGCCGCGCCTACGCCCGGCGCGGCGTGGCGCCGGCCAAGAAGGTGGCCCTGACCCGCGAACCGCTGGAAGCCATGCTAGCCACCTGCGACGATTCCCTGCGCGGGGTGCGCGACCGCGCCTTGCTGCTGTTCGCCTGGGCCAGCGGCGGCCGCAGGCGCTCCGAGGTGGTGCGCGCGACGATGGAAAATACCCGGCGCACAGCCGACGGCTTTCTGTATGCGCTGGCGCATTCCAAGACCAACCAGACCGGCGCCGTCCGCGCCAACGATCAGAAGCCGATCGTCGGCGTGGCGGCCCAGGCGCTCGATGCATGGCTGCGCGCCAGCGGCATCACGCAAGGTCCGCTGTTCAGGCGCGTACGGCGCGGCGACGTGGTGGGCGAGCCGCTGGCCGCGGCCGCGGTGCGGGACATCGTGCTGGAACGCTGCAAGCTGGCCGGCCTGGAAGGCGAATTCTCGGCGCACAGCCTGCGTTCCGGATTCGTGACCGAGGCGGGCCGCAGGAACGTGCCGCTGGGCGACACCATGGCCATGACCGGCCACGCCAGCGTGGCCACCGTCATGGGCTATTTCCGCGCCGGGGCGGCGGCCGAATCGCCCGCCGCCCGCCTGCTGGACGAGCCGCACGCCCCGCGCAGGTAAAATCGCGCGCACTCGCCGCAACCAGAATCCAGCCTGACACGATCCACATGCGAATCAACCTACGCGGGCTGGTGCTTGCGCTTACCGTATTCAGCGCCCTCGCCGCTACCGCCAACGCCCTGTACGCCAGCTATCGGGTGCAGCGCGAACAGCTCATCGCCAACACGCTGGAAGCCAACCGGGTCTACGCCGCCAAGCTCGCTGCAAGCGCCGGCACTTTCCTGGAGTCGGCCTTGCGGCAGCTGGAATACAGCGCCCGGCACGTGGCGGCACGTTTCGATTTGCCGGCATTGCTGGCTGCGGAAGTCGCGCGCCTGCAGGAGCAGACCGACAGCTTCAACTCTGTCGGCATCGTCCGCGCCGACGGCATCATGCTGGCCGCCAGCCAGGGCATCCGCAACTTCGAGGGCGCGCGGGTCGACAATGCCAGCAGCCGCATGGCGCTGCAAACGCGCAAGCCGCTGATCAGCAAGCCCTATGTGTCCATCGCCGGCAATCTGCTGATCAACGTGTCCCATCCGATTCATTCGGAGAGCGGCGCCTACCTGGGTTATGTCTCAGGCACGATCTACCTGCGCGACGAGGGGGCCCTGCACAATCTGCTGGGCAAGCATCCCTACCAGGATGGCTCGTATCTGTATGTAGTGGACAGCGATGGGCGGCTGATTTATCACCTCGACAGCAAACGCGTGGGCGAGGATGTGAGCGGCAATCCGGTGGTGGCGGCGGTGATGCGCGGCGAGGTCGGCGCGCAACGCCTGGTCAACACGCATGGCGTAGACATGCTGGCGGGATATGCCCCTGTGCCGCGCAGCGGCTGGGGCGTGGTCGCGCAGCGTCCCGCGCAGGCCACGCTGGAACCTCTGAATGACCTCATCTGGGCGCTGATCCGCTACGCGGCGCCCTTCGCCCTGCTATTCCTGCTGGCGATCTGGTGGTGTGCGCGCAAGATTTCGCAGCCGCTGTCGCAACTGGCCACCAATGTCGAGCACCACGACATGGCGGAGGCGATGCAGCGGGTGCGCTCGGTGCAAGCCTGGTACTTCGAGGCCGAACGCCTGAAGCGCGCAGTGATCAGGAGCTACACCAACCTGCAGGACAAGATCGGCAAGCTCAACCAGGCCAGCATTACCGATCCCCTGACCGGGTTGCGCAACCGCCGCGGCACGCTGCAGGCGGTGGAGACCCTGAAGGCGGCCGAAACGCCCTTTGCGGTGATTGCACTGGACATCGACCATTTCAAGCGGGTCAACGACACCTACGGCCACACGGCTGGCGATGAAGTGATACAGGGAATGGCGCAGCTGATGCGCGACTGTTCGCGCCCGACCGACATACTTTGCCGCAACGGCGGCGAGGAATTCCTGATCCTGCTGCCCGGCGCGGGGGCCAAGGAGGCGGCGGGCATGGCCGAGCGGCTGCGCGGCAGGACGGAGGCGCACCGCCTGAAGGGCGCGCTGGAGATCACCGTCTCGGCGGGCGTGGCGCAATGGCCGGCGGGTAGCGCGGACGTCGACATGGTCTTTCAGGCCGCCGACGCCGCGCTGTACACGGCCAAGCAGCAGGGGCGCAACCGTGTGGTGACGCACACGGCCTGACGCCCCTGCCCGCCGGGCGGCTAATTCAGGGTTGATGCGGCGCCGGGTCAGGCGTCCTTGTCTTCGGCGGAATCCGCGTCCGCGGGCGCGGCCTTGATGTCAGCTTCCTTGTGGGTCTCGGGCGCCTTCCAGTCCAGGGGCGGAATCTCGAATTGCCACTTCTTGCCAACGAGTTGATGAGACATGAACGTTCTCCTGTTCAGGGCGCATGGCTTACCCCCGCACTAAGCGCAATGCATGAGATTCGTGCGTGCCATGGATGCTGTTCCAATGGATGCCATCGGGGCGCGGGGGGCATGCGCGCAGGCAACGCAAACGAAAATGGCGGCCGCAGCCGCCAGCGACTTTTTCGGCGCTTGGCTTTATTGTTATTTTGCCGAAAGTTGTCGTATTTTAGCATCGTATTGCGTGAAAAAGCAATAGCACGCCCGGCAACCATACTGCCGTGGCGGCTGCCGGGACGTTCGTTTCCAGACGGGTGGCCTCCCCCTGGGCTCGCGCGCATGAGCCTTGGCCGCTGCGACATTGACGCAAATCCCCCGGGATCTTGACGCAATCGCCACTGCCAGCCCGCCAGCCGCCTCAATACACTGGAGGCACACTTTCCGAGGAGACTCGTCGTGACCCAGGCCCCCATCGAAGGCGGTTGCGATTGCGGCGCGGTCCGCTACCGCCTCGCCAGTGCGCCCATGTTCGTGCATTGCTGCCATTGCACCTTGTGCCAGCGCCATTCCGGCACCGCCTTCGCGATAAACGCGGTAATCGAATCCGACCGCGTGCGCAGACTGCAAGGCGAGTTGCGCCGCCACCCCGCGGACCGGACCGCCGATGACGGCGAGACCGTCGTGATCGTGCGTTGCGCGGCCTGCGCGGGGTTGTTGTGGAGCCATCATCCAGGCTATGGCGAAACGGTGGCGCTGATATACGCCGGCACGCTGGACCGCGCCGCCGATTTTCCGCCTGGCGCGCATTGCTTTGTGCGTTCCAAGCATCCATGGGTGGGCATCCCGGACGACGTGCCGGCGGCCGACGGCTTCTACGACATGGACGCCTGCTGGCCCGAGGCCGCCAAGCAGCGCCTGGATGCCGCGCTGGCCGGCAGTCAGCGCAAGCCCTGGGCGCCCAAGGGCTGAATACGCCGCTACTCCATTCCTTCTTCTCACTGTTGTAGCCGTCTGCGCATTGCGCAAGGCATTGCCCTGCCTGCCCTTCCCGCGTGGCCTAGGGATTTCCCCCGTTTTGGCCGAAAAAATGCCTGTTTACCGCAAAGGCCGTGCGCCTGAAAGGTGAACGGAAGTTTGAATTCCTAGACTTCCGCGTTCAACCAAAAGTCAGCTTTTGTTCAGAACGTAGTCAGACAAAAGCACAACAACGGGAGGACTACAGATGCATTCCAAACGCAGCGCCGCGCGGCGCGAGGCCTGGGCGGCTGGCACGATGATCGTGCTGGGCCTGGGCGCCATCGCGCAGGCATCCACCTACAACATCGGCAGCCTGGCGCGCATGGGCCCGGGCATGTTTCCGGCCATCCTGGGCGTGCTGCTAGTCCTCCTGGGCCTGATGATCGCGCGCATGGCCTCGGCTCCCGCGGCCGTGGAGGAAGACGCCGAGGACGAGCCGCCGCCAGACTGGCGCGGCTGGGGCTGCATCATCGGCGGACTCATGACCTTCATCCTGGTGGGCAAGTACGGCGGCCTGGTGCCGGCGACCTTTGCGTTGGTCTTCATTTCGGCGATGGGCGACCGCCAGCACTCGCCGCGCAGCGCGGCGCTGCTGGCCGCGGCCGTGACCGTGTTGGGCGTGGCCGTTTTCTCCTGGGCGCTGCAATTGCAGTTCCCGCTGTTCCGCTGGGGCTGATCGATGGAAATCCTCAACAACCTGATGCACGGGTTCTCCGTCGCCTTCGCGCTGGACAACCTGATGTGGGCCGCGTTCGGCGTGTTCATGGGCAACCTGATCGGCGTGCTGCCGGGCATGGGCGTGCTCGCCGCGATCTCCATCCTGCTGCCGCTGACCTACACCATGACGCCCACCGCGGCGCTGGTGATGCTGTCGGGCATCTACTACGGCTCGCAGTATGGCGGCGGCATTACCTCCATCATGCTGAATCTGCCCGGCACCGCCTCGCACGCGGTGGCCTGCCTGGATGGCAATCCGCTGGCGCGCAATGGCAAGGCGGGTTCCGCGCTGTTCATGCTGATGTTCTCCTCATTCTGCGGCGCGTCGGTGGGCATCCTGGCGATGATCCTGTTCTCGCCCATGCTGGTGGACGTGGCCTTCAAGTTCGGCCCCGCGGAGTACTTCTCCATGATGCTGCTGGGCCTTCTGGCGGGCGCGACCCTGGCCAAGGGATCGGCGATCAAGGGCGTGGCGATGGTGGTGGTGGGCCTGCTGCTGGGCGTGGTGGGCACCGACGTCAACACCGGCACGATGCGCTTTCACTTCGGCATTCTTGAGTTGTCCGACGGCCTGCAGATCGTGGCGCTCGCCATGGGCCTGTTCGGCGTGGCGGACTTCCTGAAGAACATCAACCGCATCGGCGGCGACGCCAAGGTGACCACGGCCAAGATCAGCATGAAGTCGATGCGGCCCGAAGCCGGCGACATCAAGCAGTCGCGTGGCGCACTGGTGCGCGGCACGGCGATCGGCGCGGCGTTCGGCATCCTGCCCGGCACCGGCCCCACCATCGCTTCGTTCATTTCGTATGCGACGGAAAAGAAGGTGGCGCGCGAGCCGCGCCGCTTCGGGCGCGGCGCCATCGAGGGCATCGCGGGGCCGGAAGCGGCCACCAGCGCATCGACGCAGACCAGCTTCATCCCCACCATGAGCCTGGGCATCCCTGGCGACCCGGTGATGGCGCTGATGCTGGGCGCGCTGATCATCCACGGCATCCAGCCGGGACCGCAGATGATGGTCGAGCACGCCGACATGTTCTGGGGCCTGATCGCCAGCTTCTGGGTGGGCAACGTGCTGCTGCTGCTCTTGAACCTGCCGCTGATCGGCATGTGGGTGCGGCTGTTGACGGTGCCATTCCGCTACCTGTTCCCGGCGGCGCTGTTCTTCGTCTGCGTGGGGGTCTATAGCACCAACAACAATCTGTTCGACGTGGCCATGGTGACCTTGTTCGGCGCAGCGGGTTATGCGTTGATCCGCATGCGCTTCGAGCCCGCGCCGCTGTTGCTGGGCTTCGTGCTGGGCCCCATGGTGGAAGAGAATTTCCGCCGCGCCCTGCTGCTGTCGCGCGGCGATCTGGCGATCTTCGTGACGCGGCCCATCAGCCTGGGCTTCGTGGTGGCATGCGCCGGGCTGATCGCTTTGCTGGTGGTGTCGGCCATGCGGCAGCGCAAGGGCCGCGAGGCATTGAAGCAGGCAGAGTCTTCGGTGTAACGGCGCGAGCGCGCACTTTGTATCGGCCGGCCTCGCAGGGCCGGCCGTCTGCTTGCCATGGAGCCGGTGCAAGGCTCCGTCCAATCAGCATAGGCTAGGCGTCAGGCGCGGCCAGCGGCCCGGCAGTGTGGCCGTCGATATGGCCCAGCGTGCGGCCGGGATCGAGGCGGTCGCGCACGCGCTGCTTCAGTTCCTTGGCCGAGGGAAAGCCGCCATCGCTCTTGCGGTCCCAGATCAGGTCGCCGTTGTAGGTGACCTGGAAAATTCCGCCGGTGCCGGGCTGCAGCACGACCTCGCCCAGGTCGGTGGAGAAGGTCGAAAGGAGTTCCTGGGCCATCCAGCCGGCGCGCAGCAGCCACTGGCACTGCGTGCAGTAATGGATGACGATGCGGGGTCGGAGGGCGGGAGCGTTCATAGGAAGAAGATTCTACGCCGGTTCATGGATAATATCGGGTTTTCCCGGGTCCGCTTGGACCCCGAGCCTGCCATGAAGTCTGCATTATCCCCTCGCGGCCAACGCTGGCTGATCGGTCTCCTGATGGGACTGGTCACGCTCACGCCGATGGGCATCGATATCTATTTGCCGTCCCTGCCCGCCATGGCGCAGGACTATGGCCAGCCCGTCACCGCGCTGCAAGCCAGCATCACACTCTTCATCTTCGCCGTGGGCGTGGGCCAGATCCTGATCGGCCCGCTGGCCGACCGCTACGGCCGCAGGCCCGTGGCGCTGGGTGGCGCGCTGGCCTATCTGCTGGGCTCGGCCCTTGGGGCCTCGGCGAGCTCGCTGGAAGTGTTCTACGTCGCGCGTGTGATTCAGGGGCTGGGCGCCTGCTCGGCCTCGCTGGTGGCCTTCGCGGCGGTGCGCGATTGCTTCAGCCCTGCGGTGGGCGCGCGCGTCTACAGCTATCTCAACGGCGCGCTGTGCACCGTGCCCGCATTGGCGCCCATGGTGGGCGGCGCGTTGGCCGTGCACGCGGGCTGGCGCAGCACCTTCGTCTTCATGGTGCTGTTCGCGTTGACGTTGGCGGGCGTTCTGGCGATCCGCTTCGAGGAAACGCGGGCCAGGCCTGCCAAGCCGCAAGGCGCGCTCTACAGCCTGCGCCGTTATGCGCCGATCGCGGCCAGCGGCCGTTTCCTGTACTTCGCGGCATTCGGCATGGCTGGCATGGCGATGATCCTGGTATTCGTTTCCGCCGCGCCGGTGGTGCTGGTGCAGCAACTGGGCTATTCCGAGCTGGGTTTTTCCGCCTGGTTCGGCGGCAATGCGGCGATCAACATCGGCGCCTTTTTCCTCGCGCCGGCCTTTATCTCGCGCTACGGACGCCACACCATGGTGCGCGTGGGCATGGCCGCCCTGCTCGCGGCCGCCGCCATGCATCTGGCGGCGTGGCTGTGGCTGCCCTTGTCGGCCTGGGCCTTCATGCTGCCGGTGGCCGTGCTGACCGTGGGCTTTTCGCTGGCGCTGGGTTCGGGTCTGAGCCTGGCGCTGGAACCGTTCGCCGAGCGCGCCGGCACCGCGGCCGCGGTGTACGGGCTTTTCCAGATGAGTGGATCGGCCGTCATCGCCACTGTCTTGCTGGATAGCGGCATGTCGCCGCAAGCGGCGATGGCGCTCATCGGCGCCGTCATCGTCGGGCCGCTGCTGTGCCTGTCTCCGGCCATGGGGCGACGGCTGGCGGCGCGCTGAGGCCAGGTCCCGCGCCGTCGGCCGGCATATCCATCTACTATCCAGGAATAGCCCACCCTGGAGACGACATGAATATCGAAGCATCGGCGCAAGAGCCGGTCCTGGCACGCCATGCCGAAGGCGGCGTGGTGACGCTGCGCCTGAACCGGCCGGGCCAGTTCAATGCGCTGTCCGAAGCCCTGCTGGCCGCGCTGCAGGCCGAGCTTGACGCCTTGTCGCGCGACGCAAGCGTGCGCTGCGTGGTACTGGAATCCAGCGGCCGCGCGTTCTGCGCCGGCCACGACCTGCGCGAAATGCGCAGCCAGCCCTCGCTGGATTACTACCGCGACCTGTTCAGGAAATGCAGCGCCGTGATGCAAGGCCTGCAGGCCCTGCCCGTGCCGGTGATCGCCAAGGTGCACGGCATCGCCACCGCCGCCGGTTGCCAGTTGGTGGCCAGCTGCGACCTGGCCGTGGCCGCGGACACGGCGAAGTTCGCGGTGTCCGGCATCAACGTCGGCTTGTTCTGCTCCACGCCCGCGGTCGCCTTGAGCCGCAACGTGTCCGCCAAGCGCGCCTTCGAAATGCTGGTGACGGCGCGCTTCATCGACGCAGGCCAGGCCAAGGAGTGGGGCCTGATCAATGACGCGGTGCCCGAGGCGCAGCTCGACCAGCGGGTGCGGGCGCTGGCGGACGACATCCTGGCCAAGAGCCCTGCGGCCGTCCGTTACGGCAAGCGCATGTTCTACCAGCAGCGGCAGATGGCGCTGGCCGACGCCTATGACTACGCCGGCGATGTGATGGCCCGCAACATGATGGAAGCCGACGCCTGCGAAGGCATAGACGCCTTCCTGCAAAAGCGCCAGCCGCGCTGGCAGTCCTAGCGC
>NZ_JBARYB010000148.1:0-18923 GCF_049647645.1 Achromobacter sp.
GCGCCTGGCACCCCGGCTCGCCGGCGACACGCAGCCGCCATCGTGCGCGCCACGCGCCATACCGGGATCGGAGGCCCACGCCGTGCATCTGGCGGCGGTCGAAGCGGGCCACGACCCACTCGGCACGCCGGCATTGCGCGGCATCGACCTGCACGTGGCGCGCGGTGAGCGGCTGGCCGTGGTCGGCGCCAGCGGCGCCGGCAAGTCCACGTTACTCGCGCTGATCGCTGGCGAGTTGCCGGCACGAGCTGGTGCGCTACAGGCGCTGCCCAGCACCTGGCTCACACAACGCACCGAACTGTTCCAGGACAGCCTGCGCGACAACCTGCGTCTGGCGAACCCGCAGGCCACCGACGAACAACTCTGGGACGCCCTGCGCGACAGCGGCCTGGCCGACGATGTAGGACGGCATGGGCAGGGCCTGGACGCGCTGTTAGGCGAAGGGGGACTGGGTCTGTCGGGCGGACAGAGCCGTCGCCTGGCGTTGGCGCGGCTGCTGCTGCACCCCGCCGATTTCTGGTTGCTGGACGAGCCCACCGAGGGCCTGGACGCGCCCACCGCTGAAGACGTGCTCGCCCGGCTGTCCCGGAATGCAGGCGGGCGGACCGTGCTGATCGCCACCCACCTGCGCCGCGAGGCCCGGCTCGCCGAGCGCCTCGTGGTGCTCGATCACGGTCGCATCGTGGCGCAGCACGTGCGCAATACCCCCGGATTCGACGCAGCGCTGCAAGCCTTGCGTCAGCACTGATTTTTCACTGTCTTCCATCCAAGAAAGGATCTTCACCATGGATCTCGACGTCGTCGGCTTATCGCGATTGCAGTTCGCGATGACCGCGCTCTACCACTTCCTGTTCGTGCCCCTCACGATCGGGCTGGCCGTGCTGCTGGCCATCATGGAAACCGTCTACGTGATGACGGGCCGCACCATCTGGCGCCAGATGACCAAATTCTGGGGCGTGCTGTTCGGCATCAACTTCGCGCTGGGCGTATCCACCGGCATCGTGATGGAGTTCCAGTTCGGCATGAACTGGAGCTACTACAGCCATTACGTTGGTGACGTGTTCGGCGCGCCGCTGGCCATAGAAGGCCTGATGGCCTTTTTCCTGGAGGCGACTTTCGTCGGCATGTTCTTCTTCGGCTGGGAGCGCATGTCCAAGGTGGCGCACTGCATCGTGACCTGGCTGGTCGCGATCGGCACCAACTTCTCAGCCCTGTGGATTCTGATCGCCAACGGGTGGATGCAGAATCCGGTGGGCGCCAAGCTCAATCCGCAGACCCTGCGCATGGAGGTGGACAGCTTCTACGACGTGCTGTTCAACCCGGTGGCGCAGGCCAAGTTCGTGCACACGGTGTCGGCTGGCTACACCATCGCGGCGATCTTCGTGCTGGGCGTGTCGGCGTGGTATCTGCTCAAGGGGCGCCACACCGATCTGGCCAAGCGCTCGATGACCGTTGCAGCGTCCTTCGGCCTGGCCGCGTCGCTGTCGGTCGTGGTGCTGGGCGACGAGAGCGGCTATGCCACGAGCGAGCACCAGAAGATGAAGCTGGCGGCGGTCGAGGCCATGTGGGACACGGAGCGCGCCCCAGCCTCATTCACGGCCATAGGCATTCCCGACCAGGAGGCGCGCAAGACCCACTACGCGGTGCACATTCCGTGGGTCATGGGCATCATCGGGACCCGTTCGCTCACGACCGAGATCCCGGGCATCCACCAGTTGGTGCAGCAGGCCAACCGGAACATCCGCGATGGCATCCAGGCCTACGACGCGCTGCAGCAGATTCGCGCTGCGGGCTCCGACGCGGCCGTGCCACCCCAGGCGCGCCTGATGTGGGAACTGCATGGCCATCGCCTGGGCTACGCCCTGCTGCTCAAACCCTATCTGGACGATCCGCGCCAGGCCACGGACGCGCAGATCGCCAAGGCGGCTTGGGATACGGTGCCGCAGGTGGCGCCGCTGTTCTGGTCGTTCCGCGTGATGGTCGGCTTGGGCATGTTCTTTATCGTGCTCACCGCCACCTTCTTCTGGCTGTCGGCGCGGCGCCGTCTCGATGCCCACCCCTGGCTGCTGAAGATCGCCGTCTGGTCGATCCCGCTGCCCTGGATCGCCGCCGAATGCGGCTGGATCGTGGCCGAACTCGGCCGCCAGCCCTGGGCCGTCGAAGGTGTGCTCCCCACAGCGCTGGCCGTGTCCGAGCTGGGCGCGAGCACCGTGCTGTTCACCCTGCTGGGCTACATGGCCATCTACACGGTGCTGATCGTGGTGGAGATGAAGCTCATGCTCAAGGCCATCCGCAAGGGTCCCGAGCCCGAGTCGGCCAGTTCGCCCGGGGCGGCCGCGCCGCTGATCGGCAAGGTCCCGCCCGGTACGTCCCAACCCACCACCTTTGAAGCCAACGGAGGCGCCGCATGATTCTCCACACACTCCTCGACTACGACGTCCTGCGCGTCATCTGGTGGCTGCTGCTGGGTGTGCTGCTGGTGGGCTTCGCCGTCACCGACGGTTTCGACCTGGGCGTGGGCAGCCTGCTGCCCTTCGTGGCGCGCGACGACGTGGAGCGCCGCGTGGTCATCAACACGGTCGGCCCAGTTTGGGAGGGCAACCAGGTCTGGCTGATCCTGGGTGGCGGCGCCATCTTCGCCGCCTGGCCGCACGTCTACGCGATGTCCTTCGCCGGTTTCTACCTGGCGATGTTCGCCATCCTGTTCGCGCTGATCCTGCGGCCCGTTGGCTTCAAGTACCGCAGCAAGCAGGAGAGCGCGCGCTGGCGCAACACGTGGGACTGGGCGCTGTTCGTCGGCGGCTTCGTGCCGGCGCTGATCTTCGGCGTGGCCCTGGGCAACGTGCTCCAGGGCGTGCCGTTCCGCTACACCGAGGATATGCGCATGGTCTACGAAGGCAGCTTCTTCGGCCTGCTCAACCCCTTCGCGCTGCTGGCCGGCCTGGTCTCGGTGGCCATGCTGGTGATGCACGGCGGCGCCTGGCTGGCGCTCAAGACCGACGGTGCCGTGGCCGCCCGTTCGCGCCGCTACGCCAGCATCGCCAGCGTCGTGACCATCGTGCTGTACGGCTTGGCCGGCGCGTGGCTGTGGAGCGGCATCGGCGGCTACCAGGTGACCAGCCCGCTGGCGACGGGCGGCCCGTCCAACCCGCTGCTCAAGACCGTGGCCTCGGGGGTGGCGGGCGCCTGGTTCGCAAACTACCAGAACCATCCCTGGACGATGCTGGCACCGGCGCTGGGCTTCATCGGCGCGCTGCTGACACTGGTGGGCCTGAGCGCCCGCTGGGAAGGCATCACGGTGATCTTCAGCGGTCTGTCCGTGGCCGGCATCGTGTTGAGTGTGGGCGCATCGATGTTCCCGTTCATCGTGCCCTCGTCCATCGATCTTCGCTCGTCGCTTCTGGTGTGGGATGCCTCGTCCAGCCATCTGACGCTGTTCATCATGCTGGTCTGCACCATCATCTTCGTGCCGCTGATCCTGGCCTATACCGCCTGGGTGTACCGCGTGATGTGGGGCAAGGTTCGCCCGCGCGACATCACCCATGGCGACCACGCCTACTGAACCTGAACGTACTCATAGAAAGGAAACGACGATGTGGTACTTTGCCTGGATTCTCGGCCTGCCGCTGGCTGCCGGATTCGCCGTGCTCAACGCGATGTGGTATGAATTGATGGACGATGAAGCGCTCAAGAAGCAGGCTGCGCAAGAGGCCTCTCACCACAAGGAGGCGCCTCATGGACCCGCTTGAAAAAGGTGGGGCCAACGTGCCCATCAGGGAACTCGCTGCGGGCGAGCGATTGTTCCGCGCCGGAGACGCGGGGCCCGTGTGGCAAGTGTCCAGGGGTGTTCTGCGCCTGGAGGTGGATCAACCTTCAGGTACCGGTCTCGTGCACCTGGCCTTGCCAGGTGACCTGGTCGGCGCGGAGGCCGTTCTGACTCAACCCTACGCCTTCTGCGCCACAGCCGTGGTTCCCTGCCAGTTGAGGACGGTGGATCTGGATACCGAAGTCCATCGCGTGCTGGTCCTGGCGGCGGCGTTCACGCAAGGGCAGCAGCGTGCGGCCGGCGTGATGCGGCTACGGGAAGGTTCGGTCGCGCAGCGGCTGGACCATTTGCTGATGCTCCTACAGGAGGCGACGGGCGAGGATATTGCCGCGGTCCGTCACCAGCAACTGCCCCAATTACGCGAGATCGCCGGCATCATCAATGCGGCACCGGAAAGCGTATGCCGCAACCTGACCCAGCGGCTGGGGCGGCGAGCCAACATTGCCCCCGTGATCCGCAAGATGCGCGCAGGCGTTGCTCAGCTTTCGTAGAGATTGGGACAGTGCGGCAGCGTGATCCAAGGAGGGGGCGGCTCTGCGGTTCAGGACGTCAACTCGTGAGCAGGCGTGGCAACCAAATACGCACTCCATCCGCAGACCTTGCTGCTGATGCTTCGATCTCGGCGGCAATCCTGTCCGCTTGAAGCGATTGAGGGGTAGGCGGAGTCTGAACGTTTCCAGGTTTCAGGGGTTTTGGAAATTACGATAAGCATCCAGTCGAGTAAGTCATAATTTGATACATGCATGCCCTGCGCACATCCTCAACGCTCATTCGCCTCGTCCTGGCGTGGTTCGCGTTGACGCTGGGCGTTGCAATGGCCTCGCCCATCGTTGCTCCCAAGACGATGGAGATGATCTGCTCGGATGGCGGCGCGATGAGAGTCATCGTGGTCGACAAGAACGGTGATGTCGTCGAAGCGGGCCAGTACACGCTGGATTGCGCGATGTGTCTTCCGGCATCCTTGCCTGCTTCTATCGTTACCCAATCAATGAGCCAGCCAGAGCCGCTGGCGCATGCGCTGGCTTCCATCGAGGCGGCGCGCATTGCCGCGCTAGTGGGCGCCCCCCTGCCGCCTCGCGGCCCTCCCTCGCGCGCCTGACATCCGGCTGCTGAAGCGATTCGGCCACAGGCGTACCGACGTATGCCTGCTGGCTGCTGATCGGCGCAACGGCTCCGCGCACACGTCCTGACGGGCTCTCGCCCGACCTGGCCCATGGCACGCCCATTGGGCACGACTGCGCTGGCATCGACGCGACCTTGCCTCGGCCGAGATGGTCTATCCGAGTCCACACGGGCTCGCCCCTTCCCCACGCCCAGATCTATCAGAACCGTTTTGGAGGAGACCCATCATGCAAGCCCATCCGCCAGTGCCTCTTGCCGTCCTGGCCGCAGCCAGCCTCGTCACTCTCGCGACCGGCGCCACCGCGCAAGAGTTGCCAGCCGCACCAACGCTGCCCACCGTCACGGTCACCGGCACCCCGGACGACTACAGGCAGCCCAACACCAGCACCGCCACCCGCACGGACACGCCGTCGCTGCAGAACCCGCAGAGCGTCCAGATCGTGCCGCGCGCGGTGATCGAAGACCAGAGCGCGCTGACCCTGACCGAGGCCGTGCGCAACGTCTCGGGCGTGCAGTACGACTTCGGCTTCAACGGCTCCATGCAGCCGCTGCTCATCCTGCGCGGCTTTCCCTCGACCTCGATGACGGCGATGAGTTCGATGTCCGGTAGTTCCAGCTACTACCTGGATGGCTCCAAGGTCATGGGCGTGCCCATCAACATGGCCAACGTCCAGTCGGTGGAGGTCGTCAAGGGACCGGCCAGCGTGCTGTACGGCCGATCAGAGCCAGGCGGCCTCGTCAACGTCGTCACCAAACCCATCTCAGTCGTCCCGGAATTCGGCTTCGAGCAAACCATAGGTCAGCGGGGCCTCTCGCGCACCGTGATCGAAGCGTCCGGCGCGCTCAATGCCGACAAGACCCTGCGGGGACGGGTGGCTGCGTCGCACTACACCGCCGACTCGATCCGCGATTTCGTCGAAGACCGCCTGAGCACCTTCACCGGCAGCCTGGCGTGGGTACCCGATGCGCGCACCAGCGTCACCGCCACGCTGGACTATTCCGACAACCGCTACCGCACCGACTACGGCATTCCGGCCGTGGGCAACCGGCCCGCCGATCTGCCCTGGTCGCGCCAGTACAACGACTCGCCGTATCTCTCCAGCGCCAAGACCACGAGCTTCAAACTCGATGCCTCGCACCAGTTCAACGACACCTGGCAGCTCAAGGGCCGGTTGCTGAGCCTGAACAGCGACACCTCCGAAATGGACATTGCCACCTACCGCGGGGACTACGGCATGGGCATGCTGCCTGGCCAGACCTGCCCTGGCACGGGTGATCCGCTGTGCCGCTACTACTTCGGCGTGCGCCCCGATGGCCGCTACAGGGTGGATCAGGTCAATGCCGACCTGATCGGCAAGTTCCAGACCGGCGGTATCGGGCACACCGTGCTGGTGGGCTTCGACAGCTACCGCACGGAGAAGACCGGCACGACCTACCTGCAGCAGATCTCGTCGGTGGATGTCTACAACCCCGTGCTGGGCAACACGTCCGGACTGGATACCTCCATGTCCATGCCGCAGGACTACGACGATTACAGCCGCTGGACCAGCGTCTACGTGCAAGACCAACTCGCGCTGGGCAACGGCGTCTTCCTCACCGGCGCGCTTCGCCACGACCGCACGAACGCGGTGTTCGGCGTGCCGGGCACGGAACCGAACAAGCAGTCCTTCACCACGCCCCGCGTGGGCGCCGTGTGGCAGTTCGCACCCAACCAATCCGTGTATGCGCAGTACCAGGACGCGGTCGCCGCCAACAACGGCCGCGACACCGTCACTGGCGCTGCACTGGCGGCCGAGCGCGCCCGGCAGTTCGAAGTGGGTCACAAGATCGAACTGTTCGACGGCAAGCTCAGCTCCACGGTGGCCGTGTTCCAACTCACCAAGCGAAACCGAGGTGCTTCGGTACTCGATCCGCTTTCGCCCACCGGCACCAACGTCGTCACCATCGGCAAGGCTGTCGCACGCGGCCTGGAGTGGGACGTCTCGGGCCAGCTCACCAAGAAGCTGTCGCTCATTGGCTCCTACGCCTACACCGACACCGAAGTCACCGAAGACCCGACCTACAAGGGCATGAAGCTCGCCAATGTGGCGCGGCACTCCGCTAGCCTGTGGGCACGCTACGCCATTGACAGCCAATGGACAGTCGGCGGCGGTGTGTTCGCGCAGAGCGCGCGGCAGGGGGATGCAGGCAACACCTTCCAGATGCCCGGCTACGCGCGCGTGGACGCGATGGTGGCCTACCGGTTCGCGCTGGGCGCCAGCAAGGCGTCCCTGCAGTTCAACCTAGACAACGTCTTCAACCGCAAGTACTACACCGGCAGCCACCAGTTCGTGCAGGACTGGATCAAGCTGGGCAACCCGCGCACGGCCAAGCTCACGCTGCGCGTGGACTACTGAGGTTCGGCCATGAAGAGCGCCGAGCGACGTGGCTTCCTGCGAGCCGCCACCGCAGTGCTGGCAGCCTCTCCGTGGCTGGCCCGCGCCGGCCAGGGCCAGCCCGCACAGGCGCCCGAGCCACACGACATGAGCGCCATGCCCGCGTCCTGGACCGGCAAGGAGCAGATCGGCATGCTGCTCTACCCGGGCATGACCGCGCTGGACTTCGTCGGCCCGCAGCACATGTTCGCGAGCTTGATGGGCGCCAAGGTGCATCACATCGCCAAGAGCATGGCGCCGGTGGTGAGCGACACCCAGCTCTCGTTCGTGCCCACAACCACACTGGCCAAGTGCCCACGGGACCTGGACATCCTGTTCGTTCCCGGAGGCGGCGCTGGCACCCTTGCAGCCATGCGGGACGCGCAGATCCTGGCCTTTCTCGCGGACCGGGGTAGCCGAGCCAAACTGGTGAGCAGCGTCTGCACGGGCTCGCTTTTGCTGGGCGCTGCCGGCCTGTTGCAGGGGTACAGGGCAACCTCGCACTGGGCGACGCACGCGCTGCTGGCAGAGGTCGGGGCCACGCCCGTGCAGGCACGCGTGGTGCACGACCGCAACCGCATCACCGGCGCCGGCGTGAGCGCGGGCCTGGACCTGGGCCTGACCATTGTCGGCATGCTGCGCGACACCGCCTACGCGCAGACCACGCAGTTGCTGGCGGAGTACGCGCCTGAGCCACCGTTCAACGCGGGCACGCCACGCACCGCGCCATCTGATGTGACCGCCATGGTCACGGACATGTTCAAGGACTTCGGCCCTCAAGTCCGCGCGGCCTTGATGGCAGCGAAGGGCTTCAAGGCGTCTCCCGGCCAAGGAGCCAAGCCATGAAGCCCGGAGCCATGGCACAGCACTTCAATCACCTCACCAAGCCGTGGGCCCGCACCGCTCGGGGATTCGCCATGCTTGCCTGCGCACTGGCGCTGTCTGGCTGTGGTGATAAGTCGGCGCCACGCGCCGAGCCTCCGCCCATCGAGAAGCTCTCTCCCGAAGATACCGCACTCAAGGCGCAGTTGCCCGAACAGGTCACGCCCGAGAACCATTCGATGGTCATGGACGCCATTCTGGGCAAGCCCAAGCACCCGATCCGGCAGATCGGCATTCTGGTTTACGACGGCGTCAATGACCTGGACTTCACCGGCCCGCGCTACATCCTGGGCCAGGCCGGTGCCGCCACGCGGCTGATCGGCGTGAAGCCCGGGCCGATCAAGACCGTGATGGGGGTGCAGGTCATTCCCGATACGGTGATCGATGAGGTGAAGCAGCTCGACATCCTGATCATCCCGGGCGGTTTCACCGGGACCATCGAGGCCGCTTACGACGAGCGCGTGCTGGACTGGATCCGCGCGATCGACAAGGGCACGACCTACACCGGCGCCATCTGCACCGGTGTCTGGATCCTGGGCGCCACCGGGCTGCTGGAGGGCAAGCGGGCCTCCACCAACTGGTACCGCGAAGAAGAGTTTCTCAAGAAGTACAAGGCCATCCCGGCCAACGAGCGCTACACGCGCGATGGCAAGTACTGGACCTCGGCGGGCGTCACGGCCGGCATGGACATGTCCCTGGCCTTGCTCAACGACAACTGGGGCCAGCGCTATACGCAGGGCGTGATGCTGGACATGGAGTACGACCCCGCGCCGCCGATCCAGGGCGGAACGCCCGAAAAGACCTCTTGGCTGGTGGAGTGGATGGTCAAGGCCATGTACGACGCCGGCGTTGACCCGCTGATCCTGCGCCTCGAAGCCGAAAAGAACGCACGCGCGCAATCCGATCAAGCCACACCCTGACCCATCTTCCCAAGAACATGCTCAAGAAAGAACCATCGATGTCCCGATTCCGCACCCCGCTGACCTCATCGCTTGCCTGCGCAGGCCTGGTCGGCTTCGCCGCCCCAGCTTCCTGGGCACAAACCTCCACTACGTTGCCAACGGTGGAAGTCATCGGCTCAAGCTCGACGGATGCCCAGGCCGCAGAAGATCTGAAGATGGCCCGTGAAGACATCGCACGGCGCGCAGGCGCCACTGCCGTCGTCGATGCGAAGAGCTACACCAGCGGACGCGCCGCCACCGCCGTGGATGCGCTAGCTTACGCGCCCGGCGTACTCGCCCAGGCGCGCCACGGCCAGGACGCACGGCTCTCCATCCGGGGCTCCGGAATACAGCGCGGCTTCCTGATGCGCGGCATCCAGCTTTATCAGGATGGCATTCCGCTGAACCAGACCGATGGTTCGGCAGACTTCCAGTCGATCGATCCTGCGGCGATGCAGTACATCGAGGTCTGGCGAGGAGCGAATGCGCTGGAGTACGGCGCCAATGGATTGGGTGGTGCGATCAACTTCGTTTCCCCCTCCGGCCTTACTGCCCCCACGGCGGCACTGCGGGTCCAAGCGGGGTCGTTCGGTCAGCGGCAGGCGCAGGCCAACTTGGCCGCGCGGGGCGAGGTGGTGGATGGATTCCTCAGCATCAGCCGCGGCGAGCAGGACGGTTGGCGCGAACAATCGGCCTACCGTGCCGACCGGTTGTCCGGCAATGTCGGCGTGCGCCTGTCGGACACACTGGAACTGAGGGGTTTCCTCTCCTACGTCGACTCTACGATGCAGATGCCGGGCAGCATCTCCCTGGCCTCGATGAACGCCAACCCGCGCCAGGCCGGCACGAACTACGTTGCGCTCAAGGCCACCAACGACTACACGCAGAAGCGCGGCGCGCTGCGGCTGACCTGGCAGCCCAATGCCGATGTGCGCTGGACGACGTCGTTGTACACGGCGGACCGCGACCGCTACCACGCCATGACCTACGGCATTCTGCAGCAGAGCATGCAGGACACCGGCTTCGACTCGCGCATCGCGGTCGAGTTCGGCTCGTCAGCATTGACACGCAGGCTGGTGGCTGGCGTTTCCTTTGCCAGGCTCGATGGCGAGGAATGGCGCAATGCCAACGTGGCAGGTGCCGCGGGCGCGGCCACCGGGCGCACGCAGCTGGATGGACGCCAGAACACCGTGTATGCCGAATACACCCACGGCTTGAATGATCGCTGGGCGCTGCAGGCGGGCGTGCAGAACGTGCAGGCCCGCCGCCGGCTGGACAACCTGATGACCCCGGCCTCCAGCTACGACGTCAAGTTCAACGGTACCTCGCCCAAGCTGGGCGTGCTCTATACGCCGTCAGCGAATTCGCAATGGTTCGCCAACATCAGCGGCAGCTTCGAGGCTGCGCCGTTCGGCGAGGTCGCCTACAACGCGACGAATCCGCTGGCACGCGCGCAAGGCGCGACCACAGTCGAACTCGGCTGGCGCGGCCGCACCGACCGCTGGACCTGGGACGCCGCGTTGTACCGGTCGAACGTGCGGCGCGAACTGCTGGCCATGACCAATGCCAGCGGTGCAGCGCTGGGCACGGTCAATGCCGACCGCACCCTTCACCAGGGCCTGGAACTTTCGACCACCGGCACGCTGGCGCCCGGCTGGACGGTGCGCGGCCAATATCTCTACAGCGACTTCCGCTTCGACGGCGACGCGGTGTACGGCAACAAGCGTCTGGCCGGTATCCCGCCACATCTGCTGCGCGCCGAGCTGCAATGGCAGGCGGCCCCTTGGATAAGGTTAGCGCCCAGTGTCGAGTGGCAGCCGTCGCGCACCTGGATCGACCATGCCAACACCGTGGCCGCGGACGGATTCGCGTTGTTGAACCTCACTCTCAGCGGCGACCTGCGCGGTGGCTGGAGCTGGTTCGTGGAGGGACGCAATCTGACCGACCGCAGGTACGCAGCCACGACGGCCGTGCAGGCCAATGCGCGCGGCCTGGATGGCGCGTACTACTTCCCGGGCGATGGCCGGTCGATCTACGCCGGCCTGACCTGGCGCACGCATTGAGCAACGCAAAAGCGGCCTTTCGACCTTGCCGGGTTCCTATCCACAAACTCTGAAGACAACAGACTTTCATGCACCTAAATCGCGCACCACTGACTATCGCGCTTGTTGCCGCAGGCCTGATTTCTGCGACCTTAGCCATTGCTCAAACCGCCACCCTCGATCCCGTCATCGTCACCGCCCGGCCGGTGGTCGAAGACGTGAACGTAGACAATTTCTCCACAGGATCGGCGGTTATCACGCAAGATCAGTTGCGCGACCAGAACGCGGTGGATCTGGCCTCTGCGTTGCGCCGCACGCCCGGTGTGCAGATCTCTCGCTACAACCCGGTGGGCGCTTTCGGCGGCGATCAGGGCGGGGCCGTGTTCATCCGCGGCATGGGCGTCAGTCGCCCGGGCAGCGAGATCAAGACCTACATTGATGGCGTGCCCTTCTACATGGGACTGTGGAGCCATCCTCTGCTCGATTTGCTGCCAATCAACAGCATGCAGTCCATCACCGTGTACAAGAGCCCGCAATTGCACGTCAATGGCAACAACTTCGCCTCTGTCGATCTCCAGACGCAGCGCGCTTCCCAAGATGGGATCCATGGCGATGTACGCCTTTCTGGCGGCTCCTTCGGCACCTTTACAGAACAGTTCAATCTGCTGGGTCGTCAGGGAGACCTGGACTGGTCTCTGTCTCAAGGCCATGCGCAGTCGAACGGCCATCGCGCCAATGCCGATGGCGAACTTAACAACGTCCTGGGCCGCGTGGGCTATCGGCTCAACGCCAACTGGTCGATTGGCGCCAGCTTCGTCTATGTGAACAACAAGGCCAAGGATCCAGGCGACGACCGGGTTGCCACGCCCGCCGTGGCGCCGGAGTACAACACTGAAGCCGGGATGCTCAGTACCTCGATCAGCCACGTGCATGGCGACTGGCGCGGCGAATTCAAGCTGTACAAGAACAAGGCCCGTGGCGATTGGCTGAATCAGCCCACGCCGGATGGAGACAGCATCAACCGTTCCAGCATGAGCGGACTGCGCTGGAAAGAGCAGTTCTCTCCTTGGAAGGGAGGCACGGTGATCGCAGGCATCGACCACGACCGCATTGCGGGTGACGCCACGTTCAACCGCGTGGCACCCGCACCGCGGGGCTTCTTCGATTCCCCCACGTTCAAGATCACCTCGCCCTATGTGGCGTTGAACCAGGACATTGCGCTGTCCGCCGATTGGACCCTGGTGCCATCCGCCGGTCTGCGCCTGTACGACCACAGCCAATTCGCGTCCAAAGCCGCACCGCAGGCCGGCGTATCGTTGGTCTCGGACCGGTTGACGGTCTTCGCCAACCTGTCACGTGGCATTAACTACCCCGGTCTGGAAACACCGCTCCTTGCGTCACTGATCCCGGCGCTGGGCAACAGCTGGAAGCAGCTTTCTGCAGAAGAGCTCGACCATGCGGAGATCGGCTTCAAGTGGACGGCCTCCGAGATGACGCAGATCGATGCGAGCGTGTTTCATGACAAGGTGAAGAACCGCTACATCTTCGGTTTCCCGCCCGATGTGCCTCCGCCACCCCAGTTCATCAACCTGGGCGCCTACACCATGCGCGGTGCCGAATTGTCGGTCCGCCAAGGCCTGGGCCGCGACTGGTCCGTCTTCGCAGGCCTGACGCTGCTGGACGCCAATATCGAGAACCTGCCGTACAGCCCGCGCCGGGCGGTCACGCTGGGTGTGAACGGAAAAGCCGGGCCAATTCGCATTGCGGTTGACGCCCAGTATCAATCCGCCGTGTGGGCATTGAACCGCTCGCGTACGGCTGGGGCAGTCAATACTGAGCGTGTCGGGGCGTTCACCGTGGCCAACGTCCGGATGTCGTATCCCATGCCTGCTCTGGGCAAGAAAGGGGAAGTGTTCGTCGCATTGGAGAACCTCTTCGACCGCGACTATTCCTATCGTCCAGGCTACCCGATGCCCGGCCGGTCGGCACAAATCGGCCTCACGGCAAGTTTCTGAGTCCACTCATCTGAATAGGAGCGTGAAATGAAGAGACTATTTCTGCAAAGCATCCTTGCCAGCGGCATTCTGGCTGCACTTACCCTGCCGCTTTCTGCCCAGCACATAGATGGTGCCGATCAAGCCGGCATTCGCCAAGTGATGTTGAAAACCTGGGACAAGCCGCAAGCGCGGCTCGATGTCGGACCCATCACGGTGTTGGCCGACCATGCTGTGGCGGGTTGGACGCAGGACGGTCGAGGGGGGCGCGCCTTGCTGACCCGAAAGTCCGATGGGCGGTGGCAGGTCGCAGCTTGCGCGGGGGATGGACTCAAAGAGGTCAAGACACTGGAGTTGACCGGAATGTCGCCAACTGCGGCCCGCGAGATGGCCCGGATGATTGCCACGGCCGAAGCTTCGGTCACGCCGCAGCGCCGCGCCCTGTTCTCCACCTTCGACGGTATGGTTCGTATGGACAGCTCAGGCAACCACGGGCCGCACGCACCGGGAGAGAAACATTGACGGAACTCTCCGAAAATACTGCATCGCGGCGCCAAGTTCTATGGGCTGCGGGCGCCGCCATGACGCTTTCCGCACTTGCGTTGGCCGGATGCGACCGTAAGCCCGTGGTGACCTACCATGGCATCGACCTGACCGGTTCAACCTACGCCACGGACTTTCGCCTCACCGATCCGGACGGCAAGGAACGCACGCTAGCGGATTTCCGTGGCAAGGCCGTTCTCATGTTCTTCGGCTTCACGCAGTGCCCTGATGTGTGTCCGACGGCACTTGTGCGCGCCGCCGAGGTGAAGCTGCTGTTGGGTAAGGATGGCGAGCGCCTCCAGACGTTGTTCATCACTGTCGATCCCGAGCGCGATACGCCCGAGGTGCTCAAGGCCTACACGACGGCGTTCGACCCGAGTTTCATCGGTCTATACGGAGACTCGCAGCGCATCGCCGAGGTCGCCAAGGACTTCAAGATCTATTACAAGAAGGTGCCCACGGGTGCTTCTTACACCATGGATCACACCTCCCTGAGCTACGTCTACGACCCGCAGGGCAAGCTGCGCCTCGCCCTGCGACACGAGCAACCCGCCCAGGACTACGCGGATGACATCCGCAAGCTCCTGAATCCCGCCTGAACCTCAATCCTCACAAGGAGAAAATCATGAAACCCATCATCCGCTCCGTCATCGTCGCTGCCGCCATGTTTGCAGCCGCTGCCCAGGCACAAGTCACCGTCAAGGACGCATGGGTGCGTGCCACCGTGCCGCAGCAAAAGGCCACTGGCGCCTTCATGCAGTTGCAGGCTGCCAAGGACAGCAAGCTGGTCTCGGCCAGTTCCCCACTCACGCCGGCCGTCGAGGTCCATGAGATGGCCATGCAGGACAACGTGATGAAGATGCGCCAGGTGCCAGCCGTCGAACTGCCTGCCGGCAAGACCGTGGAACTCAAACCCGGTGGCTACCACGTGATGCTGATGGACCTGAAGCAACAGGTGAAAGAAGGAGACACCGTGCCTCTCACACTGGTCATCGAAGGCAAGGACGGCAAGCGCGAATCAGTCGAAGTGAAGGCACCCGTGCGCGCGCTGAACACCAGCGTTCAGCCTGCCGCTCACGATGCCCAAAGCGGTCACAAGCATTGAAGCCTGGTGGCGACAAGAGGTGCAAAATCGTTCGCGCTCATCGCGCCTCCCCACAGGGCCCGAACAAAACCGGCAATGTCCATCACCACTATGAAAAGCGCCTGACGGTCACGTCGGGACGGAGGTCAACAGATCGCCCCGACGACCAAGTGGGTGCCATGCCATGGCGAGTTGCTCCTTGGCTAGCCACGTGCCTTCCGCCAGCGCCTGCAGCTTGCGCCAGGCTACGTCCCGCCCCATCGGCGCCAGGCCGCAGTTGGTGCACGGGAACAGTCGCTCCTTCGGCACGAATTCCAGCGCTCGGCCGATGGCCTCGGCCACTGAACCGCCCCGGTTCTGCGTTTTAGGAGTCAGCGTGCTGGTGCATCCACCGAAGCCGGCCGTGTAAGCGGCCGCGTGACGCGCTCGTTCTTACTGAATCCCCGATCTCCCGCCATGAACGCCTCCAGCATGTGCGGGATCAACTTCTCTGCATCGACGGCCTCGCCATACGCCTGCGCGTGCAGCGCGGCGTAGCGGTCGAGGTCGGCTTTCAGGCTGACCGGACACACAAAGGTCAGCTTCGTGGACGCCAGCTTGGGAAGCGGCCCCAACCGTAGTTTCTTCGTCGTGCTCATTGCATCGCTCCCCGCTGGAAGAACATCGGCTGGTACGGCCGCAACACTAAATCGCGGTTGACGATGATCCGCACCGGCAGGCCCGGCCGCTCGGTCAGCGTCGGCTGGATGTTCATGTTGCGCCGGGTGATCTCCTGGCCGACCTGATTGATGCTGTCCTGGGCGCTGTCGCGCCCGGCGATGACGATGCGGTTGCCGTCCTGGCGGTTCTCCGGCACGGCCAGCTCGGCGCCCACGCCCAGCAGCGTCGCCAGCACCGCGCCCGCGAAGATGCGCCTCCAATGCCAGTCCACGTCGTCTTCCAGGCCGGCGTAGCCGGCCGGGTCGGTGCCCACGAGGTTGTCGAGCGTCAGCGAGGACGTGTCAGGCAGGATGACCCGGTTCCACACCACCTGCACGCGGCTCTGCCCATAGCTGACCTGGCTGTTGTAGCGCCCGAGGATGCGCGATCCCTGCGGGATCAGCAGGAACTTGCCCGTGGCCGTGTCATAGACCGGCTCCGTGACGGTGGCGATCACGTCGCCCGGCAAGTCGGACTTGATGCCCGTCACCAGCGCGCCCGCGATCACGGTTCCGGCCATCACCTGATAGGGCGACGCCGGCAGTGCCAGATTGCCGGAATTGCGGGTTTCCGTAGATCCGGCTTTCAGGAACGCCTCCTTCTGGTCTTGCCGGTTCTGCACGGCGGTCGGGTCGGCAGGCTGCGCCGCCACCGACGTCGGGCCGGCAGCGAGCGGGTCGAAGGCCGCGAGCGCGCTTGCACCACCAAGCGCACCCGGCGTCGCCTGCGCCACCGTGGCGGCGGCTTGGCCTTGGCCCCCCGAACGGAAGAACACCGACGAAGCTGCCGCTGCATCGGCCTCCTTGCGCAAGGCATCCTCGGAATCGTGGCCCGGCGGCGCATACCCTGGCGTCACCGGCTGCTGCGAGTTCACGATGGCCGGGCCAAGATCGCCCGGCAGCGGCGGCCCCAGCTCCGGCAACTTCTGCGGCAGCTTCGAGTAGTCGGTCGGCAGACCGTCCAGCCCTTCGGACTTCGACACACGATCGACGTTGTAAAGCTCGGTCTGCTCGTTGGCCCCGCGCCGTTGCGGCTGCAATGACCAGATCGTGGCGCCGAGCACGGCGACCGACAGGCCACCGACGAGGATGGCCAACGTGCGCCGGTTCAGGCGTGTGACCGGGCGCGGCTGGGCACGCAGCGCCACCGCCTCGGGCGCGACCTTGCCAGCCTGCGGCGTGGCGAGGTCGGGGGTGTCATCCTGGCTCATGGTCAGTTCCTCCGTGCCACGCCATCCGTGCGCTCGATTCGCACCACGTCGCCCTTGTCACCGCCGAGGCGCAGTTCGGCCGCGCCGAATAGCCGATCCACGATGTAGTACGGCAAGCGGAAGCGGTAGTTCACCAGTTGCCCGTCGCCCTGCGCGCCGATGACAAACAGCGGCGGCAGCTCGCCTTGCGCGATGCCCGCCGGAAACTGGATATAGACCTTCTCGCCGTCATCGAACGCGCGCAGCGGCTTCCAGGGCGGATTGCTGCCGCTGATCGCGTAGCGGAAGCGCAGGTTCTCCAGCGCCAGCCCGGTATCGACCGGCGCGGCGGCGCTGGCCGCCTGCGCCTGGCGCTGCAAAGCCAGCATCCGGTCGCGCGGGTACTCCCAGGACACCGATGCCATCCACGTCTTTTCCGTCGAGGACAGCTCCAGCAGGTATGTCCTGCGGCTGGTGGTGATGACGAGATTGGTCTTGAGGCCCGAGCGGACGGGTTTGACCAGCACGTTCACGCGCAAGTCGGCGCCGTTGCCGCTGGAGGTGTCGCCCACGATCCAGCGCACGGTATCGCCGGCGGCCACCGTCACCAGTTCCTCGCCCGGTTGCAAGGCAATCACGGTCACGCGGCCCACGGCCGCATAGACCTGATAGAGCGCGCCATCGGTGAAGGGCCACACCTGAATCGCGTTGACGTAGCCCTCGCGCGTGGGCGCGACGCGGGCCTCGGCATTGGCGCGCGAGACGCGCACCTTCTCGTCTGCCGGCTCCGGCGTGGACTTGGCGTCCTCCGTTTCGGGCAACGGCTTCAACTGCGCCGGCATGGGCAACACCTCGGGCACGGCCACCACCTCCACCGGCGCGGGCGGCTCTGGCAGCGGCTGGGCCTGCACCAGCTCATCGAGCGAGATCACGGGCGGTGGCTTGCCTTGCGTGGCGCAGCCCGCGAGGGCAAGCAACATGATCGGCAAGGCGGATTTGCGGGAAAGATCATTCATGGCTTTGCTCCTTCATTCGCATCCAGTTCACGGCTCCACGACAGGCCATTGAGGTAGATACCCAAAGGGTTCTTGCGCACACGCTGCTCGGTGCGCGGCGTCTGCTGCACGATGGAAACCACGGCGTTCCAGCGTTCGGTGCGATCCAGCGCCCCGTTCACAAAGCGCGTCTCCGTCCAGCGCACGTTGAAAGATGAGTCGCTGGCGCGGGTCACGCTGGTGATCTGCACCGTCACCGACTCCCTACCGATACGCGCAAACGGATCGTTCACGCGGGCGTACTCGTTGAGTACCACGGCGCCCTTGTCAGTCGTGTAGTCGTAGGCATCAAGCCAGTTCTGCCGCACCACGATGGGGTCTATGGACAGAGAGCGCACCAAGCCGATGAAACGGCCGAGGTGGTAAGCCACCTGCGCGTCGCTGGGCCGGTACGGCGTGGCGGCCTCGCCGACCGCGCGCACCTGGCCCGCGTTGTCCACCTCGATGACGTAAGGGGTGACGATGGACTGCGCCGAGCGCCAGACCAGGCCGCCGGCCATGAGCACGGCCAAGGTGAGGCAGCCGAATGCCATGAAGCGCCAGTTTTTCGCCTGCACACGGGCCGAGCCGATACGCTCGTCCCAGACCTGCGCGGCGGATTGGTAAGGGGTGGCAGGCTGCGGCGTGTCGGCGTAGCGCACCTGGGGTCGTTTGAATCGCATGCTGGTTCTCCTTGAAATAGTCGAAGGCCGTCAGTCGTCCCGCAGGCTCGGGCCTTGGCTGGAGCTGCCCGCATCGCCACCGCGCAGCGTGTGGGCGGCGGTCGTCGCGGCATGAGTGAACTGCTGCCTGCGATGCAGGCGTTTGGCCCAGGCGGGCTGTGCGGTTGGCGATGTGGCGGTATCGGCCCCACCCTGCGGGCCGCCCGCACCCGCTGATGCCGGGGCGTCATCGGGCCGGAAGGCGGCGGCGACGCGCTCCTTCATCGAACGCGCAGCATCGGCCACCTTCTGCCCGGCCGCCTGCGCGCCGGTCTTGGCGACATTGCCTACACCGGCGGCACTGCCCTTGAGGCCGCCGCCGGCCGACGCGGAACCGGCCTGAAACGCCGACTTCGCGCTGCTGGCAGCTCCAGCGGCGGCCCGCGCGCCGCCACCGGCCAGCTTGGCGGCGGCAGGCGCCATGCGTGCTC
>NZ_JBARYB010000149.1:0-6476 GCF_049647645.1 Achromobacter sp.
GGCCAGCGGCCTGGGCCGCCGCGCGCAGATTGCCGCAGCGCGCCTGTGCGCGGCCTTGGGCGCCAAGGCTTATGCCGAGACCTTTCCCGCCAGATCGGAGCGCGGCCGGGGCCTGCCGGACTTCGACCGGCTGCCCTACTTCCCGGAACCCGCGCGCGCCGCGCTGGACGCCGCCGACCTGGTGGTGCTGGTGGGGGCGCTGCCGCCAGTGACGTACTTTGGCTATGCCGGCCACCCCAGCCGGCTGGTGCCGGCTGAGCGCCTGCTGGAGCTGGCGGCGCCTGGCCAGGATGCCGCTTCGCGCCTGGAAGCGCTGGCCGAGCTGGCGGGCGCGCCTGCTTTTGCGCCTGCCGCCGCGATGCTCCCCGAACCGGTCCCGGGCGTCTTGACACCGCAGTCGATTGCCGCCGTGGTGGCGCGCGCTTTGCCGGATGACGCCATCGTCTCGGTCGAGGGCGGCACCTGCGGTTATCCGCTGTACGCCGCGTCCGCCGGCGCCGCGCCGCACACGGTGCTGACCAATACCGGCGGCGCCATCGGCCAGGGCCTGCCCGTCGCCATGGGCGCGGCGATCGCCTGCCCGGACCGGCGCGTGGTGGCCGTGCTGTCGGATGGCAGCACCCAATACACGATCCAGACGCTGTGGTCGCTGGCGCATGAAAACCTGCCAGTCACGGTGCTGATCGCCGCCAACCACCAGTACGCCATCCTGCGCAACGAGCTGCGGCGCGGCAATGCCGTGCTGGGCGAACGCGCGGCCGAACTGACGTCGCTGGACCGCCCGCGCATCGATTGGGTCGGGCTCGCGTCCAGCTACGGGGTGCAGGCTAGCCGCGCCGCCACCTCGGAAGAGCTGGCCGCGCAGCTGGCGTCGGCGCTGCGCCAGCCGGGACCGGTCCTGATCGAGATGGCGCTGTAGGCGCCGCCATATATATAAGGAGATTCAAAGCATGGACTTGCAACTCAAGGGGAAAGTGGCCGTGGTCACCGGCGGCAGCCTGGGCATCGGGCGCGCGGTGACGGAAGCGCTGGCGGCCGAGGGCGTGCGCGTGGCCATCGTGGCGCGCCGCCAGGCGCAGCTGGACGAGGTGGCCGCCGAGATCACCAAGGCCACGGGCGTGGAAGTGCTGGGCGTGGCGGCCGACGTGTCGGACACGGCCCAGGTCAACGCCATGATGCAGCGCGTGGCCGAACACTTTGGCCGTATCGACATCCTGGTCAACGGCGCCGCCCATCCCGGCGGCCTGGTGCGCAGCGAGATCGACGAGGCCGATCCCGAGGGTCTGCTGGAAGACATCAACATCAAGGTGGTGGGCTATATGCGCTGCGCCAAGGCCGCGGCGCCGCACATGCGCCAGGGCGGTTTCGGCCGCATCGTCAACATCGGCGGCTTGACCGGGCGCGGCAGCAAGCAGCTGTCGGGCATGCGCAATGTGGCCATCTGCCACCTGACCAAGACCCTGTCGGACCAGTTGGGTCCGCATGGCATCACGGTCAACGTGATCCACCCCGGCGTGGTCGAAACGCCCCACATCCACGAACTGTACGAAAAGGAAGCCGCCAAGCAGGGGCTGACCGCCGCCCAGGTCGAGGCCAACTACGCGCGCGCCACCCCCATACGCCGGGTGCTGCAGCCGGCGGAAATCGCCGACGTGGTGCTGTTCCTGGCGTCGCCGCGCGCGGGGGCCATCACCGGCGAATCGCTGGGGGTGGACGGCGGCATCACGCGCGGCATCTTTCTTTGAACCGCTGATTCTTGTTCGGGAGTCTGAATATGCAAGGCACGATACTGGTCGGCACGGCCGGCCAAGGAATATTGCGCAGCGTGGATGACGGCGCCTCCTGGCACCGCCTGGGCCTGAAGGAAGCCATCGAGTTCGACGGCACGGTCCGCGCCCTGGCCGTGGACCCGGCCGACCCGCGCCGCGTGTTCGCCGGCGCCGACGCCGGCATGTGCGTCAGCACCGACGGCGGCGCGCATTTCGCCAGGGTGGACAGCCCCATGAACGGCATGACCGTCTGGGCCATCGCCATCGACGCCAAGGATCCGCGGCGCATGTACGCGGGCACCGGCGCGCCGTCGCGCGCGGCCATGTTCCGTTCGGTGGACGGCGGCGCCAGCTGGCAGCGGCTGTCGCCGGAACTGCCCGAGTTCTGCCGCGGCGTGAACCGCCCGCGCATCCTGTCGGTCTGCGTCGACCCGGACGACGGCCGCGAGGTCTGGTTCGGGGTCGAGGAAGGGGGCCTTTGGCACAGCCGCGATGGCGGCGATAACTGGTCGCGCCAGGATGAAGAAGGCAATGCCGATGCCATCGCCAATCCCGACATCCATTGCGTGGCGGTGCTGCCGGCCACGGCCAGCGCGCCCAAGACCGCCATGGTGCTGACCGTGAACTCCGTCTACCTCAGCGAGGACGGCCGGCGCTGGGACGGCGTGGCGTCCAAATCGCGCTTCGACGGCATGTACTACACCCGTACCGTGCAGGCGCTGCCGAACGATCCCGACGCGTTGCTGCTGGCCATCGGCGACGGCACGCCCGGCACGCGCAGCAAGATCTACCGCTCGTCCGACCGGGGCCGCAACTGGCAGCCGGCATTGCTGCACACGGCGCCCAATTCCACCTTCTGGGCCTTCGGCGTGCACGTCGCCGATTCGCGGCTGGCTTTCGCCGGCACCAAGTACGGCCATTTGTTCCGCTCTACCGACAGCGGCCGCAGCTGGTTCAAGGAATGGCGCGATTTCAGCGAAATCACCGCCGTGGCCTGGACGCCGTACGCCGCGCCCGTGGCCGCGCATCCCCAGTCCATCAACTGATACCCCGTCCGAGACCGCCATGTCCATCACCACCACGCTTGCGCCGGCAGACCGCCGGCCGCGCATCGCGCGCACCCACCTGGCCCTGTTCGTGCGGGACCCGTTCGCTTCGGCGCCCTGGTACGAATCCGTGCTGGGCATGCAGGAGACCGCGCGCGGCGAGCAATGGGTGTTCCTGTCCTTCGGGCGCAAGCACCACGACATCGCCCTGATCCGCGCGGCGGACGGCGAACCGGCGCGCGGCCCGGTCAACATGCAGCACTACGGCCTGGAGATCGAGGGCGACGTGGACGAGCTGCGCCGCCTGTACGGCATGTTGCTGGCCAAGGGCGTGGAGGTGGTGAAGATCACCGACCACAAAGTCGGCTACGGCCTGTATTTCACCGATCCCGACGGCCACCGCTTTGAATTCTTCTGCGAAACCGTGCACGGCGACGAAGAGGGCAAGCGGGTCCTGCATGACCACAACGCGCCCAGCGTCCCGATGACGCTGGATCCTCTTTGATCGCCCGCGCGGCGCCTCCATTTCCGATCCGACATTTTTCTGGAGCATCCATGAGCAACACCAACTTTGGCCCTTACCGCATCCGCAAGTGGTATTTGCAGATCGAAGACACCCTGGCCACTGAAACCGGCGAACCCGCCGACGGCGAACCGCTGCGCAAGATCGTCATCGCGGCGGCGCTGCACAACCCCTACGCGGGCCGCTTCGAGCGCGACCTGTCGGCCTACGTCGAACCCTCGGGCATGCTGGGCGAGGAATTCGGCCGCCGCGTCATCGAAGCCGCCGGCGGCCAGCCGCTGGAGAGCTATGGCAAGGCCTGCGTGGTGGGCACTGACGGCGAGTACGAGCACGGCAACGCGCTCTTGACCACTATCTTTGCCGAACCGATCCGCGCTGCCCTGGGCGGCGGCAAGGCCTGGGTCCCGTCCACCGGCAAGCGCGGCGGCCCCGGCACGGTCATCGATATTCCGCTGGCGCACAAGGACGCGCTCTATGTGCGCTCGCACTACGACAGCGTGACCGCGCTGTTCGGCGACGCGCCCAACCGCGACGAAGTGCTGATCGCCTTCGCCTTCGCCACCCGCGGCCGCCTGCACGCGCGCCTGGGCGGCATCGCCGCCAGCGAGATCGAAGGCAAAGACGGACTCTGCTGAGGGAAGCCACCATGCAACGCCGCGATACAGATATGGCCGTCAACGGCATGACCCTGCATCTGACCGAGTGGGGGCCGCAGGAAGGCCGTCCGCTCTTCATGCTGCACGGCATCCGAGGCTACGCCGAGACCTTTGCCGGCATCGCACAGGCGTTGCAGCCGGGCTTCCGCGTGCTGGCTTATGACCAGCGCGGCCGCGGCGCCAGCAGCTGGGATCCGGGGCGCAACTACTACACCGACGCCTATGTGGACGATCTGGCGGGCGTGGCCGACGCGCTGGGTCTGGACAGCTTCGACCTGCTGGGGCATTCGATGGGCGGCATCGCCGCCATCGTCTTCGCCGCCAGGTATCCGCAGCGTGTGCGGCGCCTGATCGTCGAGGACGCCGGACCCGCCGCGTTTGAAGGCAGCGCGGGCGCGGCGCGCATCCAGCGCGAACTGCGCGAGACGCCCGCGTCCTTTCCCGACGTCGGCGCGGCCCGCGAGTACCTGCGCGCCTTGCGGCCCAGCGTGACCGAGGCCGCCCGCGAGGAACGGCTGCGCCACATGCTGAAGGAGGACGGCTCGGGCGGCTGGACCTGGCGCCATGACCACGCCGGCATCGCCGCGACCCGGCTGGATCCCGATCCGGCGCGCGTGGCGGACCTGTGGCCGCAGGTCGAGGCGCTGGCCTGTCCGACACTGGTGGTGCGCGGCGGGCGTTCGGACTACCTGCAGGCTCGGACCGCCCATGACATGGCGGCGCGCAACCCGAACGTGGAGTGGATCGAGATCGCCGGCGCCGGCCATTACATCCACGACGACCAGCCCGAGGTCTTCAATCAGGCCGTGGGCGGGTTCCTGCGGCGCGCCTGACCCGCCGCCCGCAAGGCCAACGACAAGAATCCAAGGGAGAGCCAATATGGCGCATATCGTAGAAGTGCCGGTGCTGGTGGTGGGCGCCGGGCCGGTCGGCGTGACGCTGGCCAACCTGCTGGGCAGCCATGGCGTGGAAACGCTGGTGCTGGAACGCAACCAGGACGTGCTGGACTATCCGCGCGCGGTAGGCCTGGACGACGAGGCCATGCGCACCTTCCAGAGCGCGGGCCTGGCCGATGAGATGCTGCGCGACATGATCCAGAACGTGCCCATGCGCATGTACACGCGGACCAAGCGCTGCTTCGCCGAGATCCTGCCGGCCACGCGCGAGTTTGGCTGGTATCGCCGCAACCTGTTTTCGCAGCCGTTGGGAGAACGCACCTTGCGCGCCGGGCTGGAGCGTTTTCCGCATGTGACGCTGGAGCTGGGCAGCGAGCTGCAGTCCCTGGAGCAGGACGAGCGCGGGGTCACGGTGCGGGTGCGCCAGGCCGACGGCGCCGAGCGCGAGATCCGCGCGCAGTACCTGCTGGCCGCCGACGGCGGGCGCAGCACGGTGCGCGAACGCCTCTTGCAACTGCCGTTCGACGGCAATACCCACCCGCGCAAGTGGGTGGTGATCGAATGCGACCAGGATCCCCTGGACGCGCCTTACACCGCGCTGCATTGCGAGCCGCGCCGCCCCTATGTCTGCCTGCGCCTGCCTTACGGCCTGCGGCGCTGGGAGTTCATGCTATTCCCCGGCGAGGATGGCGAGCAGATGCTGCAGCCGGAAAAGGTGCAGGAACTGCTGCGTCACCACGTGGCCGATCCGGGCAGGCTCAACGTCATCCGCGCCCGCGTCTATACCCACAATTCCCGCGTGGCGCGCAGCTTCGTCTCGGGCCGGGTCTGCCTGGCGGGCGACGCGGCGCACCTGACCCCGCCCTGGATCGGGCAGGGCCTGAACGCCGGCCTGCGCGACGCGTTCAACCTGGCCTGGAAGGTGGCCTGGATCGTGCAGGGCCGCCTGGACCCCGCCGCCTTGCAGAGCTACCACGATGAGCGCCACAGCCATGCGCGCGCCATGATCTCGCTGGCCGACATGTTCGGCGCCATGCTGTCGCAGACCAACCCCGTGCTGGCGGCGCTGCGCGACACGTTCTTCCTGTCGATCCGGAACATTCCGAAGATCCGCGACTATGTGCTGCAGATGAAGTTCAAGCCCATGCCGCGCTACAGCCGCGGCGTGGTGGGCGATAGCGCGGACCGCGCACAGCGCGAGTGCATCGGCCGCATGTTCATCCAGCCGCTGGTGGAATGCGAAGACGGCGTTACGCTGCGCATGGACGAGGCGCTGGGCGCGGGATTCGCCCTGATAGGCTGGCGCCGGGATCCGCGCGCCGGGCTGCCGCCGGCCCTGCGGGCGCAGCTGGACAAGCTGGGCTGCCGCTACGTGGCGGCGCAGCGCTCGCGCAGCGGTTGCGATCCCGACGAGCTGCAGGCCGGAGCCTTGCCCGTGCTGCAGGACACGGAAAACGCGCTGCATTTCTGGTTCCAGCGCACCCGCGCCGACTGGGTGCTGGTGCGTCCGGACCGCTACGTTGCCGCGCTGGGAAGGCGCGAGGACGCCGCTGACGCCCTGGGCCGCTTTGCCGCCCGCTTTGTGC
>NZ_JBARYB010000150.1:0-14239 GCF_049647645.1 Achromobacter sp.
GGCCTGGGCTGGATCGACGCCGGCGGCGCGCTCCTCGCGCCTGGCCTGCCACGCTGCTGCTGCGGCGGCGGCCGGCACCGCGGGCCAGTGGCCCAGGGCGACTTGCTTCATGCGCCCGCTGTCCACCGCCTTGTAGCGGTAGGTCCAGGTCTTTCGCGAGGCGCTGGCCACCAGGCGCAGGCCCGGGCAGCCGTCGACCATCAGGTGCTCGCCGGGCTGCAGCAGCTTGGCCGCACGTGCGTCGAAAAACATCGGTCGTATACTCCAGCCGCCGCCGGGCCCAGTGCCAGGCGGTCCCTGGCGCCCTGATTGGTGCAGCTTCCTGAAAAAAGCTACGCCAAATCCTACGCCACGGGGGCAAGTGTATACAGGTGGGGGTAAGTGATTTCGGGTGAACCGCAGAGGCGGTGAAGCTGAAAAAACCGAACCAGCTCAAGCACTTACCGAAAAAACTCGTTGCACATCAACGGGTTGAGAGACGCGGGTGTAGTTCAATGGCAGAACGGCAGCTTCCCAAGCTTCATACGAGGGTTCGATTCCCTTCACCCGCTCCACTTCAGCTTTCCATGGTGTTCCAAGGACGTCCATGGAGTGTTGCAAGTCATTGTCACGGTTCGGCTTTTCCAGAAAAGCCGTTCCAGTGACGTCCAGCGAAATCCACTGACGGCCGGCCCAAACTGGTACAAAAAGTGGCCCAAACAATGCGCGAACTTCCCCTGCCGCATTGTTGCTGGAGGAGCCGAGGTCCGATGGGAAACATGGCACTCAACTCGCTTTCATGGAGTTGGGATCATGCTTTCAGACCTCATGGCCCGGCAGGCCAAGTCCACCGGCAAGCCATACGCACTGGCCGACTTCGACGGCCTCTATCTCTACGTTTCCGCCATCGGCACCAAGGCTTGGCACTTCCGCTATTCGTGGTTTGGCAAGCGTGAGCGCATCACCCTAGGCAACTATCCGGCGCTTTCCCTGAAGGACGCCCGTGCACTTCGCGATGAAGCCCGCTCGCTGCTCGCCAAGGGCGTCAATCCCCACAGCGAACGCAAGCGCAAGCGGCACGCGATCGTCCTGGCCGGCGAGCACACCTTCATGGCCGTCTACGAGCAATGGCTGGCCTATCGCCGGCTCTCGCTGGAGGAAGGAAGGCAGACCAGCCTGGAACAGATCGGGCGCGTCTTCAAGAAAGATGTGTTCCCCTCGCTACGGCACCTGACCATCTACGAAATCACCCGCGCGCACCTGCTGGACATCATCGGCAAGGTGGAGAAGCGCGGCTCGCTGTCCGTGGCCGAGAAGCTGAGGACCTGGTTCACCCAGTTGTTCACCTACGCCACGGTGGCGATTCCCAACATGGGCGATAACCCGTCCAGGGACCTGGAAGTGGTCGCGCTGCCGTTGCCGCCTGTCGAACACAACCCGTTCCTGCGCATGCACGAGCTGCCGGTTATGCTGCAGACACTGCGCAAGTACCGCGGGCGCCTGAACACGCAGTTGGGCATCCGGCTGCTGATGCTCACTGGTGTGCGCACCGGCGAGCTTCGCTTCGCCACGCCCGATCAGTTCGACCTCGACCGGGGCCTGTGGGTCATCCCGGTGGCCAGGCTCAAGCAGCGCGCGCTGCTGACCAAGAAGAAGCGCAAGCGTCTCATCGACATCCCGCCCTACATCGTGCCGCTGTCGGTGCAGGCGCAGGAGATCGTTCGCCACCTGTTGGACCAATGCAAGCCTGCCCAGGTCCATCTCATCCCAGGCGACTGGTGCCTGAAGAACCCGATCAGCGAGAACACGCTCAACGCCGCGCTCAAGCGCATGGGCTACGAGGACCAGCTCACGGGGCATGGCATCCGGGCGACGATCTCGACGGCGCTGAACGAACTCGGCTACCCGAAGAAATGGGTGGATGCCCAGCTATCGCATGCCGATCCAGACAAGATCAGCGCGACCTACAACCATGCCGAATACGTCGAGCAACGCCGCGTCATGATGCAGGACTGGGCTGATCGCCTGGACCTGTTCGAGCAGAACCAGGTCGAGGTTGCCAGCCGGCATCTGACCATCACGCTCCAGGGCCTGCCGACCATCGCCGGCCAGGCGGCCGTGCAGCCGCCGGTGGTCGACCTCACCGCGCCGCAGCTGATCGTGACCGCGCCGACGTCCAACCAACCCGAAGCGCCGGCATCGGTGCAGCGGCTGTCGGCCGTGCGCATGCCCGAGTACGCGCGGCCGCGCCTGTCGGAGGTGCAGCGCGGACGCCTGCAGGTGCTGGAGACCTTCGAGGCGCCGCACAACCTCTCGGTGGCGGACTACGCCAAGCTCGCGGGCAAGTCGCGCCGCTGGATCACCTACGAGATCCAGGCCGGCAACCTGCTGTCGATCCACATGGGGCACCGCGGGCAGCGCGTGCCAGACTGGCAGCTCGATCCGCTCAAGCGCAGGCTGGTCCAGTCTGTCCTGAAGCAACTGCCACGGGGCGTCGACACCTGGGACATCTACCACGCACTCCTGCGCTCGTACGAGGCTCTCGGGACACGGCCGGCCATCGAAGCCGTCAACCCAACGAACCTGCACCTTGCCGCGCGGCTGGTGGCCGCACAGTGCATGCAGGCGAGCGAGCCAGTCGTGACGACAGAGTTCCCTGAGCAGGTCCGGCAAAGCGTGCAGCGGCTGGTGCGCGAAGCCGTCGCTGCCGATGCCGCCGAAGTGGCGCCCGGAGACTGATCAAGCCAGGGGCGCGCCGAAGTTCGGTCAGGCGCTTGCCTGGAGCGCGTGGAAGAACGGCTCCAGGCGGGCGCTGCCCGTATCTCGACGGCTCAGGAAGTACGTGGTGAGCGTCAGCGCGCCCTCTTGCAAGGGACGCTGGACAACGCCAAGGGAACGATGGCCCTCAATGCGGGTGGCGGGTGCCAAGCAGACACCGTAGCCGGCGGCCACCAAGGTCATCATCAACCCGAACGATGTGGCCGTCGTGACGGCCGAGGGGACGACGCCGGCTGCCGTCAGCAGTGAGTCGATTTGCCCACAGTAGCCGACACAGTCGCGCCCATCCAGGGCGATCCAATGGTGGTCGGCCGCCTGCTCCAGGGACACTGACGCAAAGGCCAGCAAGGGGTGATGGGCCGACACGGCCAATGCCAGCGCATCGCGCCAGACGGGTCGGACATCGATGCCTTCAGGGGCTGCGGGCGATTGGCAGAGGCCTGCCTCGAAAGCCCCCGCGAGCAGTCCTCGATGCTGATCCTCCAAGCGCTCTTCGTGAAGACGAATCGGGTTGTCCGGATAGCGCCGACGATGTTCCGCCATCGGTACCGATAACCGGGGATAGGCCAGGCAGTCCGACAGGGCAATGTTCAAAGGATCAGAAGCGATCATCGTGTCACCCGCACAACGCCGACACTGCAAAAAGCCGCGTGCTTTCGGCCAATGAGATAAGTTTAACGTGGTTTAAATTCGCTTGACACGTGACGCTTCTGTTGATGCAGAAGCGATCGGTGCAACGCGGGAGACCTGCGGGAACAAGAACCTATGAAAGCGAGCCAGCGCGCGCTTTCGGCGTTGCCGTGCGCGAGGCCCGGTCCGCGCAGGGGCTGGCGCAGGAGGTGCTCGCGGAACAGGCGGGCATCGCCCGGTCTCACATGGGCAAGATCGAGCGCGGCGAGCATATGCCCACGCTGGTGTTGATCCTGCGGATCGCGAAGGGGCTGGGTTGCTCGGCCGCGTCACTGATGGCCGCAACCGAATCGCAACTGGCCGAGGAGCAGGACACCACCGAATAGCCCGGCAACGCAGGCTTGGCCGGTCAGTCATCCGGTCGCAAGCATGCGGCATGCGTTGTGCCCGGGCGCGCTGAATTCCGCGCCAGGGACAGGTAGGGGTTGTCCGGCGGGACTTCCGCGAACAATGTCGAAGGCGTCGCCAACAGATAGCCGTGCAACCGCCGCGACTTGCGCGGCCCGGTGACTTCGCAGATCCAGATGTTCAGGCCGCTGTCCTGTTTGCGGTGCAGTCCCAGCTTCTCGAAGCGCTTCTGCACCCATTGCCAGTCGTGCAGATTGTCCTGCCGGGCCAGCACCTGGATCTCCGGATGTTCCTGCACGTAGCGCTGGAAAACGCCGGGGCTGACCAGGTACGCCGTGCCATCGACGGTATGCACCAGTGCCTTCGCATCGTTGATGATGAGCTTGCGCGATTCGATGCCTTGCTTGAGCCAGGCAATGAAGTTTTCCCCGGACGGCGTGGCCCTCGCGGGAGCCGGCATGGTGGCAGGACTGGTCAGCGCCAAATGAGCCACTGCCGCAGTTGCGGCGGCGGATGGTGATGGCGGTTCCGCGCTGGCGGACGATGCACTGGTGGTGGCTGCGTCGGACGCATCAAGCATCGACAGCAGATCGGAGACCGGGTCCGCGATCCCAGCCGGGCAATCCGCTACCCCAGGGGACGGTGAGGTGGCCGGGATGCCGGCCGAGGCCGGCGCTGCCTCATCGCCAGGGAGGGCCTCTTCCGTCGTGACCGTGCCGGCGAACGGTGCGGGACGCTCGCCCGACTCCCAGATCAAGGCCGGCGAAAGGCGCAGGAAGGTAAAGCTGTGCGACCAGCCGGTGCCGCTCGTAACGGTGGCCCGCCAGATCGCCTTCCCATCTGGGGCGGGCTGCACGATGCCATGGTCCTGGAGCACCGTGAAGACGGCGGTGTTGTTCGATGGAATGCCTTCGATGCCCTGCGACAGGAGGTGCGCGCGCAGCTTGTCGCTGACCGTCTTGCTGACGAGCCAGAGTGCCTCCGGGGTCAGCCATCCATCCGACGGGCCGCCGGGCTGGTTCAGCTTGAATTCCTCGCGCAGCAGGTAGCGCAGACCATCCAGCAGCTTGCGCTGCAACGCATGCTTCGGCGCTGCCATCGCCCTGGCCGGATCACCGCCGAGCGCCAGGGCCACCGATGCCTGGTCGGCCTTGACGACCAGCTCGCCCAGCGTGCCGGCATGCTCGTACTGGCCCGCCAGCACGTACAGCAGCGCCGACCACAGGTCCTGGTAGTCGCTCAGCCAGTCGAGGATGCCGGCATCGAGCACACGGGTGTAGAGCAGTCCCGCGGCGGCGCCATGCAGCCGGTACTCGCGATCCGTCCGATAACGAAAGCGGTACGGCTGCCGCAGCGGCCCGTGCCAGGGGTGCCAGACCAGGCCATCGGCCTGCTCGACGTGCAGGTCGACCGCGATCTTGCCAATGTCGTGCAGCAACGCGGCGTAGGCGGTCCCGGCGGTCCAGGCCTCGGCTTGCGCGGCCTGGGCCTCGGGCGAGGCGCCGGCCGGAAGCAAGTGGGACTGCCTCAGCTTGAGCGCGTAGGCCACGATCTCCAGGCCGTGGTCCAGCATGCCGCCCGGCCAGGCATGGTGATGCGCCTCCGAGGCCGGGAACTGCTGGACCAGTTCGGCGTAGCGCTCCAGCGGCGCTAGGTACAGCGAGCGGAACTGCCGACGCGACAGCGAGGTGCGCTGCCAGATGTGTTCCAGCAGCCGCTGCCGGCGCGGCTCCGCCAGCAGCGATGTGGCCGACTGCGGTGGCGTCAGCCCTTTGGCAGGCTCGACAGGAGGTGGCGCGGCGGCGGTGGCCAGCGGCACCCGTTTGCGCTGGAACAGCGAAAGCATGGCGACATCCTGGTGATGGGCTGGCCGGAGGAGCCTTTTGGCCTTTTCGGGTAGGGCCTTTCCCCTTGAGGCCATTCCCTTGCTCCATCCCCAGCCCTTTGGCCTTCGACAAGCCCTTTGATATAGGGACAGTCGGCTTCGTGTGCCGCAATCAATGCGGAGCCGGTGCGCTCCAGGATCGGGCGGAACAGGCACTGTGTTTTCACGGGATCAGGCCGTTTCAACCGGCGCTGAAAGCGCAGCAGGCCCTGTAACCCCTGCGCCCGAAGGCATGCTTGTCAAGAATGAAGTAAGGAAGTAAGATTTCCTTTGAAACTTACGGAGGCCTCCCATGCTTGCCAAGCTCACTTCGAAAAATCAGATCACGCTGCCCAAGGCGGCCGTGTCCGGCGTGGATGCGGCGGAGTACTTCGACGTAACCGTCGAGGGCGGTCGGATCGTCCTGACCCCCGTGCGGGTCCAGAAAGCCCAGGCCGTGCGCGAGAAGCTGGAGCAACTCGGGATCACCGAGCAGGACGTCGAGGATGCCGTAGCCTGGGCACGGCAGTGATGCGAAGGGTCGTCCTCGACACCAACATCGTGCTGTCGGCGCTGATCTTCAGTGCCGGACGCCTGGCCTGGATACGCCACGCCTGGCAGCACCAGCAGTTGCAGCCGCTGGTCTGCCGGGAGACGGCCAGTGAACTCCTGCGCGTCCTGGCCTATCCCAAGTTCAAGCTGTCGACCTCGGAACAGCAGGAGTTGCTGGCGGACTTTTTGCCCTACGCCGATGTGGTGGAACTGCCGGCGCCATGGCCAGACCTGCCGGTCTGCCGCGACGAGAAGGACCAGGTGTTCCTGGTGCTCGCGCATGTCGGCAAGGCGGATGCGTTGATCACGGGGGATGCGGACATTCTCGCCATGCGAGAGGACTTTCCCGGCTTGATCATGACCGCCGAAGCATTCGCGGCGCGGCAGGCATGAAGGAGAACGGCACGGCCTTGCCCAACGACCGTGGAACGACCATGAGGTAGCCAACCATGAAGCACACCGCACGCATGACCACCGCAGCGCGACTCGGCCGCTGGCTGGGCGGTGTATGGGGCGGTTGCCTGCGCGCGGAGCGTCGAGTGCATCAGTGGCTGATGGCGCGGGGCCTGCCGGCAGGCGGTGCAAGGGTGCTGATCTGGGTGGTCAAGCTGGCGACCCTCGGCGTGTTGCTGTACGTCTCGGTCTGGGCGGCGCTGTTGCTGGTCGCTCTCGCTGTGGCAACCAGGATGGCGGAGCAAGCGCCGCAAGGTGACGATGATTTCCTCGGACGCAAGGCCGAAGAGCTGGATCATCGCGAAAGCCTGTTCTACCACCCTGCGTCGTACAACGATGATCCTGACCCGCGGTTTGAAGACGACTGACTCGCGATGGCCCCTACCTTTTCTTGGCTGCACCGATCAGCATGCCCGAGCCTTTACTGCCTGCCTGTCCCGCATCGCGAGTGCCCGTACCCAGTCCTTGCAGAACATTACCGGCCCTGACCCCTGCCCAAACCAATGCCGTCATCCAGAACGCCGGCAAGATCAAGAACATCGTGGCCATCACGAAGTTCAGCAGCATGTCGCCGAAGGTGTTGTTGAGGCCCACCAGTGGATCGAAGTTCGTGTGCGGCCGGTTCCAGCCCCACCCCCAGCCGTAAAGCGCATCGAGGATCGTCGAGTCGATCCAGCGGGCGAGCTGAAACCAGAATTCGGTGAAGAACAGCGCGAACTGCACCACGCTCACCGTGACCACGGTCTTGAGGTCATAGGTGCCGATCAGCAGCACCAGCGGGATGCAGATGACCAGCGCCATCTTGAGCAGGGACAGCACCATCGGCAGCGCCTGCCGCACCACGTCCATCGCCGGGAAATAGCCCAGTGATCCGACGGTCAGCCCCACGTCGCTGGCGGCGCGGGTGACGATGTTGGGCAGCGTCATGTCGATCTGGCCACCGTAGTCCGTGTAGACCGCCCCCCGGTTGAGCTTCTGTTGCCGAGGGCTCGCGACGGCGCGGATCACCGAGTCGTTGACCTCGGCCTGGCTCAGGAAGCCCGCCCAGCCGGCCAGTCGCGTCAGCAGGTTGGGATCGACCTGGGCCAGCAGTCGTGCCCGCAGGCCCTGGCCGCCGTCGGACCACCACTGCCGGCAGGTCGGGTAGCCGCCCCCGCCGGGCACCTGGGCCAGGCCGGCGTCGCGCGTGGCGTCGAACGGCCAGGCATCGCGAGGTGTCCTGGAGCGGTAGCTGTCGTAGAAGCCGGCGGTGCCGACGAAGTAGCTGGAGCCGATCCAGGTGACGTCGTGCATCTGCTCCTCGCTCAGGCTGGGCCGGGTCATGAACAGCTTGGCGCGGGCGGGGCCATAGCAGTCGCGGGTGAAGTCGCTGACCTCCTGGGCCAGCACCGGGTCGTCGATGCGGGTCGCGTCGATGTCCATGCGGATCTGCCGCAGGTCGGTGCCGCAGGGAATGGCCGCGACCGAGGCGCCGGTGATCGCGCGCGAGATCGCGTGCATGGCGAACCACCACACCGGCACCTTGGCCGACTGGTTGTTGATCGTGCTGAACGATTGCGACCAGCCAGTATCGGTCGGCTCGGGTACGCTTACCTGGCATTGCGTCGAGCGCGAATGGTCGTAGCGGATAGTGTTGAGATCGACGTCGATGAAGGGGATGCCCGCGAACATGATCACCACGATGGCGACGAAAATGCGGTTCTCGATGCGAGCCGAGGACAGCACGCCCTTGTTGCCTTCATCCGCGCCTTCCGCGCGGGCCTTCAACCATTCCTGGATGACGATCGCCAGGAACGGGATGGCGAACACGCCGCTGGCGACCAGCACTGACCAGATGCCGTTGTGGACCACCCAGGACACCAGCGTCAGGTAGTACTCCAGGTAGTCGGTGGTGTACAGCGTCATGGCGAACCTCGCGCTACCGTGCCTGCGTCAGCAGGCTGGCTTCCAGCACGATCACGGCGACGATGGCCGCAACCTCCGCGCGCAGCAGCCGCTGCCCGGCAGCGCGCTCCGGTTCCCGCGCGCGCAGGCGACGTCGCATCCAGAGCCAACCCCAGGCGGTGGCGGCGTACAGCAATAGCCGCCAGGCCAGGAAGGCCCCTGATTGCGCCGCCATCCAGCGCTGCCAGCCCTCGATGCCGCCCGCAATGCGGATGCCGACCACATTGACGGCGGTCGCGGCGATCAGCAGCGACACCGCCCACACCAGCACCAGGATGGCACGCCGGCTGGACAGCCAGCGCAGGCACCGCCCCACGGTATTCATGGATGGCTTCCGCCGGACGGCGGCCGCTGCAGTTCATCGACCCGATTGCGTACCGGGTCACCCTCGTAGATGCCACGCGCACCGGCGGCGCGGGTGCTGTGGCGCTGGATGATCGCCATCGGCGAGTTGCTGGCCAGTTCGCGGCGCAGTTCCAGCTCTGTCTTCAGGTTGTGAATCTCGCGATCGAGGATGTCGCTTTCGTGGGTGACGGCCTTCTGGGCCAGTTCGTTGGCGGCCACGTTGGGCTCCTTGCGCCCGGTCAGCAGCGTGCGTTGCAGCAGCAGCGCCTTCTCCAGCACGCTGGCCAGCGCAACCTCCGAGGCCAGGCGCCGAGCCAGGATGTCCTGGTCCGTCTCGTCGCGCAGTGCCTCGATCACGCCACGGGTGATGGGCAGCGACGCGCTGCTCGCAGCCAGCAGGTTCTGCGCCGTGGTTGGACGGCTGCCGGCGACCAGCTCCTGCAGGGCCTGAAGCTTGTCCTCGTATTCCTCCTGGATCAGCGGGGTCAGGCCAACGCCCGGCGTGGTGACGGTCTTGGTGCATGCATCGCAGGTGCGCTGCTCCTGCTCGCCCAGCACGCGAATGGCCCAGGCTGCGGCGGCATCGGGCGAACTCCAGGTCTGGCATGCCAGGTTGCCGCTGCAACTGGCTTGCGGAATCGAACTGGCATCGCCGACGCCACGGCCATTGAGCAGGTTGTAGCCGGCGCGGGTCACGTCGCCGACCACACGCACCGGACGTTGGTCCGCGCCGCCAGCGTTGTCTCCGCCGACCCACGGCACGCCATTGTTGCCACGGTTCGCCTCGGCGTCGTCGATCGCCGAGACCGCATCGGTGCTCGCGACGGCCTGCTTCAGCGCCATGCCTTCGGCGAGCTGGTCCCAGCCGAGCTGCCCCCCCGCCATGTCGGCCATGCGATTGGCGATGGCACGGCAGGTCAGCTTGCTGCGATCGAAATCCAGCCTGGCTTGCAGCACCCCATTGGTCAGCAGGTTGTACAGCCCTGGATCGGCGCGCTGGATGATCAACGCGGGCAGTGACGCCACGGCAGCAGTGGCGTTCTGGATCACCGAGGACATGATGGACTGGAAGCCATTGGTGATGCCGTTCAACTGGTTCTGCAGCGTGGTGGTGATGCTCATGTCGCCACAGATCAGGTTGCTGTTCCAGCCGACGCCAACACCGATGGAGTGCATGTTGGCCGCACCGCTCATGGAAACCGCGCGGCCGCCCCCAATGCTGTAGAGCACGTCATCACCGATCACGCTGCCCTGATGCTGGACGCCGTACTCGTTGACGCTGGTCTGCGCCCCGGCGCTGGAGCAGCTCAGCGCTGCGACAACGGCCAATGCGGCGTACAGAAATCGACGGGCGCTCGGAAATGAATTCGTCATGGCATCGGGCCTCACGGGAAATCGACGCTGCCTAGGAACACCTGGCCGCGGCGCTGGCAGCAGCTATAAGGACGCCACAATGCCCAGGCGTAGTCCCCCTGCCGGGCCTGCACTTTGGCATTGCCGTGGGGGAATACCGCGCAACTGCTGGACAGCGTGGGGGTCAGCTCCTGCCACTTGCCCGTGGCGGCATTGGTTTCCATCAGGGCGCCGGCCGGCCAGTAGCCATCGCGCGAACTGGCGAGCAGCGGTTGGTAGACGTGGATCTGGTTGCGGCGCGTCACGATGTCACCCGCGCGCTGGGCGACCACGGCTGCGGCCTTGTGATCATCCACCTGGTGCAGGAAGCCGCCACGCGGATAGACGTTGCCCCAGAGATTCAGGCCTGTGCGCGTGCCGACCTCGCGCCGGCCGGGAATCAGTGCTTCCGGATACAGCGCCTCGGGGATGTTGTAGCGCCATGCCAGCGTGTCAAGCGTGCTCAGCAGATAGGGCATGAAGGCGGTGCCGGCGCCCTCGCAGGTGTAGCCGGAGGCGCTGGCGAACTGGCTGAACACATAGCCACCGGGATGGCCGATGACGTCGGCGTTCTTGAACTTCGCCAAGTTGTTCTCGTGATCCTCGTTGGTGGTGCCGTCGCCACCGGCCTTCGCGGTCGAGTTCGGCAGGCTCATCGCCCGCACCTCGACCCAAGGGTTCTCGCCGGTGTTCGAGTAGCTCGACACCACGGCATCCGGGATGTAGTGGCGCACCTTGACCGAGGTGCGCACGGTGCATCCCGTCCAGGTGCAATAGAGCCAGTAGCAGATGCCGGTGACGCGGTATTCCAGGCAATCCGGCGACAGGGTGGAGGCCACGATGGTGGCGGTGCTCAGCGCGAAGGACGATGCGGAACACCCCAGCAGCAGCGCTGCGATGGCCAACCGCTGGCGCCGGGATGGCGCGAACGGACGCCTCGTCATGGCTGCATCCTCCGGTATTGGTCGATGCGGGCTACCGCACGGGCCACGTCCGTCTCGCCATAGACCACGTATCGGCGATCCACCACGATGGCCGGAACCTTGGTGACGCCAAGGCTCCAGGCGTCGGCAATGCCCTGGTAGGCGGTGCCGATCCTTCGCTGCAGGTTTGTACCGCCCAGCTTCAGGCGTTGCTGGACCATGGCGCTGGCGCGCTCAGGATCGGTGGGCAGGTTGTCGGCCAGCTCCGCTTCGAGCACCGCGGCCGCGTCCAGGATGAGGTGCCGGTCAGCCTGGCCAAGGACCGGATGATGCGAGTCGGTAACGACCCATACTTCCGCCGCGGCGGCGCGGGTGGCCAACGTCAGGATGGCAATGCCCGCAGCAAACCATGCTGAGCGAGCGCGAGCGGCATGAGGAACAGCGCAAGAGTCCATGAGACAACACCGGAGGGAAGCCAATCCGGTGACAGTCGAACCGAAATCCGGCTTCGACACGACAAACAAACCGGAGACGGCTTCGCCCCGTTTTCGCCATCCCTGTCATCGCGTGATCACCCCAAACGGTGCCTGCGAGTGCGCCTGCGACAAGGCCGCGTTCGGATCGACAGCCAAGGCGGCCGTCACAAGTTGGTCTCGCCTTCAGCAGCGATGAATCGCTTGCAGAACGAAGTCGGCCCGTTCGACCACACTGGCGCGCGGAAGCACCCTGACTTCGTAGCCGAGTGCCTGGTAGGTGGCATCCAAGTCGGTGTATTCCGCCTCAGCCTCGGGAAAGTCGTGCCGCCGCGCCTCGTCGGCGCCATAGATGTCCGGCCAGGGCGGTGCGAGGAACACGAGCCGCCCATAAGGGCGGGATTCGCCCAGGCTTTGCGCCAACGGTACGCCGCAGAGTCGTTGAAGCGCTGCAGCGGCGTCGATCAGCCCTCGGTCGAAGAAGACCGGACCAGCGTCCCGTGCCGCGCCTTCGAGATCCATGGCGGCGACGCGCAGCGCCTCCCGCAGAAAGGCCGCCATGTCGGTCCATGGCAGGGCGTTGCCGCCCTGTCGAATCTGCTCGGCGATGATCCTCCGCCCGGGTTCGGCGACGGTCGCATGACCACGCCGCCGCAGCTCCCCGAGCAAGGTCGACTTGCCGCCGCCGGAGCACCCCGAAATGACCACCTGAGATGGCATCGGCGTCATGTCAGGGTTTGCTTCGAACTGCAGACGGTTTGTCAATTCACTTGTCATCATTGGTTTAGCCGAAGAGACAGGCCCCACGCAACGGTGGCGCTAAGCATGCCAAAGGCGCAGACCCCGGCCCATCCATGCGCAGTGAAGGCCCACCCGCCTGCAGCAGCGCCGAAGGCCCCGCCAAGCAGCATCGCGCCCATGAACACGGTGTTCAGCCGGCTGCGCGCACCCGCGTCCAACGCATAGACCATGGTCTGGTTCGCCACCTGGGCCGACTGCACGGCCACGTCGAGCAAGAAGATGCCGAGGACGAGTGCAGGGATCGATGAGCCACCCAGGTACAGCACGGCAAATGCCGTTGCGGTTCCCACCGCGCCAGCACGGACGACTGCGCCGTGTCCGCGCCGGTCGGCAAAACGGCCAGCCGCCGGTGCAGCCAACGCGCCGCACACGCCGACCAGCGCGAACAGGCCGGCGGATACCGCGCCGAGCTGCAGTGGCGGCCGCTCCAGCCAGAGCGCGAACGTTGCCCAGAAGCCGATCATGCTGGCAAACAGCAGGAACTGGATAGCCACAGCCTGGCGCAAGGAAGCGTGCTTGCGCACCAAATGCCACATCGACAGCAGCAATCGTCCATAGCCGAGATCGGAGGACGGCCGCACCACCGGCAGCGTCCATGCCAGCCGAAAGCCCAGTACCAGCATCAGTGCCGCAGAAGAACCGAAGACGGACCGCCAGCCCCAAAGCTCGGTCATCCAGCCGCTCACCACACGGGCCAGCAGGATGCCGATCAGGATACCGCCCGTCACCACGCCGAGCACCTGCCCCTTGTGGTGGGAGGGCGCCAGGTGGATGGCCAAGGGAACCAGTTGTTGCGCCACGGTGGCGCACAAGCCCACTGCGAGGCTCGCCAGTGCCAATTGAACGAAGCCGGAGGATGCGGCTGCCAGCACCAGGGAGAGCACCAGCGCCGCCAGCGTTCGCAGGATGAGCGACTTGCGCTCCAAGCGGTCACCCAGTGGTGCCAGGAAAAGCACGCCCAGGGCATTGCCCGCCTGGGTGAGCACGGGCAGCCAGGTCACCGTCCCCGCAGAGAGCGCGAACTCCCGGCTCAATTCGCCGAGAAGCGGCTGGTTGTAGTAGCTGTTGGCCACGGATGCGCCAGCCGCCAGGGCAATGGTCCACTGCAGATGGGAGGGCAAGGCTGACGTGGCAGGCATCGGTGCGGCACGCGATGCATCGCCGGGGTGACCTGGGATATCGCTCATTCAAGGGGTCCGGCCGTATCAATTCTCGGCTTGCGGACAAGCTCTCACCAGTTCGGGCGATCCGTTCCCGGCGGCACCGACGGTCGCGCATAGCCGGCCGGTGTTCGCGCCAGTCGCGCGCGGGGCCGCACGGCGCGCAGCAGGCCGAAGCCGGAGATTTCGTCCGCGAGCCAGGGGCTGAGGTCCGGCCTGCCGGCCCGCAGGCCCTCTTCGATGCGCCCCAGCCCGCGCAGCCAGTGCCCGGTCTGCGCCAGCGACACCTGCACGTGCCAGCTTCCCCCTTCGCGCGACTGTTGCCACAGCGCGGCGGCGGCGCCGAAAGCCATCAGGAAGCCGCTGGCCTGGTCGAGGATCTGCATCGGCAGCGCGCGCGGCTTGCCGTCGCCCGCCGCCTCGCCCTCGGCGTGGTTGAAACCCATCGCCGTCTGCACCAACGAATCGAAACCGCGCCGGTCGGCCCAGGGCCCTTGCGTGCCGTAGGCGGTCAGCGACACGGCGACGATGCCGGGC
>NZ_JBARYB010000151.1:0-11894 GCF_049647645.1 Achromobacter sp.
GGCATGGCCTGCGCCGGCGCGATGCCCGAGCCGTTGAGGGCTCGGGTGCGGCCGCTGGCGGCATCGTGGATCAGCATCATGCCGCAGCCGCCCAGCGAGGTTGCGTGCGGGAGCGCGACGGTCAGGACGGCGGAGGCCGAGATCATGGCGTCCACCAGGCTGCCGCCGCGCTCCAATTGTGTGACGGCGGCGCGCGTCGCGAGGTGGTGGCCCGTGGCAACGCCGAAGCGCTGGCCGTAGCGGCTGGCCCGGGGGCGTAGCGGCCCGCTCATGTCTGCCTCCTTGATAGCGGGTTGGCGCCGCTGGGGGGCAGCGCGTGCGCCTCGGCCAGGCGGGTATCGGGGGCGATCGGGCCGGCGGCCCGGGTGGCATCGTGGGCGGATGCGAAGGAGCCGTGTGGCACGGTGTTTCCCTGTGAAGCGAGGTTCAGGCGCGTTCGCGCAGGATGCGCAGATGCGTGGCGGCGCCGGAGGTCAACAAGGCGTGGATGGAGAACTCGTCCCGGAGACGCTCGGGGTTCATTTCGATCAGCGCGGCGCGCTCATCGGGGGCGAGCATGTAGCCGTCGCACCAGACGGCGGGGTCGGCCAGGTAGCGGCGGGCCGCGTCGGGATCGCTGCGCAGGCGATACAGGGCTTCGACCAGGGGGACACGCTGCGGCGAAAGCTCCGGGTAGATCAAGGCCTCGGGCTGTCGGTCTTCTGTCAGGTCCCACGCCATGACGCTGTAGGTGTGATGCCACGACGGCTCGAAGGTGGCCATGAACGGTTTCCGATTGCCCATGGCGCCGGCGGCGATCAAAGGGGCGCGCAGTTCCAGGTTGCCGCTGCGGTCCAGCGCCTGTTCGTCCAGCGCCAGCAGGCCGGTGAGATTGCCGGCGCGCATTTGCTCATACAGTTGGCGGTCCGTGTCCACGTCGGGGGTGGAGTAGTGCGCGGTGCCGGGATAGTGCGACAGCCCGCCGCTGGCGATCAGCAAGGCGCGCCGCCCCATGCGCGACACCGCGCGCGCCAGAGCCTGGCCGAAGGCATAGCAGCGCAACGCGGACGGCTGAGGCGGAATATAGGCGTTGACGAAGATCGGCGTCATCGGCACGTCGCGGCCGAAACCCATGAATTCGTACGGGATGGTGAACGCCGTGGGCAGCTTGGCCGACAGGGTATAGGCGAGATCGAAGCTTTCCTCCTCCATCGCCCGCACCAGCCGATAGCCCATGGATGGATCCAGCGTCCACTCGCCGCGGTGCTTGTGCATGCCGTCGGCGCGCGCGGCGGCATGCAGGCAGAACGCCGGGACCGAGTGCGTCACGAAGTGGTCGCCATGGTCGTTTGCAAGCACGATGATGCAATCGGGCTGCAGGGCGCGCAGGCGTTGCCCGGCCTGCTCCATGGACAGGCGCACGCGCCGGACCTGCTCCAGGTCTTCGGTGTCCGGTTGCGACAGGAACTGAGGGGCGTGGGGAACGCAGGCTACGCCCACAATGCCTGGGTTGGGGGGGGAACGCATGGGGTTACCTCGATGGTGAAGTCGGTGGCCGCTGTGTCATTGGTCCACGGAGACGTGGCCGGCTTTGATGATGGCAATCCATTTTTCGCTGTCGGCCCGCATGCGCTCTGCCAGTTGCTGCGGGGAGCCTCCGGTGGGGATGAGGCCCAGTTCCAGAAACCGTTGCTGGATTTCCGGTTTGGAAAGAATGCGGTTTACCGATGCGTTCAACTGGTCGACGACGCCGTCGGGCGTCGCGGCGGGCGCCATCAGAACGAACCAGCTGGCCATGTCCGTGGCGGGCAGGCCGAAGTCTTTCAGCGTGGGCACGTCGGGAAGCGTGGGGAAGCGGGTCGGTCCGGCGATCGCCAGCAAGCGCACGCGCTGGCTGGCGATCTGGGCCTGGGCAGGCGCCAGGTTTTCGAAGGAGTAGTCCACATCGCCGCTGGCCAGCGCGACAACCGCCGGGCCGCTGCCCTTGTAGGGGATATGGACGCCTTTCAGCCCTGCAACCTGGTTGAACCATTCGCCGGCCAGGTGCAGGGTGCTCGCGGTGCCGGCCGAGCCGAAGGAAAGCCGGTTGCTATTCGAGAGCGGGCCGGCGGCCGCCAGGAAGTCCTTGACGTTCTTGGCTGGCAAGTTGACGCCGGCCACGAGGAAGGCGGGCACGTCGACCAGGCCGATGACCGGGCGCAGCGATCGCGCGGCGTCGTAGTTGAGGTTCTTGTAGAGGTAGGCGTTGTTGACTACCGAGGTCGAGGCCAGCAGTAGCGTGTAGCCGTCTGCGGGGGCGTTGATGACGAAGCGCGTGGCGATTTGCGTGCTACCGCCCGGCTTGTTCTCGACGATGAAGGGTTGCTGATATTCATCGTTCAACTGCTGCGCGACCAGGCGCGCGACGATGTCGGAGCCGCCACCGGCGGCAAAGGGCACCACGATGGTGACCGGGCGCGCGGGGTAGGACGCTGCATGGGCGATACCCAGGGCACTGGCCAGGAGCCCGGTCGCACAGGCTGCGCGAAGGAAACAGGCTAGTTTGCTCGACTTGCTCTTGCTGGACTTGGTGATGTTCACGCTGTCTCCTTATATATATACGAATAATCTATTGCATATACGAAATCAACAAATAGTATACGAAGTAAAAAAAGGATATATGTGGCGTGGTAGCATGTCAAGTGGAATCTGGCCTCCTTGCGCCAGCTAATTTTGGGGAATTGCATGGCACTTGCAGAACGCCTGCGCTCCGCTTCAGACAGCGCGGAAAACCGCGCGCCACGTCCTGGCGGCGTCTATGAAACGCTCTTTGAACAGATCGTGACGGGCGAGCTACGGGCGGGGGAACGCCTGTTGATCGACGACCTTGCGGAGCGGTTCGGCGTCAGCAAGATCCCGGTGCGCGAAGCCTTGAAAGCCCTGGAGGCAAAGGGGTGGGTCGAATCGGCGCCGCGCCGCGGCACCTATGTCCGGGGCCTGTCGGTTGCCGAGCTGCACGAGCTCTTCGAACTGCGCCAGATCGTCGAGCCGGAAATCACGGCGATGGCCGCCCATCGGCGCCGCAGCACCCATCTGCAGCAACTGCTGGCGTTGGTGGAGGAAGGCGAGCGGGCGGTCGAGCGTAACGATTTCGTATGCTGCTCGCGGGTCAATTCGCAATTCCATACCTTGATCGCGCAGGCCGCTGACAATGCGCTGGCGTTCTCGGTCATCCAGGAACTGGAATTTCGGCTATGCCGTTATTTCTTCGTGGCGGAGTGGGACGAGCGCAAGGAGTCGATCCACCAGCACCAGCAGCTCTACGAAGCTATCCGCGACCAGAATGCCGACGAGGCCCGGCGCCTGACGATTGCACATCTGAAGCACACCGAGGCGATGGCGACCCGTTCGATCGCCGCTTTGCCGCCCACCGAGTGGGCGAAGTAGCAGTGCGCGAACGGCGTGGTCGAAAAGGCCGTTGACGTCATCGTCAACGGCCTTTGTTTGTTTCTGTTCAAGCCGGCGAAGCCGCAGCCTGCCTGCAGGCTTGTCAGTGGCGGATGCGGTTAAGCCCGGACTTAACTCAGGGTAAACGCAGGCTGAACCACAGCGGGTTCCTGGCTCTTTATAGTGGCTCCATCGCCACCTGAGAGAGTCACGCATGTCCAGTCTTGCTGTTGCGCCCGCCTATCCCCAGGCCGTGCTGTTCGACCTGCTTACCGCCTTGCTCGATTCCTGGACCGTATGGAACCGCGCGGCGGGTTCCGAGGCCGCTGGACGGGCTTGGCGCGCGGAATACCTGCGCCTCACTTATGGCTGCGGCGCCTATCAACCCTATGAGCGCCTGGTACAGGAGGCTGCGTCCGCGGTCGGCCTGTCCGCGGATGCGCCGTCCGCGCTGGAGGCGGGCTGGGACGAACTGCCCGCCTGGGACGGCGCGCGTGAATTGCTGCAGGCGCTGCGGCCGCATTGCCGTCTGGCCGTGGTGACCAACTGTTCCGCTCGCCTGGGGCGGCGTGCCGCCGGTCTGTTGGGCGTGGACTGGGACGTGGTGGTGACATCGGAGGAAGCGGGTTTCTACAAGCCTGACCCGCGCCCTTACGCATTGGCCTTGGCGCAATTGCAGGTGGAACCCGCTCACGCTGGGTTCGTTGCCGGTTCGGGCTACGACATGTTCGGCACCAGCAAGGTGGGCCTGCGCACGTATTGGCACAACCGGGTGGGACTGACGCTGCCGGAAGGCGCGCCGCAGCCTGAAGTCGAGTCCGCGCGGCTGGATGCGGCACTGCCCTGGCTGGAACGGTTCAGCGCGAGCTGATGGCGAACAATCCCTGGGGCCATGCCGCGCTTTGCCGGCCGGCGCTCGGCATCATCCTGCCGGCAACGAAATTGCATCCCCCAGCCCTTTGACTTCCTTCAGCACGAAGGAGGTGTAGACCTCCTTCACGCCCGGCAAGGCGCCAAGCACGTAGCGTGCCAGATCGCCGAAGGCGTCCAAATCGCGGGCGATCACCGTCAACTGGTGGTCGTAGCGGCCCGACACGCAATGGCATGACAACACTTCCGGCACGTCCTTGATGGCGTCCTCGAACGCCTTGACGTGTTGGGCGTCCTTTTTATCCAGTGAAATCCAGACGAACGCGGTCACGCCGAAGCCCAGCTTCTTGACGTCGATCTCGGCCCGGTATCCGCGGATCACGCCCTCGTCCTCCAGGCGCTTGACGCGGCGCCAGCAGGGGGAAGGCGTGAGCGAAACGCGCTCGGCCAGATCGGCGCTGGACAGCCGTCCGTCGACCTGCAAGGCGGCCAGGATCTGCAGGTCTGTGGGGTCGAAATTCTTGCTCTGCACGATTTTTCCAAGAAATTAAGGGTTTCGCCAAATTCAATCCAAAATATTACACATCAGCGTCAAAAATTCGGAAATATTCGCGATTCGGCTCCGGTATCTTTGTTTGGCTGTTTGAGGGGGCGTCGACATGATGAATGCTCCCCGTTTGAACACTATGGAGCAGACATGAAAGACTCGAATCCGATACGCAAGGCGCTCCTGGCCCTGGAGCCTTCCGAGGGCTGTTGGCTGACTTTGGCGAGCCCGGCGGTGGCCGAGGCGATTGCGCATTGCGGCTTCGATTGGCTGGTCGTGGACATGGAGCATGCGCCCAATGACGTGGCGGGTCTGACGGCGCAGTTGCAGGCCATCGATGCGGCGCGCGCGCATGGCGCGGCGGCGTATCCGATCGTGCGCGTGACGGTGAACGACACGGCGCTGGTCAAGCGCGCCATGGACTGCGGCGCCAAGACGATCATTTTCCCGAACATCGACACGGTCGAGGACGCGCGCCGCGCCATCGCGGCCATGCGCTTCCCCTTCGAGGGCAATGGCGGCGTGCGTGGGGTGGCGGGACTGGTGCGGGCAGGGATGTACGGGCAAGACCCGTCCTACGTCAAGCTGGCCAATGAGCAGGCCTGCGCGATCCTGCAGATCGAATCGGCGCAGGCGGTGCGCAACGTGGAAGCCATTGCCGCGTTGCCTGGGGCGGATTGCCTGTTCGTCGGCACGGCAGATTTGGCGGCCAGCCTTGGCCGCCTGGGCGACATGGCCCACGCCGAGGTGCGCGAGGCCGTGGGCCGCGTGATCGAAGCCGGCAAGGCGGCGGGCAAGGCGATCGGCATCTTCGCCAATGATCCCGAAGAGGCGGCGCGCTACCGCAAGCTGGGCGTGCAGTTCATCGCCTTGCACTCCGACGTGGCCTGGCTGGCCCGCGGCGCCCGCCAGGCGCGCGCGCAGTTCGACGCGGCATGCCGCTGAACCGGCGGCGCGATCTCTTTCTTCTGGCATGACAGGAACAGGCATGAACACAGCAGTATCCACCGGCGGCTTCAGCACCATCGCGCGCGCCGGCGTGCAGACCTTGCGCTCGTCGCAAATCCGCGAAGTCGCCAATGCCGGCATGGGCCGCGCCGACGTGCTGCCGTTCTGGTTCGGCGAGCCCGATGAGCAGACGCCGGCGGCGTTTCGCGACGCGGCCATCGCCCATATCGCTTCCGGGCAGACGTTCTATGTGCAGACCCTGGGCGTGCCCGCGTTGCGCGAACGCCTGGCTTCGTATGTGAGCGGCCTGCACGGCCAGCGCGATGTGGACAACATCGCGGTGACCAGTTCGGGCACTTCGGCGCTGATGACGGCGGTGCAGGCCATCGTGGGCGCGGGCGATCACGTGGTTGCCGTGACGCCCCTGTGGCCCAACCTGGTGGAAATGCCCAAGGTGCTGGGCGCGCGGGTGACGACCGTGGCGCTGTCGTTCTCGGAGAGCGGCTGGCGCCTGGACCTGGACGCCTTGCTCAGCGCCCTGACGCCGGATGTGCGGGCGCTCCTGGTGAATTCGCCGAACAACCCCACGGGCTGGGTGATGACCGCCGAGCAGCAACGCGCGGTGCTGGAGCATTGCCGCAAGCACGGCATCTGGATCATCTCCGATGATGTCTACGAACGCTACTACTACGAAGGCGCGGTGGCGCCCACGTTCCTGGATATCGCCGCGCCGGATGATCGCGTGGTCAGCTGCAACTCGTTCTCGAAGGCCTGGCTGATGACGGGCTGGCGGGTGGGCTGGGTAGTGGTGCCGCGCGGACTGTTGCCGGAGATCGGCAAGCTGATCGAATACAGCAACACCTGCACGCCCGGCTTCGTGCAAACCGCCGCCTTGTGCGCGCTGGAGCAGGGCGAGCCCGTCATCGCGCGCACGGTGGCGCGGCTGCGGTTGGCACGCGACCATCTGGCGTCGAGGCTGGGGCAGGTGCCCGGGGTCGAACTGGCCGGCGCGGCGCCGGGTGCGATGTACACCTTCTTCCGCATCCGCGGCGTCTCGGACAGCCTGGCGTTTTGCAAGGACCTGGTCGTGCGTGGCGGCCTGGGCCTGGCGCCGGGCATGGCTTTCGGCCCTGAAGGCGAGGGCTATCTGCGCTGGTGCTACGCCAGCGCGCACGACCGCCTGGACGAGGGCGTGGCTAGACTATCGCGCTTTCTGGATGCGGCCCGGGCCAAGACAGCCTGAGCGGCCGCGTCGGACCTCAATGTCAGGGTAGGACCCATGAATATTTCTGAACTTCCCCGTTCCCTGGAATGGATAGAACGGCTGGTGCGCTTCGATACGACCAGCCGCCTGTCGAATCTGGGCCTGATCGAAACGGTGCGCGACCACCTGGCCGCGGCCGGGCTTGCGCCCAGGCTGATCTACAACGCCGACGGCAAGAAGGCCAACCTCTTCGTGACCGTGCCTGCCGAGGACGGCGGCACCCAGGGCGGGGTGGTGCTTTCAGGCCATACCGACGTCGTGCCGGTGGACGGCCAGGCCTGGAGCAGCGATCCGTTCGCGCCCGAAGTGCGCGATGGCCGGCTGTACGGACGCGGCACCTGCGACATGAAGGGCTTTATTGGAACGGCGCTGGCCATGCTGCCGTCGTTCACCTCGCGTCGCCTGCGGGTGCCGCTGCATCTGGCGCTGAGCTATGACGAGGAGGTCGGCTGCCTGGGCGCGGACGCCATGCTGCGCGAGCTGGCGAAACTGGATATCCGGCCCGACAGCTGCATCGTCGGCGAGCCGACCGAAATGCGCGTGATCTCGGCGCACAAGAGCAGCAATCTGTACCGCTGCACCGTGCATGGGCATGCCGCGCATTCTTCGTTGACGCCGCGCGGCGTCAACGCGATCGAATACGCGGCGCGCGCCATCTGCCACATCCGCGATATGGCCGACAGCCATCGCCAGAACGGACCCTTCGACCAGGACTTCGAGGTCCCGTACACCACCGCCAACACCGGCACGATCTCGGGCGGCCTGTCCGTCAACACGATCCCGGACCGCTGCCAGTTCGAGTTCGAATTCCGCACCATCCCGGGCGTGTTGGCGCCGGACGTGATCGGCGGCTTGCGCCGCTACATCACGGGCGAACTGCGCGACCGCATCAAGGCGGAGAACCCGAGGGCCGACATCGAGCTGGAGGCGATGGCGGAAGTGCCTGGTTTCGATACCGCCGCGACCGCCGAGATCGCGCGCTTGGCGCAGGCGCTGACCGGCGCGCGCGGCACCGAGAAGGTGGCGTATTGCACCGAGGCTGGCTTGTTCCTGCGGGCGGGCATGACGGCCGTGATTTGCGGCCCGGGCAATCTGCAGCAGGCGCACCGGCCGGACGAGTATGTCGCGTTGGCGCAGATCAGCCTGTGCGAACAGTTCATGGAAAAGCTGGCGGGCCATCTTGCGATAGCTCGTCTATGAGTTGATCGATAGTTAATTCTTCAAAAAAAACAGAGGGAAAAATGGCTTATTCGGAGAAGACAACGTGGAATGCGGCGGCTGCCGCCCGCGACAAGGCGGCGCCATCAGGCGACCGGCGCGCCCAGGCGCGGCGCGCGGTGATCGCCGCCTCCATCGGCAATGCGCTCGAATGGTTCGACATGATCGCGTACGGCACCTTCGCGCTGATCATCGCCAAGCTTTACTTTCCGTCCGCCAGCGAGAGTTCCTCGCTGCTGCTGGCGCTGGCCACGTTCGGCGTGTCGTTCCTGATGCGGCCGCTGGGCGCCATCGTGCTGGGCAGCTATGCCGACCGGGCCGGCCGCAAGGCGGCGCTGACGGCTTCGATTTTCCTGATGATGATAGGCACGCTGATCATCGTGGTGGTGCCGACGCATGCGCAGATCGGTGTCGCCGCGTCGATCATCATCCTGCTTGCCCGGCTGATCCAGGGCTTTTCGGCGGGCGGGGAGTTCGGCAGCGCGACGGCCTTCCTCATCGAATATGCGCCCGACCGGCGCGCCTACTATGCCAGCTGGCAGGTCGCCAGCCAGGGCGCGGCGATCCTGCTGGCGGCGCTGTTCGGCGCGGTGCTTAATGCGACCTTGACCCAGGCGCAGCTGGAAAGCTGGGGCTGGCGCATTCCGTTCGTATTCGGCCTGCTGATCGCGCCGGTGGGCTACTACATCCGCCATCACATGGATGAAACGCCGGAGTTCAGCGCCGCGAAGGCTTCGGCTTCGCCGCTGAGCGATATGTTCGCGGGCCAGAAGCTGCGCCTGCTGGTGACCGTGGGCTTCGTGGCGCTGGGTTCGGTGGGCAACTACCTGGCCCTGTACATGCCGACGTATTCCATCCGCCAACTGGGCCTGCCGCCGACCATCGGCTTTCTGGCGACGCTGGTCACGGGCGTCATCATGACGGTGGGCGCGCCCTTCGTCGGCGCGCTGGCCGACCGGATCGGACCCGCGCGCATCATGACGGCCGCGGCGCTGTTGACCGCGGTGCTGTGCTATCCCTTGTTCTACCTGCTGGTGTCGTACCCGACGGTGGGCGTGTTGATGATCGTCCAGGTCATTCTGGGCGTGTTGGCGACGGCCTACTTTGCGCCCATGCCGGCGCTGATGTCCGCGATTTTCCCGGTGCAGGTGCGCACCACGGGCCTGTCCTTGGGCTACAACATTGCGGTGACGATCTTCGGCGGCTTTGCGCCGTTCATCCTGACCTGGCTGATCGCGACCACCGATTCCAAGCTGTCGCCGAGCTACTACCTGCTGGCCATGGCGCTCATGGCCATGGTGTCGCTGAACGTGGCGCGCCGGACGTTCCAGCAGCGCTAGTCGTCAGGCGCCGGCCTTCGCATTGGAGGCCGGGCGGCAGCGGGCGGAATGTAGCCCATTGTTGCGGGACTGCACGCTTTTTCGCTCCAGCTGCGGCCGTGCTGTACAGCGCGGCCGCGCTATCTTCAGGGCCCTCCTGATAGTACAAAATGTTGCCTGCCTCCCGTTCCGTGCTTGCTAGCATGGTCTGGCCGGAATGATCCGGCACACCGATGGAACAAGTGGAGGTTGCCATGAGCTCAAGAACAATATTCAACCGGATCGCAGTCGTCGCGGCAGCGGGTGCGTTGCTGGCGGGATGCGCCACGCAGCAGCAGACCAACACGGCCGTGGGTACGGGCGCGGGGGCGGCGCTCGGCGCTGGCATCGGCGCCTTGATCGGCCACGGCAAGGGTGCGGCCATCGGCGCTGGCATAGGCGCGGTGGCGGGCGGCCTGGTCGGCTACAACTGGAAGGTGGTCAAGGACGACGTGCAGAAGTCGGGCGCTTCGTCATTGGGTATCGACGTGGTGGAAATGCCCGATGGCAGCCTGAAGGTCAACATTCCCAGCGGCGTGTCGTTCGATACGGACAAGACACAGCTGAAGCCGGCACTGCTGCCGGTGCTGGACAGTGTGGCGCGTTCGCTCAACCAGCATCCCGAGCTGCGGGCCAAGGTCGTCGGCCATACCGACAGCACGGGCGCGCTGGCGCATAACCAGACGCTGTCGGTCAATCGCGCCAAGAGCGTGACGGACTACCTCAGCAAGCAAGGCGTGGCCGCCGGCCGCCTGACGGTCGAGGGCCGCGGGCCGAACGACCCGATCGGCGACAATGCGACCGCCGAAGGCCGCGCGCTGAATCGCCGGGTGGAAATCTACCTGTACGCGGTGCAGCAGTAAGCCTGGGCCAGTCCAGTGTCCGAGGCGGCTGGCGCAACGCGCAGCCGCCTTTTTTCCGGAGTCCGTCATGAGCATGTTTCCTCCCGCCCGCGTCGGCACCGATACCGCCGTGGCCGCTTTGTCAGGTTGGCAGGCGGTTGCGATGCGCGACGCCATCGAGAAGCGCTTCCGCTTCCCCAATTTCAATGCGGCATTCGGCTTCATGGCGCGCGTGGCCATGTTCGCGGAGAAGCTGAACCATCATCCCGAATGGACCAACGTCTATAACCGCGTGGACGTGACCCTGACCACGCATGACGCCGGCGGCGTGACCGAGCTGGACGTGCGCATGGCGCAGTTCATGGATGAGGCCGCCGCGCAACTGGGGGCGACCACGCCCAAGGTCTAGGACCTGGGCGCGCTGCGACCCGGGGCGGTGTGGGCTAGTCTGCCGCGCCGTCCGCGTCAGGCTGCAGATGGCCGATCACGCGGTCCAGCATGTCGCCCAGCAGGCGTTGCTCATCGGCGCTGAGGCAACCGAAGATCTCCTCGTTGCGGCGGACGATCAGGTCGATGACGCGCTGGTATTGCGCCAGGCCGGCGGGGGTGGGAGCCAGCACCACGCCGCGCCCGTCGGAGGCGGACATGGTTTTTTCGACCAGGCCGCGCTCCACCAAGGCCTGCGCCGAGCGGCTGGCCTGGCCCTTGTTCAGATTGGCCGCGCGCGCCAGGTCGTTGACCGACAGGGGCGCGTAGCGGCCAATGGCCGCCAGGCAGCGCGCCTCGCCTAGCGGAATGCCGCAGTCTTCCAGATAGGCGCGATTCGTGTCCCTGTCCGTGATCTTGTTGAGCACGTGCAGGCGGTAGGTCAGGAATCGTTCGAGGGCGGGCGGGTTCACGTCGGGCGGGCAGAGTCAGAGGCGGGACAGTGTGCCACAGGGCTGTTGGCCAGGCAGGCGGCTTCCGCCTGCGTCAGGAGCGCGGCGGCGTCGCGCGCATCGGTCAACCGCGCCAGCAGCGACAGGCTCAGAATCGACAGGAAGAGCGAGGCCTGCTCCTTGCCGACGCGCGTCAGGGCCTGCGCCATGGCGCCATAGATCTGGTCCAGTTCTTCGTTGTTCATGCTTGCTCTTCCTTGGGCGCAGCCAGTGCGATCGACGGATAGTAGGGCGTGAGCGCGGTGCGCAGGGTGGCGGCCGCGGGGGCGATCCAGCGTCCCAGCACGTAGCCGTCCGGCCGCAGCAGATAGACGGCGCCGGCTTGCGCGCCGTAGCGCTGGCGCAGCTGGCCGTGCGTGTCCTGCAATGCTTGGTCGCCGGTCTTCAGCACGCGCAGCGGATGGAGAGCGCCGCGGGTGGCGGCGGCCAGGGCGTCCAGTGCGGCGGCCAATCCGGCGTCCGGGTCGAGCGCCAGCGCGACGAAGCCGGCGCCGAAGCAGGCGC
>NZ_JBARYB010000152.1:0-16774 GCF_049647645.1 Achromobacter sp.
CCCGACGGCCCTGGCGCGACCACATGCCCGCCAGCAACAGCAGCGCGGGTAGATACACCCAGAAGTCGGACCAGCGCTGCGGATTGGGCGCCTTCACTTCCAGCACGTCCCAACCTTGCTCCCAGCCGGCGCGCTGGGCGCGGCTGCCAAAGCGCACGCCGCCGATCTGCGTCTGGTCGCCCAGGCTCATCAGCGTCAGTCCGGCTTCGGCCAGGCGCTTGCGGCCGGCGTCCTGTCCGCCAGCGTTGTCGGTCAATTCAGGCAGGGCGACGGCGACGGTCTTGGTCAGCTCATCGCCTTCCAGGTTGATGCCGCGCAGCACCACGGTCAGGCGGCCGTTGTCGGGCAGCGCGGCGGCGATGGCCTGCATCTCGGACGCCGGACGGCTTTCATGGCGCGGCGCGAAATGGTCCATGAACCAGTCGGGGCGGAACAGCATGAATGTGACCAGCAGCAGCACGCCCACTTCGGCCAGCGTGCAGCGCACGCGGAACCAGCGCATGGTGGCGGCGGCGAAGGTCAGCGAGGCGATCGTGGCGCCCGTCACCACCAGGGCCAGTTCCCAGCCGTAGGTGACGTCGATCAGCAGCAGCATGGGGTTGAACACGAACATGAACGGCAGGATGGCCGTGCGCGCCGCGTAGGTGACGCCCTGGATGCCGGTCTTGATCGGATCCTCGCCCGAGATGGCGGCGGCCGCGAACGTGGCCAGGCCCACGGGCGGCGTGATGTCGGCCATGATGCCGTAATAGAAGACGAACATGTGCACGGCGATCAGCGGAATGACCAGGCCGCTCTGCGCGCCCAGTTCCACCACCACGGGCGCCATCAGCGTCGCCATCAGGATGTAGTTGGCCGTGGTTGGCATGCCCAGGCCCAGGATCAGGCAGACCACCGCCGTGAAGATCAGCATCAGCAGCACGTTGCCCATCGACACCAGCTCGACGAAGGCCGTCATGCGCAAGCCCAGGCCGGTCAGGGTGATGGCGCCGACGATCAGTCCGGCGGTGCCGCAGGCGATGGCGATGCCTATCATGTTGCGGGCGCCGTCCTCCAGCCCGCCGATGGCGTCGCGCCAGCCCTGGCGCCAGGCCGGGGCGGCCGGCTGCTTGCGGAACCAGGCGATCAGCGGACGCTGCGTCACCATCTGGAACAGCATCGCCATCGCCGCCCAGAACGCCGACAGGCCGGCCGACAGTTCTTCCACGCTCAGGCACCAGACCAGGATGCCGATGGGAATCAGGAAGTAGAGCCCTGCGCGCACCGTGGGCCAGGGCTGCGGGCGCACCGGATGGTTGATGTCGATGTCCTGCGGCAGATCGGGGTGGCGCGCCGCGATGCGCAGCAGCCACAGATAGAGCGCGGCCAAAATGGCCAGCAGGATCCAGATGGCTGCGGCGCCCGCCATGGCCTGAACACCGGTGCCTATCCAATAGACCGCGCCCATTACCAGCAAGGTGCCGCTGATGCCCATGCCCCATCCGGCCAGCTTCTGCAGCGGCGTGCGGGCGGGGCCCGAGGCCATCATCGGCTGGATCCCCAGTTTCAAGGCTTCCAGGTGGACGATGTAGAACAGCGCGATGTACGAGATCGCGGCCGGCAGGATCGCATGGCGGATGATGTCGGTATAGGGGATGCCGACATATTCGATCATCAGGAAGGCTGCAGCGCCCATCACGGGTGGCATGATCTGGCCGTTGACGGACGAGGCGGTCTCTATCGCGCCGGCGCGCACGCCGCCGTATCCAGCTTTCTTCATGAGCGGAATCGTGAAGATGCCGCCCGTCACCACGTTGGCCACCGACGACGCCGACACCAGGCCGTTGACGGCCGAGGACACCACCGCCACCTTGGCCGGCCCGCCGCGCAGGTGGCCCAGCAGTGCGAACGATACCTGCATCATGTAGTTGCCGGCGCCGCACTTGTCGAGCATGGAACCCAGCAGCACGAAGATGAAGATGTACGACACAGACACCCCCAGCGCCACGCCGTACACGCCTTCGGTGGTCAGCCACATGTGCGACATCAGGCGTTCCAGCGAGGCGCCGCGGTGCGCCAGCACGTCGGGCAGCCAGGGCCCGGCAAGGGCATACGCGACGAATATCAGGCCCAGCACGGTCATGGGCAGGCCCAGGGCGCGGCGCGTCACTTCCAGCAGCAGCGCCAGGCCGATCGCGGCGGTGGCCACGTCCATGGTGGTGGGCTGGCCGGGGCGGCCCGCCAGCTCGTTATAGAAGAGGTACAGATAGCTGCCGCAGAAGCCCGCCATCAACGCCAGCGCCCAGTCGTACCAGGGCATGCGGTCGCGCGCCGAGCGCTTGCTGGCCGGATAGGCCAGGTAGCCCAGGAACATGGCGATGCCCAGGTGCAGGGCGCGCGCCTCGGTGTCGTTGAAGATCGCCCAGTTCAGGGAGAACGGCAGCGGCGACGCGTACCAGAGCTGGAAGACGGACCAGATCAGCGCGCCCGCCGCCAGCGTGGCGCCCGCCAGGCCGCCTACATTGCGGCCTCCGCGATCGGCGTCGGCGACCAGCTGTTCCAGGTCCGGGGCCGGCGTGTGCGGCTCTTTTGTCATGAAATTCCCCTACGTATCGTGGCGCGCGCCGGCGGCGCGGCGCGCGTTGTGTCCTTGCGCGCGCTTGCGCGGCGCAAGGGGCGGCAGCCTGCGTGGCCGGATTTGAGTCCAGGCCCCGAAGGCATGCCGTGTCAGTGGCCCCGAGGGCCGGACCTCAGAGCAGGCCCTTTTCCTTGAAGTACTTCTCGGCGCCAGGATGCAGCGGCGCCGACAGCCCGTTCTTCACCATGTCCGCGGCCTTCAGATTGGCGAACGCGGGGTGCAGCTTCTTGAAGTCATCGAAGTTGTCGAACACCGCCTTGACCACGGTGTAGACAGTGGCCTCGGGCACGTCGGCCGAGGTCACGAAGGTGGCCGTCACGCCGTAGGTCTTGGTCTCCGTCGGGTTGTTCGGATACAGCCCGGCCGGAATCGTGGCGTGGGCGTAGTACGGGTACTTCTCGACCAGCTTGTCCACCGCGGGACCGGTCAGAGACACAAGCTTGGCGCCGCAGCTGGTGGTGGGGTCCTGGATGTTGGCCGAGGGGTGGCCGACGCCATAGAAGAAGCCGTCGATCTTGCCGTCGCACACGGCCGAGCCGTGCTCATCGGGACGCAGTTCGGACGCCAGCGCAAAGTCCTTCAGCGTCCAGCCCATGGTGCTCAGCAATTCCTCCATCGAGGCGCGGGTGCCCGAGCCGGGATTGCCGACGTTGAAGCGCTTGCCCTTCAGGTCCTCGAAGCCCTTGATGTTGGCTTCCTTGCGCGTGACGACGGTGAATGGCTCCGGGTGGATGGAGAACACGGAGCGCAGCTTGGGGTAGGGACCGGCCTGCTTGAACTGGCCTTCGCCGTTATAGGCGTTGAAGCCGACGTCGGATTGCACCACGCCCAGATCCAGCTCGCCGGCCTTGATGGTGTTGGCGTTGAAGACCGAGCCGCCGGTCGATTCGACCGAACAGCGGATGCCGTGGCTGGAACGATCCTTGTTGACCAGGCGGCAGATCGCGCCGCCGGCGGCATAGTAGACGCCGGTGACGCCGCCCGTGCCGATGCTGACGAACTTCTGTTGGGCGGCGGCGGGCGCCGGCGCCGTGGACAGCAATGCCGTGGCGAGGCCCGCGGCTGCGAGCGTCCAGGCGTTGCGATGGCCCAAGGTGTGTTTGACGGACGTGGTCATGCAAACTCCTTTTGGGGTTTTTCCCCGTGATATTGCCGGTCTTGGCCGGCGGTTGGTGCGCCCCGCGAGCCGCGGAGCACCCTGTGCGTATCATCACGAGCCCGCGTCAGGCGGGCGGCGCAGCGGCTCGATGCCCGCCGCGCATGCAGGCAAACAGGCGCTAGGCCCGCGTCTGCGCAATGGCGGCGTCGATGGCGCCGACCAGACGTTCGGTCAAATGGTCCAGCTCATCGTCGGAAATGATGAAGGGCGGGGCGAGCAGCACGTGGTCGCCCTGGCGGCCGTCGATGGTGCCGCCCATCGGATAGACCATCAGGCCGCGGGCCATGGCCTCGCGCTTGATGCGGGCATGCAGCGATAGCGCCGGGTCGAAGGTCTGCTTGCTGGCGCGGTCCTGCACCAGCTCCACGCCCATGAAGAGGCCGCGGCCACGGATATCGCCGACGTGCGGGTGCGCGCCCAGCGCGCTGTCCAGCCGCAGGCGCAAGCCTGCGCCCTGCGCCTGCACGCGCGCCAGCAGGCCGTCGCGCCGGATCACGTCCTGCACGGCCAGCGACGCCGCGCAGGCGATCGCGTGGCCCAGATAGGTGTGGCCGTGCTGGAAGAAGCCGCTGCCTTGCTGCATGGCATCGACGATGCGCTGTTGCACCATCACCGCACCGATCGGCTGATAGCCGCCGCCCAGGCCCTTGGCGATGGTGATCAGGTCTGGCGTGATGCCTTCCTGTTCCACTGCGTACAGCGTGCCGGTGCGGCCCATGCCGCACATGACCTCGTCGGCGATCAGCAGCACGCCGTGGCGGTCGCAGACTTCGCGGATGCGGCGGAAATAGCCCGGCACCGCCGTGACGGCGCCGGCGGTGGCGCCGACCACGGGTTCGGCCACGAAAGCCATCACCGTATCCGGACCCAGGCGTTCGAAGGTCTGTTCCAGCTCCAGCGCCAGGCGCTCGCCGTACTGCTCGGGGCTTTCGCCGTCGCGCTGGTCGCGGTAGGCGTAGCAGGGCGCGACGTGCTCGACTTCGATCAGGAGCGGCGCGAACTGCGCGCGGCGCCAGGCGTTGCCGCCCACCGCCAGCGCGCCCAACGTGTTGCCGTGATAGCTCTGCCGCCGCGCGACGATGTGGCGGCGTTGCGGCTGGCCGATTTCCACGAAGTACTGCCGCGCCATTTTCAGCGCGGCTTCGACGGCTTCGGAACCGCCCGAGACGAAGTAGGCGTGGGATATGCCCGGCGGCGCGTCGGCCACCAGCCTCGCGGCCAACTGCTCGGCGACCTCGGTCGTGAAAAAGCTGGTGTGGGCGTAGGCCAGCGCATCGATCTGCGCGTGCATGGCGGCCTGGACCTCAGGGTGGTTGTGTCCCAGGCAGGAGACCGCCGCGCCGCCCGAACCGTCGAGGTAGGAGCGGCCGGCGCTGTCATAGACCCACACGCCCTGGCCGCGGACCGCGACGGGAGGCGTCTGGCGCAATGAACGATGCATGACGTGGGTGTGGCTCATGGGGCAATTCCGCAATACAAGAGGTTGAAGGCGAATCCGGGCGGGGTGTCAGGCGGGACGGCGCGGCTGGGCGCTGCTCCAGTAGACGTTGTCGTTGAGCAGGCGTTGCTCCACTTCGGTCAGGCGGTTCAGCACTTCGTCGCCGCCGCGCGCGGTCAGGCGCGCGATCAGGTGCTCGGCCAGGCCGAGCAGGCCAGCCGTGGTGTGGAAGAACGAACCGGGACCCTGGCGCGCGGGGCGGGCTCGCACGCCTTCGCGGTCCGGCGGTGCAAAGCGCAGGGTATGGCGGGCGTCTACGGCAAGCGGCGACAAGGGATCGTCGGTCAGCGCGATGAGCGCCACGCCGCGCTGCGCGGCCTGGCGGGCCAGTTGCACGGTGGCGGTGGGATAGGGCGCTTGCGAGATCACGATCAGCGCATCACCCGTCCCCAGGTTGTCGGCCTGCTCGGCGGGCGCGCCGCCCAGGCCGTCTATGAGCATGCTGTTGCGTCGCACCAGTTGGTAGGCGTAACGCATCTGGAAGGCAATGCCGAAGGCCGAGCGCGTACCCAGGAATCCGACCTGCCTGGCTTCAAGCAGGGTCTGCACCGCGGCGTCGAAGGCGGAGGGCGGATTCAGCGCGCAGACGGAGCTCATGGCCTGGATCTGATAGTCGGTCAGCACATCGTGCCCGGGGGCGGCGGGTTCGCCTGCCGCAGCCTGCAAGGCGGCGGCGCGGTCGCGCAGCCCTGGCGTGGCTTGTCCCGCCAAGGCCTGCTGGAATGGCAGGCGGAAATCTTCGTAGCTGGAAAATCCGATCGCGCGCGCCAGCCGCAGCATCGTCGCCGGGGCCACGCCCAAGGTCTGCGCCTGGCGACGCATGGACCACAAGCCGACTTCGGCGGGATGCGCCACGACCCAGTGCGCCGCCCGCTGCAGTTCCGGGGGCAATTGTTCCAGTTTTTCCTGGAGGGTCAGCAGGAGGTCGGAGGGCAGGGACATGTACGGCGGCAGGAAGCGATAAAAAACATATGATAAATCTGTGGTAAGGAAAAAAACATATGTTTTTCTAAGGATTTTCACCTAGAAAGCAGGCTTGGGCAAAAGTAGCGCCGAGCAGGTAAGTCCATGAAATTCGCTGTTATTTGCCGCAAATCAGCGCTTATTTACTTACATCATGCAACGGGATTTTTGTTTGACGGGAATGAATCGTGCGCATATCATTTGTGTAGAAATGAATTTGACCAAACCTTCTTTCCCATGACTGACGCCGCGAAATCCGATCCCTCACAGCAATACGATTTGCGCATCTTGCGGGCCTTGCGCCGCATCACGCGTTCCATTGCATTGCATTCGCGCCAGCTGTCCGCCGTCAGCCACATTACGGCGCCGCAGCTGATGTGCCTGCGCACCGTGATCGCCAACGGGCCGATGACGGCCACCGCCATCAGCCGCGAAATGCACGTCAGTCCCAGCACCGTGGTCGGGATCCTGGATCGCCTGGAAGACAAGGGCTTGATCCGCCGCGAACGCGGCCGGGAAGACCGCCGCATCGTATTCGTCACGGCCACGGACGCAGGCCGCGATTTGGCGCAAGCCGCGCCGTCGCCGCTGCAAAAGCACCTGGCCGACGCGCTCAACGCCTTGCCCGAACTGGAACAGGCCACCATCACGCTGTCCCTGGAGCGCATCGTGGCGCTCATGGAACAGGACGGCCAGGCCGCCGTCGAGACGCATGCCGATGTGTCGTCGCCCATCCTTGAAGTGCCCACGGGCGGGGCACCCCCTGAATCGGGAATCGTTGCATGAAGAAAAACGAACTGGATACCCCAACCCTCTCAAGTGCCGTGGCGCCGGCGGTCAGCGCGCAGACCCATACCATGCGTCTGCCCGACCGCAAAGACGGCGCCGCCATCCACCGCCTCATTTCCGAGTGCCCGCCGCTCGACCTGAATTCCCTCTACGCGTACCTGCTCCTCGCTGAGCACTTTCGCGACACTTGCGTCCTGGCCGAAAGCGCCGGCGGACGCATCGACGGTTTTATCTCCGCATACGTGATCCCGGACCGGCCCGACACCTTGTTTGTCTGGCAGGTCGCGGTGCACACCCGCGCACGCGGCCATCGACTGGGCCGCGCCATGCTACGCGAGCTCTTGCGCCGCAAGGGTCTCGAGCATGTCCGCTATCTCGAAACCACGGTGGGGCCTGACAACCAGGCATCGCGCCGCAGCTTTGCCGGCTTGGCCGGCGAACACGGCGCCCACGTCTCCGAACAGCCGTTCTTCGACCGGCAACTGTTCGGCGGCGCGGACCATGACGACGAGATGTTGTTGAGGATAGGTCCGTTCGCCTTGCCGGCCCCCTAGGGGCGGAGCAAGCCCAGCGGTCTTATCGAATACCGGGATGGTTGGCCGATCCGGATGCGTCCGCGCACCCGGAAGGGTTCTGGCCGTCCGTCCACTTATGAGATGAAAGGGAGGATTAATCATGGACTTGAAGATCTTTGACCGGATGGAGTCGGAGGTACGGGGCTACATCCGGTCGTTCCCCGTGATATTCAGCCAGGCCAGGGGCTCGACCCTGATCGATGAGGACGGCACCGAATACATCGATTTCTTCAGCGGCGCCGGCACGCTGAACTATGGCCACAACAATCCTGTTCTCAAGGAAAAGCTGCTGGAGTACGTCCAATCGGACGGCGTGGTGCACGGCCTGGACATGGCCACCAGCGCGAAGAAGCGTTTCCTGGAGACGGTGGACCGCGTGCTGCTCAAGCCGCGCAATTGGCAATACACCTTGCAGTTCACCGGCCCGACCGGCACCAACGCGGTGGAAGCCGCGCTGAAGATCGCGCGCCAGGTGAAGGGGCGTCCCAACGTCATCTCGTTCACCCATGGCTTCCATGGCGTGAGCGGCGGTTCGCTGGCGGTGACGGCCAACATGAAGTTCCGGGAGGCGTCCGGCTATGCCCTGGGCAACACCACCTTCATGCCCTACGACGGCTACTTTGGTCCGGACGTGGACACCATGGCCTACCTGGAGCGCATGCTGGAAGATCCCAGCAGCGGCATGGACAAGCCCGCCGCCGTCATCGTGGAAACGGTGCAGGGCGAAGGCGGTGTCAACGTGGCGACGCTGCGCTGGCTGAAAGAATTGGAAAAGCTGTGCAAGCGCCACGACATGCTGCTGATCGTGGACGACATCCAGGTCGGCTGCGGCCGCACCGGCACCTTCTTCAGCTTCGAGGCCGCCGGCATCCGGCCCGACATCATCACCCTGTCGAAATCGCTGTCCGGCTTCGGCCTGCCGATGTCGCTGGTGCTGATGAAGCCCGAACTGGACATCTGGAAGCCGGGCGCCCATAGCGGCACCTTCCGCGGCAACAACTTGGCTTTCGTCACCGCGACCCAGGCGCTGGAAACCTATTGGGCCAACACCGCATTCACCGCCGAGATCCAGCGCAAGGAGCGCCAGGTGCGCGACTGGCTGGAGAACCTGGTGCACAGCTATCCCAACGCCGGCCTGTCGGCGCGCGGCCGCGGCCTGATCCAGGGGCTGGTGTGCAACGCCACGCCCGCCCTGGCCAACCGCATCGCACAGAACGCCTTCAAGAAGGGCGTCGTGATCGAGACCTCGGGCGCGCATGACGAAGTGCTGAAGCTGCTGCCCGCCCTGACCATCGAGGAAGAGCTGCTGAGCAAGGGCCTGGACGTGATCGAAGCCAGCGTCGCGGAAGCGCTCGCCGAGGAAGGGCAGTCCGCCCGCATCCTGAAATTTGGAGGAAAACGTCAATGATCGTACGCAATGTCAAAGATGTGATCGGCACCGCCGATGAAGTCCGCACCGACACCTGGGTCAGCCGCCGCGTGCTGCTGAAGAAGGACGGCATGGGTTTCTCCTTTCACGAGACCACCATCTTCCCGGGCGGCCGCACCCACATCCACTACAAGAACCATCTTGAAGCGGTGTGGTGCATTGAAGGCGACGGCTCCATCGAGACCATCGCCGACGGCAAGAAGTACGACCTGGGACCCGGTGTGGTCTACGCCCTGAACGAAAACGACGAGCACTGGCTGTGCGGCGGCAAGGAGCCGCTGCGCGTCATCTGCGTCTTCAACCCGCCGCTGACCGGCCAGGAAGTGCACGACAAGGAAGGCGTCTACGCCTTGCCCGAGGCCGAGGCCCAAGCGGCCTGACATACATACAAGGAGGTTCGCATGATCTCACCTGCACAGGATCCGTACGCCTCCCGTACGGATCGAAGTTCCGCCATCATCGCCCGCCAGGATCCGGTGGTCCATGAAAACGGCCAGTACGCCAGCGCGTTGAATGCTGGCCAGGTCGAGCAATACGAGCGCGACGGCTTCATCCTGCTGGAGAACCTGTTCTCCGGCGATGAAATCCGCGCCTTGTCCACCGAGGTCGAGCGCATGACGCGCGACCCCTCGATCATCCGCCGCGAAGAGTCCATTACCGAGCCGGGCAGCAATGCGGTGCGCTCCATCTTCATGGTGCACGTGCTCAACCCCATCCTGTCGCGCCTGGTGCGCGATCCCCGGCTGGTCAACGTGGCGCGGCAGATCCTGGGTTCCGAGGTGTACATCCACCAGTCGCGCGCCAACATGAAGCCGGGCTTCAAGGGCAAGGAGTTCTACTGGCACTCCGACTTCGAGACCTGGCACGTCGAAGACGGCATGCCGGCGATGCGCGCCCTGAGCTGCTCGGTGCTGCTGACCGACAACAACGAGTGCAACGGCCCCTTGATGCTGGTGCCCGGATCGCATCGGCAATTCATCTCGTGCGTGGGCGAAACGCCTAACGACCACTACAAGCAGTCGCTGAAGAAACAGGAATACGGCGTGCCGGATCCGGTCAGCCTGCAGCTGCTGGTGGAGCAGGGCGGCATCCGCTCCATGACGGCCAAGGCCGGCTCGGTGGTGTTCTTCGACTGCAACACGATGCACGGCTCCAACAGCAACATCTCGCCCTGGCCGCGCGCCAACGTGTTCATGGTCTACAACAGCATGGACAACACCTTGAATCCGCCCAAGTACGGGCTGACGCCGCGTCCCGAGCACATCGCGACGCGCAAGGGATTCAAGGCGGTCACGCCGCTGGATACCTTGAAGCTGGTGGGGGGCTGATCCCCCTGTGTAAATGCCCAGGCAATGCCTGGGCATTTTCTTGTGGGCCTCTGCTATTCTCTGCGCACTCCGCCATACAGCCCTACCTTGAGACACCGTTCGCCATGTCCGCCCGCATCCTCAGCCTGCACATCTACCCGATCAAATCCTGCGCAGGCATAGCCCTGACGGAGTCTTCCATCGACCGGGCCGGCCTGGCGCACGACCGCCGCTGGATGCTGATCGATGCCGACGGCAAATTCATGACGCAGCGTCAATGGCCGGCGATGGCGCTGATTCGCACCGCGCTCACCGCCGACACCCTGTGCCTGTCCGCGCCAGGCATGCCCGACCTGGACATCGCCGTGGACGGATCGGGGCTGGAGCCGCAGGCGCAGTCCGTGGCCGTATGGAGCGACACCATTTCCGCCCAGCGTGAAAGCGCCGCGGCCGGACTATGGTTTTCCGAATTCCTGAAGACGCCGTGCCGGCTGTACAAGGTCGATACGGCGGCGCAACGCAACGCCAAGCCGGACTGGGTATCGCGCTGGCTGGACGCGCATCCCGATCTGGCCGAGCCCTTCGCCGGCGAGCACTGCTTCGGCTTTGCCGACGGATTCCCCTTGCTGGTGGCCAACCAGGCTTCGCTGGACGACCTGAACGCCCGCCTGCGCGCCAAGGGCGTGGCACCGGTGCCGATGGACCGTTTCCGCCCCAATATCGTCGTGCAGGGCGAGTGGGAGGCCTTCGAGGAAGACCACACGGCCATGATCGAGGCGGCAGGGGTGAAGATGGCTTTCGTCAAGCCGTGCACCCGTTGCTCGATTCCCGATATCGACCAGAATACCGCCCAGCAATACGAAGAGCCTGGCCGCACGCTGGCGGGCTACCGCAATCTGGAAATCGGCGTGGTGTTCGGCCAGAACGCCATTCTGGACGCGCCCGCAGGCGCGCGCCTGAAAGTGGGCGACGAGGTCGGGATCGAACTGGATTTCTGATCGCGAGGCCCCGGCGCCCGTCGTCGGGGCCTTAGGCCGAGGACAGCTTCAAGCCCACCAGGCCGAGCACGATGAGCGCCACGCTGGCGATGCGCATCCAGCTGGTCGACTCGCCAAACAGCACGATGCCGGCCACGAAGGCGCCGATCGTGCCTATGCCCACCCATACCGCATAGGCGGTGCCCAGAGGCAGGGACTTCATCGCCACCGCCAGCAGCCAGACGCTGATGGCCATGCCCGTGGCGGTGATGGCCGAGGGCCAGAAACGGGTGAATCCGTGGGTGTATTTCAGGCCTACGGCCCAGACGATTTCAAACAGGCCTGCGAGTACCAGGATGATCCAGGTCATTACGACTCCTACGCTTGTGTTGCCGGCTTTGCCGCCGGCGCGAGGGGCCGTCCCCAGTATCAAACGCACCGGCCGTCCGGCCGCGCGCGGCAACGGGCCGTCCCGCTGCGGCAAAAATTATAGAATACCGGGTTCATACGGCAAAACCGGGTGCCGGGGATCACTCTTGCAACACTTCGCGTTCCGGGGCGCGAAACCAGGATATTTATCATGCAACGCATCATGCTGCGGGCAAAGCTGCACCGCGTCACGGTCACCGAGGCCGACCTGCACTACGAAGGGTCTTGTGGCATCGACGAAGACTTGCTGGACGCTGCCGGCATGCGCGAGTTCGAACGCATCGAACTCTACAACGTCACCAACGGTGAGCGTTTCGACACCTACATCATCAAGGCGGCCCGCGGCAGCGGCGCCATTTCCTTGAACGGCGCCGCCGCGCGCCGCGCCCAGGTCGGCGACCTGCTGATCATCTGCACCTACGGCCCGATGTCCGAAACCGATTCGGCCACGCACAAGCCGCAAGTGGTCCTGGTGGATGACGCCAACCGCGTCAAGGAAATCCGCAAGTTCCCGGCCTGAGGCCGGGCCGGGCGGAGCGCTTCGCCGGCGAGGCGCTCCGCCAAAACCCTGAACCGTTTCATCATGAGCTTCCAGGTCATCATCCAACCCAGCCAGCATCAATTCCCCGTCGAACCTGGCCAGACCGTGCTCGATGCCGCGCTGGCCGCTGGCATCGTCCTGCCGTACAGCTGTCGCAACGGCGCCTGCTCGACCTGCAAGGGCCGCGTGGTGTCCGGGGAGTTCGACGCCGGGCAATATCCCGCGCAGATTCTTTCGCCCGAGGAACTGGCCGGCGGCTACACGCTGTTCTGCCAGGCCCGGCCTGAGTCCGACATGGTGGTCGAATCCACTGAAGTCCGCCTGGCCAGCGACATCCAGATCCGCAAGTTGCCCTCGCGCGTGCAGGCGCTGGAACGCGTGGCCCCGGACGTCACGGTGATCAAGCTGCAGCTGCCCGCCTCCGAGCAGTTCCGCTACTACGCGGGCCAGTACATCGAAGTCATCCTGAAGGACGGCCGCCGGCGCAGCTACTCGATGGCCGGCGCGCCGCATACCGGCAGCCCCCTCGAGCTGCACATCCGCCACATGCCCGGCGGCGTCTTCACCGACCACGTGTTCGGCGCCGGCGATACACAGATGAAAGAGCGTGAAATCCTGCGCCTGGAAGGGCCGTTCGGCTCCTTCTTCCTGCGCGAAGACAGCGACAAGCCTGTCGTGCTCCTGGCCAGCGGCACGGGCTTCGCCCCGGTCAAGGCTATCGTCGAGCACATGATCCACAGCAACATCAAGCGCCCCGTGGCGCTGTATTGGGGCGGACGCCGTCCGCATGACCTCTACATGGATGCGCTGGCGCAGTCGTGGACCGGCATGCTGCCTGATTTCCGCTATGTGCCCGTGGTGTCGAATGCCTTGCAGGAAGACGGTTGGACCGGTCGCACCGGCTTCGTCCACGAAGCCGTCATGCAGGACATCGCCGACCTGTCGGGCCATCAGGTCTACGCCTGCGGCACGCCGCTGATGGTGGACGCCGCCAGGCGCGAATTCAGCGCCCAGAACGGGCTGCCGGCGGAAGAGTTCTATGCGGACGCCTTCACGTCCGAAGCCGACCTGGCCCGGGCCGCGCCCTAGTCTTGAGTAACAGGGCATGAGTGAACGGGGGGGGGGACGAGCGGGCCTGGAAAGGTTTGTGACTTCCGCCCCTTTTTATTCCGTAGGCGCGGGCAAAGCGCCAGGGTAAACTGCCGTGGCAGCAGCTTGCCATGGATCGTGGACATAGGGTCGGCGATCCGAGTTGGCACGCAAGGAGCAATGCGGGCATGAAAGTAGCGGTATTGGGTGGCGGCATCATCGGAATCTCCAGCGCCTGGTGGCTGAACCAGGCCGGCCATGACGTCGTGGTCATAGATCGCTGCACCGGTCCCGCCCAGGAAACCAGCCTGGCCAATGGCGCCCAGATCTCGGTTTCCTATGCCGAACCCTGGGCCAACCCGCAAGCCCCGTTCAAGTTGCTCAAATGGATGTTCCAGGATGACGCGCCGCTGCTGTTCCGGCCGCAGCTGGACTGGCGGCAATGGATGTGGGGGCTGTCGTTCCTGCGTGAGTGCCTGCCCAGCCGCCTGGCTCCCAATATCCGCGCCATGGTCCGCATGGCGGAATACAGCCGCGCGACCCTGCGCGGCATGCGCGCGGACCTCGGCATCCAGTACGACCACCTGGAACGCGGCATCCTGAATTTCTACCGCGATCCTCACGAATTCGAAAACTCGCAGCGCGCCGCGGGCCTCATGCGCGATTTCGGGGTGGAGCGCCGCGTGGTCTCGGCCGACGAGGTCATCGCCATCGAACCCGCGCTGGCGCCGCACCGCCAGACCATCGTCGGCGGCGATTACACGCCCGAGGACGAGAGCGGCGACGTGCACCTGTTCACCGTGGCCCTGGCCGAGCGTTGCGCCCGGGCCGGCGTCGAATTCCGCTACAGCACGCGCGCCACGCGCCTGCTGACCACGGGCGGTACGGTGCAAAGTGTTGAAATCATCGAACCCGACGGCCGCTACGGCGTCTTGTCGGCCGATGCCTACGTCGTGGCGATGGGCAGTTTCAGCCCGTACCTGCTGCGGCCATTGGGCGTGCCTTGCAATGTCTATCCGGCCAAGGGCTATTCCGCGACGTTCCCGGTCATCAAGCCGGAAGCCACTCCCACGGTCAGCCTTACGGACAGCAGCCACAAAGTCGTTTTCTCGCGCCTGGGCGACCGGCTGCGCATGGCCGGAACCGCGGAGCTGTCGGGCTACTCCCGCAGCCTGAACACCGGACGCTGCGAAGCCATGACCCGCCTGGCGCGCGAACTTTTTCCCGACGCGCTCGATTTCGATCGCGTCAGTTACTGGTCGGGTTTGCGCCCGTCCACTCCCTCCAACGTGCCCATCATCGGCCGCAGCCGTATCCCCAACCTGTACGTCAATACAGGACACGGTACGCTCGGTTGGACGATGGGCGTTGGCTCGGGCCGGGCATTGGCCGATCTGCTCAGCGGAAGGCGGCCGGAACCGGAATTCCCTTTTCTTGGTCTGTGAACCTATGAAGAATCTGCAATTGGCGGGCGTTGCCCGCGCGATGTTCGCCAGCCGGCGCGCATGGTTGTTCGGCGCCGCCATGGCGATGGCCGGAGCGGCGAATGCCGCCGCGGTCGACATCCAGGTCTGGCACACGCTGACCGACGCAAACAAGGCCGAGTTCGAAAAGCTCGCCAAGCAATACAACAAGGAGCAGGACCAGGTCCGCGTGACGCTGCGCGGCTTCGCCTCGCCCAGCGCGCTGGAACAGGAAGCTGTCTCCGCGGTCAAGGCCAAGAAAGGCCCGAACCTGCTGCAGCTGACCGACAACCACTCGCCTGAAGTCGTCGCCCAGCACAAGGCCGTGCTGCCGCTGTACGAACTGCTGGCCAAGTACCCGATCAAGGACCTGAACTGGTTCGTGCCGGCCACCAGCAGCTTCACGCGCGACAGCAAGGGCCGCCTGCTGGCCTTCCCCTGGATGGCCGAAGTGCCCGTGATGTTCTACAACACCGCCGCCTACAAGAAGGCAGGCCTGGATCCCAACAAGCCCGCGCGCACCTGGACCGCCCTGCAGGCCGAGCTGCTGAAGCTGCGCGACGTGGCCGACATCGACTGCCCCTACGCCTCCAGCGACCAGGTCACGGTCCACCTGGAGAACCTGGCGCCGATCAACAACCAGCAGTTCACCAGCAACAACAACGGGCTGGACGCGGTCACCAAGAAGTCCGCGGCGCCCGCCATGCAGTTCGACACGCTGTACATGCGCCACATTTCGCTGATGGTGAGCTGGAAGCGTTCGCTGCTGTTCATGGCGCATTCGGGCGACAACGCCAGCGACAAGCTGTTCGCCAAGGGCGAATGCGCAGTGCTGACGGCCAACACCGGTGCGTTCGGCCAGTTCCTCAACACCAAGTCGCTGTCCTTCGGCGTAGCGCCGCTGCCTTACTACGACCAGGTCACCAAGGACGGCGGCAAGCCGTTCGTGAGCGGATCGGCGCTGTGGGCGCTGGAAGGCCATCCCCAGGCCGAGGAAAAGGCCACGGCGCAGTTCCTGGCCTGGCTGTCCAAGCCCGTCATCGCGGCGGAATGGCATCAGCGCACCGGCTACCTGCCGCTGACGGAAGCTGCTTTCCGCGCCTCGGACGTGTCGTTCTATGAGCGCATTCCTGGCGTCCAGGCGCTGATCGCGTCCATGCGCACGCAGCCCAACGCCAACAGCCGCGGCTTCCGCATGGCCAACTACGAGCGCATCGAGCCTGTGCTGAACCAGCAGCTCAACGAAGCCTTCGAAGGCAAGGTGCCTCCGGTCGCGGCGCTGAACAACGCCGCCACGCAAGCGCGCAGCATCGCGGCGCAACGCTGATCCAGGCGGGCGGCGAAAACGCCGCCGCGCCCTGAGGCAAACCCGGTCTACGGACCGGGTTTTTTTTCGCCCGGCTGCCGCGCGACCAAACCATCCATGCGTACATGCCAGTCTGGCGACGCGCCGGCCGCTCGTCCACCATGCCTCTCATGCGTATCGATTCCGGTGCGCCTTTTGCTCGCGGTGAGGCATGGTTCGATTCTTCTTCGTGGCGGCAGGGCTGTCCTGCCTGGGGGCCTGCACAGGGGCAGGCAAGAGTCCGGCCGCATCCACATGGGAAGCCTCGCGGCAGGCTGCCCAAGGCTTCCGCTTCGACTGGCAGTTGTCCGGCGATCCCGCCGTCGCGCCCATGCAGGTATTCGACGACGGCAAGGAAACCTGGCTGCAGTTCGCGCCGGGTCAGGCGCTGCCGGCGATTTTCGGCATAGGCAGCGACGGCGAGCGCGCCTTGCCGTACTTGAGGCGCGATCCCTATGTCGTGCTGGCTGGAGGGTGGAGCGGCCTGCTGTTTCGCGGCGGGCGCCTGACGGCCCGCGCGCAGCGTGTGCAGGCGGTCGCGGACGCCCGGCCGGCAGGTGTGGCGGGGACCAGGCCGCAGGATGAATCTGCAC
>NZ_JBARYB010000153.1:0-4714 GCF_049647645.1 Achromobacter sp.
GCCGCGCCGGCTCCCGCTCCTGCGGCGCCCGCCGCGCCCGCCCCGCAATCCGCGGCGCAATCCGTGTTCAAGCCTCTGGCCGGCGCCACCAGCGGCGCAGGCGCCGATATCGACCTGATCATGGACGTGCCCGTCCAGCTGACGGTCGAGCTGGGCCGCACCCGCCTGACCATCAAGAACCTGCTCCAGCTGGGCCAGGGTTCCGTGGTCGAGCTGGACGGCCTGGCAGGCGAGCCGATGGACATCTTCGTCAACGGCTACCTGATCGCCCAGGGCGAAGTCGTGGTCGTGGAAGACAAGTACGGCATTCGCCTGACCGACATCATCACGCCGTCCGAGCGGATCAACCGCTTGAACAACCGCCGCTGATCCTGGCGTCATGGACGACTCCGCCCTCCTGCGCGTCATCATCGGCCTCATCCTGGTCGTGGCCGCCATCCTGGTCTCGGCCTGGCTGGCGCGCCGCGCGGGGCTGACCCCGCGCGGCGGCGGCAATCTGCTGCGGCAGGTGGCAAGCCTGCCGGTCGGTCCGCGCCAAAGCATCGTGGTAGTGGAAGTCGAGAACACCTGGCTGGTGGTGGGCGTCGGCCCGAACCAGCTCAACACCCTGCATACCCTGCCCGCCGGCCAATTGCCGGAGGCTTCGACCTTGCCCGCCGCCGCCTTTGCGGCCAAGCTGGGCCAGGCGCTCAAGCGCCGCTAGCGCAGCCGCGCCATCCAAGCGACACCCATGAGTTTGCCCACCAGCACGACACCCGTCCGCGCCCGACCCGGCGCGCTGCATCTGCTCGGCGCCGCGGCCCTGCTAGGCCTGGCCTTGTTCCCCGCGGGTGTCGTCGCGCAGGCCACCTTGCCCGCGCTGACCGCCACGCCCGGACCGAACGGGTCCGAAACCTATTCGCTCAGCATGCAGACCCTGCTGCTGATGACGTCGCTGTCGTTCCTGCCTTCCGCGCTGCTGATGATGACGGGATTCACCCGCATCATCATCGTGCTGGGCCTGCTGCGCAGCGCCATGGGAACGGCCATGTCGCCGCCCAACCACGTGCTGATCGGCCTCGCGCTGTTCCTGACCTTCTATACGATGTCGCCGGTGTTCGACAAGATCTACACCGACGCCTACAAGCCGCTATCCGAGGGTTCTATCCAGTTCGAGGCTGCCGTGGAACGCGCGGCCAGTCCGCTGCGCACCTTCATGCTGCACCAGACGCGCGAAAACGATCTGTCGCTGTTCGCCAATCTGGCCAAGCAGCCGGCCCTGGAAGACCCCTCGCAGGTGCCCCTGCGCATCCTGGTGCCCGCGTTCATCACCAGTGAACTCAAGACCGCCTTCCAGATCGGCTTCACCATCTTCATCCCCTTCCTCATCATCGACCTGGTTGTCGCCAGCGTGCTGATGGCGCTGGGCATGATGATGGTGCCGCCAGTGACGGTGGCCCTGCCCTTCAAGCTGATGCTTTTCGTGCTGGCCGACGGCTGGAACCTGCTCATGGGTTCGTTGGCCCAGAGCTTCTACCAATAACCTGGAGGAGAATCGCCATGACCGCAGAAACCGTCATGACCATGACCTACCAGGCGATGAAGATCGTGCTGGCGATGGCCGGGCCGCTGCTGCTCGTGACGCTGGTGGTGGGCCTAGTCATCAGCATCTTCCAGGCCGCCACGCAGATCAACGAAATGACGCTGTCGTTCATTCCAAAGCTGCTGGCCATGTGCGGCGTGCTGGTGCTGCTCGGTCCCTGGCTCATCGGCGTCATGGTCGACTACATCCGGCAACTGATCGGCCAGATCCCCATGCTGGTGTCCTGAGCGGCCGCCGCCGCCGGACGCCGGGTCCCACCCCATGATCGCCTTCACGCTCGAACAGCTCAACGGCTGGATCGGCCAGTTTCTCTGGCCGTTCGTGCGCATCCTGGCGCTCGTGGGTACCGCCCCGCTGTTCTCCGAATCGCTCATCCCCATCAAAGTCAAGGTCGGGCTGTCGTTCATCCTGGCCGTCGCGATCAGCCCCGCACTGGATCCCGTGCCCTCCATCGCGCCCGGCTCCTTTACCGGATTGTGGATGGTCATGCAGCAAGTGCTGATCGGCATCGCGCTGGGTTTCACGATGCGCCTGGTGTTCGCCGCGGTGCAGACCGCCGGCGAATTCGTGGGCCTGCAGATGGGTTTGTCGTTCGCCTCGTTCTTCGACCCCAGCTCCGGCGCCAATACCGCGGTGCTGTCGCGCCTGTTCAACATCATTGCGATGCTGACATTCCTGGCATTGGACGGCCATCTGCTGGTCCTGGCCGCGCTGGTCCGCTCCTTCGATACCTTGCCTGTCGCCATGATTCAGCTGCACCAGAACGGCTTTGGCGCCGTGGTGGAATGGGGCAAGACCATCTTCATATCCGGCCTGCTGCTGGCGCTGCCGCTGATCTGCGCCTTGCTGACCATCAACCTGGCCATGGGCATCCTGAACCGCGCGGCGCAGCAGCTTTCCGTTTTCTCGATCGGCTTTCCGGTAACGCTCATCATCGGCGTCACGATTCTGGCCGTCGTGCTGCCGCACGCGGGGCCGTTCCTGGAATCGCTGTTCGAATCCGGCCTTACCGCGATGAGCCGGGTCGCCGACGCCCTGGCGGGCAAATAGCGGCCCAAGCCGACGGCGGGCGCCGAGGCGGCGCCTGACGCCGCCCCGCCCTTCTTACTGCTGACCGGTAAGACGAAACACGCGGATCGTCTCGCGCAATGCGCCGGACTGGCTGCCCAGCTGCATGACGGCGCCGCCCAGGTCCTGAACCAGCGCGGTGTTCTGCACCGTCATCACATCCATCTGCGACACTGCCGTGTCGACCTGTTCGATGCCGCTCGACTGTTCTTGCGAAGCCTGGGAGATTTCGCTGATGATGTCGGTGACCCGGTGCACGGCGGCCACGATATCCTGCATCGTCGCGCCCGCCTGCTCGGCCTGCTGGGAGCCTTCGGTCACGCGTTCCACCGAGTCTTCGATCAGGCCCTTGACCTCCTTGGCGGCCTGGGCGCTCTTCTGCGCCAGGCTGCGGACTTCGCCCGCCACCACCGCGAAGCCCTTGCCGGACTCCCCGGCGCGAGCCGCCTCGACCGCAGCGTTCAGGGCCAGGATGTTGGTCTGGAAGGCGATGCCTTCGATGATGCTGACGATGTCGGCGATCTTGCGCGAACTGTCCGAAATGCCATGCATGGTGCTCACCACCTGCCCGACCGCCACACCGCCCTTGCGCGCCACTTCCATGCTGCTCGCCGCTAGCTGGTTGGCTTGGCGCGCATTGTCGGCGTTTTGCCGCACCGTGGACGTCAGCTGTTCCATGCTGGCGGCGGTCTGCTGCAAGGACGCTGCCTGGCCCTCGGTGCGGCCCGCCAGCTCTTGATTGCCGCGCGCGATATGCGCCGCGGCATGGGTCGTGCCCTCGATGCCGCGGTACACGTCCTGGGCGATCCCGATCAGGCTTTTGCGCATCACTTCGAGCGAGAACTTCAAACTCCCGATCTCGTCGTCGGAATCCGCCACGATCTGCGTGGTCAGGTTGCCCGCCGCGACCTGGCGCGCCATATTGGCGGCATCCACCATGGGGTCCAGCAACGACCGGGACAAGCGCCAGCCCATGCCGAAGATGGCGATGACTCCCAGGGCGATGGCCGCGCAACCGACGCTCGCGCCCAAGGTGCTCAGCTCCGCCCAGTTGGTCCTCAGACCATAGACGCCGGCGCCGGCCACGATGCCGGACGACAACATTGCATGACGCAACATGCGGCTGCGAACATTGCTGCGGAAAGCGAACGTCAGCACGTCCAGGCCGCGGCGCCAACCAGCGCGCACGGGACGCCCGCGCAGGATGCGCACACCCCTGGCCGTGCCCTCGCGAATGCGGGCGTACAGGTTCTCGGCCATTTCGACCTGCTCTTCGGACGGCCGCACCCGCACCGAGGAATAAGCCACGACCTCGCCGTTCTCGACGATGGGCGTCGCATTGGCCAGCACCCAGTAGTAGCCGCCGTCCTTGCGCCGGTTCTTTACCAGACCCAGCCACGATTCACCCGCCTGCAGCGTCTCCCACAGATCTTCGTAGGCTTCGGGCGGCATGTCGGGATGGCGCACGATGTTGTGCGGTTTGCCGATGAGTTCTTCTCGGGAAAAGCCGCTGACTTCGACAAAGGCCGGATTCGCATAGACGATCCGGCCCTTGGTATCCGTGCGCGAGATCAGATACTGATCTTCGCGCAGCTTGGTTTCTACATTGTGGACGGGTAGATTGACGCGCACAGCTTGCCTCCGGGTGCATCATGTCGAGCAGCGAATGAGTATCGGCAAGCAAACCGGATCTGACGCCCCGCATAGACGTGTTCCCCCGCCGGGTTCGTCAAGCTGGGGACTGCATGGCCCCCACACTTTCGAACGCTGTTCACCGCCCTTTTTCAGGCGTTATTGTTGTTAACGGCCAAGTTTTCGAAAACTTAACGTGCGCATGAGTTTTGCGCCCACCAAGACGCAAAGCACATGGACCGCGGCCGCGGTCCTGTTGCAAACGTCAGAAGACTGGCGTCACACCTGCGTCAGCGTCGGCGCGGCGTAACCACCCGACAGTTGGTGCGCGGGGACTTCGATCACTTCGCCCGCGTTGATCTTGAACACGGCCACCGCCTCGGCCAGGCGCTGCGCCTGCTCCTGCAGCGATCCCGCGGCCGCGGCCGCTTC
>NZ_JBARYB010000154.1:0-11054 GCF_049647645.1 Achromobacter sp.
ACCTCGATGCGCCCGAGGGAATCCGAAGGAGTCGCCGAAGGCGAGGACGAGGATGACGACGGGGAAGTCCGGAGCGAACGCTCCGGACCGCAATCGTGGGCGCGAGCCGCCACGCCGCACGCGACGACGGGCGGCCTATGTACAAAGCCGCCCGCCATAAACCATCAACAACCCATCAACGATCAAACAATCGTCAACGTCACATCAATATTGCCACGCGTAGCATTCGAATAAGGGCAAACGATATGCGCCGCAGCCACCAGCTTCTCGGCCTCGGCCCGCTCCATCCCCGGCAACGAAATCTTCAATTCGACTTCGATCCCGAACCCCGTAGGAATAGGACCGATGCCAACAGCGCCGTCGATCGTCGCGTTGGACGGCATGGCGATCTTGTCGCGGCCGGCGACGAATTTCATGGCGCCCATGAAGCATGCCGAATAGCCCACGGCGAACAGCTGTTCCGGATTGGTGCCGGCCGCGCCCGCGCCGCCCAGTTCCTTCGGCGTGGTCAGTTTGACGTTCAGGTTGCCGTCGTCCGTTGCGCCCGTGCCTTCACGGCCGCCGGTTACGTGCGCATGGGCGCGGTACAGCACTTTTTCGATAGACATGATGCGTTTCCTTCATTGGAAAGTGGAGGTTGGACTGCCAGGCCAGACGGGACATCCCGCTGCGGCCCTTACTAATTGAATAGTGCAATATTAAATAGTGCACTATTTATTGAATCCAGCAATAGCGGGCATGGCCCGCCACTTCAAAGACTTGCGGTCAGCTTCTCTCGCAGCGCATGCAGCGTTTTCATCATACCTTGCGCCTCTTCCAGCGAACACTGCGCCGCGTTCGCGACGGAGTGCGGCACGGCCTGGGCCTGCGCGCGCAGCTCGCGGCCCTGGCGCGTCAGCCCGACGATCACCTGGCGCTCGTCTTCCACGGCGCGTTTGCGCGTCACCAGGCCCGCCGCTTCCAGGCGCTTGAGCAGCGGCGTCAGCGTGGCGGAATCCAGGAACAGGCGTTCGCCGATATCCGTCACCGTAATTTCGTCGCCCTCCCACAGCACCAGCATCACCAGGTACTGCGGATAGGTCAGGTCCAGGCCGCGCAGCAGCTTGCGGTAGACCTTGTTCATCGCCAGCGAGGTCGAGTACAGGGCGAAGCACAGCTGGCTGTCCAGCAGCAGCGGGTTGAATGCGGCCTTGGCTTTGGATCGAGATTTCATTGCGCAATATTAAATAGCGCGCTATTTATCGTCAAGGAGTTTTTTTCGAGCAGACGGCGCCTAGGCCGGTTCGCTCTCGGCCACGTCCCGGTCCGACCCGTATTGTTTCAGGCCATCCAGGTCCAGCACCCGCACCGCGCCGTATTCCACATTGAGCAGGCCAGCCTCTTCCAGCTTGCGCAGCGCCTGGTTGGCGCGCTGCCGCGATACCCGGGCCAGATAGCCTACCTCTTCCTGGGTAATGGCCAGGCGCATGCCCATGCCGGGGTATAGCAAAGGGTTGAACAGCTCGGCCAGGCAGCGGGCCACGCGCGCGTCCGGATCCAGCAGGCGGTCGTACTCCGCCTTGCCGATGAACTGCGCCACGCGCTCATTCAATTGATGGAGCAGATAGCGGTTGAACGGGATGCTGCTGTCCAGCAGCCAGTCGAATGTTGCGGCCGGCAGGCGCGCCACCACCGAATCCCGCAGCGCCACGATGTCGTACTTGCGGATCTCGCGTTTGAGCAGCGAGCCTTCGCCTATCCAACCGCCGGCCGGCACGCCGGTCAGCGATGCCACCTTGCCTTCGGCGTTGCCCACCGAAACCTTGACCAGTCCCGCCAGCACGCCGATCCAAGCCTGTGCGAGTTCACCTTTGCGCTCTATGATCGACCCGGCAACCACCTGCTGCACGGTCAGGTCCCGCTCGACGCGCTCTTGTTGGTCGCGGCTGAGCACGCGAAACCAGGCGGCGGCGAGTTGCAGGGAGTCGGCTAGCTGCATCGGGAATACCCTAAAAGTTCCTTGAATGTCGCGATGGTGACAGTTGGTAGCAACCCAACCTTATACCTTAACTCCTGCCGTAAATCTAAAACCAACTGGTCAAGCGCTTCATTGCCACTGCCGCTCACGCGGACTCCTGGCCCGATGCGCCCAAACCGGAGGAGACATCGTGGCACATACACCGCCCGCATCTGCACGGATGCCGGCTGCGCTGGATACCTTTCCGGCGTTGCTGTTCACGCATGCCAGCGTTCGCGGGTCGCGGCCCGCCATACGCGAAAAAGATCTGGGGATCTGGCAAACCCTTACGTGGTCCGAAGTGGCGGAGCATGTCCGGCACGTCGCGCATGGATTGGCCGCGCTGGGCATCAAGCCCGGCATGCACGTGGCCGTCATCGGCGAGAACCGCCCGCGCCTGTACATGGCGATGATGGCCGCGCAGTCGCTGGGCGCGATCCCCGTGCCGCTCTACCAGGACGCCGTCGCCCAGGAAATGGTCTACGTGCTGCAAGACGCCGAGATCAGCGTGGCCATCGTTGAAGACCAGGAACAGGTCGACAAGATGCTGGAGGTCCTCGAACAATGCCCCGCGCTCAAGCACGTGGTGTACGACGATCCGCGCGGCCTGCGCCACTACTCCGACCCCATGCTGCGCTCGTATGAGCAGCTGGAAGAACTGGGCCGTGAATACGCCAGCCAGCATCCTGATTTCTTCGAGCAGGCAGTGGCCGCCGTGCAGCCGCAAGATCCGGCCGCCATGTTCTACACCTCGGGCACCACCGGCAAGCCCAAGGGCGTGGTGCTCACGCACCATGCGCTGATCGACCGCGCGCGCGCCGTGTCCGAGATGGAAAATCTGACTGACCAGGAAGACGTGCTGGCCTATCTGCCGCCCGCCTGGATCGGCCAGAACATGTTCTCGTACACGCAGCTGCTGGTCACGGGTTTCACGGTGAACCATCCCGAGTCGCCCGACACCGTGTCGATCGACATGCGCGACATCGGACCGACCTACTACTTCGCGCCGCCGCGCGTGCTCGAAGGCCTGCTGACGCATGTGATGATCCGCATGGAAGACGCGGGCCTGATCAAGCGCAAGCTGTTCGCGGCCTGCATGAAGCTCGCGCGCCGCGTGGGCACCCGGATCCTGGACGGCGAGCAGGTCAGCGCCTGGGACCGCATGCGCTATGCGTTGGGCAACATGATGATCTACGGCCCGTTGCGCAACGCGCTGGGCATGAGCCGGGTGCGCGTGGCCTACACCGCGGGCGAGGCCATCGGCCCCGACCTGTTCGTGTTCTACCGCTCCATCGGCATCAACCTCAAGCAGCTGTACGGTTCCACCGAGACCTCGGTCTTCGTCTGCGTGCAGCCCGACGGCAAGGTGCGCGACGACACCGTGGGCCCGCCCGTCGACGGCGTGGAGATCCGCGTCGCCGACAACGGCGAGATCCTGGTCAAAAGCCCGGGCCTTTTCAAGGAGTACTACCGCAACCCCGAGGCGACCGCCGAGGCGCGCAGCGCCGATGGCTGGTTCCACACGGGCGATGCGGGCTATCTGGACACCGACGGCCAGCTGAAGATCATCGACCGCGCCAAGGACGTGGGCAAGCTCGCCAACGGCAGCCTGTTCGCGCCGAAGTACATCGAGAACAAGCTCAAGTTCTTCCAGCACATCAAGGAAGCGGTCGCCTTCGGCGCCAACCGCGAAGACGTGTGCGCCTTCATCAACATCGACCTGGAAGCCGTGGGCAACTGGGCCGAGCGCCGCGGCATGCCCTATGCCGGCTACACCGACCTGGCCTCCAAGGACGAGGTCTATCAGCTGATCGCGGAATGCGTGGAGCAGGTCAACGCCGACCTGGCCACCGATCCCAAGCTGTCGGCCTCGCAGATCAGCCGCTTCCTCATCCTGCACAAGGAACTGGATCCGGACGACGACGAGCTGACCCGCACGCGCAAGGTGCGCCGCGCCTTCATCGCGCAGAAGTACGGCGTGCTGATCGACGCGTTGTTTGGCGGCAAACAGTCGCAGTTCATCGAAACCGAAGTGAAATTCGAAGACGGACGCACCGGCAAGATCTCGGCGGACCTGAAGATCCGCCCAGTCAAGACCTTCCCCGCCATCACCGCCAAGGCCGCGTAGAGATCATGAGCAACAACGACCGCGACCAGCGCATCGGCGACATCATGCTGGACATGCAGAACATCTCGCTGTCCTTCGGCGGCGTGAAAGCGCTGACGGACATTTCCTTCAATGTGCGCGAACACGAGATCCGCGCCATCATCGGCCCCAACGGCGCCGGCAAGAGCTCGATGCTCAACGTCATCAACGGCGTCTACACGCCGCAGCAAGGCGGCATCGAGTTCCGCGGCGAGCGCTTCTCGCGCATGAACCCGCGCCGCGCCGCTGAAATGGGCATCGCCCGCACGTTCCAGAACCTGGCGCTGTTCAAGGGCATGAGCGTGCTGGACAACATCATGACCGGGCGCAACCTGCGCATGAAGTGCGGGTTGCTGGCCCAGGCCTTCCGCCTCGGCCCGGCCGAGCGCGAAGAGATCAAGCACCGCGAGTTCGTCGAGAACATCGTCGACTTCCTGGAAATCCAGGCCTACCGCAAGACGCCCGTCGGCCGCCTGCCCTACGGCCTGCAAAAGCGCGTGGACCTGGGCCGCGCGCTGGCGATGGAGCCGCGCCTGTTGCTGCTGGACGAGCCCATGGCCGGCATGAACATCGAAGAGAAGCAGGACATGAGCCGCTTCATCCTGGATGTGAATGACGAGTTCGGAACCACCATCGTGCTGATCGAGCACGACATGGGCGTGGTCATGGACATCTCGGATCGCGTCGTGGTGCTGGACTACGGCAAGAAGATCGGTGACGGCAAGCCGGACGAAGTCCGCGCAAACGAAGACGTCATCCGCGCCTATCTCGGCGTGTCGCACTAAGGCGGACAGACATGGGATTTTTTCTAGAGACCTTATTCGGCGGCCTGATGAGCGGCATGCTGTATGCCCTGATCGGCCTGGGCTTCGTACTGATCTTCAAGGCGTCCGGCGTCTTCAACTTCGCGCAGGGCGCGATGGTGCTGGTGGCGGCGCTGTCGATGGCGCGCTTCTCGGAGTGGCTGCCGCGCTGGTTCGGCTTTGACAACATGATCCTGGCCAACGTGCTGGCCTTCATCGTCAGCGCCATCGTGATGTTCCTGCTGGCGGTCGCCATCGAACGCTTCGTGCTGCGCCACCTGGTCAACCAGGAGGCCACCACCCTGCTGATGGCCACGCTGGGCATCAGCTACTTCCTGGACGGTCTGGGCCAGATCACGTTCGGCAGCTCGGTGTATTCCATCAACGTCGGCATGCCCAAGGATCCGCTGATGATCCTGGACTCCGTGTTCGAGGGCGGACTGCTGATCAACCTGGAAGACCTGACGGCGGCGGTGATCGCCGCCCTGCTGGTGGCCGCGCTGGCCCTGTTCTTCCAGTACACCTCGACCGGCCGCGCGCTGCGCGCGGTGGCCGACGACCACCAGGCCGCGCAATCCATCGGCATTCCGCTGAACCGCATCTGGGTGATCGTCTGGAGCGTGGCGGGGCTGGTGGCGCTGGTGGCGGGGATCATCTGGGGCTCGAAGTTCGGCGTGCAGTTCACGCTGTCCACCGCGGCGCTGCGGGCGCTGCCGGTGGTGATCCTGGGCGGCCTGACCTCGGTGCCGGGCGCCATCCTGGGCGGCCTGATCATCGGCGTGGGCGAAAAGCTGTCCGAGGTCTATCTGGGGTCGCTGGTAGGCGGCGGTATCGAAATCTGGTTCGCCTATGTGCTGGCGCTGGTGTTCCTGCTGTTCCGTCCGCAAGGGCTGTTCGGCGAGAAGATCATCGACCGCGTCTGAGCCCACAGGCCCTCTAGGATAAAAAAATGTTCTATCGCGAAAACGGCCAATTCAAGACCAGCTATCGCGCTGACCAGCAGATCTTCCCGATCCGCCAGGACCGCATCTTCATCTGGCTGCTGCTGGCGGTGGCGTTCGTCGCCATCCCGGCCATGGCCAGCGACTACCTGCTGCGCGCCATCCTGATCCCGTTCCTGATCCTGGCGCTGGCTGCCGTGGGCCTGAACATCCTGGTGGGCTATTGCGGCCAGATCTCGCTGGGCACCGGCGCCTTCATGGCGGTGGGCGCCTACGCCGCCTGGAACTTCGGCGTGCGCTTTCCCGGCATGCCGCTGGTCATCCAGATTCTGCTGGGCGGCTTCTTCGCCACCATCGTGGGCGTGATCTTCGGCATACCCAGCCTGCGTATTCGCGGCCTGTACCTGGCGGTGGCGACGCTGGCCGCGCAGTTCTTCGTGGACTGGGCATTCCTGCGCATCCCCTTCTTCACCAACTACTCGTCGTCCGGCAACGTTTCGGTGCCGCCGCTGACGGCCTTCGGCCTGCCGGTGCAGAGCGCGCTGGAGAAGTACCTGTTCGTGCTGATCCTGGTGGTGGTGTTCAGCCTGCTGGCCAAGAACCTGGTGCGCGGCGCCATCGGCCGCCAATGGATGGCGATCCGGGACATGGACGTGGCGGCCTCGGTCATCGGCATCCGCCCCATGTACGCCAAGCTCACGGCCTTCGCGGTCAGCTCGTTCATCGTCGGCGTGGCCGGGGCCTTGTGGGGCTACATCCACCTGGGTTCCTGGGAACCGCTGGCGTTCGACCTGACGCGTTCGTTCCAGCTGCTGTTCATGGTGATCATCGGCGGGCTGGGTTCGATCATCGGCAGCTTCTTCGGCGCGGCCTTCATCGTGCTGGTGCCGGTGGCGCTGTCCAATATTCCGCACATGCTGGGCATTCCGCTGTCGGTGGACACGGCGGCGCACATCGAGCACATGGTGTTCGGCGCGCTGATCGTGTTCTTCCTGATCGCCGAACCCCATGGGCTGGCCAGACTCTGGAGCATCGGCAAGGAGAAGTTGCGCATCTGGCCGTTCCCGCATTGATTTCGCATTGATTTCCGCGGTCCGCGGCGGCACAAGCGCGGCGGACCCGCCCTGAATACCCGGCTCAAGACCGGGCCAATCCCGGTGTCCCAGGGTTTACTGACCCAAGCACCACGCAGGAGGTAAATGGAGATGAAGCGTCTTAACCTGAAGTTGGCGGCAGCTTTGATGGCCGCAGCCGGCGCCGCAGGCGCCGTGGCCACGCCGGCAATGGCGGCGGAAGAGCAGTTCGTTCCGTTGCTGGTGTATCGCACCGGGTCCTTCGCCCCCTTGGGCATCCCCTGGGCCGACGGCAAGCTGGATTATCTGAAGCTGGTCAACGAGCGCGACGGCGGCGTCAACGGCGTCAAGATCACGTACGAAGAGTGCGAAACCGCCTACGCCACCGACCGCGGCGTGGAATGCTACGAGCGCCTGAAGAGCAAGGGCACCGGCGCATCGGGCTTCGACACCCAGTCCACCGGCATCACTTTCGCCGTCAGCGACAAGGCCATGGTCGACAAGGTGCCGGTCGAAACGATGGGCTACGGCCTGTCGCAGTCGGTCGACGGCAGCGTATTCGAATGGAACTTCCCGCTGCTCGGCACCTACTGGACCGCGGCTGACGTGATGATCCAGGACATCGCCAAGAAAGAAGGCGGCATGGACAAGCTGAAGGGCAAGAAGATCGCCCTGGTCTACCACGACTCGCCTTATGGCAAGGAGCCGATCCCCCTGCTGCAGAAGCGCGCGGCCAAGGAAGGCTTCGAGCTGGTGCTCTATCCGGTGACCGCCCCCGGCGTGGAACAGAAGTCCACCTGGCTGCAGATCCGCCAGGCCCGTCCCAACTACGTGCTGCTGTGGAGCGCCGGCATCATGACGCCGACCGCGATCCGCGAAGCCCAGGCCAGCGGCTATCCGCGAGACAAGATGTACGCGATCTGGTGGGCCGGCTCCGAAGGCGACGTGAAGGACCTGGGCGATGTCGCCAAGGGCTACAACGCCATCACGATCCACAACAGCGGCGCCGAGCACGACAAGGTCTACGACGACCTGAAGAAGTTCGTCTACGACAAGGGCCAGGGCGCGGACAAGACCGGCAAGACCACGCTGGGCACCATCGCCCATACCCGCGGCATGATGATCTCGATGCTGCAGGTGGAAGCGATCCGCACCGCGCAGGAGAAGTACGGCAAGGGCAAGGCGCTGACGCCCGAGCAGGTGCGTTGGGGCTTCGAGAACCTGAACCTGACTCAGGAAAAGCTCGACAAGCTGGGCTTCGGCCAGATCATGCGTCCGGTCAAGACCTCGTGCAGCAACCACAAGGGCGACGATTGGGCTCGCATCGTGCAGTGGGACGGCGCGAAGTTCAAGGTGGTCTCCGATTGGTATCAGTCGGACAAGACCATCCTGGACCCGATGGTCAAGGAAGGCGCAGCGAAATACGCGAAAGAAAAGAACATCACGCCCCGCACTTGCGAGAACTGATGTGAACCGGCCGCCGGCCCTGGATAACGGGGCCGGCGGCCACCAAGCCGCAGGAACAGCCATGACCGCTGCAACGACTTCCGCAGTACCCGCAGACACCCCCAAGGTGCTGCTCGACGTGAACGGCATCGAGGTGATCTACAACCACGTGATCCTGGTGCTCAAGGGTGTTTCCCTGCAAGTGCCGGAAGGCAAGATCGTGGCCTTGCTGGGCGCCAACGGCGCGGGCAAGACCACCACGCTGCGCGCCATCTCAAACCTGCTCAAGGGCGAGCGCGGCGATGTCACCAAGGGCCATATCCAGTACCGCGACCAGCGCATCGAAAAGCTGTCGCCGGCGGAGCTGGTCAAGCGCGGCGTGGTGCAGGTGATGGAAGGCCGGCATTGCTTTGCCCACCTGACCATCGAGGAAAACCTGCTGACCGGCGCCTATACGCGCAGCATGAGCCGCGGCGATACCGCGGCGGCGCTGGAACGCGTCTACCAGTATTTTCCGCGGCTGAAGCAGCGCCGCACCAGCCAGTCCGGCTACACCTCGGGCGGCGAGCAGCAGATGACCGCCATCGGCCGCGCGCTGATGGCCAACCCCAACATGATTTTGCTAGACGAGCCCTCCATGGGCCTGGCGCCGCAGATCGTCGAAGAGATCTTCGAGATCGTGCGCGACCTGAACCAGCGCGAGCGCGTCAGCTTCCTGCTGGCCGAGCAGAACACCAACATCGCGCTGCGCTACGCCGATTACGGCTACATCCTTGAAAACGGCCGCGTGATGATGGACGGCGCCGCAGCCGACCTGGCCCAGAACGAGGACGTGAAGGAGTTCTACCTGGGCATATCCAGCGGCGAACGCAAGAGTTTCCGCGACAACAAGTTCTACCGCCGGCGCAAGCGCTGGTTGGCGTGATTCCTGGAAGGTGCGATCCCATGTCCGAGTTTTTCGATGTTCTGGAAACCAGAGCGCCCGAGCAACGCGAGCGCGAGCTGATGGCCGCCCTGCCCGGCGCGATCGCCCGGGCCATGGCCCGGGCGCCGGCCATCGCCGAGCAGTTGCGCGGCATCGACCCCGCCACCATCACGTCGCGCGCCGCGCTGGCAAGCCTGCCGGTGCTGCGCAAGCACGAACTGCTGGAACGCCAGCAGCACAGCCGCGATGACGCGGCGGCGCCGGCCGGACCAAAAAAGGCCTTCGGCGGCTTCTCCGCCATCGGCTGGGGCGAGGCGATGCGCGTGTTCGCATCCCCCGGCCCCATCTATGAGCCGGAGAGCGCGCGCGGCGACTACTGGCGCTTTGCCCGCGCCCTGCACGCGGCGGGGTTCCGCTCCGGTGAGCTCGCCTACAACTGTTTTTCTTATCACTTCACGCCCGCCGGTTCCATGATGGAAACCGCGGCGCACGCGGTGGGCTGCACCGTGTTTCCCGGCGGCACCGGCCAGACCGAACAGCAGGTGCGCGCGATCCAGGACCTGGCGCCCACCGGCTATACCGGCACGCCCAGCTTTCTCAAGATCATTCTGGAAAAGGCCGACGAACTAGGCGTGAAGCTCGATTCGCTGCGCCGCGCGCTGGTGTCCGGCGAAGCCTTTCCGCCATCCCTGCGCGACTGGCTGGCCGCGCGCGGCATCGACGGCTACCAGGCCTACGGCAGCGCCGACCTGGGCATGGTCGCCTTTGAAACCCCGGCGCGCGAAGGCCTGGTACTGGGCGAGGACATCATCGTCGAGATCGTGCGCCCCGGCACCGGCGAGCCGGTGCCGGACGGCGAGGTCGGCGAAGTCGTGGTCACCACGCTGAATCCCGACTACCCGCTGGTGCGCTTCGGCACCGGCGACCTGTCCGCCGTCATGCCCGGCATCTCGCCTTGCGGCCGCACCAATACCCGCATCAAGGGCTGGATGGGCCGCGCGGACCAGACCACCAAGGTGCGCGGCATGTTCGTGCATCCGTCGCAGGTCGCCGACGTGGCGCGCCGCCATCCCGAGATCCTGCGCGCGCGGCTGGTGATCAGCGGCAGCACGGGGTCCGACCGCATGGTGCTCAAGGTGGAATCCCGTGTGCGTAGCGAAGAGCTGGGCAAGCGCATCGCGGAGTCGGTGCGCGATGTAACCAAGCTGCGCAGCGACGTGGAATGGGTGGATGCGGATGGCCTGCCGAACGACGGCAAGGTCATCGACGACATCCGGACCTACGAGTAAGCGGCGCTGCTGGCGGCCTTACGCGGCCGTCAGCAGCGCCAGCACGCCCTTGACCAGCATCGCCACGGCCACCACGCCCGCGAACAGCGCAAAGCTCTGCTGCAGGCGTCGCGGTGGAAAACGGTCCGCCACCTTGCGGCCAGTCAGCATGCCCAGCACCGCAGCCGCCGTGAACGGGGCCGCGATGCGCCAATCCAGATGCCCGCCCGCCGCCGAGGCCACGACGCCGCTGGCGGACACCAGCGCGATCACCGCCAGCGAGGTGCCGACGATGGTCTGCATGGTCAGGTCCGTGGCGCGCCGCAGCGCGGGCACGATGACGAAGCCGCCACCCACGCCCAGCAAGCCGGACAGAAAGCCCGCGACCAGCCCCGCGCCGGTCAATGCGCGCGCGCAGGGCGCGGTCCAGCGCAGCCGGCCGGTGCTGGCGTTGAG
>NZ_JBARYB010000155.1:0-48744 GCF_049647645.1 Achromobacter sp.
GGCGGGTCGCTTCCTCGACGGCAATCTCGTCGAAGGGGTTCATGGACATCTTCACATTGGCGATATCCACGCCGGTTTGATCAGACTTGACGCGCACCTTGACGTTGTAGTCAACGACGCGCTTGACAGGTACCAATACCTTCATCCCGCTGCCTCCAAATGGAAAAATAATTACCCGGCATGCGCCGGGATCGCATTGCACAATTTTTTCTTGATTCTACAGCTTCGCAAGCGCTCGTATATGCGCGACCACGCTGCGGCCCAGGGCGGACAGGTTGTAACCGCCCTCGAGCGTGCTGACGATCCGCCCCTGGCAGTGGCGCTCGGCCACCTCCACGAGTTGTTCGGTTATCCAGGCGTAGTCGGCCTCGACCAGGCCCATCTGGCCCATGTCATCTTCGCGATGCGCATCGAAACCGGCCGACACCAGGATCAGCTCGGGCCTATGCGCTTCCAGGGCAGGCAGCCAGGTGTCCGTCACGATGGTCTTGACCGCGGCGCCTCCCGTATAGGCGGCCACCGGCACGTTCAGCATGTTGGAGGCCGGATTCTCGGTACCGCTGTTGGGAAAGAAGGGGTGCTGAAAGAAGCTGCACATCAGCACCCGGTCGTCGCCGGCGAAGATGTCTTCGGTGCCGTTGCCATGGTGCACGTCGAAATCGACGATGGCCACGCGCGACAGGCCGTGGAAGTCCAGCGCATGCTGCGCTGCAATGGCGACGTTATTCAGAAAGCAGAATCCCATGGCCTGGGAACGGCAGGCGTGATGCCCGGGAGGCCGCACCGCGCAGAACGCGGTACGGGCTTCCCCGCCCATCACGGCGTCCACCGCCGCCACGCCCGCCCCGGCCGCGTACAGGGCGGCCTCGTAGGTGTGGGGATTCATCAGCGTATCCGGATCGATAGGGAAATACCCTTGCTCCGGCAAATGTTCGCGCAAACTGTTCAGATACTGGACAGTGTGCACCCGCAATATGTCATGGCGGGATGCCTGCGGCGCCTGGCGGTCATCCAGATAGGGCATCAATCCGCTGGCGAGCAACTGGTCAGAGATGGCGTCCAGCCTCTGGGGGCTTTCGGGATGCCAACTGCCCATTTCATGCAGGCGGCATGCCGGGTGGGTAAGATACATGGTCTCCATAAGGAAGATTATGTTCATCTGTCGGCGATTACTGCAACTCGGAACGCTTTCCGCCCTGCTGGCGGGCTGCTCCACCACCGCCCCCACTGCCCCCAATACCCTCGCCGGCCAGCCGGCCGCCGAATCAACCCCGGCTCCCATCCGCATCGGTCCCAGTGCGCCGACACCTGGTTCTGACCTGGCGGACGACGCCCCGGCCGCGCTGGGCGCCAATGGTGCGCTGCGGCCTGAAGTCCGTTCCTTCGTGGAAAACCTGGCCACCGAACGCCAACTGCCGCTGGACCCCATGGTCGCGGCGCTGGCCGGGTCGCGTTACAACGCCACGGTGGCGCGCCTGATCGCGCCGTCGCCGCCGGGCAAGAAGATCTGGCGCAGCTGGCTCACCTACCGCTCGCGCTTCGTCGAACCCAAGCGCATCGGCTGGGGCGTGGAGTTCTACAACGAGAACCGCGACCTGCTCAACCAGGCGGCGCAACGCTTCGGCGTCCCGGCGCCCGTGATCGCCTCGATCATCGGCGTGGAAACGCTGTATGGCCGCAATATGGGCAATTTCCGCGTGCTGGACGCGCTGACCACCCTGGCCTTCGACTATCCGGACCCGGCCAAGCCCGAACGCGCCACCATGTTCCGCGGGCAACTGGCAGATTTCCTGACCCTGGTCATGAAGGACAAGCTGGATCTGGAAACGCGCGGCTCCTACGCGGGCGCCATCGGCATGCCCCAGTTCATGCCCACCAGCGTCATGCATTACGCCGTGGACGGCGACGACAACGGCCATATCGACCTGAGCAACAACACGCGCGACGCGATCATGTCCGTGGGCAGCTTCCTGTCGCAGCACGGCTGGCAGCGCGGACTGCCGGTGTTCGCCCCGGTGGTGCTGCCCGCGGATCCCGCGCCGCTGGTTGACGGCGGGCTGGAACCCAAGCAAAGCTGGGGCACGCTCACGGCGGCGGGCGCCCGCCTGCAGCCGGGCGCGACGGCCACGGGCTGGGGCAACCAGCCGCTGGGCGTGGTCGATCTGGTCGAGGAAGCCCGAGGCACGGCGCAATATCGCGTCGGCACGCCCAACTTCTTCGCGCTCACCAAGTACAACCGCAGCTATTTCTACGCGACCTCCGTGGCGGATCTGGCAAGCGAGATCGAAGCCCGCGTGGGCCGCTGAAAGGAAAGGCCCTTGAGCCGCGGCGTCCAACGCCGCGGCCCGCTTTACACCGTCGCGACAGGCGTCACGGGCGAACCCACGGCGCCGGGCAGGTTCAGCGGCGGCGCTGTCAGCAGGAAGCGGTTGCGGCCGTTGGCGGCGAGCCAGCGGGCAAGGGCGCCCAAGTACCACATCTCGCCTATCGGCATCCCGAGCTTGAAGATGCAATGGTGGTGCAGAGGCAGCGCGGCGCAGCAGGCGTTGGGCTTCTGCGTCGGATAGATTTCCAGGGCGTGGTTGTCCGACGCCATGGCCGCGACTTTCGAGTCCGTGATCCATTGCAGCAGCTTCTCGTCGCTGCCGTCCAGGCCGGCGCAGATCTCGTGCAGCGTATGCGGGTCGGGTTCGCGGTTCTTTTCCAGCAGGGCGTCGCCGAATTCCGTATGGAACAACACGATATCGCCGCGTTCGATCTCGATCCGGTCTGCTTCGAGTATGCGCATCAGGTCGTCATAGCCGACCGATTTCTGCTCCCGCCCGTAGTGGCGCGCCAGATCGACCATCACACCGCGCGTCTGAAGGCATGACTCAGCCAGCTGGGTGATGTCCAGCTTCTTGGCGTTGGAGGCCGGCCCCTGGCCCAGATCGGTCTTGGCGTAGCCATTGTCCACGTCGTAGTCCACCGGACCCACTACATGCTCGTTGGGCCGGTAGCCGTTGTAGTAGACGCGCTCGGGCAGGCCGTCGCCATTGGCGTCGAACAGCGCGCCCACGTGGGCCAGCGAATCCCATTGCGTCGAATACTGCAAGCTCATTTCGACGATGTCATCGCTGAGCACATCGACGCATCCCGGCCGCAGGCGTCCCAACGGAAAATTCAGGTACTGGTCGCCGTCCCTCTCGGTAGGCCGCAGCTTGGGTGGATGACGCCGCACATTCACGCCATTCCCGCCCGGGTAATCCAGCGGCAGCGACAGGCAGAAGCTCAGTCCTTCGCGCACTTCCCGCATGCCGCTCAGCACGTTCGCGGGGGTGATGTAATTCAGGCAACCTCGCTGGTCGTCAGGCCCGAAATCTCCCCAGTTCGATCCCTCAGGGCGGTTGTTCCATCTCATGCTGCGACTCCTGGTCGATTGAATGCCGTTTGACATAAATTTATCACGTATAGGATACTAACATCATGGATGTGAAAACCGCAGGCCGAGTGCTGGATGTGCTGAACCTCTTCGCCGAGGAGCAGAAGCCCTTGCTGTACAGCGAAATCGCTGCCCAGATGGAGATTCCGCTCTCCAGCTGCCATGGCCTCCTGAAAACCATGGTGGCGCGCGGCTATCTCTATGAAATCGGCAAGAAGCATGGCTATTACCCGACCCAGAAGCTGATCCACGTGGCCACCCTGATCTGCCACAGCGACCCGCTCAACGCGGTGATCGAACCGGTGCTGGACCGGGTGCGCGACATCACGGGCGAGACGGCTTTGCTGGCCAAGCTGGCGGACGACAAGGTCGTGTACCTGATCGTCGCGGAATCCAAGCAGACGATCCGCTTCTCCCATCAGCCCGGCGGCTTCAAGGCGGTGCACGCGACCAGCTCCGGCAAGGCGCTGCTGTCGGTGCTGTCCCAGGACGAACGGCAGAAGTGGTTCAAGGCCTACAGCGGTTTTGCCGCCTACACCGACAGCACGCTGACCAGCCAGGAAGCCTTCGACCGCGACCTGGAAGCAGGCGTGGCGCGCGGCTGGCAGCGCTCGGTGGGTGAGAACGTCGAGGACGTGATGTCCATTTCGCTCGGATTCCGGGCATACGAACAACCCTTTGCCATCGTGGTGGCCGGCCCACTGAGCCGGATGCTGAAGAACGAAGCCACCACGGGGAAACAGCTGACCGAGGCCAAGGCGATGCTGCAAGCAGCTCTGCCCTCGGCCAATCTCACCTTTGTAGGAGTAGACAGTAGATGAACAAACGCACCTTCCTCGCCGCGGCATGCTCGGCGATCGCCACGGCAGCCCTGCCGGCAGCAAACGCCTACGCCCAGGCGGCCTATCCCGACAAGCCCATACGCGTGATCATGCCGTGGGCGGCAGGCGGACCGACGGACGTGGTCGGCCGCGTGATCGCGGTCCAGATGGGAGAGATCCTGGGCCAGCCGCTGGTGATCGAAACTCGCGCGGGGGCCAGCGGCACCATTGGCACTGCCCAAGTGGCCAAGGCGCCTGCCGACGGCTACACCTTGCTGATGAACCCCTCGGTGCAGGGCATCTACCCGGCCCAATTCAAGAATCTGAGCTTTGACCCGATCAAGGACTTCCAGATGGTGGGCGTGCTGGGCACGGTGCCGATGGTGGCCGTCGTCCCGCCCAACTCCAAGTTCAAGACCTTTGGCGAACTGATCAAGCAAGCCCAGGCGCAGCCCGGCTCGCTGACCTTCGCGTCCCCGGGCGTCGCCACCTTGCCGCACCTGGCTGGCGAGCTGATCAACACCTCCACCAAGGCCAAGATCACCCACGTCGGCTACCGCGGCAGCAGCCCGGCCCTGACCGACGTCGCGGGCGGCCATGTGGACCTGATGTACGCGCCGCTGGCGCCAGCCTTGCCCCTCATCCAGAGCGGCAAGATCCGCCCGATCGCCGTCACGACCAAGACGCGCCTGGCTGAACTGCCCGACGTGCCGACCATCGCGGAAAGCGTCCTGCCCGGCTTCGACATCGTCACCTGGTACGGCATGTGGGCGCCGAAAGATACGCCGCAGCCCATCATCGCCAAGCTGAACAAGGCCATGATCGAAGCTTCGCAATCGCCCAAGGTGGTGGAAGCGCTGAAGTCGCAGGGAACGCTGCCCAGCGCCATGAGCTCCCAGGAAGCGGAAGCCTTCAACCTTGCGGAAAGCAAGCGCTGGATCAAGGTGATGCAGGACGCCGGCATCCAGCCCGAGTAAGCAGGCGAAGGGCCGGGACGCCCGCCGCGCCCTTCCAATGAAAAACCGCCATGTCCGGCAGATGCCGGCATGGCGGTTTTGTTCAACCCGGATACGGTCTGGCGTTCAGTTGAAAACGCCCGTGGACAGGTAGCGGTCGCCGCGGTCGCACACGATGAACACGATGGTGGCGTCGTTGACGCGTTCCGCCACGCGCAAGGCCGCAACCAACGCGCCCGCCGAGGAAATCCCGCCGAAAATGCCCTCTTCCGCCGCCAACCGGCGCGCCATCTGCTCGGCTTCCGCCTGTTCGATGGATTCGTAGGCGTCCACCCGGCTGCGGTCGAAGATCTTGGGCAGGTAGGCTTCGGGCCATTTGCGTATGCCCGGGATCGACGATCCTTCAGCCGGCTGCGCGCCCACCACCTGCACCGCGGGATTGCGCGACTTCAAGTAGGTCGACACGCCCATGATGGTGCCCGTGGTGCCCATGGCGCTCACGAAATGGGTGACGCGCCCTTCGGTCTGGTTCCAGATTTCCGGCCCGGTGGTCTCGATGTGAGCGCGCGGGTTGTCGGGATTGGCAAACTGGTCCAGCACCAGCCCGCGGCCGTCCGCCTGCATGGCGGAAGCCAGGTCGCGGGCGTACTCCATGCCGCCCTTGTCCGCCGGCGTCAGGATCAGCTCGGCGCCATAGGCCGTCATGGCCGCGCGCCGTTCCACCGACAGGTTGTCCGGCATGATCAGGATCATGCGGTAGCCGCGCATGGCGGCCGCCATGGCCAAGGCGATGCCGGTATTGCCGCTGGTCGCCTCGATGAGGGTGTCGCCCGGCTTGATGTCGCCGCGCTCTTCGGCGCGCGCGATCATCGACAGGGCCGGACGGTCCTTCACGGAGCCGGCGGGGTTGTTGCCCTCCAGCTTGGCCAGGATGACATTGCCCCGGGCCGCGCCCGCGGCCCCGGGAATGCGCTGCAGGCGCACCAGCGGCGTGTTGCCGACGGTTTGCTCGATAGTGGGATAGGTAGTAGTCATGCGGACGATAATAACCTCGGCTGGCGGCGCACGGCGCCAAAAGCCGCGCTCCCGCCAGGGCTACCCGCGCCGGCCGGCGCTGTCAGGGCCGGGCGCGGGCCGCAGGCTGGGACGTCGCCGGTTTGGCTTCAGGTTTGGCTTCGGACCTGGCCGCTGCCGCCCTGCCCGCCGCGGGCTTGGCCGCCATCTCGCCTGGTCCAACCTGGGAGCCCGCGCCGCCCACCAGCAGGCCGGCCTCCTGCAAGGCCTGGGCCTTTTTCGGGCCGATGCCGCGCACGCGTTCAGCCAGGTCGTTCAGCGACTCGAACTTGCCGCCCCGTTCGCGTTCCTTCACGATGATCTCCGCCATGCGCGGGCCTATGCCGCGGACGCCCTCGAGCTGCTGGGCATTGGCCTGATTGACGTCTAGGGCGTGCGCCAGCGGCGCGGCAAAGCCCAGGCTGGCCGTCACCAGCAAGGCGCCCACGACCTGCCGCAAGGGGCGCGGCCGGGCGCCGGAACCAGTGGACGAGCGCAGCCTGCGCCACCGCGCACGAGGCGCAGGCCGGGCCGCGACGGATTGAAGAAATGGATTCATGGAAGGTCTCCCTGGAGTCTGGCGCAACGGCTGTCACGCCACGCTCAGATCATGCCGGCACCCTTTCCGCCCGCAGCGGCGCAGTGAACGGAAACATCCGCCCCGGCAAACCGCCAGGCGTTAAAAAACCACCGCGAACGGTGGTTTTTCCGTGGAGACTCCGCTGCCGCGGTGCCGCTCGCCCTTACTTGCGGGCGCGCCAGTAGCGCACGTACTCGGTCACGCCGGTCCGCACATCGCGCATGGGCGCCTGGAATCCCGCCGCGCGCAGACGCGTGACGTCGGCCTGCGTGTAGCTCTGGTAACGCCCTTTCAGGTCGTCCGGGAACGGGATGTAGCGGATCAGATCCAGCTCGACCAGCTGCGCCAGCGTCAGTTCGGCTTCGCCACGCTCGGCGCGCAGCGCGTTGACCACGCCAGCCGCCACATCGTTGAAGGGCTGCGCCCGGCCCGTGCCGCAGTTGTAGATGCCCGACTGCTCCGGATGGTCCAGGAAATGCAGGTTGACCGCAACCACGTCCTCGACCGAGATGAAATCGCGGCTCTGGCCGCCATCCACATAGCCGTCCCAGCCAGCGAACAGGCGCACGTGTCCATGTTCCAGGAACTGGTTCATGTTGTGAAACGCCACTGAGGCCATGCGGCCCTTGTGCTGTTCGTGCGGGCCGTAGACGTTGAAGTAGCGCAGGCCCACGACCTGTGCCGTCAGGCTGTCCATGCGCTGGCGCAGGACCTGGTCGAACAGCAGCTTGGAATAGCCGTAGACGTTCAGCGGGCCTTCGTTGGCGGGATCTTCCACGTAGATGGACGAACCCCCATAAACCGCCGCCGAGGAGGCGTACAGGAACGGAATGCGGCGCTCTTGGCAGAACTCGAACAGCTCCAGCGTGACGCGGTAGTTGTTGTCGAGCATGTAGCGACCGTTGCGCTCGGTCGTGTCGGAACACGCGCCCTGGTGCAGCACGGCGCGGACTTCGTGCAGGCTGCCGTCGAGGACGCGGCGGCGGAAGTCGTCCTTGTCCATGTAGTCGGCGATCTTGCAATCGACCAGGTTGACGAACTTGTCGCCTTCGGTCAGGTCATCGACCGCGATGATGTCCTCGATGCCGCGGCGGTTGAGCCCGCGCACCAGGTTGCTGCCTATGAAGCCCGCGGCTCCGGTAACGACGATCATGAGGATACTCCTGCCAATTCCGCGGCGGTGACGATGGACGTGCCGAGCTTGCCCACGGCGATGCCGCCGGCCTTGTTGGCCCAGCCCATCGCATCGACCCACGGCAGATCGATGGCGCGCGACACGGCCAGCGTGGCCAGCACGGTATCGCCCGCGCCGGACACGTCGAACACTTCGTGCGCCTGGGCGTCGATGTGATCGCGTCCCGTGCCGGTAAACAAAGTCATGCCCTGCTCGGACCGCGTCACGAGCAAGGCTTCCAGGTCCAGGTCGGCACGCAGGCGCTGCGCGCGATCGGTAAGTTCGGCCTCGGAATTCCAGCGGCCCACGGCCTCCTGCATTTCCGAGCGGTTGGGGGTGACCAGGGTAGCGCCGCGGTAGCGGGCGTAATCATGGCCCTTGGGATCCACCAGCACCGGCACGCCCGCGTTGCGGGCCAGGGCGATCAGCGATTCGACCCGCGCCAGCACGCCCTTGGCGTAGTCGGACAGCACCACGATGTCGTGATTGGCCAGATGGCGCGCAAACGCGGCGTCGACGTTGTCCAGCGCGGCCTGCGCCGGATGCTGCTCGAAGTCCACGCGCAGCAACTGTTGCTGGCGGCCCAACACGCGCATTTTCAAGGTGGTGTGCAGGGTCGGATCGGCGACCAGTTCAACCTGTATGCCGGCTTCGGCGGACAAGCGCCGGACGCTGTCGCCCGCCTCATCCTCGCCCAGCACGCCCACCAGGGTGACGTGGCCGCCCAGGGCCGCCACGTTGCGGGCGACGTTGGCGGCTCCACCCAGCCGGTCTTCGCGGCGCGCCACGCGCACCACGGGGACCGGCGCTTCCGGCGAGATGCGTTCGACTTCGCCGAACCAGTACCGGTCCAGCATCACATCGCCCACCACGAGAACACGGCTATGCGAAATGGCTTCGGCGGGAAAAGAGTTCATTCAAGTTCTTCCAAACGGCGCGGCGCATAGGTTTCCCAGGCATTGCAGCCGGGACATTGCCAGTAAAAGCGACGCGCTTGAAAACCGCAACTGCGGCATGCGTAGCGGTCCAGCCGCTGCGTATGCTTGTGTATCAGGCTGCGCAACAGCGTCAGGTCGGCGCCTGGCACCGGCGCCTGCTCGGCGCTGCCTTCCGAATTGGCCAGTTCGGCCTCCAGCAAGCGGTCCAGCCCCAGCAGCGAGGGATGGCTGCGCAGCGCACTGCGGGCAAAAGCCCATGACGGAGCGGCGCCCTGCTGGACGCGCAGCTCGCGGAACAGCACGTTGAACAGGTCCAGCGAAGCATGGCGCGCATACTGCTTCTGCAGCAGGTCCAGCCCGGCTTCCTCTTGATTGGCCGCCCGATAGTTGGCCAAGATCTGTTCGGCGACCAGACCAGCGTATTCCGGAGCGTCGGTCATGATCGACTCCAGGTACAGCCTTTCGCGCTTGGGGTCCTGCTCGATCAGGGCCAGGCGGGCGCGCAGCATCGCAGTGCGCACCATGCCGCCCTTGCTCGCACCGGCCTCGATCGCCGACAAGGCATGGTCGGCGGCGTCCAGCGCCTTGTGGGCCGCGTCGACGTCGGCAGGCTTGGCCGCCAGCGCAGTCTGCGCCTGTTCACAGTAGTAATGCACGATCTGCGGCACCGGCTCGTCAACCAAGCCTTGCAGCGTCTTCACGGCTTCGATGGCGCGCGGCCAGTCATGCTCGGATTCATAGATGCGGATCAGCGAGCGCAGCGCGGGCAAGGCGTAGCGAGTGTCCTTGAGCTGCTCGAAGCCGCTTTCGGCGCGGTCCAACATGCCGGCTTTCAGGAAGTCCTGCGCCAGTTCGTGCTGCGCGTGGTCGCGCTCGGCGGCGGGCAAGTCGGAACGGTTCAAGAGGCTCTGGTGCACGCGGATGGCGCGCTCCATCTCGCCCCGGCGGCGGAACAGGCTGCCCAGCGCGAAGTGCAGCTCGGTGGTCTCCGGGTCCAGCTTGGCCACTTCGACGAAGGCATCGATGGCGCGGTCCGGCTCTTCGTTGAGCAGGAAGTTCAGCCCGCGGAAATAGGAGTCGGGCAGGCTGCGGGTCTCCCGCAGCATTTGCCGGATATCGAAGCGCGCGGCCAGCCAGCCCAGCGCGAACAATACCGGCACGAAAATCAACCACCAAGGTTCAAAATCCACTATGCGGGCTCTTGCGGTAATTCAGTGCGGAAGGAATACACGACCGGCGCACGCGTTACAACGGCGACATCGGGGCAACGGCCTCAGGCGGCACCGCAGGCGTGGTACCGGCCACGGCGGCCTGCACGCGGTCCAGTTCACGGCGCAGGCGCATGGCCTCGCGGCGGCGGCGCATGGCGGCGGGCACGGTCAACAACAGGCCGAACACGGCGCCCAACACGAACACGACCAGCATCACGACGATGAGCGGAACGTCCTGCACCACGTAATCGGCGTAGAACTTCACGGCGACCGGATCCGTGTTTTTCAAGGCAAACATCAATACTGCAACAAACACGAGCAATCGCAGGGCCCAGACTAGGTAGCGCATGGCGCATGCTCCAAAGAATTCAAGACCATCAATTGTAAGCGACGGATCCTGCCTGGCGCCAAAAAACAAAGCCCCTTGATCGCTCAAGGGGCTAGGTTCTCGGTCCGATCCGCCCGAAGGCGGCCTTACTGCCGTGCCGTCAATGCATGGCGTGCAGACTCACCATCGACGGCATCGGTTCACTCGATCCAGAGGATTGAGCGTCCTCGTCATTGCCGCCGGCCAAGTCCACCCGCTCGCGCAATTCCTTGCCCGCCTTGAAATGCGGCACCTGTTTACCAGGCACCAGCACTTGTTCGCCGGATTTCGGATTGCGACCGATGCGGGGAGACCGCTGCGACAGCGAGAAGCTGCCAAAACCGCGGATCTCGATGCGCTGACCCGAGGCCAGGGCCTGGGTCATTGCGTCGAGCACGGTCTTGACCGCGTAATCGGTGTCGCGGGCGGCCAGCTGAGGATAGCGGGCCGCCAAGGCGGCGATCAGCTCCGACTTGGTCACGAATTAACCGTCGTTGCGCTGTTGGTCCAGCTTGGCCTTCAGCAGCGCGCCGAGGTTGGTGGTGCCGGACGAAGCGCTGGCATCAGACATGCGCTGGATCGTTTCGGCGGTTTCGGCGTTGTCGCGGGCCTTGATCGACAGCTGGATCGAACGCGTCTTGCGGTCGATGTTGACGATCATGGCTTCGATGTTTTCGCCGGCGTTCAGAACGGTGGTGGCATCTTCGACGCGGCCCGAGGAAATCTCGGAAGCGCGCAGGTAGCCTTCAACGTCCACGGACAGCGTGACAACAGCGCCCTTGGCTTCGACGGACTTGATGGTGCCCGGAACAACGGCGCCCTTGTCGAAGGTGGCAACGAAGTTGTTGAAGGGATCGCCTTCCAGCTGCTTGATGCCCAGCGAGATGCGTTCCTTGTCGGTATCGATGCCCAGAACCACGGCTTCGATCTCGTCGCCCTTCTTGAAGTTGCGCACGGCTTCTTCGCCGGTTTCCGTCCACGACAGGTCGGACAGGTGAACCAGGCCATCGATGCCGCCGGGCAGGCCGACGAACACGCCGAAGTCGGTGATCGACTTGATGGCGCCGCGGACCTTGTCACCACGCTTGAAGTTGGTGGCGAACTCTTCCCACGGGTTCTGGCGGCACTGCTTCATGCCCAGCGAGATGCGACGACGGTCTTCGTCGATTTCCAGGACCATGACTTCGACTTCTTCGCCCAGGGTCACGACCTTGCGCGGATCGACGTTCTTGTTGGTCCAGTCCATTTCGGAGACGTGCACCAGACCTTCGATGCCGGCTTCGACTTCAACGAACGCGCCGTAGTCGGTCAGGTTCGTGACCTTGCCGAACAGGCGGGTGCCTTGCGGGTAGCGGCGAGCCAGGCCCACCCACGGATCTTCGCCCAGCTGCTTGACGCCCAGGGAGACGCGGCTCTTTTCCTGGTCGAACTTGAGCACCTTGGCTTCGACTTCCTGACCCACTTGCAGGACTTCGGAGGGGTGACGCACACGGCGCCAGGCCATGTCGGTGATGTGCAGCAGGCCGTCGATGCCGCCCAGGTCCACGAACGCGCCGTAATCGGTGATGTTCTTGACCACGCCCTTGACCACAGCACCTTCGTGCAGGGTTTCGAGCAGCTTCTGGCGCTCTTCGCCCATGCTGGCTTCCAGCACCTGGCGACGCGACAGAACGACGTTGTTGCGCTTGCGGTCGAGCTTGATGACCTTGAATTCGAGGGTCTTGCCTTCGTACGGGGTGGTGTCCTTGACCGGACGCAGATCCACCAGCGAACCCGGCAGGAACGCGCGGATGCCGTTGGTCATGACGGTCAGGCCGCCCTTCACCTTGCCGGTGATGGTGCCGGTAACCAGCTCGCCGTTTTCCAGGGCCTTTTCCAGCTGCAGCCAGGCCGACAGGCGCTTGGCGCGGTCACGCGACAGGATGGTGTCGCCGTAGCCGTTTTCCAGGGAATCGATGGCCACCGAGACGAAATCGCCGGGTTGCACTTCGAGCTCGCCCTGGTCGTTCAGGAACTCTTCCAGGGGAATCAGCGCTTCGGACTTCAGGCCGGCGTTGACGACGACGAAGTTGTGGTCGACGCGGACGACTTCGGCGCTGATGACCTCGCCGGACTTCATGTCCTGGCTCTTGAGGCTCTGTGCGAAAAGGTCGGCGAAGCTTTCGCCGCCGGTGGCGACGGTAGTGGAAACGGAAGACATGGGGTTGAAATCCATTGGGCCGAAATGGCCGTTAAAAACACACCGCAACGGATTGCCCGTCACAGTGGAGTCAAAATGCCTGCTTGCCGGTTCGCCCTTGCGGGGTGGCCCGTGGGGGTTGCGCCTAGCGTGAACAGGGCCGATAAAAAAAACAGAAAACTACGGAGGATTCTTGCGGAAAACCTGCAACCAATTGCTCAATCCGCGGCGGCATTCTTCCAGAAATCCAGTATTGCCTGCACCGTTTCCGCAATCGTCAAATCAGACGAATCCAGCACGTGTGCATCCGCTGCGGGAGCCAGGGGCGCGGTAGTTCGCCCCATATCGCGGGCGTCCCGCTCGCGCATGTCCCGTAGGAGGTCATCAAGATTAGCAGAAATTCCCTTTTCGATCAACTGCTTACAGCGCCTCTGCGCCCGCGCGACCACATCGGCGACCAGGAACACCTTAAGGGGCGCGTCGGGAAACACCACCGTACCCATGTCGCGCCCGTCCGCAACCAGGCCCGGAGCTACCCGAAAGGCGCGCTGGCGCTCGAGCAGCGCCTGGCGCACGCCCGGGAAGGCAGCCACGCGCGAGGCGAAATTGCCGACTTCCTCGCGGCGGATCTCGTGGCCCACGTCCGCGCCTTCGAGGTAGACATGAGGGCCTTCGAAACGCACGTCCAGGGTTTCGGCCACGCGCGCCACGGCAGGCTCATCCTCGGCGGACAAACCGCGGTTGAGCGCCGCCAAGGCGGTCAGGCGATAGAGCGCGCCGCTGTCCAGCACGTCCCAGCCCAGGGCCTTGGCGACACGGTGGGCCACCGTGCCCTTGCCGGACGCAGTGGGGCCGTCGATGGTGATGACCGGGACGATAGAAGAAGTTTCAGAGGCAATCGAAGTCATGGGCAATTCTTCGCTAGGCCGTCACCAGGCCCGCGTAAACATCAAAGTAACCCGGGAAGGTCTTGCTGACGCAACCCGGATCGAGGATACGGACCGCCGCCGGCCCGAAAGCCGCCAAAGAGAAGCACATGGCCATGCGGTGGTCGTCCCAGGTGCCGATGTGCGCGTCGCGCCAGGCATCCTGCGCCGGCGGCGTCACGCGCAGCCAATCCGGCCCCGATTCCACCTGCGCGCCCAGCTTTTCCAGTTCGGTCTGCATGGCGTGGATGCGGTCGGTTTCCTTGACCCGCCAGCTGCCGATATTGCGCAGGCGGCAGGGGCCGTCGGCATACAGGGCCAGGGCGGCCGCGGTCATGGCGGCGTCCGGGATCAGGTTGAAATCGGTGTCGAAGGCCCTCAGGCGTTCGCCCTGGGCCACGCGTGCGCCCGACACTTCGATCCAATCAGGGCCATAGGTTACCGAAGCGCCCATCTCGGCCAGCGTGGCAGCGAAGGCGACGTCGCCCTGGATGCTGTCGGCGCCGACGCCGGTCACGCGCAGCGGCCCGCCGCCGATCGCGCCCAACGCCAGGAAGTAAGAGGCCGTGGAGGCATCGCCTTCGACCGCGATCCGCCCCGGGCTGCGGTAGGCTGCCCCGCCCTCGATGACGAAGCGGCTCCAGTCCTCGCGTCGCACCTGCACGCCGAAGCGTGCCATCAGGTTCAGCGTGATCTCGATGTAGGGTTTGGAGATGAGTTCACCCAACACCTCGATCGTGACCGGCTTGCCGCTGCGGCCAGCCTGCAGCGGCGCGGCCATCAACAAGGCGGTAAGGAATTGGCTGGATACCGAGCCCTGCACGCGCGTGACCGCGTCTGCCGCGATGTCGCCGCGGCCGATGTGCAAAGGCGGATAGCCGGGCTGACCCAAGTAGTCGATGCTGGCGCCCAGGCCCTTGAGCGCGTCGACCAGGTCGCCGATGGGACGTTCGTGCATGCGCGGCACGCCCGACAGGCGGTAGTCGCCGCCCATCAGCGCCAGCGCGGCGGTCAGCGGCCGGATCGCGGTGCCGGCATTGCCCATGAACAGGTCGGCGCTTGCCACCGGAAAGCGGCTCACGCCCTGCACCGTGACGCTGCCTGCGTCCAGCTCCGACACCTGCGCGCCCAGCTGGCGCAAGGCGCCGAGCATGACGCGGGTATCGTCGGAATCCAGCAATCCGGTGATGACCGTGCTGCCTTCGGCAATGGCGGACAGCAGCAGCACCCGGTTGGAAATGCTCTTGGAACCCGGCAGGGCAATCACGCCCCGCGCTTGCCGCACGCGCGGCAGATCGAGATAAGGCAAAGCGCCCATGTCAGCTACTCCTTGCGCCAGTTGCGGCGGGCGCGGGCCGCCGTATCCAGCAGCGTCAGCAAAGCCGCGCCATCGCCCTCGGCAATGGCGCGTTCGGCACGATCCAGCACCGCGCGCACGTCGGCCAGTTCGGCCAGCATCGCGTCGCGGTTGGACAGAAAGATGTCGCGCCACATTTCCGGCGAACCTGCGGCTATGCGCGTGAAGTCGCGAAAGCCGCTGCCCGCCAGAGCCAGGCGCGTGGATGCGTCGGCAGCCTCGGCCACCTGTTCCATGTAGACCGCGGACAACAGGTGCGGCAGATGGCTGACCGAAGCCAGCACCCGGTCATGGGCGTCGGCGTCCATGTCGATCACGTCCGCCCCGCAAGCCTGCCACGCGCGGCGCACCAGATCGAGCGACGCCACGCCGTTCTCGGCCAGCGGAGTCAGGATGACGGTGCGTTTGCGGTACAGGTCCGCATCGGCGGCTTCCGGCCCGGTACGCTCGGCGCCGGCGATGGGATGGCCGGGCACAAACTGCGCGGCCCGGTCGCCCAGGGCGGCGCGCGCGGCCGCAACCACTTCCACCTTGGTGCTGCCACCATCGGTCAGCACGGCGCCGGGACGCAGGTGCGCACGCATGCGCGACAGCACGTCCGCCAGCCCGCCCACCGGGGTCGCCAGCAGGATCAGGTCGGCGCGCGCGGCGGCTTCCTCAACCGTGGCGGCCTCGTCGATCAATCCCAGTTCGACAGCGCGCGCCAGCGATTGGGCATTGCGCCCTACCCCCAGCACCCGGCCAACCTGCCCTGCCCGGCGCAGGGCCGCAGCGAAGGAACCGCCGATCAGACCCACGCCTACGACGGCCAATACAGGAATCAGGGGGCCAGCGGCCCCCTGATCGGATTTAGGTGACGCGTCGTTCATGCGGACAGGATGGCGCTCAGCGCGTCGATGAATCGGTCGTTTTCCTGCGGCAACCCGATGGACACCCGCAGCCACTCCGGCAAGCCGTCGCCGGCAACCGGACGCACGATCACGCCGCGCTTGAGCAGTTCCAGGTTGATGCGCGGAGCGTCGCCCACATGCACCAGCACGAAGTTGCCATAGCTGGGAACGTAGCGCAGCTTCAGGCGCTCGAACGCGGCGCACAGTTGCGCCTTGCCTGCCTTGTTCGAGGCATAGGCCTCTTCCAGGTAGGCGGCGTCGCGCAGCGCGGCAATGGCCGCAGCCTGCGCCAGCGTATTGACGTTGAACGGCTGGCGCACGCGATTCAGCAGATCCGTCAGGACCGGCTGCGCCACCGCGAAGCCCACGCGCAAGCCCGCCAAGCCGTATGCCTTGGAGAACGTGCGCGACACGATCAGATTCGGATAGCGGCGCACCAGCGCCGTGCTGTCGAAGCGGAACTCGGGATCGAGGTACTCGTTGTAGGCCTCGTCCAACACGACCGTAACGCGGTCGCCGTGGGCGGCCTGGACGCGTTCCAGGAAAGCCGCGATCTGGTCGCCCGGCACGAAGGTGCCGGTCGGGTTGTTCGGGTTGGCGATGAACAACAGCCGCGTATCGTCGGCGATGGCGTCGAACATCGCATCCAGGTCATGGCCGTAGTCCTTAGCCGGCACCACGATGTGGCGCGCGCCGCGCGCCTGGGTCGCCAGGCGATAGACCGCGAACGAATGCTGCGCATACACCGCCGACACGCCCGGCTCCAGCAGCGCCAGCGCCGCGATTTCCAGGATGTCATTGGAGCCGTTGCCCAGCGTGATCCAGCTCATTGGCACGCCATAGCGTTCGGCCAGCGCCGCCTTCAGGTCGAAGCCGTTGGGATCGGGATAGCGCGCCAGCGACTCGGCCGCGGCCAGCATGGCCTCGCGCGCCGACTTGGGCATGCCCAGCGGGTTTTCATTGGACGCCAGCTTGACGATGCCGGCGGGATCCAGCCCGAATTCGCGGGCCAGTTCTTCGATGGGCTTGCCGGCCTGGTAAGGCGCGATGGCGCTGACGTGCGCGGGAGCAACGAGGGGCTTGGATGCGGTGGTCATATCGGAGGGGCTCACGGCGCCGGGTAGGAACCCAGCACCTTCAGGTAGGCAACCTGCGCCTGCAAAGCGGCCAGGGCGCGTTCGACGTTCGGATCATTGCGGTGACCCAGGACGTCCACATAGAAATAGTATTCCCACTGCCCGGTGCGGGCGGGCCGCGACTCGAAGCGCGTCATGGATACGCCGTTGGCCGCCAGCGGCGCCAGCATTTCGTAGACGGCGCCCGCGCGGTTCGGCACTGCCAGGATCAGGCTGGTCTTGTCCTTGCCGCTGACCAGCGGCTCGATGTTGCCGATCGCCAGGAAGCGCGTGCGGTTGTGCGGATCGTCCTGGATGCCCGCGGCGACGATCTGCAGGCTCCAGGCGGGCGCCGCCACTTCGCCGGCGATCGCCGCGATGCTGGGGTCGGACGCCGCCGCGCGCGCGGCCTCGGAATTGCTGGACGCAGCCACCCGGGCCACGTCGGGATAGTTGCGCGTGAGCCAGCCCTGGCACTGAGCCAGCGCCTGCGGATGCGCGGAAATCGTCTTGATGCCGTCCATGCTGCCGGACTGCGACATCAGGCAATGGCGTATCACCAGCGAACGTTCGCCCAGGATCTTCAGGGGCGTGTTCAGCAGCAGATCCAGGCTGCGGTTGACCGCGCCTTCGGTAGAGTTCTCGACCGGAACCATGCCGACGTCCGCCTGCCCTGCCTCGACGGCGCGGAAGACCTCGTCAAAGGACGTGCACGGCAGCTTTTGCACGGCATGCCCGAAATGCTCTCGCGCCGCCTGCTCGGAGAACGAACCTTGAGGCCCCAGGAAGGCGACCGTCATGCCGCGCTCCAGGCCACGACAGGCCGAGATGATCTCGGTCCAGACGGCGAACACGCCGGCGTTCGGAAACGGGCCGGGATTGGTTTGCTGCAGGCGGCGGATGACGTCGGCTTCGCGCTCGGGGCGCAGCACGGGGCCATCGGCGTTCGCGGCGTGCTTAGCCTCTCCCACTTCCAGCGCAGCGCTCGCGCGCTGGGTCAGGAGGTCGAGGATCTGGGCGTCCAAAGCGTCGATGCGCTGACGCAGGGGGAGCAGCTTGCGCTGCAGATCGTCATCCATAGCGACGCTCGAATTCCTTGAGGTACTCGACCAGCGCCGACACCCCAGCCAGGGGCACGGCGTTGTAGATGGAGGCGCGCATGCCGCCCACGCTCTTGTGGCCCTTGAGCTGGGTCAAGCCGGCCGCGTCCGCGCCTTGCAGAAAGGCGTCGTTGAGCGATTCGTCGCGCAGCACGAACGGCACGTTCATGCGCGAGCGCACGGGCGCGTGGATGGGATTGCGATAGAAACTGGTGCTGTCCAGATAACCGTACAGCAGATCAGCCTTGGCCTTGTTCGCCGCTTCCATGCCGGCCACGCCGCCATTGGCCTTGACCCACTTGAACACCAGGCCGGCGACGTAGATGGCGAAGGTAGGCGGCGTGTTGTAGCGCGAATGTTCCGCAGCCACGTTGGCGTAATCGAACGCGGACGGGCAGATCGGCAAGGCGTGACCGATCAGGTCGCGGCGCGCGATGACCATGGTAACGCCCGCCGGACCGGCGTTCTTCTGCGCGCCGGCATACATCATGCCGGTGCGCGTCACGTCCATCGGACGCGACAAGAAATGCGAGGACGCGTCGACGACCAGCGGCACGTCGGGTGCGCCCAGCGCGGCGGTGTCGGGCCAGTCCATGAACTCGACGCCGCCGATGGTTTCATTGCTACAAAGATGCAGATAGGCCGAATCCGGGCGCACCTGCCAGGTGTCGACCGGCGGCACCCAGGTCAGCGGCGCCTGCTCGCGGCCATCCAATTGGATGGCCTGCTCGCTGCTTGCCGCGACATGGGTACTGCCGTAGCGGCCGGCTTCCTTGTACGAACGCTTGGACCAATGGCCCGTCACGACGAAGTCGGCAGCCGGCGCGCTGCGGCGCCCCATGAGATTCATGGGGACGATGGCGTTTTCCCCGGAACCGCCGCCTTGCATGAACATGACGGCGTAGTCCGCCGGCAGTCCGAGCAAGTCGCGCAGATCGGACTCGGCTTCATCGCAGATCTGCACGAAATGCTTGCCGCGATGGCTCATTTCCATCACGGACATGCCGCTGCCGTGCCAGTCCAGCATTTCCGCAGCGGCTTGCTGCAGCACCACCTCGGGCAAGGCCGAGGGGCCTGCCGAGAAGTTCCAGGGGCGGGCCATTATTGCTCCGTAGGTTCCGTCGAATCCGTCGAGTCCGCAGCGCCGTTGTCGTCGCCGCCATCCGCGTCCTGACCGTCCTCGTCCAGGTCGCCGTCATCGTCCGCATCGCTTTCAACGACGCGGCGCACGCCGGACAGCGTACTGCCGTCGTCGACGTTGATGAGCGTGACGCCTTGCGTGGCGCGGCCCATTTCGCGGATTTCCGAGACGCGGGTGCGCACCAGCACGCCGCCGGTCGTGATCAGCATGATCTCGTCCGAAGGCATGACCAGCACGGCGCCCACGACCTTGCCGTTGCGCGAGCTGGTCTGGATGGCGATCATGCCCTTGGTGCCGCGGCCGTGGCGCGTGTACTCGGTGATCGGCGTGCGCTTGCCGTAGCCGTTTTCGGTGGCGGTCAGCACGCTTTGCGTTTCGTCGCCAGCCACGAGCAGCGCGATGACGGTCTGGGTGTCTTCCAGCATCATGCCGCGCACGCCGCGGGCGTTACGGCCCATCGGACGCACATCATTCTCGTCGAAGCGCACGGCCTTGCCGGCGTCCGAGAACAGCATGACGTCATGCTTGCCGTCGGTCAGGTCGGCGCCGATCAGGTAGTCGCCGTCGTCCAGGTCCACGGCAATGATGCCGGCCTTGCGCGGATTGGAGAAGTCGGACAGCGGGGTCTTCTTGACCGTGCCGCGCGAAGTCGCCATGAAGACGTAGTGGTCTTCGCTGAACTCCTTGACCGGCAGCACCACCGTGATCTTCTCGCCTTCGGCCAGCGGGAACATGTTGACGATGGGCTTGCCGCGCGAGTTACGCGTGCCCTGCGGCACTTCCCAGACCTTCAGCCAGTACACGCGGCCGCGGTTGGAGAAGCACAGCAGGAAGTCGTGCGTGTTGGCGATGAACAACTGGTCGATCCAGTCGTTTTCCTTCATGGCCGTGGCCTGCTTGCCGCGTCCGCCGCGCTTTTGCGAGCGGTACTCGGACAGCGGCTGGCTCTTGATATAGCCGCCGTGCGACAGCGTCACGACCATGTCGGTCGGCGTGATCAGGTCTTCGGTGTCGAGTTCGGTGGCGTTCAGCTCGATGTCCGAACGGCGCGTATCCTTCACGCCGGTCGAGAATTCCGCCTTGATGGCCTGCAGCTCGTCGGAGATGATCGTCGTGATGCGCTCGGGACGCGCCAGGATGTCCAGCAGGTCGGCGATGGTGGACATGATGTCCCTGTATTCGCCGACGATCTTGTCCTGCTCCAGCCCGGTCAGGCGTTGCAGGCGCATGTTCAGGATTTCCTGGGCCTGCGTGTCGCTCAGGCGGTACATGCCGTCGCCCTGGAGGCCGAACTCGGCGCCCAGGTCGTCCGGACGGAAGGCCGCGCGGCCTCCCGGCGTGTCGCCATCGGCGCGCGACAGCATTTCGCGCACCAGCGAGGAATCCCACGACTTCGCCATCAGTTCCTGGCGCGCGACCGGGGGGGTCGGCGCCGCCTTGATGATGGCGATGAAATCGTCGATGTTGGCAAGCGCGACAGCCAGGCCTTCCAGCACGTGGCCGCGTTCGCGGGCCTTGCGCAGCTGGAACACCGTGCGGCGCGTGACCACTTCGCGGCGATGCTGCAGGAAGTAGTCGATCATCTGCTTCAGGTTGAGCAGGCGGGGCTGGCCGTCGACCAGCGCCACCAGGTTCATCCCGAAGGTGTCTTGCAGCTGCGTGTTCTTGTAGAGGTTGTTCAGGACGACCTCGGGAACCTCGCCGCGCTTGAGCTCGATGACCAGGCGCATCCCATCCTTGTCGGACTCGTCGCGGATATCCGAGATGCCTTCGATCTTCTTGTCGTTGACGAGCTCGGCGATGCGTTCCTGCAGCGTCTTCTTGTTGACCTGGTAGGGGATCGCGTCGACCACGATGGCCTGGCGGTTGCCCTTCTCCATGTCCTCGAAGTGGGTCTTGGCGCGCATGATGACGCGGCCGCGACCGGTGCGGTAGCCTTCCCGCACGCCGGACATGCCGTAGATGATGCCGCCGGTGGGGAAATCAGGGGCGGGGATGAGCTCCATGAGCTCATCGACCGAGCAGCCCGGATTGCGCAGGCAGTACAGGCAGCCGTCGACCACTTCCTGGAGGTTGTGGGGCGGAATGTTGGTGGCCATGCCCACCGCGATGCCCGAACTGCCGTTGACCAGCAGGTTGGGCAGGCGCGACGGCAACAGCAGCGGCTCTTGTTCGCTACCGTCGTAATTGGGGCCAAAGTCCACCGTTTCCTGGTCGATGTCGGCCAGCAATTCGTGGGCGATCTTGGCCAGGCGGATTTCGGTGTAACGCATCGCCGCGGCGTTGTCGCCGTCGATCGAACCGAAGTTGCCCTGGCCGTCGACCAGCATGTAGCGCATGGAGAAATCCTGCGCCATGCGGACGATGGTGTCGTAGACGGACTGGTCGCCGTGGGGATGGTATTTACCGATGACGTCCCCGACGATACGCGCCGACTTCTTATAGGCGCGATTCCAGTCGTTGTTCAGTTCGTGCATCGCGTAGAGCACGCGCCGGTGGACAGGCTTGAGGCCGTCCCGCACATCCGGTAGCGCCCGCCCGACGATCACGCTCATCGCGTAATCGAGGTAACTGCGGCGCATCTCTTCTTCCAGCGATACCGGAAGCGTCTCCTTGGCAAAGGAATCCATATATATAACGACAGAATCGTGTAAGGAGGAACCCGGGCCGGGTAAACAGGAAATTCTATCATCCGATTCCCGGAGCGGTCAGAAGGTCCTCCCCAAGAGGCGCCTTGACGGGCCGGACCGGCTGACAGGGGACGCTGTCCGCCCGCGTCCTGCGGGCCTGTTGTCAAAAACCAACATGGAAAACCGAAGGAGCGCCGAAAACGTCATATCCAGCGTCAATGCGCCTCTCCAGGGAAGCCAAAGCCCCCCAAATGCCTTAAGATTGTTTCCAGCACGCAGGAAACCCAGTAGCTATTCCTTTGAACCAGCTCTTGGCGTTGCTATACTGGCCCCGTTTTCCTGATATGCGGCGGGGGTTCGCTGCGAGTCACTAATCCAGCTTCAAGCTCAACGAGGAGAAACATGAACAAACCCTCCAAATTCGCTCTGGCGCTCGCCTTCGCCGCCGTCACGGCCTCTGGTGTAGCTTCCGCGCAAACCGTGGACAACTGGCGCAACCCGTTCGGTGACGTTTGGAAAAACGGCACGAACGAATTGTGCTGGCGCGATGCATTCTGGACCCCGGCCACCGGTATCCCCGGTTGCGACGGTGTTCCGGTTGCACAACAGAAGGCGAAGCCGGCCCCGATGGCGGCCAAGGTCGTGTTCAACGCTGACACGTTCTTCGACTTTGACAAGTCGACGCTGAAGCCCGAAGGCCGTCAGCTGCTGGACCAAGTCGCCCAGCAAGCACGCGGTATCGATCTCGAAACCATCATTGCTGTGGGCCACACCGACTCGATCGGCACGGAAGCCTACAACCAGAAGCTGTCCGAGCGCCGCGCCGCTTCGGTCAAGACCTACCTGGTCAGCAAGGGTATCGACCCGAACCGTATCTACACGGAAGGCAAGGGTGAGCTGAACCCGATCGCTTCCAACAAGACGAAGGAAGGCCGCGCCCAAAACCGTCGCGTTGAGATCGAAATCGTGGGTAGCCGCAAGTAATTGCTGGACTAGCTACAATAAGAGGGCCTCGCATAGCGAGGCCCTTTTTTTCGCCAGCCACGCACCAAAGCGGTGCAGGGCTGCGCCGCCCCTCCCTCGCCCGGCGCGACGGACCCCTCTATATATAGAGTCATAGAGTCGCCTTACGCTGAACCTGCCCATGACTACGCAAACTCACGACACCGCCCGCCCCGCCATCAACGCCGACCAGGCCGAACTGGACAAGTTCGGCGCCCTGGCCAGCCGCTGGTGGGATCCCGAAAGCGAGTTCAAGCCCCTGCACGCCATCAATCCGCTGCGGCTCGAATGGATCCAGGAATGCGCCGGTAGCCTGGCGGGCAAGAAGGTCCTGGATGTGGGCTGCGGCGGCGGCATCCTGTCTGAAGCCATGGCGCGCAGCGGCGCCGAGGTCACCGGCATCGACCTGGCCGACAAGTCACTGAAGGTGGCTCGCCTGCACGGCCTGGAATCGGGCGTGAAAGTGGAGTACCGCAAGGTTCCCGTGGAGGAACTTGCCGCGGAGCAAGCCGGTCAGTACGACGTGGTGACCTGCATGGAAATGCTGGAGCACGTGCCGGATCCGGCTTCGATCGTGCGCGCCTGCTCGACCCTGGTCAAACCGGGCGGGTGGGTGTTCTTTTCGACGCTGAACCGCAATCCCAAGTCTTTCCTGTTCGCCATCGTGGGCGCTGAATATGTCCTGCGCCTGTTGCCGCGCGGCACGCACAGCTATGACCAGTTCATCAAGCCCAGCGAGTTGTCGGCAGCGGCGCGCGGCGCCAAGCTGGAACCGGTGAGCATGCGCGGCATGGAATACAACCCGATTACCCAGATCTACACCCTGTCGTCCGACACTTCGGTCAATTACCTGATGGCTACCCGCAAATGAGCGCCCTGATCCTGTTCGACTTCGACGGCACGCTGGCCGACACCGCCCCCGATCTGGCCGCTGCGGCCAACCGTCAGCGCACCCGCAAGGGCCTGGAACCGATGCCGTACGAAGCCCTGCGTCCGGTGGCATCCCAGGGTGCGCGCGGCCTGCTGCGCGTGGCGCTGGACCTCAAGCCGGGCGACGCCGACTATGAGCCGACCCGCCTGCAGTTCCTGGAAGACTACGCCGCCGGCTCCACCGTCCACAGCAAGCTGTTCCCCGGCATCGAAGCGCTGCTCGCCGACATCCGCGACCGCGGGCTGTCCTGGGGCATCGTGACCAACAAGGTCACCTACCTGACCCTGCCCATCGTCGAATACCTGGACCTGACGCGCGACAGCGCGGTCCTGGTCTGCGGCGACACCACGGCGCACGCCAAGCCGCACCCGCTGCCGCTGCAGCACGCCGCGCGCGAAGCAGGCTTTTCCGTCGACCGCTGCGTCTATGTCGGCGACGATCTGCGCGACATCCAGGCCGCGCACGCGGCAGGCATGCCGGCAGTCGCGGCCGCATACGGCTATGTCGGCGAAGACGACAACATCACGACCTGGGAAGCGGAAACCTGCGCCAACTCCCCTGCGGAACTCTGGTCCGCCATCCAGCCGCTGCTGCCCAGCGACCTGCGCTAAGCCAAACCGGACGGGCCCCCGCGCGGCCCGCTCCCCGTCTTGCGATGGTTTCCGATAATTAGTTCATTTTGTCGAACAATCTTTCCGGAATCACGGCCTTTATCCTGAAACCAAAGTCACTTAAAGTGTGACCCATGCAAGGCATGCGGGTGCTTCCCAATTGCCTTTTCCGGCTCATGCCGGAGGTTGCGGACACTGCTGCCCGCCGCCATTGATCTCACGCATCGGCGCCCATCGGCCCCGACGCAATTGCCCGGCACTCATGCCGGCGCACCCCTGACCTTTTTTTAGACCGCCCACACCGCCGCCCGCGCGCCGCCATCCAGCGCCGCGCCAGAGGAATGCCTATGCTATTGCCCATCCTGTTACTTTCCGCCGCCGGTTTCACCATCCTGACGACAGAGTTCCTGATCATCGGGCTGCTGCCCGGCCTGGCCCGCGACCTGAACGTCACCGTATCCCAGGCCGGCCTGCTGGTCTCGCTGTTCGCCTTCACGGTGGCGGCGACCGGCCCGCTGCTCACGGCGCTCATGGCCAACATCGAGCGCAAACGCCTGTTCATTGGCGTGCTGGTTCTGTTCGGCCTGTCCAACGCCCTGGCGGCTGCCGCGCCGAACATCTGGGTCATGGCCGTGGCGCGCCTCTTCCCTGCCCTGGCCCTGCCGGTGTTCTGGTCGCTGGCCAGCGCCACGGCGGTGGAACTGGTCGGCCCGGCACGCGCTGGACGCGCCATTTCCATGGTCGCCTTCGGCATCGTCGCGGCCACGGTGTTCGGCATCCCCATCGGCGTGCTGATCTCGGACGCTTTCGGCTGGCGCGCCGCCTTCGGCGTGCTCTCGGCGGTGGCGTTTGCCAAGGCGCTGCTGTTGCTGTTCACCTTCCCCAGCACCCGCATCCGCGCCGACAGCGTCAAGCTCGTCACGCAGCTGCGCATCCTGCGCAACCCCATCGTGGTGGGCCACGTGCTGTTGTCGCTGCTGGTCTTCACCGGCATGTTCACCGCCTACACCTATCTGGCGGACATGCTGGAGCGGCTGGCCGGCTTCAACGGCCAGATCGTGGGCTGGACCATGATGGCGTTCGGCGCGGTCGGCTTGATCGGCAACACTCTGGGCGGGCGCATGGTGGACAGCAGCCCGTTGGGCGCGACCGCCCTATTTTCGGCGCTGATGGCGGCCGGACTGGCGGCGGTCGCCCCCGTGATGCAGTCGCATGGCCTCTTGGCCGTGGCGCTCGGCGTCTGGGGCATCGCGCAAGCCGCGCTCTTCATCGTCTGCCACGTGCGCCTGATGAAATCCGCTCCGGAAGCGCCGGCTTTTGCCGCGTCCCTGAATATTTCGGGCGCCAATACCGGCATCGGCCTGGGCGCCGTGGTCGGCGGGCACGTCATCGACAACTACGGACTGGCCTCGTTGGGCTGGGCCGCCGCCGTCATCGTCGCCATTTCCGTGATCCTGGCCTTCGTGCTGATGGCGGCTTCGCGCCCGCGCCGGGAGCCCAAGGCGGTCTGCGCCAACGCAGCTTGAAGGACCTGCTGTATCGTCCGCGCCACGCCCGGGCAAGGCGGCGCGGGCGGTGCAGCAGGCTATGGCGTTTACCAGTACAATAGACGTTCTTGGGGCCGATCCGGATTCGACGTGGGTCGCGAAACAACTCAGGGCATGCCGAGCACCAGTTCGCTCGTTAAACCACTGGAAACACTACAAACGCCAACGACGAGCGTTTCGCTCTCGCCGCTTAAGCGGTGAGCCGCTGCACTGATCTGTCCTTGGGTCAGGCGGAGGAAGGCAACTTCCTAGGGGGGTAACCCTCGAACCGCAGCAGCGACATTCACAAGGAATCGGTTTGAACTGGGGTCACACGGTTCAAATTTAAATTACGTGAATCGCCTTGGTCCGGCCTGTCGGTTGGCTAAGTCCAAGGTTAAAACTAAATAAATCGACTACGCATGTAGAACTGATTGCAGAGGGCTTGCGGACGGGGGTTCAATTCCCCCCGGCTCCACCAAATACCGCAAACGCAAGACTAAAACCGGTCCGACTTCCAGTCGGACCGGTTTTTTCTTTTTGCGGAAGGCAAGATCACCAGGCTCCCTCGCAGCGCTCAGGCTTCCAGCCTGAACTGCGGCAACGTCATCTCGTCCGACACCCGCTCGAAACACACCCGCACCCGGCTGCCTATCCTGACCGCCTCGGGCGAGCTGTCGACGATGTTGGCCATCATGCGCACGCCTTCGTCCAGATCGATCATGGCGACGACATAAGGCACCTTGTCGCTCAGGGCCGCGTTGCTCGGCCGCCGATTGATGGTGTAGGTGTAGACCGTGCCCTGGCCGCCGCACTCGATCCACTCGATGCTGTCGGACAGGCAGGCCGTGCAGAACTCGCGCGGGTAGAACTGGCGCGTCTTGCAGCAGCCGCATTGCTGGATGACCAGGCGGTGTTCCTTCGCCGCATCCCAATAGGGCTGCGTGATCCGGGTCGGTTGCGGCAGCGGGCGTTGGGCTAGTTCCATGGTCAGACTCCGAGTATCAGGGTGGTGTTGCAGGAAAAAACCAGGCCGGGCGCATGCACCAGGGCCAACTCGGCGCGGGGCAGCTGACGCTCGCCGCATTCCTTGCGCAATTGGTGCACGGCTTCGAGCAGCAGCAACATGCCGAACTGGCCGGGATGGTTGTAGGACAGGCCGCCGCCGGAGGTATTGATGGGGAAGCCGCCTCCGGGAGCCAGGCGTCCATCAGCCACGAAGGCGCCGCCCTCGCCGCGCTTGCAGAAGCCCAGCTCTTCCAGGGACTGGATCACGCCGATGGTGAAGTGGTCGTAGATCTGCACCACGTCGATGTCCGCGCGCGTGACGCCGGCCATCGCCAGCGCGGCGTCCGCCGTGCGCGCTACATCGGTGTCCAGCCAGTCCGCCGTATTGAAGGGCGTGTAGTGGTGCGAGAAGGATTCAGCGATGCCCATCACGTAGACCGGCGGCCGCTTGAGCTCGCGGGCGCGGGCCGCGGACGTGATGATGACGGCGCCGCCGGCGTCGGTCACCAGGCAGCAATCGCGCTGGCGCAAGGGATCGGCAATCATTTTGGAAGCCATGACTTCCTCGATCGAGGTGTCCTCGCGCCGGTAAGCCTTGGGGTTGAGCTGCGCCCATTTGCGCGCCGCCACCGCCACTTCGGCCAGGTCCTTGTGGGTGGTGCCGTAGCGCTGCATATGCAGTTGCGCCACCATCGCGTAATAGCCTATGGGGCTCAACTGGCCATATGGCGTGATGAACTGGCCGCGCGGCAGGCGCATGTCCTCGGGCGTACCGCCCACCTTGCGCGTGCCGTCCGACAGCTGGGTGCTGCCGTAGGCCACCAGCGCCACTTCGCACATGCCGGCCTCGATGGCGGCCATGGCGTGGCGGATGTGCATGACGCTGGACATGCCGCCCACGCTGGTCGAATCCACGTAGCGCGGCCGTATGCCCAGGTATTCCGCCAGATGCAGGCCGGCGAACTTGTCGTCCACGTGCGCGAACACGCCGTCGACGTCCTGCAACTTCAAGCCGGCATCGCGCAACGCGCGTGCGGCTGCCTGCGCCTGCAGGTCCAGCGAGGTCATCCCGGGTACTTTTCCCAGGTCGGATTCGGCGGCGCCGACGATGGCGACCGATTTCGAGAGATGCTTGCTCATGTAGGGATCTGTTCCTGTCGAAGTCGAAGAAGAAGGTTCAAAGCGTGCGGGCGATCAGCTCGCGCATGACCTCCGAAGCGCCGCCGTAAATCCGGTTGGGCCGCACGTCGGTGTACGCGCGGGCGATCGGGTATTCGCGCATGTAGCCGTAGCCGCCATGGAACTGCAGCAGGTCGTCGATGGCGCTGGTGGCTTCGGACGCCCACAGCTTGGCCATGGCCGCGCCGCCAGCATCGAGTTCGCCGTCCAGGTATTGCTGCACGCAGCCGTCGACGAAGGCGCGGGTGGCGGCGGCCAGGGTCTTGATGTCGGCCAGCTTGAAACGGATGTGCTGGTTGTCGATCAGGGCACGGTCGAAGGCGCGCCTGTCCTTGGTGTAGTCCACCGTCCATTGCAGCGCGCTCTCCAGCGCCATGGCGCAGCGCACCGCGATCATCAGGCGCTCGCGCACCAGTTCCTTCATCAGGTAGCCGAAGCCCTGCCCCGGCTCGCCCAGCATGTCCTCGTCGGGCACGAACATGTCCTGGAAGAACAGTTCGGCGGTGTCCTGCGCCTTTTGCCCGATCTTGTCCAAGAGGCGTCCGCGCGTGAATCCGCGCGTCGCGGTGTCGACCCAGAACAGGCTGATGCCGCGCGCGCCGGCGGCGGGATCGGTCTTGGCCACCACCAGCACGCGGTCGGCATGGAAGCCGTTGGTGATGAAGGTCTTCTGGCCGTTGATGACGTAGCCGCCCTGCACCCTGGCCGCCGCGGTGCGGATCGCCTTGACGTCGCTGCCCGCGCCCGGCTCGGTCATGGCAATGGACGCCACGATGTCGCCCTGCGCCATGCCGGGCAGGTCGCGCAGCTTCTGGCGCTCGCTGCCGAAATTCAGCAGGTAGGGCGCGACGATGTCGGAATGGGTGGTGAAGCCGGTAACGCCGGTGGCCAATGCGCGGGCGATCTCCTCCACCACGATGATGGTATGCAGGAAATCGCCGCCGCCCCCGCCATATTCCTCGGGCGTGCTGGGCAGCAGGATGCCCGCCGCGCCGGCCTTGCGCCACAGGTCGCGCGGCACCAGACCTTCCTGTTCCCATTGGTAGTGGTGGGGCGTGATTTCATCCGCGATGAAGCGCGCCACGGTGTCGCGGAACAGTTCATGGTCCGCCGAGAAAAGCTTGCGCTGCCGGTTCATGCCGTCTCCTGATCTGTCATGGTGGGCCGCCTAGGCTTGCGGCCAGTAGCGCTGCTTGACCAGCCGCTTGAGCAGCTTGCCGGTCTCGGTGCGCGGCATGTCGCTGGAAAAGTCCACGCTCTTCGGGCACTTGATGGGCGAGATCCGGTCGCGGCAATATGCGATCAGCTGCTGCGCCAGGTCGGAGCTGGCGGCGGCGGGATCGCGCAATTGCACGACTGCCTTGACCTCCTCGCCGAACTCCGCGTTCGGCACGCCGACCACCGCCACGTCGGCCACCGCGGGATGCGTGCTGAGCAGGTTCTCCGCTTCCTGGGGATAGATGTTGACCCCGCCCGACACGATCATGTTGGACAGGCGGTCGGTCAGGTACAGATAGCCGTCCTGGTCCAGATAGCCGATGTCGCCGTAGGTGGCCCAGCCGCGTGCGTTGTAGGCGCCGCGCGTCTTGTCCGGATCCTTGTGGTATTCGAAGGAGCCGCCGCCGGAAAAGTAGATGACGCCGGGCTGCCCCGCAGGCAATTCGCTCAGCCCGTCCTCGCTCACGATGTGGGCCTGGCCGAACTCCGGCCGGCCCACCGAGCCGCGGTGCGCCAGCCATTCCTCCGAGCCCAGCGAGGTGCGCCCCACAAGTTCCGTGCCGCTGTAGTACTCGTACAGGATCGGCCCCCACCACGCGATCATGGCTTCCTTGACGTCGACCGGACATGGCGCGGCCGCATGCACCGCGTAGCGCAGCGAGGACAGGTCGTGGCGCGCACGCGCTTCCTGCGGCAGGCGCAGCAGGCGGATGAACATGGTCGGCACCCATTGCGAATGCGTGACGCCGTAGGCGGCGATGGCCTCCAGCGCCGCGGCCGCGTCGAATTTTTCCATCATGACGCAGCTGCCGCCCGCGCGCAGCGCCGCCATGTTCCAGCGCACCGGAGCCGCGTGATAGAACGGCGCGGTGGACAGATAGACCGTGTCGCGATCGAAGGCCTTCCAGGCGCTGCTGGGCGCATCACCGACGCGGAAGTAGCGGTTGGCCACTGACAGCGGGCGCTTGATGCCCTTGGGCAGGCCGGTGGTGCCGGACGAATACAGGAAGTCCGTGCCTTCCGGGGTTTCCGGCAGGACCACGTCATCGGCATGGCGCCCGGTCCAGGCCTCGTACGGGATTGCGCTGGCGTCCGCGCCGTCCATGCAGACGCGCAGCACGCCGCGCGCATCCAGGCTGTCCGCATCCGTTTCGGCCTGTGTGTGGCTGGAATAGAACAGCACGCGCGCGTCGCAGTTGTCGATGATGTAGCGCGCCTCTTCGCGCTTCAGGTGGCGGCTGATGGTGGTGTAGTACAGGCCGACACGATGCGCGGCCCACAGCAGTTCGAAGAAGCGCGGATGGTTTTCCAGGAACACCGCGATCACGTCGCCGGCCTGCAAGCCGGCGTCCAGCAGGGCCGCCGCGCATTTGCGGCTGCGCTGTTCCAGCTCGCGCCAGGTCACCGTGGTTCCGGACGGAATCATGCGATAGGCGATGCCGTCGGGCATCTCCCGGGCATGGTCTTCAAGTGCAGACATGAGGACTCTCCAATTTGCTCAATGCGCCAGGCTGGCGGCGCCGTTGCTCAGCACCACCGTGCCGCGCTCGTGAGCCAGTGCGCGGAATTGCAGGCCGTCGCCGTCGCGCCAGATCTCCACGCGCAGCGTTTCGCCCGGAAAGAAAGGCGCGGAGAAACGCGCGGCGATGGCGCCCAGACGTTGCGGCGCCACGGGTGTGCAAGCCTGCAGCAAGGCGCGCGCCGCCATGCCGTAGGTGCACAGGCCATGCAGGATGGGCCGGTCGAAGCCGGCCTCGCGCGCCATGTGCGGCAGCGCGTGCACCGGATTGAGGTCACCGTTCAGGCGATAGAGCAAGGCCTGCTGCGCCAGCGTGGACAGCAGCACGACCTGGTCGGGCTCGCGTTGCGGCGTGGCCGGCAGGGCTTCGGGCGCTTCGTCGCCCCGGCCGAAGCCGCCATCGGCGCGGCAGAACGACACGTGCTCCACCGTGGCCAGCGGCGCGCCGATGGCGGCATCCGAAATATCGCGCACGGTCACCACCAGCGCGCCCTTGCTGGCGCCTTTGTCCACCACGCGCGTGACGCGGGTCTGGCTACGCACCGCGCCGGCCGCGGCCAGCGGCGCATGGAAAGTCATGCGGTGCTCGCCGTGCAGGATCTTCACCCAGTCTATGCCGGTGGCCGGATCCGCCGCCCAGCCGTTGGGCGCGCCTATGGTGGCCAGGAAGGTCGGCACCACGGCCGTCCCTTCTTCATGCACGTAGCGCAGTTCGCCTTCGTTGGCCGGATCGCTGCCGTAGCCGAGTCCCAGCGCGTAGATCATGCAGTCTCGCGCGCTGTAGCGGTCGACGCGGTCCTCGAATTTCCAGTTGCGCAGGTTTTGATAATCGATTGCCATGGATCATGCCTCCCTGTGCATGCTGGCGGCATCCAGCCGCCAGCATGCGGCTCATTCCGCCTTGATGCCGGCGGCCTTGATGATTTTTTCCCAACGGTCCTTTTCCGACCGGATGAAGCTGTCGAACTCGGCCGGCGTGCCGCCCAGCGGAATGCCGCCCTGCTGCGCCAACTGCTTCCTCACTTCGTCGTCAGCCAGGACCGCGTTGAGTTCGGTGTTCAGGCGCGCGACCACGGCCGGCGGCGTACGCGCCGCGACCAGCACGCCCAGCCAGGCTCCGACGTCGACATCGGGGTAGCCTTGCTCGGCCAGCGTCGGCACGTCGGGCAGGACCTGGCTGCGCTCGCGGGTGGTGACGGCCAGCGCCCGCAACCTGCCGGCCTTGACCAGCGGCGCCACGGTGATCACGTTCTCGACCGTGAAGTCGACCTGGCCGGCGACCAGGTCATTGGTCGCCGGCGCCGCGCCCTTGTAGGGCACGGTCACCGCGGTGAAATCCAGGCGGTTCTTCAGCAGCTCTCCGCCCAGGTGACCCGACGTGCCGATCATGGACACCGCCATGGACAGGTTGCCCTGCTTCTTGCGGGCATAGTCGCGGAACTCCGCGAGCGTCTTGACCGGGGCGTTGGCGTTGACGACCAGCGCGTTTGGCATGGTGATGATGCGCGCCACCGGGGCGAAGTCGGACATCGCATACGGCAGCTTGCTGTACAGCGTGTAATTGACCGCGTTCGGCCCGCTGCTGCCCATGACCATGGTGTAGCCGTCGGGTTCGGCGCGCAGCATGCTCTGCATGCCCAGGATGCCGGCCGCGCCGGGCACGTTCTCCACCACCACTGGCTGCCCCAACCGTTCGGACAGCTTCTTGCCGACTATCCGGCTGGTGATGTCCAGGATCCCGCCCGGCGAACTGGGCGCGATCAGGCGCAGCGGTTTGTTCGGATAGCCATCGGCCGCGCGCGACATCTGCGGCAGGGCCAATGAGGTCATCAGGCCGGCCAGCACTGCCAGCGCGACTCGCCTGCGTGTGTTCATGTGTGTCTCCTGATAGTTCTGTGTGCCGCGGGCTTGTGGCGCCCGCTGTTGCGAATCCGCCGGGGCGGACCCGTTACCGCGCATCAATCCACCTTCATGCCGGTGGCGTCGACCACGCCCTGCCACTTCTTCACTTCGGACTTCAGGAAGGCGCGGGCCTCTTCGGGGCCGCCGGTCAGGGGCCGGGCGTAGATCCGGTCCATGAACTCCTGCACGTCGGGCTGCTTGTTGATGTCGGCCACGGCTTCGGCCAAGGTTTTCAGCACCGGCGCCGGCACCTTGCCGGGAGCGGCCATGAAATACACCGCTTCGACGTCATAGCCCTTGAGACCGGCCTCCTCGATGGTGGGCAGGTCCGGCATCGCCTTCATGCGTTCGCGCCCGGTCACGGCCAATGCCTTCAGCTTCTTGGACTGCACCAGCGGAATCGCGGTGGAGACGCTGCCGAACATCATGTCCACGGTGCCCGACATCAGGTCCACTTCCGCCGGCGACACGCCCTTGTAGGGGACGTGGGTCATGTCGACCCCGGCCATGACCTTGAACAGTTCGCCCGCCAGGTGGATGGACGAGCCCATGCCGGCCGAGGCGAAGGTCAGCTTGTTGCCGCCCGCCTTGGCCTTGCGGATCAGGTCGTCGACGCCCTGGATGTTGGAGCCGGGCGGCACCACCAGAATATTCGGCGTGGACGCCACCATGCCGATGGGCATCAGGTCGCGCTCCCAGTCGTAGGGGTTGCGCTTCATGGCGGCGTTGGCCGCCACGTAGTTGGCCGCCATCGCGATCGTGTAGCCGTCGGCTGGCGCCTGCGTCAGCGCCTGGATCGCGATGTTGCCGCCGGCTCCCGGGCGGTTTTCCACGATGAAAGTCTGGTTGAAACGTTCGCCGAGCTTTTTGGCGTACAGGCGGGCAAGCAGGTCGGTGGCGCCGCCGGGCGCGAAGCCCACGTACACCCGCACCGGCTTGTCCGGATAAGCATCGGCCCCGCTGGCTGCTCCGACGGCAGCCAGGCTCAGTACCGCGGCCAACAATCCCTTCAACATTGCCATGAGTCGATCTCCTGCTGTTTTTAGAGATAGGGGAATGCCGGGCCAACTTAATCCGACATGCCGAACAGTATAACGATGTGCCGATATCAATTGTCAATATTTCCGGTGATGTGTATATTCGTTCGGAACCTCGGAAAAATTTAAACCCGCCAGGCGCAGTCTCGAAATATCGGATTTCGGGCTCGGGGCGCCTGGCATCATCAGCTACAGAAGGGGAATGGAGATGGACCTGCAACTCACCGGTAAAGTCGCTGTCATCACGGGTTCCGGCCGCGGCATCGGCTATGCGTCGGCGCTGGCACTGGCGCAGGAAGGCGCCCGGATCGTCATTACCGACATCAACCCCGAATCGGTGGAGCAGGCGGTCGGCAGCCTGAAACAGGCCGGCCACGATGCCATCGGCGCCGTGCTCGACGTCTGCGATCCCGACCAGGTCCAGACCATGGCCGAACTGGCCGCGCACAAGTTCGGCGGCATCGACATCCTGGTCAACAACGCCGGCTTCACCCGCGACAAGTACCTGCTCAAGATGCCAGTGGAGGATTGGGATTCGGTGGTGGACACCATCCTCAAGGGCGCCTACTACTGCACCAAGGCCGCCCTGCCCTCCATGATGGAAAGGAAGTGGGGCCGCGTGATCAACATCGCCTCGCGCGCGCACTGGGGCAATCCCGGCCAGACCAACTACTCGGCCGCCAAGGCCGGCCTGATCGGCTTCACCCGCGCGCTGGCGCTGGAGCAAGGCAAGTTCAACATCACCGCCAACGCCATCGCCCCGGGCCTGATCGAAACGCCGCTGGTGCGCGGCCTGTCCACCTACGAGACCCTGCGCGCCAACGCGCTGGCGCGCCAGCCGGTGCCGCGCCTAGGCGCGGTCGAGGACATCGCCAACGCCGTGGCCTTCCTGGCGTCCGAGCGGTCCTCCTTCATCACGGGCGAGCTGCTGCACGTGACTGGCGGCCGCTACGCTTCGTAAGACGCCTCTCCACTCCGGAATCCGATCAGCCATGCAAAGCGCAAGCCCAGCCAGCCAGTCCCCGCATCCCATCCAGCAGCCCCTGGAAGTCGGCCACAGCTTCGAGTCCGCCGGCCGCACCATTACCGAGAGCGACATCGTCAACTTCGCCTGCCTGTCCGGCGACTTCAACCGCCTGCACGTAGACCATGAATACGCCAGCGCCACGCCCTTCGGCCAGCGCATCGCCCACGGCCTGCTGGTGCTGTCCGTGCTGTCCGGACTGACCACCCAGTCCAGCGGCTACCGCCAGCTGGAGCCCTATGTACTGGCGCTGATCGACATCAATTGCCGCTTTCCCAAGCCCACCTTCATCGGCGACACCATCGTGGTGCGCGTGACGGTGACGGAGAAGGCCGGGCAATACCGGCCCGGCAAGGACAAGGTGGTGTTCCGGCGCGAAGCCGTCAACCAGCGCGGCGAGGTGGTGGTCCAGGCCGATTTCGCCATGGTGCTGCGGTCCATGGAGGACGCGGCATGAAACCGTTCGCAGACCTGACCCGCTTCACCAATCCGCGCAATATCGCCGTGGTCGGCGCCTCCGCCCGCGAATCCAGCCAGGGACGCCGCCTGTACGACAACCTGGTGCAGCATTCGTCGGTGCCGGGCGAGGTGTACGCAGTCAATCCGGCCTATCAGGAGATCGGCGGCCGGCCCTGCTGGCCGTCCATCAGCGCGTTGCCCGAGGTCGGGATAGACGTGGCCCTGATCATGATCAACGCCTCGCTGGTGCTGGATTCCCTGCGGCAATGCGCGGCGCGCGGCATTCCGTTCGCCGTGGTCATGACCTCCGGCTTCTCCGAAGCCGGCGAGGAAGGCCAGCGCCTGGAACGCGAGATCGCCCAGTTGTGCGAAGCCACCGGCCTGCACGTCTACGGACCGAACTGCCCTGGCTTCGTCAATGTGCGCGACCGCCTGGGCATGACCTTTTCCCCCGCCTTCAAGGACGATCTGAACACCGGTTCCATCGGCCTGGCGACCCAGGGCGGCGGACTGGGCCGCAACCTGCTGCAGGGCCTGTCCTTCGGCCAGGGCGTGGGCCTGTGGTTTTCCGCCGGCAACGAGGTCGACCTGGAGATTCCGGATTTCATCGCCCACATGGCGAACGATCCGCAAACCAGCGTGATCGCCTTGCTGATGGAAGGCGTGAAGAATGGCAGGCGACTGACGGCCGCGCTGGAGCTGGCGCGCGCCCGCAACAAGCCGGTGGTGGTGCTGAAAGTGGGACGTTCCGAAGCCGGCGTGCGCGCCGCGCAGTCGCACACGGCGTCGGTGGCCGGCACGGCCGCCGTCAACAGCGCCGTGTTCCGCCAGTTCGGCGCGATTGAAGTGGATGACCTCGACCAGCTGCTGGCCGTCTCACGCTTGCTGACGCGCATTAGCCCAAAAAGCGGCAATGGCCTGTGCATCTATACCTTCTCGGGCGGCACCGCCGCGCTGGCCGCCGACATTGCCGGCGCCGCCGGCTTGCCGATGGCAGCGTTCGCGCCCGAGACCAAGGCCGCCTTGCGCAAGCTGTTGCCGGATTTCGCCAGCATGGACAATCCGGTCGACACCACCGCCGACATCCTGCGCAACCCCGAGGCTTCAGCGGCCTGCCTGCGCGCGATATGCGCCGACCCGGCGGTGGGCACGGTGCTGTTCCCCATCCCCATGGACTACGGGTCCATCACCGACGGCATGGCGCAGGCCATCGCCACGGTGGCGGCCGAAACCGAAACCCTGATCGTCCCCGTCTGGATGAGCCGGCGCCTGGGCGGCGGCTTCCAGCTGCTGGAAACGGCCGGGCTACTGCCCTTCCTGTCCTTGTCGGACGCGATCGCGGCCCTGTCCAAAGCCATACCGTGGCAGCGGCCGGCAGGCGGGACGGCTGCCGTGTCCAGGCGCGCAGAGGGCGCCGTCGCGCAGGCCCGCATGCTTAGCGAAGCCGCGGCCAAATCCTTGCTGCGCGAAGCCGGCTTGCCGATTCCTGAGGGGCTGGTGGTCGCCAGCGCCGAGCAGGCGGCCCGCGAGGCCGAGCGCCTGGGCTTTCCCGTGGTGATGAAGGTGGTCAGCGCCCAGATCGCGCACAAGACCGAAGCGGGCGGGGTCAAGCTGGGCATCTCCAGCGCCACCGCAGCGCGCGAGGCCTACGCCGCCATCCATGAGTCGGTCGCGCGCCATCACCCCGACGCCGTCATCGATGGCATCCTGGTGGAGCGCATGCTGCCGCCAGGCGGGCGCGAGGTGCTGGTCGGCGTGCATGGCGATGCGGCCTTCGGCCTGGTGCTGACCTTCGGCCTGGGCGGCATCTTCGTCGAAACCATCCGCGACGTGGCCCACCGCATGGTGCCGCTGTCGCGCGACGATGCGCGCGCCTTGCTGCGCGAGATCCGCTACGCCGAAGTGCTGCACGGCGTGCGCGGCCAGGCGCCCGCCGACCTCGCGGCCCTGGAAGACCTGATCCTGCGGGTCTCGGACTTCGCCTGGAGCCGCCGCGACGCCTTGCAGGAAATGGAGCTCAACCCGGTCTGGGTCGGCGCCGAAGGACAAGGCGCGATGCCGCTGGACGCGCTGATCGGGTTGCGAGCCGACGCCGATCCCGGCCTGGAGCAGCGCCTGCAATGACCACCGCCGGATTTCTCTCTTCGACCATACCCGCCTAGGACCCGCATGGACTTCTCACTGGACTCCACCCAGATCGAATTGCGCGATTCGCTGCGCCGCTACCTGACGGCCGAAGTCGCGCCCATCGTCAACCGCTACGAGGCCGAAGCCCGCGTGGTGCCGCAGGAGATGGTCCGCGCCATGCGCGACTTCGGCCTCCTGGGCGGCATGCTGCAGGAAAAAGACGGCGGCTATGGCTTGCCGATGACGACCTACGGCATGCTGATAGCCGAGCTGGCGCGCGTCTGGCCGTCGCTGCGCAGCATCGTCAGCACCAGCAATCTCGCCGCCTCGGTGCTGAGCGACGGCGGCTCGCCTTATCTCAAGGAAAAGTACCTGCCGCGCGTCCTCTCGGGCGAGGCGATCGCCAGCTTCGCGCTGAGCGAACCCAACATCGGCTCCGACGCCGCCAATGTCGAAACCCGCGCCGTCGAAACCGCCAGCGGCTGGCGCGTCAATGGCCGCAAGCTCTACATCAGCCTGGGCACGGTGTGCGAGCTGGGCGTGGTGTTCGTGCAGACCCAGCGTCATAGCGGCGAACGCGGCGTGTCCTGCCTGCTGTTCGAGCGCGCCATGCCCGGCTTCTCATCCAGTCCCATCGACAAGATGGGCATGCTGAGCTGCCCGCTGGGCGAGCTGCTGTTCGAAGACGTGGAAATCCCCGCGGCCAACCTGATCGGCGCCGAGGGCAAGGGCTTCGCGCTGGCCAAGAAATACCTCAACATCGGCCGCTGCGTGGTGGCGTTCTCGGCGCTGGGCATTGCCGAGGCGGCCTATGAGGCAGCGGTAAAATACGCCGGCGACCGGGTCCAGTTCGGCCGGCCCATCGGCGGCTTCCAGCTGGTCCAGCATATGATCGCCGACATGATGACGCTGGTCGAAACCTCGCGCCTGCTGTGCTGGCGCGCCGCCGACGCGCTGGACCGCAATGCCGCCGACAGCCAGATGCTATGTTCGATGGCCAAGCGCCACGCCACCGACGCCGTGCTGCGCGTGGCGGAGCTATCCATGCAGGTGCATGGCGGCGCGGGCTACACCACGTTGTTCCCCGTCGAGCGTCATTACCGCGACGCCCGCCACCTGAGCATTGCCGAAGGCACCAACCAGATCCAGGCCCTGCTCATGGCACAGAGCGTACTGGGCATTTCCGCGTTGAAATGACCGATTACGCAACCGCCCGGGCCGGCTCCCCACTCAACTCCGACATCCTATGCCGCAAATCCTCCCTACCGCACAGCGTGTACTGCAAGTCTTCGAAGTCTATGCGCGGGAACGCCGTCCCCTGACGAATTCGGAAATGGCGCGCTTTCTCGATCTTGCCGACAGCAGCTGCTCGGACCTGCTCTACACGCTGCGCCAGGCCGGTTACCTGCTGCGCACGCCGAAATCGCGCTACTTCCACCCCACAGGCAGGCTGCTCGACGTGGCCCAGGGCATCTCGGCGGCCGACCCGCTGCAGTCCTTCGCTTCGGAAGCGCTTGAGATCCTGACGCGCCAGTCGGGCGAATCGTCGATGTGCGGCTTGCTCGACGGCAACAAGGTGAAGATCTACGCCAGCCAGGAGAGCCCGCGCGCCTTGCGCTACGTGGTGAAGGCCGGCACCACCTTCGACCTGCAGGCTGCGGCATTGGGCAAGGCCCTGCTGGGCGAGATGGACGCGGTGGAACGCAATGCGCTCATCGATACGCTGCCGTTCGAACACGTCACGGCCAGCACCATCACCAACCCCGATACCTTGCGCGCGCAGATCGAATCGCAGCTGCCCAAGCACTACTTCAACAGCCGCGACGAAGGCAATGAAGGCGTATCGGCCGTCGGCATTGCGGGGCGCGTGGGCGGGCAGCTGACCGCCCTTTCCATCGTCGGCCCGACCCACCGCATGGACGCCAACATGGAGCAGTACGTCCAGATCATCCTGGACGCGCGCGCCGAATTCTTCGAATCCTGAGAACCCGATACATCATGGAGTGACGATAGACATGGCTGGTCCCCTGAGCGGATTTACGGTGGTGGAAATGGCCGGCATCGGGCCCGGCCCCTTTTGCGCCATGATGTTGGCGGACATGGGTGCGGACGTGATCCGCATCGACCGGCTGGCGCCCGGGTTCCTGGGCGGCGGCGGCACCCTCATCGACCGAGGCCGCCGCACGATCGCGCTGGACCTCAAGAAACCCGGCGCAACCGACATCGTGCTGCGGCTGCTGGACAAGGCCGACGCCCTGCTGGAAGGTTTTCGGCCAGGCGTCATGGAACGGCTGGGCCTGGGGCCCGACGAGTGCCTCGCGCGCAACCCGCGGCTGGTGTACGGCCGCATGACGGGCTGGGGCCAGGATGGCCCGCTGGCGCAGGCTGCGGGCCATGACTTGAACTACATCGCCATCACCGGCGCGCTGCACGCCATGGGACATGCCGGGCTGCCGCCGGCGCCGCCGCTGCATCTGGTCGGCGACATGGGCGGCGGCGCCATGATGCTGGCCTTCGGCGTGCTTTGCGGCCTGCTCGAGGCCGGCCGCACGGGCCGGGGCCAGGTGGTGGACGCGGCCATCTGCGACGGCGCTTCCTTGCTGGCCAGCGCCTACCACGGCAAGCTGCAAGACGGCAGCTGGATCAACCAGCGCCAATCCAACATGCTGGACGGCGGCGCCCACTTCTACGGCTGCTATGCCTGCGCGGATGGCAAGTATGTCTCCATCGGCGCCATCGAACCGCAGTTCTATCGCCTGCTGCTGGAGCTCTGCGGCATCGACGACCCGCACTTCCAGCAGCAATGGGAGCGCGCGCAATGGCCGCAGCTGCGCGCCAAGCTGGCCGGCATCATTGCCGGCAAGACCCGCGAGCACTGGTGTGCGCTGCTCGAAGGCACGGACGCCTGCTTCGCGCCAGTGCTCGACTTCGAGGAAGCGCCGCGGCACCCCCACCATCAGGCGCGCGGCAGCTTCATCGAAACCGGCGACAACGTGCATCCCGCCCCCGCGCCGCGCCTTTCGCGCACGCCGGGACAGGCCGGCACCGTACCCGCGCCCGGCGCGCACACGCAAGAATTGCTGGCGGAACTGGGCCTGGCGCAAGCCGAAATCCAGGGCCTGCGCGAACGCGGCGCCATCGCCTGACGGCACGCGGCAGCTTGCGGCCAGGCCCGCATGGCGCGGCCTGGCCATCATGGAAGGCAGACATGGAGACCGATACGATGCAAGTCATCTCTAGCGAGTTCAAGACCCTGCTCTATGCCGTGGAAGGCGGCGTCGCCACCATCACCCTGAACCGTCCCGCCCAGCGCAACGCGCTGGACATGGTCATGCGCGAAGAGCTGGCCCACCTGGTAGGCACGATCCGGCGCGACCGCGGCGTGCGCGTCGTGATCCTGGCCGGCGCCGGCGGCGCCTTCTGCTCGGGCGGCGACATCGCCACCATGGGCTCGGGCGGCTCCGCCGAAGAAGCGCGCGAGCGCATGGCCGGCCTGCTGCAGACGATAGAAGGCCTGATCACGCTGGACCGTCCGGTGATCGCGGCGGTCGACGGCCCGGCCTATGGCGCCGGCCTGGGCCTGGCCCTGACCGCCGACCTGATCCTGGCCTCGCCGCGGGCCCGCTTCTGCCTGTCCTTCCTGCGGCTGGGCGCCATCCCGGACTGCGCCACCATGTACACCCTGCCGCGCATGGTGGGCCTGCAACGCGCCAAGGAACTGGCCTTCTCCACGCGCGAGTTCCAGGCCGACGAAGCGAAGGAGATGGGCATCGTGTTCGAGATCCAGCCGCAGGAACTGATACACGAGCGCGCGCGGCAGATCGCGCTGTCCATGGCCGAACTGCCGATGGCGGCGCTGGCGATCACCAAGCGCGGCTTCAACGCTTCGCTCAACAGCGACCTGAACGCGATGCTGGACCTGGAGGCTGCCGGCCAGGGCGTGGCCCGTTCCACCGAGTACCACCGCGAGGCGGCAGGCCGCTTTCTCGACAAGGTGGCGCAACGCTTCCAATGGCCGGCGGCGGATGCCCGATAGGCCATGGCCCATCTGATCGATTTCTTCGAGCGCGGCCTGCGGATGTCGGCTGAAGCGCCGTGCTTCGCCGAACCTGGCGGCCGGGTCCTGGACTACGGCACGGTGGCCGGTCTGTCGCACCGCATCGCCAACGGCCTGCACGCGGCCGGCGTCGGCCCGGGCGACAAGGTCGGACTGCTCAGCCCCAACCATCTGCTGACGTTCGTGGCAGTGCTGGGCATCGTCCGCTCCCGCGGCATCTGGCTGCCCGTCAATGCGCGCAACAGCATCGAGGAAAACCTCTACGTGCTGGCGCGCGGCCACTGCGCCTTCCTGTTCCTGCACAGCAGCTTCGCCGCCGACCTGGACAAGATCCGAGCCGCCCTGCCGGGCCTGAAGGGCCTCATCATCATCGACGGCCCGCTGCCGCAAACGCCCGGGCTGGAGCAATGGGCCGCCGCCCAGAGCGCCGCGCCGGTCGAACCCGAGGCGCGCGCCGACGAGGTGGTGGCGATACGCGGCACCGGCGGCACCACCGGCATGCCCAAGGGCGTACTGGTCACGCATCGCATGTATGCCACCCTGCTCGCCAACTGGTTCGCCGCCATGCCCGTGCGCGAAACGCCCGTGCATCTGGCGGTGGCGCCGCTGACCCACGCGGCGGGCATGGTGGCCTTCGCCACGCTGGCCTATGGCGGCGTCAACCTCGTGTTGCCGTCAGCGCGGCCGGAAGCGATTCTTGAAGCGCTGGAACGGCACCGCGTGACCCAGCTGTTCTGCCCGCCCACGGTGATCTACCGCCTGCTGGCACACCCCGACGCGCGCCGCTGGCGCTACGACTCGCTGCGCTACTTCGTCTATTCGGCCGCGCCGATGTCGGCGGCCAAGCTGCAACTGGCGCTGGACGTATTCGGGCCGGTCATGGTGCAGTGCTACGGCCAGGCGGAAGCGCCCTTCACCTGCACCACCATGACCATCGAAGACCATGTCGCCGCCCTGCAGTCAGGCGCCGCACACCGGCTGGCCAGTTGCGGACGCGCCGCCCCCTTCGCGCGGGTCGAGGTCATGGATCCGCAGGGGCGGCTGCTTGGCCCCGGCGAACGCGGCGAAATCGTGGTCCAGGGCGACCTGGTCATGCCCGGCTACTACAACAACCCCGAAGGCACCGCCCAGGCCCTGCGTGACGGCTGGCTGCACACCGGCGACGTCGGCTATCGCGATGCGGAGGGTTTTTTCTATATCGTCGACCGTATGAAGGACCTGATCATCTCGGGCGGCTTCAACATATCGCCGGGCGAAATCGAACAGGTGCTGTGGGCACATCCGCTGGTCAACGATTGCGCCGTGATCGGCGTGCCGGACGACGACTGGGGCGAAGCGGTCAAGGCCATCATCGAACTGAAGCCCGGCGTCCAATGGAACGCGGATGAAGCCATCGCCTATTGCCGGTCGCGGCTGGATGGCATGAAGACGCCCAAATCGGTGGAGTTCCGCGACGAACTGCCGCGCAGCCAGGTCGGCAAGGTCTTGAAGCAGCAACTGCGCGAGCCTTACTGGGTGGGGCGAGACCGGCGCGTGTAGACGCGCGAGGCAGCCGCTACGGGCGGCCGAAGCGCTGTGCTGTTGCGGCCGGGCGACAACGCGTCCCCCACGCCAAGGTAACGACTGGTTGTGGAGCCCCTGCTTCCTGCCTCGCACACATCCTGCACCATTTCCCGGCGGCGTTATGCATCCAGGCACATTGCCCGATGGCGACCGTAAGCATGCATTTCAAGAACCACGGACCAGAAGGAAATAATTCGTCACATATTACGAATACTTTCAATCCATAATCTACGCAAGAAAATGCCACCGGCGTAGGGGGCCCGCTCTTGTGATGAAAGTCCTTTCCATATTCGGGACCCGTCCCGAAGCGATCAAGATGGCGCCCCTGGTGGCCGCGCTGCAAGGCGAACCCCGGATCCAGAGCGTCGTCTGCGTGACGGGCCAGCATCGCGAGATGCTGGATCAGGTAATGGCCCTGTTCGATCTGCGGGCGCAGCACGACCTGGACATCATGGTGCCCAACCAGACGCTCAACGGCCTGTACGCGCGGCTGATCAGCCGGGTGGACAGCGTGCTGGAGGCGGAGCAGCCCGATTGCGTGCTCGTCCATGGCGACACCAGCACCGCATCGGCCTGCGCGCTGGCCTCTTTCCACCGCCGCGCGCGCATCGGCCACGTCGAAGCCGGCCTGCGCACCGGCGATCTGGCCAAGCCCTTCCCCGAGGAAATGAACCGTCGCGTGGTCGACGCGGTGGGTGACTGGCTGTTCGCGCCCACCGCGCAATCGCGCGCTAACCTGCTGCGTGAAAACCTGTCGGGGCGCATCACGGTCACCGGCAATACCGTGATCGACGCGCTGGCCCTGACCTGCGGCAAACTCGCGCCCGAAGGCGCGCTGGCGCAGTAGCTGGCGGCGCGCTACGGCTGGCTGGATCCGCAGCGCCGCCTGCTGCTGGTTACCGGGCACCGGCGCGAGAGCTTCGGCGACGGTTTCCGGCATATCTGCGCCGCCCTGGCCGAACTGGCCCGGCGCGAGGATCTGCAGATCGTCTATCCCGTGCACCTGAATCCGCAGGTGCGCAACGTGGTGATGGCGCAGCTGGACGGCCTGTCGCGCGTGCACCTGATCGCCCCGCTGGATTACCTGGACTTCGTCTGGTTCATGCAACGCGCCTACCTGATCCTGACGGATTCGGGCGGCGTGCAGGAAGAAGCGCCCTACCTGGGCAAGCCGGTGCTGGTGATGCGGGACGTCACCGAGCGCCCGGAAGCCGTGCAGGCCGGCACCGTGACGCTGGTCGGCACCGACACGCAGCGCATCCTGGCCGAAGTAAACCGCCTGCTCGACCACCCGGAACTACACGCCTCTTTCTCGCGCCGCATCAACCCCTACGGCGACGGCCTCGCCAGCCAGCGCATCGTCGACGCGCTCTGCGGCCGAGCCGTAACCGAGTTTTCGCCTCAAGCACAGGCTGCGGTCCGCTAGCCGCCCCCCTGCCCCCCTCGGAGCCTCCATGCACCCTGCCCCCCATTCCCACGCCGCCCGCACCCTCTGCCGCGCCCTGATCGCCGCCGGGTTGCTGCTCCCCTTGGGAGCGATGGCCAGTCCCGCGGGCGACGCCTTGCGGCGCTTGCTGGGCGACGACTGGGTCACGCGCGACACCAGCCTGGAAGACCTGGGCATCCGCGAGCCCGTGGTGCTGAGCAACAGCGACGCGCGCCAGGAGTTCTACCTGCCGGTGCCGCGCGGCGTACCGATAGCCGACGCCACGCTGGACTTCGACGCGCGCTACATCAAGGGCGAACCGGGCCGCGCCAGCATGGTGCTGTGGGTGGACGGCGTGCCGCAGACGGCGCAGCGCATCGCCGACGGCGAGGGCTCCGCCACGCGCAAGCTGAACGTGGAACAGCGCGTGCGCGACACCGGCTTCGTGCGCCTGGCGGTGGACTGGCAATCGGAAATCGCGCAGCGCCAATGCGAGAGCAACCGCGCCACTGCCAACGCCTTGATGGTGTCGCCGCGCACGCGCCTGAGCTATCGCTACGACGCCTCGGCCATCGGCAGCCTGGACGAGGCCTGGAGCACGCTGCCCGGCAAGCCCGTGCTGATGGTGGCGGGCGCCAAGCTCGACCAACAGGCCTTCGACAGCGCCTGGCGCATGGGCGTAGCCATGGAGCGCAGCGGCAAGCGGGTCGCGGTGCGCGCTTTCCCGGCCGTGGGCGACGAGATCGACACCCGCGGCCTGCAGGCCCCGAACGGGCTTGGACAGGTGCCTGCGTTCGCGGCCCTGGCAGGCAATGACAAGCACAAGCTGGCCAGCCCCGCCGAAATCGGCGCGCTGCTGGTCATGGGAGCCCCGGCGGTCAGCGGCGACGTGGTGGTCGCGGACGCCGCGCTGCGCGCCCGCTACACCGAGGCGCTGGACGCCTTGCAGGCGCAATTGGCACAGGACGCCGACGCCGCGGAGGCCTTCAAGGCATGGCGCCAGCGGCGCATGCCCTTGGCGGGCCAGGATCTGCCATCCAAGGAAATCCGCCTGGCGCCGCTGGGCAAGCAGGCGGTGATCGCGGTGGCCGCCGATGCCGGCGCGCAGGGCGCGGGCGCCTTCGACACGGCCTGGCGCCGCATCCTGGTCACGCGCCAGGCGCAGGTCAAGGCGGCCGAGCCGCCGCAGGCCTCGGGCGAGGATGGCATGCGTTTGACGGCGCTGGGCGGATCGTCCGCCAGCTTCGACGTGGTCGCGCGCGGCGACTGGAACGCCACGTTCGCGCTGGCCGCCGTTTCCGCCGACGGCGGCATGCCGGACGAACTGGTCATGGACCTGGCCGCCGCGCCCGGCGCCTCCGCGACCCGCCCGGTCGCCTCGGTGTTCTGGAACGGCATTCTGCTGGCCGCCAAGCGGATGGATGCCGACGGCCATCCCGAGCGCCTGACGGCGCGCGTGCCCGGCTATGCCCTGGGCCTGACCAACGCGGTGCGCGTCACCTTCCAGCGCCAGCCGGTATCGGTGGACTGCAACGAAATCCCGCAAGGCTATCCCGTCAACGTGCTGCCCACCAGCTATGTGAAGCCGGGCCGCGCGCAGCCCGATGGCACCTTCGTGGGACTGTTGCCGATGTTGGCCGGCAGCCCCCAGTTGCTGGTCCCGGACACCTATCTGGCCGATGCGCCCGCCAGCCTGCAACGCATCATCGGCATCGCCACGGCCAGCGGCGTGTCGGCCACGCGCGCGGCGCTGTCGCTCACGCCGGCGGGCCAGACGGCCAAGCCCGGCGGCCCCTTCCTGGCGATGGAAGTCGCCGTGGACGGCGCCAAGCCCATGGTCAAGGTCACCGACCGCAAGCAGCTGACGGTGGACGGCAAGAACGCGCCCTGGCTGGACATTTCCGGCCTGGATAACCTGAGCACGGCCGAAGTGGTGCGCGCCGGCGGCCAGGACGGCCTGCTGTGGCACACGCTGGGGCAGCGCCCGGCCATGCCGCAGACGCCCTTCGTGCTGAACCGCGGCAACATCGCCATCATTGGCGCGGCAGGGCCGCTGGCCTGGATCGACAGCGCCAACCCCGCCGCCGGCCAGCCGCCGGGCGCGGGCGCGAGCGCCTTCTTCGAGTGGCGCAACTACCTGTCGTGGAGCGTGCCGGCCCTGAGCGTGGGCCTGTTGATCCTGCTCCTGATCCTGATCGCCGCCTTGCGCGTCAGCCGCAGGAAGAACAAGGACAGCAAGTAATCCGGAGGCGCCATGTCCTCGCTTTACTGGCCCTACCTCATCGCCGACTACTACCGCGGCCTGGAGATCGTGACGGCGGTGGTCGGCGTCATCATCCTGCTGTCCAGCCTGGACGACCTGTTCATCGACGGCTGGTTCTGGCTGCGCGAACTGCGCCGCGGGCTGACGGTCAAGCGCCAGTACGCGGCGCTGACCGCCGAGCAGCTGCGCGCCAAGCAGGAACAGCCGCTGGCGATCATGGTGCCCGCCTGGCTGGAGTACGACGTGATCGCGCCCATGCTGGAAAACATGGTGTCGACGCTGGAATACAAGAACTACATGATCTTCGCCGGCACCTATCAGAACGACGAGCGCACGATCAAGGAGGTGGAGCGCATGCGGCGCCGCTACCGCCAGCTGATACGCGTGGAAGTTCCGCACGACGGACCGACCTGCAAGGCCGACTGCCTGAACTGGATCGTGCAGGCCATCTTCGCGCAGAACGCGCTGCAGCCCGTGCCCTTCGCCGGCGTGATCCTGCACGACAGCGAAGACGTGCTGCACCCCCTGGAACTGAAGTACTACAACTACCTGCTGCCGCGCATCGACTTCATCCAGCTGCCGGTGACCTCGCTGGAACGGGAATGGCATGAGCTGGTCGCCGGCACCTACATGGACGAGTTCGCCGAGTGGCACACCAAGGACCTGGTCGTGCGCGAAAGCCTGTCCAGAATGGTGCCGTCCGCCGGCGTGGGCACCTGCTTCTCGCGCCACGCCCTGGAGGTGCTGGCGGCGGAGACGAACAACCAGCCCTTCAATACCGACACGCTGACCGAGGACTACGACATCGGCGCGCGGCTGGCCCAGCGCGGCATGCGCCAGATCTTCGGCAAATTCGAGGTCGAGTACGTGACGCGCCGCCGCGCCTGGTTCGGCCTGGGGCGCGAGAAAGTCTCCGCCATCAAGATGCCGTTGGGCGTGCGCGAATACTTCCCCAACACCTTCCGCACCGCCTACCGGCAGAAGGCCCGCTGGACGCTGGGCATCGGCCTGCAAGGCTGGCAGCAGGTGGGATGGACGGGATCGCTGGCCACCAGGTATCTGCTATTCCGCGACCGCAAGGGCCTGTTCACCTCGTTCATCGCAATCCTGGCCTATCTGCTGCTGGCCAACTTCTTCCTCTTCTACCTGGCCGACCGTTTCGGCTGGTGGAAGGTTTACTACCCCTCGTACTTCCGCCCTGGCGGCTGGCTGGTGACGCTGATGTGGCTGAACGCCGGGGCGCTGCTGCTGCGCGTGGTGCAACGCGCGTATTTCGTCGGCCGCATGTACGGCTGGGAACATGCCCTGCTGTCGATGCCGCGCATGATCGTCGGCAACTTCATCAACGCCATGGCGGCGGCGCGGGCCTGGCGCCTGTTCATCGGCCACCTGATCACCGGCAAGCGGCTGGCCTGGGACAAGACCATGCATGACTTCCCGTCCACCGACCAGTTGGCGCAGCAACGCCAGCGCCTGGGCGACCTGCTGCTGTCCTGGCAGGCGATCGACCACCAGATGCTGGAACGGGCGCTGGAGATCCAGGCGCGCGAGAAGCGGCCGCTGGGCGAAATCCTGATGGAACAGGGCTGGCTCGACGAAAAGACGCTGCACGAAGCCTTGTCGTTCCAGCAAGGAGCCCCGACGCAAACCGGACACCCCGCGGACCCGCTATCGCACAGGCCCTCTCCTCCATGACCGTCAATTCCCGTACGCTGGCTTTCAGCGCCCTGCTGTTATGCGTGGCCACGGCCCCCGAAGCCATCGCGCAAGCTGCTGCCGCAGCCGAACGTCCGCTGGAAGGCGACGCCTACCAACTGGCCGACCAGGCCTACAAACAATACGACGCCGGCCATTACGAAACCGCCCAGGTCATGGCGGAGAACGCCATCCGCTTGCGGCCCGACGTGGCCCGCCTGCGTCTGCTGCTGGTGTACGCCCTGGAAAAGCAGGGCAAGCGCCAAGAGGCCGCGCGCGCGGCCGACGCGGCCATCGCCGACGGCCTGGACACGACCGAACTGCGCCAGGCCAAGGCC
>NZ_JBARYB010000156.1:0-5154 GCF_049647645.1 Achromobacter sp.
CGCGCCGGCCCCCGCAGTTCCGCCAGCCAGCCGGCGTAGGCCTGCTCCACCAGGGCCGCCGCGCGTTCGGCGGAAAACTGGCCCTGGCCCCGGATCAGCTCACGGCCCGCGTCGCCCATGCGGCGGCGCAGTGCGGGATCGGCCAACAGGCTTTCCAGCGCGCCGGCCAATGCCGCCGGATCGCTGGGCGGCACCAGCAGGCCGGTCACGCCGGCCTGCATGGTTTCCGGCACGCCGCCCACATTTGTGCCCACCACCGGCAGCCCCATCGCCGCGGCCTCGATGAAGACAGTGCCCAGGGCCTCGCGCAGCGTCGGCAGCGCGAACAGGTCGAAGGCCGTCAGGACGTTGCCGATATCGTCGCGCCGACCGGTGAAATGCACGCGTTGCGCCAGGCCCAATGCCTCCGTCTGCGCCTGCAATTGCCCAGCCATGGGCTGGCCTTCGCCCACCAGCACCAGATGGGCATTCGGGAACGTGGCGGAAATGCGATGGAAAGCGTCAATCAGATCGCAATGGCCCTTGTCCGCCCGCATGACGGCCACGCAGCCGACCACCAGTGCGTCCTCCGGCAGGCCGAGTTCACGCCTGACGCAGGCGCCGCTGCGCACCTGGGGCAGCACTACCGGCGAATGGATGGTGGCGATGGCCTCCGGCCGCGCGCCCCCGTCCAGCAGTTGCCCGCGCACATAACGGCTGACCGCGATGACGCGATGCGCCAGCCAGGTATAGGCGTAGAGGGAATTGATGGGCTTGGCCAGATGGCGCGTACGCACGATGAGCGGCGTGCCGGCCAGGCGGGCCGCGAGCGCGCCCAGGACGGTATCGCGACGGCTGTGCGTATTGACTACGTCGAAATGTCCCAGACGCAACAGGCGGCGCACGAACGCGACGCAGCGCACGAAGTTGAACGGGCCGTCCATGGAAACGGAGTGCACCGTGAAGCCGGCCTCGCGCAAGCGCCGGCCCAGCTCCGCCTCTGGTTGGCAGACCGCTTCCAGATGATGGCCGCGCTCCCGCATGGCGATCATCTCCTTGTAAATACAGAACTCCTGGCCGCCGAACGAGGTGGCGGCTTCGGTATGCAGGATGCGCAGGCGGGCGTCGGAGCCAGGCCGGGCCTGGAACGATTCGATGGGATCCGGCATGATCAGGGATGTTCGCTTTGAGAGGTGTCCGCGTCGCTCCAGCGGCGGCCCTGCGACAACAGGTAGGCCTCCAGGTATGAGATGTCTTCCTGGTCCAGCGCCGCCGCGCCTGCGCTGGCGCAATCGCGCGGGCAATCGGAAGCCTGCAGCCGGTTTTCAGACCAGACGCGGGCCGCGCCGGTGCGGGACAGTTCGAAGCGCGCACCCGCGCGCGCCCAGCCCAGCAGGCGCACGCTGGGGATCAGTTGCCGGGTCTGGTAGATACCGTAGGGACTCGCAGCCGCGGGTGCGGTCAGCGTATCGCCGACATCCACCAAGCGGCTTGCGGCGCCGGGCTTGCCGGGCGTGTAGGTCAATACCGTAAGAGGGCGTAATGGCATTTAGCTAGCAAGAGTCGCCAGGCGGCCTTGCAAGCCACGGACTGGTCGGGATTCGAGGGGTAGGGTTTGGTCGCCGGGCAAGCAACGCCAACAATTCGACGCTGATGAGCTGTTTTTTCAAAAAAATGAAAGACGTTCGACGAAGTAAAAGAATCCCTAAATACTAATTCAGGTAAAATTCAGGAATGAAACGCGCATCTTATCAAAACGTAAACGAGTGCGGTACTGAATGAATCCACAGGCCGTACCTCCCCACAAGCCGGTTTCGTTCCTGCAAGCGTTCCTCCGTTCCGAAGCGCTGGGCGGCTATGTCCTGATGCTGGCCGCGCTGGTCGCGCTGGTGGTTGCCAACAGCCCTGCCGCGCCCGCCTATTTCAGCGCGCTGGAAACCAAGCTCGGCTTCCACGTGGGTCCGGTCCTGCTCAAGGAAACCGTGCTGCACTGGATCAACGATGGCCTGATGGCCGTGTTCTTCCTGCTGGTCGGGCTGGAGATCAAGCGCGAAGTGCTGGACGGCCAGTTGCGCGGCGCCGCCCGCATCGTGCTGCCGGGCATCGCCGCCCTGGGCGGCATGGCGCTGCCGGCGCTGATCTATGTCCTGATCAACTTCGGCAGTCCCGACACCCTGCGCGGCTGGGCTATCCCCGCCGCAACCGACATCGCCTTCGCGCTGGGCATCCTGGCGCTGCTGGGCAGCCGCGTGCCGACGTCGCTGAAGATCTTCCTGACGGCGCTGGCCATCCTGGACGACCTGGGCGCCATCGTCATCATCGCCCTGTTCTATACCGCCGAACTGAATGTGTTCGCGCTGAGCATGGCGGGCGCCCTGCTGGCCTGCCTGTTCTGCCTGAACCGCGCCGGCGTGCTGCGGCTGACGCCCTACCTGCTGATCGGCGCGGTGCTGTGGTACTTCGTCCTGAAGTCCGGCGTGCATGCCACGCTGGCCGGCGTGGCGCTGGCGCTGACCATTCCGCTGCGCCCGCAAAACCAGGGCCATCCCGGCGCGCATTCGCCCCTGCATGTGCTGGAACACGCGCTGCACAAGCCGGTGGCCCTGCTGATCGTGCCGATTTTCGGTTTCGCCAACGCCGGCGTATCGTTCGCCGGCATGGGCCTGGGCAGCCTGGCGCAGCCCGTGCCCCTGGGCGTGGCGCTGGGCCTGTTCCTGGGCAAGCAGCTGGGCGTGTTCGGCTTTGCCTGGCTGGCCATCAAGAGCGGCATTGCCACCCTGCCGCGCCACGCCAGCTTCACGCAGCTATATGGCGTGTCGCTGCTGTGCGGCATCGGCTTCACCATGAGCCTGTTCATCGGCGCCCTGGCGTTCACCGATCCGGCCGCCATCGACGCCACCAAGATCGGCGTGCTGACGGGCTCGCTGGCGTCCGCCGTGGTGGGCTTCCTGCTGCTGCGCGCCTGCGGGCCGCGCGCCGGCACCGCCGAAAATCCTTGAGCAGGGCTTGAGTACGGACGGCGGGCGCTAAAGTAGCGGGATCCGAAACCATTCCAGGAGCCGCCATGAAGCCGTCCGCCATCACCGTGCAACGCGTCTACGAGGGTTTGGGTCCGGAAGGCAGCTACCGGGCGTTGGTGGACCGCATGTGGCCGCGCGGGCTGCGCAAGGCGGACCTGCACCTGGACGAATGGGCCCGCGACATCGCGCCCACCCTGGAACTGTGCAAATGGTTCAGCCACATCGAGGAACGCTGGGAAGAATTCCGCCAGCGTTACCAGGCCGAACTGGCCGAACCCGAGCAGCAGGCCCGCATGGCCGCCTTGCTGGACGCGGCCGCCGACCGCCCCCTGACCCTGCTCTACGGCGCCCGTAACACTGAACACAACCAGGCCGTCGTGCTGCACGACGTACTACAGGACTATGTCCGCCATCATCGCAAGCGCAAGAAGGCCTGAACCAGCATCCGTTTGCGCGTTCAGCCTGCTCTAATCCTGGCGCGCTACCATCAGACCATGCTCCCCGCATCCGTGGGCGACAGGGCACGGCCCGGCCCACCGGCAATCCCAACCGGAGGTTCCAGCATGCATAACCTGAATGGAAAAGTCGCCGTCGTCACCGGCGCCGCCAGCGGCATCGGCAAGGAAATCGCCCTCACGCTGGCACGAGCCGGCGCGGCCGTCGCCATCGCTGACCTGAACCAAGCCGGCGCCGACGCCGTCGCCCGCGAAATCGAACAGGCCGGCGGCAAGGCCATGGGCGTCGCCATGGACGTCACCAGCGAAGACGCCGTGAACCAGGGTATCGACCGCGTCGCGGCCGCCTACGGCAGCATCGACATCCTGATCTCGAACGCGGGCATCCAGATCGTCAATCCGATCGAGAACTTTGCATTCTCGGACTGGAAGAAGATGCAGGCGATCCACGTGGACGGCGCATTCCTCACGACCAAGGCGGCGCTCAAGCATATGTACAAGGACGACCGCGGCGGCGTGGTCATCTACATGGGCTCGGTCCATTCGCACGAAGCCTCGCCGCTGAAGTCCGCCTACGTGGCCGCCAAGCACGCCCTGCTGGGCCTGGCGCGGGTGCTGGCCAAGGAAGGCGCGGCGCACAACGTGCGCTCGCACGTCATCTGCCCGGGTTTCGTGCGCACGCCGCTGGTGGAAAAACAGATCCCGGAACAGGCCAAGGAACTGGGGATCAGCGAAGAGGACGTGGTCAAGAAGGTCATGCTGGGCGACACGGTCGACGGCGTATTCACGACCGTCGAGGACGTGGCGCAGACCGCCCTGTTCCTGGCCGCCTTCCCCAGCGCCGCCTTCACCGGCCAGTCCTTCGTGGTCAGCCACGGCTGGTACATGCAGTGATTCGGCCCGCGGCGCCTATTGCCGCGCGGTCTTTGATACCCTAGCCCTCTTTGTGGACCGGCGCGCAGTCGCGCGCCGGCAGCCTGCCTTGAGGAACCCCATGTCTTTCAGCTCCGACGCCTGGGCGCGCAACGCCGCGCTGTACGAAACCACGCGCGACATGCCGTTCAACCAGGAACTGGCCAGCGGCCAGCTCGACGAGAACGCATTCAAGCACTACATGATCCAGGACGCTCACTATCTGGTGGCCTTCGGACGCGCACTCGCCATTGCTTCGGCCAAGGCCGACGACGCCGACGGCGTGGTGCAGTTCGCGGATGCGGCCAAGGGCGCGGTCGTCGCAGAACGCACGCTGCACGCCGGCTTCCTGAAACAATTCGGCATCGACGACGCCACCTTCGAAGCCACGCCGCTGACCCCGGCCTGCCACCACTACACCAGCTACCTGATCGCCACCGCCTGGAGCGCGCCGTATCCGGTGGCGCTGGCGGCCCTGCTGCCGTGCTTCTGGATCTACGCCGAGATCGGCCGCGAGATCCATGCGCGCGCGGCCCAGCCCAATCCCTATGCGGCCTGGATCGAGGCCTATGCCTGCGAGGACTTCCACGCCCTGGTGCAGCGGGTCATCGCCACGGTCGACCGCGTTGCCGAAAAGGCGTCCGCCGAAACGCTGGCGCAGATGCACGCGGCCTACACCCGCGCCGCGCAGCTGGAATGGATGTTCTGGGATTCGGCCTATCGCCAGGACGGCTGGCCGGTCTGACCGCCGGTGCAGTCGCTGGGCGCGCGTGCCCGAACGCGCGCCC
>NZ_JBARYB010000157.1:0-112498 GCF_049647645.1 Achromobacter sp.
CGCTTACGCTGGGCCAGCGGGCGCGCCTGGCGGCCGACGAACGCAATCCCCGGCCGCTGGCGGGCTATGCCTGGGCGCTGTGCTACTGCGCCGCCGCCACGGCGCTGTCCGCGCTGGCCTTCCCGGCCCTGCACCAGACCAATATCGTCATGCTGTTCCTGCTGGCGGTGGTGGCCGTGGCGCTGCGCCACGGGCGCGGGCCGGCGGCGCTGGCCTCGGTCATCAGCGTCGGGCTGTTCGATTTCTTTTTCGTGCAGCCGCTGGCGTCCTTCGCCGTGTCGGACGTGCAGTACCTGCTGACCTTCGGCGTGCTGTTATCCGTGGGCCTGCTGATCGGCCAGTTGACGGCCGGCCTGCGCCTGCAGGCGCAAGCCTCGGTCAAGCGCGAAGCCGATGCGCGCAGCCTCTACGAATTTGCGCGCGAACTGTCGTCCGCGCTGCTGCCCGAACAGATCGTCACTCTGGCCGGCGCCTTCGTGCATGCCACCTTCGGCTCGCGCTGCGCGCTCTATATCCTGGGCCTGGACGACAGGCTGAAGCTGGCCTCGCCCGCCGCCGACGACATGCCGCCGCTGGAATCGGCGCTGGCGCAATGGGTCTACGACCACGGGCAGCCCGCGGGCGCGGGCACCGCCACCCTGTCCAACAGCGACTTGCTCTACCTGCCGCTGAAGGCGCCGATGCGCACGCGCGGCGTGCTGGCGTTGGCCGCCCCGCGCCGCAGCCTGTTCCTGAACCCCGACTCGCGCCGCCAGATCGAGGCCTACGCCACGCTGATCGCCATCGCGCTGGAGCGCCTGCACTACGTGGAAGTGGCGCAGCAGGCGCTGGTCAGCATGGAATCCGAGAAGCTGCGCAACTCGCTGCTTGCGGCCGTGTCGCACGATCTGCGCACGCCGCTGACCAGCCTGGTCGGCATGACGGACACGCTGATGCGGCAGCAGGCGGCATTGCCGCCCGGCATCCACGACACCATCCGCGCCATGCGCGACCAGGCCCAACGCATGCACGCGCTGGTCGTCAACCTGCTGGACATGGCGCGGCTGCAGAACCGCGACACGCCGTTGCGCCTGGAATGGCAATCGATCGAAGAGCTGGTCGGCGCCTCGCTTGCCGCCATGCGCGAACCGCTGGCCGCGCACCGCGTCGCCGTGGACAGCCTGTCGCAACTGCCGCTGGTGGAGTGCGACGGCGTGTTGATCGAGCGGGTGCTGTGCAATCTGCTGGAGAACGCGGCCAAGTACACGCCTGCCGGCAGTACCTTGCGCGTGCATGCGGACGTGCACGCAGGCGAACTGCGCGTGGCCGTCAGCGACAACGGCCCGGGCGTTCCGCCGGGCGCTGAGCGCCGCATCTTCGAGAAATTCACCCGCGGCGACCGGGAGTCCGCCACTCCCGGCGTCGGCCTGGGCCTGGCGGTATGCGAGGCCATCATTGCCGCCCACCATGGGAAAATCTGGGTCGAACATACGCCAGGCCAAGAATCCGGCGCGCAGTTCGTCTTCACCCTGCCCCTGGGCACGCCGCCCCCGATCCAATCCGAAACCTCCTGAACGCCGCCACGCATGTTCGATTACCAGCCTACCGTCCTCATCATTGAAGACGACGCCAACATCCGGCGCTTCGTGCGCCAGGCCCTGGAGAGCGAGGGCTGCGCCGTGCACGAAGCCGATACCGTCAAGCGCGGCCTGATCGAGGCCGGCACCCGGCAGCCCGACGCGGTGGTGCTGGACCTGGGCCTGCCGGACGAGGACGGCATGACCTTGATCCGCGAGTTGCGCGGCTGGACCGAAGTGCCGGTGCTGGTGCTGTCGGCCCGCAGCGCCGAGGCCGACAAGGTCGCCGCGCTGGACGCCGGGGCGGACGACTACCTGACCAAGCCTTTCGGCGTCAGCGAATTGCTGGCGCGCCTGCGCGTGCTGCTGCGGCGGCACGCCAGGGGCGGCGCGGGCAACGCATCCGAAATCAGCTTCGGCGACGTGCGCGTGGATTTCGCCAAGCGCGTGGTCGAGCGCGGCGGCCAGCACGTGCACCTGACCGCCATGGAATACCGGCTGCTGGCGGCGCTGCTGGCGCATCGCGGCAAGGTCATGACACACCGCGAACTGCTGCGCGAAGTGTGGGGGCCGTCGCACGTCGAGAGCAACCACTACCTGCGCATCTACATGGGCCATCTGCGCCAGAAACTGGAAGCCGACCCGGCCCAGCCCGCCTACCTGCTGACCGAGATCGGCGTAGGCTACCGTTTCGCCGGCTGAGCCGCGCGCCGCGGGCGCGCATTGACGCCACGTTTACGCGCAGCCCGCAAGTCTTGTCTCGGGCTTTATGCCGTTCCTCCTATTGTTGCGATCCCATCCAACACCAGGAGGCCCCCATGCCCCGCCACATCCTGGCCGCGTTCGCGCTGCTGACCTTATCCGCCACTCAAGCCGGCAACGCGCTGGCCGCCGACGCGCCCGCCGACGCAACGCCGGCCGCTTCCAATTTCACGCTGACGGCCAATCTCACGTTGGCCAGCCAGTACCGCTACCGCGGCCTGATGCAAAGCAATAACAAACCCGCCATCCAGGGCGGATTCGACCTGGCCCATTCCAGCGGCTTCTATCTGGGCAACTGGAACTCCAGCATCAGCTGGCTCAACGACAGCAACAGCGAGGTCTCCGCCCCCGTCGAAATGGACTTCTACGGCGGCTACAAGGGCAATCTTGCGCAGGACGTTCCCGTCGATCTGGGCATTCTGCAGTACTACTATCCCGGCGACTATCCGTCGGGCTATACCAGCCCCGACACCACCGAGCTGTACGCCGGCATCGGCTATGGACCGTTGATGTTCAAGTACTCCATCGCCATGACCAATCTGTTCGGTTTCGCGGACAGCAAGCACAGCCAGTATTTCGACCTGTCCGGCAACTTCGACACGGGCGTGTGGGGCCTGACGCTCAACGCGCACGTCGGCCGGCAACTGGTGCGCAACGTCGACAACGCCGACTACACGGACTGGAAACTGGGCCTGACGAAGGACTTCGGCCAAGGCCTGTCGGTATCGCTGGCCTATCTGGACACCAACGCCGACCGCGCCGTCTACACCAATACGCGCGGCCGCGACATGGGCCGGGCGACGGGCCTGCTCTCACTGACCAAGACCTTCTGACCGCAACCGGACGTTGACGCGATTTTTACGCGCCGCGTCCGCTTTTATCGGCAGGATTTATGGCGCGATTCCTATAGTGGAACCGTCATCAACCAACCGGATCCCCGGAACGCCGTGAGCGGCGTCTCCGTTCCGCTCTCCCGCCATGACCCCCCGACTGCAAACCCGTCCTTCCCCCCTGCCCGGCACGCTGCCCGCGCAGCGCGCGCAAGCCCGTGCCGACCTGGTCGCGCTGACCGTCAGGATAGATACGCTGGACGCGCTGAACGTGCGGCTGGCGCTGCACCGCGCCCTGGGCGATCGCATTGGCGTGTACGTGCTGTCGATGGACCACGCCCATGCGCAAAGCGTGCTGCAGCTGCAATGCGAGCGCGGACAGCTGGATGCGCTGATGCATGCGGTGATGTCCGGCCTGCCCCGCGCCGAGTTCGGCCCGGTGCGCCCCGCGCATGCGATGACGGTGCAGTAGAGCCATGGACATGCCACGCAAGACCGCATTCGAGGGCCTCTGGCTGCCCATGGTCACGCCGCTGCGCGGCGGCTATGTGGACCTGGACGCCGCCCAGGCGTTGGCCCGCTATTACCGCAATGCGGGCATCGCCGGCCTGGTGCTGTTCGGTTCCACCGGCGAAGGCAATCTGCTCAGCATGCCGGAGAAGATCGACGTGATAGAAGCCATATCGAGCGACCCGCACGCGCTGCCGCTGGTGTTCGGCGCGGGCGGCGTCGACACGCGCGGCGTGGCGGCCGCGATCCGGCGTCTGGACAAGTACCGGCCCGCCGGGTATCTGGTGCCGCCGCCCTACTACCTGGGCCCGTCGCAGGCCGGCATTCTGTGGCATTACCGCCAGATCGCCTGGGCCACGGAACGGCCCATCATCCTGTACAACATCCCCAAGCGCGTCGGCGTGACGATGACGGTCGAAACCATGGAGGCGCTGGCCGCATTGCCCAACTTCAGCGCCGTGAAGGAGTGCAACCCGTCGGTGCTGGCGGCGCTGAACAGGCGCGGCGCGCTGGCCCCGCTATGCGGCGAGGACCTGGCGCTGCTGGACCACTTCCTGGCCGGAGGTTGCGGCGCCATCCCGGCCGCCGCGCACATCTACCCCGAGCGCTATGTCGAGGTCATGCAGCTGGCCCGTGACGGCCACGCGGAAGCCGCGCGCGAACTGTTCGAGCCGCTGCGCGGCCTGATCCGCCTGCTGTTTGCCGAACCCAACCCCGCGCCCATCAAGCGCGCCCTGGCCATGCAGGGGCTGATTGCCGACGAGCTTCGCATGCCCATGACCAGCGCCAGCCGCGAGCTGGGACAGCGTCTGCAGCGGGCCATGAGCGTGGTGCAGGGCTCGCCTAGCCGGCTGCAGACAGCCTGAAGACGGATACCGCGTTCGCCAGCTCGCCCGCCTGATCGCGCAGGGCGGCGGCCGACGCGGCGAACTCTTCGACCAGCGCGGCGTTCTGCTGCGTCACGCCATCCAGATGCGTCACGGCCTGGTTGATCTGCTCGATGCCCACGCTCTGCTCGGCCGAGGCCGTGGCGATCTCGCCCATCAGCGGCGCGCTGGTAGCGGCCGACTCCAGCACGCTGGCCATGGTCGCGCTGGCCTGTTCGACGCGCTGGCTGCCGCGCGCCACCGAGTCTGCCGACGCTTCGATCAAGGTCTTGATTTCCTTGGCGGCGGTGGCCGAGCGCTGAGCCAGCGCGCGCACCTCGCCCGCCACCACCGCGAAGCCCCGGCCCTGCTCTCCGGCCCTTGCGGCTTCCACGGCGGCGTTCAGCGCCAGGATATTGGTCTGGAACGCGATCTCGTCGATCAACCGGATGATCTCGTCGATGCGCTGCGAGCTCTTCGAAATCTCGCGCATGGCGTCGATGGCGTGCTGGGTCTCGTCGCTGCCCTGGCGCGCCAGTTGCGCCGCCCCGCCGGCCAGCGAGCTGACCTCGCGCACGTGCTCTGCGCTCTGCTGCGCGGTTGCGGTGATCTGCTCCACGCTGGCGGCGGTCTGCTCCAGGGCGGCGGCCTGCTTCTCGGTGCGGTCCGACAGGTCCATGCTGCCGGCCGCGATCTGCCGCGAGGCCGCGGCAATGGAAGCCGTGGAATGCACGATGCTGCGCACCGCCACGTCCAGGCGTTCCTGCATCCGCGCCAGGGCGTCGAACAGGCGGCCGATCTCGCCACGCTGATTGCGCGGCACGCTGCCCGACAGATCGCCATTGGCCACGCGTTCGCACACCGCCACCGCCTGATCCAGCGGACCGAGGACGTGTGTACGGAAAAAACGCAGCGCCGCCGCCAGCAACAGAACCAAGAGGCCAAGCGTCACGCCGCCCTGCCGCCACAAGGTGCCGTAGAACGCCTGGTCGACGTCGTCCACGTACAGGCCAGTGAACAACAGCCAGCCCCAGTCGGCGTCGTACGCGGCGTAACTGATCTTGGGCAGCGGCTGCTGCGTTCCTGGCCGCGGGAACTGGTAGCGCGTGTAGCCGCCGCCGGCCTTGCCCTGGGCGTAGAGGTTTTCGAAGATAGGCTGCCCCGCGCTGTCCTTGATGGACCGCACATTGGTGCCAACGAGCTTGGGATCGGGATGCACCAGCAAGTCATAGCCGTCGCCGAACGCGCCGACGTATCCATCCTCGCCGTAGCTGAGCTGCGCCAGCCGGCGCGCCACATTGCGCTTGGCCTCATCCAGGGGCATGCCCTCGCGCACGCTCTGCTTGCCGTTGCGCACGATGCCGGAGGCCAGATCGAGGACGTGGCGCAGCTCGATCTTGCGCTCGGCCACCATCTCGGCGCGGCGCTCCCAGGCATCCCAGGCGCCCAAGGCCAGCACGACAACGCCGACCGCGAACACGAACCACAGCAGCTCCCTGCGCAAGCTGGAATTTTTCATAGTCCTCTTATCCTTGTGCATCCTGCTCGTGAAACCAATCGAGGCAGAATGTGACGATTTATATAGTTGTTCCGTCAGAATAAGGGACAGGACAGGGGTTTTCGCCAAGTCCGGATGGGGCGCTTGATCTAGCGCAAGGCCCATAAAAAAAAACGCAAGGCGCGCTTGCCTTGCGTTTTTTGGCGACGGTGCGTTGCGCCTTTCGTCCAGCTCTCTCCTAGCCCCCCACACGCGTGGAGACCGAGGAGCGCGGCGTGGTCAGCGCGATCAGAGCCACCACGATCAAGGAATACGTCGGTACGCTGCGCATATTGCGGAACATCATTTCAGTCAGGCTGAATGCGCAATAGCCCAGGCAGAACAGCAGGCCCAACTGCGCGCCGACACGTATGACACGATCATCGCTGGCCAGCCGGCGCAGGAAAACGTAGGCCGGCACCAGATACAGCGCGAGTATGCTCAGCAGACCCAGCAGCCCGTAGCCGGACAGAGCGGCGAGCAGGTCATTGTGAGGCTCGCCATAGCCTTCGACGACTTCGCGCGACACCACTCCCCGCTTCTCGAGCTCGGCAAGTTCCTTACGGAAGTTGCTCGGCCCCACGCCAACGACAGGGCTCTTCTTGAACATCTCGATGGATGCTCGCCACAGTTGCAAGCGGATGCCGAGCGAGGAGTCCCGGTCGGTTGATGTGGTGAAATCCTGCAGATCCGTCTTGACCGCTTGCATGCGGCTGCTGAAATGCCATAGCCCGGCCGCGCTGACGACCAGGGCCACGCTAACCGCCAGCGCACAGTACGCCTTGTGCCGACGGCTCCAGCCGCGCAGCCCCAACAGGAACACCAACGCCAGGATGGGGAGCAACATCCAGCTGCTGCGCGTTTGGGAAAGCCAGGTCGCCCACACGCTCATCCCGAAAGCCAGCACCTTGAGGCCGGTTGCAAAATGCGGCCAGGGCTTGCTCGGCCCCCATTTGATCGACAACAGCGACATCATGCCGAACATCAGAGTCATGTTCGCGAAGGCAACGGCGTTGTAGCGCCCTCCGATCTCGACCACCGCCTCGCGGCCCCACAATGTCATGGTGACGATCAGCATCGCCGATCCCGCCAGCGCGCCGATCAAGATGCTCCACTGAATGTGCTTGAGCCAATGTTGCGGCGCTCTCAGCAACAGCCAGAGCACCGGCAGCGCCAGCGCGAAGCGGAGCAGCTTCTCCAATTCGGAATCGCTCCATACGCCTCGCACGGCGGACGTGATGAACATGCACAACAGCGGCAGCAGCAGCGCCAGCGCCATGGGCCACAAGGCCCGGAAATCCATCGGTTCGTAGCGTTTGATCGCATTGACGGCAAGCGCCGTCAATGCGATCAAACCGGTCAGATAGGCAATGACCGTTCCACCCACCGGGCTGGTCAACGCCAGCGCGGGAACCAACACCACCAGCAATGTGGCCAAGAAAACGTACAGTCGGGGCACTACACTCAACCTGGTAAAAACGAAACAAGCGCGACGCGCGCCATGCAGTTTGATTAATCAGCTAATTAGACAAAACCCGCCCGCCGTGACGGCGGGCGGGTTTACAGGGCTTGCGGACGGCAAGCCGCAGCCTACATATTATCGATCATCACCTGGCCAAAGCCCGAGCACGACACCTGGGTTGCGCCTTCGAGCAAGCGGGCGAAATCATACGTGACCTTCTTGGACAGGATGGATTTTTCCATGCTGGAGATGATCAGGTCGGCGGCTTCGGTCCAGCCCATGTGGCGCAGCATCATTTCGGCCGACAGGATTTCGGAACCGGGGTTCACGTAGTCCTTGCCGGCGTACTTCGGCGCGGTGCCGTGGGTGGCTTCGAACATGGCCACCGAATCGGACAGGTTGGCGCCCGGGGCGATGCCGATGCCGCCCACTTGCGCGGCCAGCGCGTCCGAGATGTAGTCGCCGTTCAGGTTCAAGGTGGCGATCACGTCGTACTCGGCCGGACGCAGCAGGATCTGCTGCAGGAAGGCGTCGGCGATAACGTCCTTAACGATGATCTCGCGGCCCGTCTTCGGGTTCTTGAACTTGCACCACGGGCCGCCGTCGATCAGCGTGGCGCCGAACTCCTTCTGCAGCAGCGCATAGCCCCAGTCGCGGAAGCCGCCTTCCGTGAACTTCATGATGTTGCCCTTGTGCACCAGGGTCAGCGACGTGCGGTCATTGTCGATGACGTACTGCGCGGCCTTGCGTACCAGGCGCTCGGTGCCTTCGCGCGACACCGGCTTGATGCCGATGGACGAGGTGTTCGGGAAACGGATCTTCTTCACGCCGAGCTTGGTCTGCAGGAACTGGATCAGCTCCTTGGCCTGCTCGCTTTCGGCCATGTATTCGATGCCGGCGTAGATGTCTTCCGAGTTCTCGCGGAAGATCACCATATTGGTCTTTTCGGGTTCGCGCACCGGCGAAGGTACGCCCTTGAAGTACGCCACCGGGCGCAGGCAGACGTACAGGTCCAGCTGCTGGCGCAGGGCCACGTTCAGCGAACGGATGCCGCCGCCCACGGGCGTGGTCAGCGGGCCCTTGATGGACACCACGTAATCCTTGACGACTTCCAGGGTCTCGTCGGGCAGCCACACGTCCGGGCCGTAGACCTTGGTGGCCTTCTCGCCGGCATAGACTTCCATCCAGTGGATCTTGCGCTTGCCGCCATAGGCCTTCTGTACCGCCGCGTCGACGACCTTGATCATCACCGGGGTGATGTCAGCACCCGTGCCGTCGCCTTCGATGAAGGGGACGATGGGCTGATCGGGCACATTCAGCGAGAAATCAGCGTTGACCGTGATCTTCTGGCCGCCAGCGGGAACCTTGATATGTTGGTAGGACATGAATGCTCCATTTGCTCCGAGTGGTTTTTCTGCACGCGCCGGCATCGGGAAGCGTCCGTTCCGGCGGGGAAGATCGCCCACGGGAACCGCGCACTGGATGGCCGATAGCAACCAATTCTATATCGCAAAAAGGTCGGCGGGCCTGACGGCCCGCGCGCGGCGGTAAAATAATGCATCTCCAGCCCGCTTTCCGCCCCCTCAGATGTTCAATCCCTCCCGCGACCAAGTCCGCGAATTCTTTATCGAAACCTGGCGCAAACACCGCGCCTCCGACGTGCTGACGCCGCTTGAGGCCATCGCGCTGGACTGGATCATCGAACATCCCGAGTACCACGGCGACTTGGAAAGTCCCGAGGCCATGACGGCCGAATACGCCGTGGAAAAAGGCCGCACCAACCCCTTTCTGCACCTTTCCATGCACCTGGCCATCGCCGAGCAGCTGTCCATCGATCATCCGCCCGGGATCCGAAGCGCCTACCAGCAACTGGTGGCGCGCAGTGACGCCCACCACGCGGCGCATGAAATCATGGAATGCCTGGGCCAGGTGGTCTGGGAAGCGCAGCGCCTGGGCACTCCGCTGGACAGCGACACCTACATCGATCTGATCCGCCAACGCGCCAGCCGCTGAGCGCGGCGTCCGCCCAAAGAAGAAAAGCCCTCGAATCGAGGGCTTTCTTGTTTTCGGGACCCGCCGGGACGGCTTATTTGCGCACGCCCAAGTCGCTCGGCTGCGCCGACAGCCACGCCGCCACGTTGGAGATGTCCTGGTCGGACAGCTGAGTGGCGAAGGCGCCCATGATCGGGTTCTTGCGCACATTGGCCGTGGCCGCGCTGCCCGAGGCGCCGCGCTTGTAGGCCTTCAGTGCATGGACCAGGTAGTCCGCGTGCTGGCCGGCCAGGGTCGGATAGGCCGGATCCACGGCGGTCTTGGCGTCCGCGCCATGGCAGGAAGCGCAATTGAATTTATCGAAGACGGCCTTGCCGGCCGCCAGGTCCTGCGCCTGGGCGGCAACGCCCGTCATGGCCAGGGTCGCGCCCGCAAGGGCAAGCATGTAGCGGTTCATGTATTTGCCCCCTTACTTGAGATTCGAGTAGTACGCGGCCAGGTCGGCGATGTCCTGGTCGGACAGGCTGCCGGCGATGGCGTCCATCGTGGGATGGCTGCGCGCGCCTTTCTTGTACTCGTTGAGGGCGGTTTCGATGTACTTGGCATTCTGCCCAGCGATCATCGGCACGTGGTACAGCTCGGGAAACGTCGCCTTGTAGCCTTCGATGCCGTGGCAACCGATGCACATGGAAACCTTGTCGCGGGCATTCTGGACATTACCGACCACTGCTGCATCTGCAGCAACAGACTGGCCGGCGATCGCACAGGATGCCATCGCGGCCAACACGGATACCGTGTACTTCAGAGAGGTTCGCAACTTCATTGGAATGGCTCTTCTTGGTATGGCTAAGGACTAGGGCCTGCTCACACGAAAAGGCCCTCGGCAAACACGTTGCGGGTCGAACCCAAAGCAAAACCGCCTGATTGTACGATAATTGCTCAGGATTAATACCTTACGATGGTATTGATCACCGTCAAATCTCAGAAGCCATCAGACCATGTCCGCAGCCCAGTCCGCTACTTCCGCCTCGCCAGACCGCTTCGACGGGACCGACAACTATGTCGCAACCGATGACCTGAAACTCGCCGTCAACGCCGCCCTCACCTTGCAGCGCCCGCTCCTGATCAAGGGCGAACCCGGCACCGGCAAGACCATGCTCGCGGAGGAAGTGGCGCGCGCGCTGGGCCGGCCGCTGTTGCAGTGGCACATCAAATCCACCACCAAGGCGCACCAGGGCCTGTACGAGTACGACGCGGTGTCGCGCCTGCGCGACTCGCAGCTGGGCGACGAAAAAGTCCGCGACATCCGCAATTACATCGTGCAGGGCACGCTGTGGCAGGCCTTCCAGTCGCCGGAGCCGGTGGTGCTGCTGATCGACGAGATCGACAAGGCCGATATCGAATTCCCCAACGACCTGCTGCGCGAGCTGGACCGCATGGAATTCTACGTGTACGAAACGCGCGAGACCATCGCGGCGCGGCACCGCCCGCTGGTCATCATCACGTCCAACAACGAAAAAGACCTGCCGGACGCATTCCTGCGCCGCTGCTTCTTCCACTACATCCGCTTCCCCGACCGCGAGACCATGCGCGACATCGTGGCCGTGCACTATCCGCACCTGAAACAGGAAGTGCTGCGCGCCGCGCTGGACACTTTCTTCGCGCTGCGCGATGCGCCGGGCCTGAAGAAAAAGCCGTCCACCTCGGAACTGCTGGACTGGCTGCGCCTGCTGCTGGCGGAAGGCTCGACCGCCGCCGAAATCGACGCGCACACCGCCACGGCCGTGCCGCTGATGGCCGGCGCACTGCTCAAGAACGAGCAGGACGTGCACCTGCTGGAACGCCTGGCGGCCATGACGCGCGGCGGCCAGCGCCGCTGAGCAACCACCAGCTACCGGCGGCCCGCAAATGCTGATCGATTTCTTCTACCACCTCCGGGCGCACAAGCTGCCCGTCTCGGTCAAGGAATACCTGACCCTGGTGGACGCCCTGCGCCAGGACCTCATGGCGCCCACGCTGGACGAGTTCTACTTCCTGGCGCGCGCCACGCTGGTCAAGGACGAGGCGCTCTACGACCGCTACGACAAGGCCTTCGGCGCCTACTACAAGGGCATCGCGGCCGCCCTGCCTCCGGGCAAGGAAATCCCGCTGGACTGGCTCATCAAGCAGTTCGAGAAAAGCCTGACTCCGGAAGAAAAGGCCGCGATCGAAAAGCACGGCTGGGACAAGCTGATGGAGCTCTTCAAGGAGCGCCTGGAAGAGCAGAAGGAACGCCACGCCGGCGGCAGCAAATGGATCGGCACCGGCGGCACCTCGCCGTTCGGCAATGGCGGCTACCACCCCGAGGGCATCCGCGTGGGCGGCGACTCGGCCGGCAACCGCAGCGCGGTCAAGGTCTGGGACATGCGCCAGTTCAAGGACTACGACGACCAGGTCGAACTAGGCACGCGCAACTTCAAGGTGGCCCTGCGCCGCCTGCGGCGCTTCGCAAGGCAAGGCGCGGAAATGGAGCTGGACCTGGACGACACCATCGCCAGCACCGCGCGCAATGCCGGGCACCTGGACCTGCGCATGGTCCCGGAACGCCATAACACCGTGAAGGTGCTGATGCTGCTGGACGTGGGCGGCAGCATGGACGACCACATCGGACGCGTCGAGGAACTGTTCTCGGCGGCGCGCAGCGAGTTCCGCAACCTGGAGGTCTACTACTTCCACAACTGCCCGTACGAAAGCCTGTGGCAAAGCAACCGCCGGCGCCAGAACGAGCGATTCGACACCTGGGACGTGCTGCGCAAGTACAACCCGGACTGGCGCCTGATCATCGTCGGCGACGCCACCATGAGCCCCTATGAAATCCTGCAGCCGGGCGGTTCCGTGGAGCACTACAACAAGGAGCCCGGCGCCGAATGGATGCGCCGCCTGCTGGACGCGTGGCCCAAATCGGTGTGGCTCAACCCCGAGCCCACCGCGTCCTGGCAGTACCGCCAATCCATCGCGCTGATGCGCGACATCATGCAGAGCCGCATGTATCCCGTGACGGTCGCCGGCCTGGAACAGGCCATGCGCGTGCTAGCGAAGTAGGACGGTCCGGCGGCGACGGTCAGCCGTCGACAGGCTGCTCAGGCGTTTCCAGCGTCAGCTGATAGAACGCCAGGTCCAGCCAGCGCCCGAACTTGAAGCCCGCCTCGCGGATGGTGCCGGCATGCTTGAAGCCCAGTTTCTCGTGCAGGCGGATGCTGCCCTGGTTGCTCGCGTCAATGCCGCCGACCAGCACGTGCACCTGATTGGCGCGCGCCCGCTGGATCAGCGCCTGCATCAGCGCCTCGCCCAAGCCCCGTCCGCGGAAGCGCCCGTCCACATACACGGAATGTTCCACCGAATACTTGAAGGCAGGCCAGGCGCGGAAGGTGCCATAGCTGGCGAAAGCCATCAGCTCGCCGGCGGCGTTCTCATACCCCACCACCGGGAAACCGCCCTGCTGCTTGGCCTGGAACCAGCCCTGCATCGCCTCGCGCGGCCGCGGCTTGTAATCGTACAGCGCGGTGGACGTGGCGATGGCATCGTTGAAAATGGCCAGTATCTGGTCGGCATGGCGCGCGTGCGTGCAATCGACCAGGGTTGCGCCATCCGGCGCGCGGGTTTCGGCGTGCGTAGTCATGGCGCAAATTGTAGCGAGCCGCACAGCCTGGCGGCGTTCGGCCCGCGCTGCTTGCAGGCAAAAAAAACCGGCGGGGCCGCCGGTTCAGTGAAGTGTTGCCGCTTCTGGCCACTCTCAGGCGGCGCGGCTCTCCGCAGATCGGTTGGGGGGTTCGCGGCGCAGGCCAGGACAACTGCGCCAGGCAAGCTCGTCCGCATCCATATCCAGATCGAACAGGTCGTTGGCAGCGGGCCAGGGATGGCTGCGAGCCGCCGCGCCTTCCATTTCCAGCACGTGCCCGGCAAAGCCCCGTGGCGAGCCGCCGCACTCCGCAAAATATCGTTGTGTGCTCAGGTCAACCACATAGGTGGTCATGTCATGGGTCAGTATGGCCACGAATTGGCCGTCATCACTGGCATAGGCGTACTGAAACTGTCCTTTGATCCCGTCGCCGCTCATGGAGCTGCCGGTCAATTGAGACAAGGCACGCGTGACGATCTCGGTCAGCATGGGTCGTTCCTCCGGTAAATGCGCCGGCAGGATGCCGGCGGCGAAGGCGCGAACGACAAGCACCGACGCCGCGCATGCAGCGGCGTCTGGCGTTGGACGGGAAACCTGTGGGCGGGCTGTCGCGCATCCCGTCTGCAACTGGTACTGCGTTCTGAAAAGCTTACACCCGCGGACCCGGAGACCTCAAATCAGCCCGGAATTTCGCCATGCTGCGTCGCAATATATCGAGGCTGCGCCGGTTCCAGCCCCTTATGCCGCTGCAACCGGCGCAGCGCCTGCGTCTACGTCACCGTTTTCCCGCGCGTGCCAGCCCCGGCGGCCGATCCGGTACAGCACGTGCCGGCGCAGCGGATGCCCCGGCGGGACGGCGGGATGGTCGAAACCATCCGGGTCTTCCTTCATGCCCAACCGGTCCATCACTGCGCGCGAGCGCAGGTTGCCGGTGGCGGTGAAGGCCACGATCTCGTCCAGCCCCACCTGCTCGAAGCCCGCCCGCAAGGCCGCCTCGGCCGCCTCGCTGGCGTAGCCCTTGCCCCAATGCCGCTGCGCCAGGCGCCAGCCGATCTCCACGCCAGGCGCGAATGGCAGGGTCGGCGCCAGCGGCTTGATGCCGACAAAGCCGATGAAGGACGCCACCTCCGGCGCTTCCACGGCCCAGAAACCCCAGCCGTGCTCGTCGATGCCTGCCGCCAACCTGTCGGCGAGCGCATCGCTCGCCTCCTGGCTCAGCGGCAGCAGATATTCGGTGACGCGGGGATCCTGATTCAGCGCCGCGAAAGGTTCACGGTCGGCGGCGCGCCATTGGCGCAGCACCAGACGCGGCGTTTCGACTTCCAGGGATAGAGACATGGCGGACTTCCTTGCTTTGCGGTCCCGGGCCGTGCGCCGCGATAACGGCGGCCCCGCAGCCCCTGAACCATTGCCAACGTATACACTCCAACGGATTCTGCCATGCCAAAGGAATTGTCTGCCATGCGCCTGTCCCTATCGAAGCTGCCGCGCCCGCTGGGCGTGCTGCTGTTTTCCTCCTTCCTGGCCTTCCAGGCCGGCGCCGCCAGCCTGCCGGCCGGCGTCTCGGAGGCCGCCTCGATTGAAGGCATCACCGAATACCGCTTGGCCAACGGCCTGAGAGTGCTGCTGGTTCCCGACGAATCCAAGCCGTCCACCACCGTCAACATGACCTACCTGGTGGGCTCGCGCAACGAGAATTACGGCCAGACGGGCATGGCGCACCTGCTGGAACACATGCTGTTCAAGGGCACCTCCACCACCCGCAACGCCATGGGCGAATTCTCGCGCCGCGGCCTGCAGGCCAACGGCTCGACCTCCAGCGACCGCACCAACTATTTCGCCAGCTTCGCCGCCAACCCTGAAACCCTCAAGTGGTACCTGGGCTGGCAGGCCGACGCCATGGTCAATTCCCTGATCGCCAAGGAAGACCTGGACTCGGAAATGACCGTGGTCCGCAATGAAATGGAAAGCGGCGAAAACAGCCCCTTCCGCATCCTGATGCAGAAAATGCAGGCTGCCGCCTTCCAGTGGCACAGCTACGGCAAGAACACCATCGGCGCGCGCTCCGACGTGGAGAACGTCGATATCGGCCAGTTGCGCGCCTTCTATCATGAGTACTACCAGCCCGATAACGCCGTGCTGATCGTGGCGGGCAAGTTCGACCCGCAAGCGACGCTGGCCGACATCGAGGAAACGCTGGGCAAGCTGCCCAAGCCCGAGCGCAAGCTGCCGCCCGAATACACCGTGGAGCCCGCGCAGGACGGCGAGCGTTCGGTGACCCTGCGCCGCACTGGCGGCACGCCGCTGGTCGCGGCGATGTACCACATTCCGGCCGCCGGCAGCGCCGATTTCGTGCCGCTGGATCTGGCCGCCACCATCCTGGCCGACACGCCTTCGGGCCGTCTCTACCATGCCCTGGTTCCGACCAAGCTGGCCTCCGGCGTGTTCGGCTTCACCATGGAAAACCTGGACCCGGGCCTGGCGATGTTCGCCGCCCAACTCACGCCGGGCAAGAGCCTGGACGCCGCCATGAAGGCCCTGACCGGCACGCTGGAATCCCTGAACAAGAAGCCGTTCACCCAGCAAGAGCTGGACCGCGCCCGCAGCAAGTGGCTGACCGCCTGGGAACAGACCTACAGCGACCCTGAACAGGTCGGCGTGGCGCTGTCCGAGGCCATCGCCGCCGGCGACTGGCGCCTGTTCTTCCTGCAGCGCGACCGCGCCCGCAAGGCCACGCTGGCCGAGGTGCAGCGCGCCGCGACCACCTACCTGGTCCAGAGCAACAGCATCGAAGGCCGCTACATTCCCACCGAGAAGCCCGTGCGCGCGCCTCAAGAACAGCGCGTGGACCTGACCGCCGTCTTCAAGGACTACAAGGGCGATCCGAATTTCAAGGCAGCCTCGGCCTTCGATCCCACGCCCGAGAACATCGACAAGCTGACGCAACGCAAGAAGCTGGATCTGCCCAACGGCCCCGTCCAGCTCGCGCTCTTGCCCAAAGCCACCCGCGGCAACCGGGTGCAGGCGCAGATGCTCATCCAGTTCGGCAACGAAAAAGACCTGCTCGGCCAACGCGTGAACTCCAGCGCCGTGGCCGACCTGCTGACCCGTGGCACGGCCAAGCTGTCGCGCCAGGACATCCAGGACCGCCTGGACAAGCTGCAGGCGGAACTGGGCTTCAGCGGCGGCGGTACCACGCTCAAGATCGCCATGTCGACCAAGGGCGAAAACCTGCCGGAACTAACTGCCCTGGCGCTGGACATCGTACGCAACGCCAACTTCCCCAAGGAACAGCTCGAGGAGTATCAGCGTCAGCTCGAGACCTCGATCCAGAACGCCATGACCGAGCCCTCGGCGTTGGCCGGACGCGCCCTGGCCCGCCAGGACAATCCGTGGCCTGCCAATGACCTGCGCTACGTGCCGACCTTCGAGGAATCGCTGGCCGGCGTGCGCGCCCTGAACCGCGATGCCCTGGCCAAGTTCCACTCCAAGTTCTACGGCGCCGGCAACATCGAGTACTCGGCGGTGGGCGATTTCGAGCCCGCGGCGGTGGAAAACGCGCTCAAGAACGGCTTGGCCGGCTGGAAGAAGGCCCCCGCCTACACCCGCGTGCCCAATCCCTACCGCGACATTCCAGCCAAGCAGTTCGACATCGACACGCCCGACAAGGCCAATGCGTTCTACATCTCGCGCATGCCGCTGAAGCTGCAGGACACGGACGCGGACTACGCCGCGCTGTACTTGGCCAACTATCTGTTCGGCGCGTCCGAAACCTCGCGCCTGTGGAATCGCGTGCGCGAAACCGAAGGCCTCTCGTACAACGTGCGCAGCTCGCTGTCGGTCTCGTCGTTCGAACCCTCCGCCAGTTGGACCATGTATGCCATCTACGCGCCGCAAAACCGCGAGCGCCTGGAAAAGGCGATCGGCGAGGAGTTGGCGCGCGTACTGAAGGACGGTTTTTCGGACAAGGAGATCTCGGACGGCATCACCGCCTTGCTGAACTACCGCAACCTGGCCCGCGCCCAAGACGACGTCCTGGCCGGCACCTGGCTGGACTACATGCAACGCGGCCGCACTTTCGCCTGGTCGGCCGAGATGGACAAGAAGATCTCCGCGCTGACCGCTGAATCGGTCAATGCCGCCTTGCGCAAGACCCTGCGCGCGGACGGCTTCAGCACGGCGGTGGCCGGCGACTTCAAGAAGAAACCGGCCCCCTGACCAACCCTGCCTCCCTCGAAGGCCCCGCCACGGCGGGGCTTTTTTTCGTTTCGCCGGTCTGGGCCAGCTCACCAAATTCCACCTGACACCCCCTGGACTATGCCAAAAATGGGTGAAATCGAATTAGCCAACTGGATTACTCGACTATTTGGAAAGATGTTTTCAAGATATACGGGTTTATCCCAGGTGAGATAACGAGCAGAATTCAGTCATCGGGAACAAACAACGAACCACGACGGAGGGCCGCCGGATTCGGTCCCCCACTAAGACGAATTGGAGGTCTAACCATGAAAACCCTAACCACCACCCTGCTGCTATCCCTGGCCCTGGTTGGCGCTGGCGCCCAAGCCGCCGGCGTGGAACAAGCCAAGAGCAGCGCCCAGGTCGCCACCGAACTGCAGCAAGCCAAGATCAGCGGCCAGTACACCTTCGGCGAGCTGGACTACCCGCCCGCCCTGCCCCAGACCACTGGCCTGAGCTCGCAAGAAGTGCAAGCCCAGCTGCAACAAGCCAAGATCAGCGGCCAATACACGTTTGGCGAACTGGAATACCCGGCGGCCGTGTCCGCCCCCGCCAGCGCCAAGACGCGCGCTGACGTCCAGCAGGAACTGGCCCAAGCCAAGGCCAGCGGCCAATACACGTTCGGCGAACTCGAGTACCCGCCGATCACCCGGTGAGCTGCTTGCTGTGGCCCGGCCGGCCTCGGACGGCATCATGGTCTGAGGCCGGTTTTTACCGGCGACAGCAGCGGTCGATGTAGCAGTAGAAGTAGCTGTTGAAGTTGCAGTAGAAGTTGAAGTTGAAGTTGAAGTTGAAGTTGATGCGGCAGTTGCAGTAACCGCAGTAGCAATAGCAGTGATCGCAGTTGTAGTAGCAGCACCAGGACCGCGGCTCGCGCCGCGGTCTTTTCATTTGCACTCGCCATCTTCCCGCAACGGCGCCTTGCTGTATTCCAAGACGAAAAAAAGCCGCGACAACGTCGCGGCTTCCTTGCTTGCCTCAGGCGATTCAGCTGAAGAATTCCTTCACCCGGTCGGTCCAGGACTTGCTTTGCGGCGAATGGCGGTCACCGCCATCGTTCAGCGAGGCCTCGAACTGGCGCAGGATATTCTTCTGATCGTCGCTCAGGCGCACCGGCGTTTCCACCACGACGTGGCAGTAGAGATCGCCCGGATAGCTGCCGCGCACGCCGCGGATACCCTTGCCGCGCAGGCGGAAGGTCTTGCCGGACTGCGTGCCTTCGGGGATCGAGATCTCGGCCTTGCCGCCCAGCGTCGGGACCTGGAGTTCGCCGCCCAAGGCCGCCGACGTGAACGGGATGGTCAGCTCGCAGTGCAGGTCGTCGCCGTCGCGCTGGAAGATCTTGTGCTGCTTGATGTGGATTTCCACATACAGGTCGCCCGGAGGACCGCCGTTGATGCCCGGTTCGCCGTTGCCGCTGGAGCGGATGCGCATGCCGTCGTCGATGCCGGCCGGAATCTTGACCTGCAGCGTCTTGTTGCGGCGGATGCGGCCCACGCCATCGCAGGCGGGGCACGGATCGGTGATTTCCTTGCCGTTGCCGTGGCAGGTCGGGCAGGTCTGCTGCACGCTGAAGAAACCCTGCTGCATGCGCACGGCACCGGAACCGCCGCAGGTGCGGCAGGTCTTGGGCGAGGTGCCGGCCTTGGCGCCGGAGCCGTGGCAGGTGTCGCAGTGTTCCCAGCTGGGCACGCGGATCTCGGTGTCGAAGCCGGCCGCGGCCTGCTCCAGCGTGATTTCCAGCGCGTACTTCAGGTCGGCGCCGCGGTAGACCTGCGGGCCGCCGCCGCGACGGCCACCGCCGCCGCCGCCGCCGAAGATTTCGCCAAAGATGTCGCCGAAGGCGTCGGCAAAACCGCCGCCCATGCCGCCGCCCATGCCGGCGGAGTTGGGATCCACGCCAGCATGGCCATAACGGTCGTATGCGGCGCGCTTCTGTTCATCGCCCAGGACCTCGTAGGCTTCCTTGGCTTCCTTGAACTTCTCTTCGGCTTCTTTGCTGTCCGGGTTGCGGTCCGGATGGTACTTCATGGCCAGCTTTCGATAGGCCTTCTTGAGATCGTCGTCCGAAGCGTTTTTCGCTACGCCCAAGACTTCGTAATAGTCACGTTTTGCCATGATCCGTGGGCTCGAAAACGAGCCTTCTTTTCAGTGCTACAGAATGAGTACGCCCGGTAGGCGGATTTCTCCGGCTACCGGGCGGCAGAGGCAGGTCAGCGCCCGGCCATTATTGGTCGCGCTTGACTTCCTTGAAGTCGGCGTCGACGACATTGTCGTCCACCGGCTTCGCGTTATCGGCCGCTTGCTGCTGGCCGGCGGCTTGCTGCGCCTGCATGTCGGCGTACATCTTTTCGCCCAGCTTCTGCGAAACCGTCGACAAGGCTTCCACCTTGGCGTCGATCGCGGCCTTGTCGCCGTCCTTAAGCGTGTCTTCCAGTTCCTTGATGGCGGCTTCGATGCCTTCCTTTTCGGAAGCCTCGAGCTTGTCGCCATACTCGGTCAACGACTTGCGGGTGGCATGCACCAGCGCGTCGGCCTGGTTGCGCGACTGGGCCAGTTCGGCAACGCGGTGATCTTCCTCGGCGTTGGCCTCGGCATCCTTGACCATGCGCTGGATCTCGTCTTCCGACAGACCCGAGTTGGCCTTGATGGTGATCTTGTTTTCCTTGCCGGTGCCCTTGTCCTTGGCGGACACGTGCAGGATGCCGTTGGCGTCGATGTCGAACGTGACTTCGATCTGCGGCATGCCGCGGGGCGACGGCGGGATCCCTTCGAGGTTGAACTCGCCCAGGGCCTTGTTGCCCGCGGCGATTTCGCGCTCGCCCTGGAACACCTTGATCGTCACGGCCGGCTGGTTGTCGTCAGCGGTCGAGAAGGTCTGCGAGAACCGGGTCGGGATGGTCGTGTTCTTCTGGATCATCTTGGTCATCACGCCGCCCAGGGTTTCGATACCCAGGGACAGAGGGGTGACGTCCAGCAGCAGCACGTCCTTGCGGTCGCCCGACAGCACGGAACCTTGAATGGCGGCGCCAGCGGCGACGGCTTCATCGGGGTTCACGTCCTTGCGCGGATCCTTGCCGAAGAATTCCTTCACCTTTTCCTGGACCTTGGGCATGCGGGTCATGCCGCCGACCAGGATCACGTCGTCGATGTCGGAAACCTTCACGCCGGCGTCCTTGATGGCCACGCGGCAGGGCTCGATCGTGCGTTCGACCAACTCTTCGACCAGCGCTTCCAGCTTGGCGCGGGTGATCTTCAGGTTCAGGTGCTTCGGACCCGAGGCGTCCGCCGTGATGTACGGCAGGTTGATTTCGGTCTGCTGCGTCGAGGACAGCTCGATCTTGGCCTTTTCGGCCGCTTCCTTCAGGCGTTGCAGGGCCAGCACGTCCTTGGACAGATCAACGCCTTGTTCCTTCTTGAACTCGGAAATGATGTAGTCGATGATGCGCTGGTCGAAGTCTTCGCCGCCCAGGAAGGTGTCGCCGTTGGTCGACAGCACTTCGAACTGCTTTTCGCCATCCACGTCGGCGATTTCGATGATGGACACGTCGAACGTGCCGCCGCCCAGGTCATAGACGGCGATCTTGCGGTCGCCCTTTTCGGTCTTGTCCAGGCCGAACGCCAGCGCCGCGGCGGTGGGTTCGTTGATGATGCGCTTGACTTCCAGGCCGGCGATGCGGCCGGCGTCCTTGGTGGCCTGGCGCTGGCTGTCGTTGAAGTAGGCGGGCACGGTGATGACGGCCTCGGTCACTTCCTCGCCCAGGTAGTCCTCGGCGGTCTTCTTCATCTTGCGCAGCACATCGGCCGACACTTGGGGAGGCGCCATCTTCTTGCCGCGCACTTCCACCCAGGCGTCGCCGTTGTCGGCCTTGACGATTGCATAGGGCATCAGGTTGATGTCCTTCTGCACGGCCTTTTCTTCGAACTTGCGGCCGATCAGGCGCTTCACCGCGTACAGGGTGTTGCGCGGATTGGTCACGGCCTGGCGCTTGGCCGGCGCGCCGACCAGGGTCTCGCCATCGTCCATGTAGGCGACGATGGAGGGGGTGGTGCGAGCGCCTTCCGCGTTTTCAATGATTTTGACCTGCCCGCCGTCCATGACAGCCACGCAGCTGTTGGTCGTGCCCAGGTCAATGCCAATAATCTTGCTCATGGTCGGTTACCTTGATTGAATCTATGAAAATAGGGAGAAACTTCTTGTCCCCACATAACTGGGGCTGCCCGCAGGGTTTTTCAAGACGCCTGGCCGGAATTTTCTACAGCCGTTTCCTGTAGACGATGCATGGCCGCGGTGAACTGGGGCAAGCCGGGCCAGCCGGTGATACGGCCCAGCCGCTTCCCGGCCCGATACAGCACAAAAGTGGGGACGCCATGCAGAGAAAAACGCCGTCCCAGCGCTTCGTCCGCGTAGACGTCGGCCTCGAACCACGTCAGGCCCAGTCCCAGCAAGGCATCCTGGTGCAGCAATGCCGCCTGCTTGAAAAGATTGCAGTTGTAGCAATCCTGGCCCCACAGGAACACGCAGCGCAGATCCGTCCCCGGCGCCTGAACCACCGCCGCATCGAATCCCTCGGTGTCGACATGGCGCATGCCGAACACCTGGAAAACCTGGGTGGGGTCGAACCGGGGATCTGTCATGGCGCGCGGCCTGTTCAGCCCTGGCCGGCGGACACCACCACCAAGGCCGGGCGCAGGGTCCGGTCGGCGATGGCATAGCCCTTCTGCAGCAGCTGCACCACGGTATTGGCGGGCTGCTCGGCGGGAATGGACGAAATGGCCTGATGTTGGTGCGGGTCGAACTTGTCGCCCTGCGCCGGCGCGATTTCCTTGAGCAGGTTGCGCTCGAAACCGGCCGCCAATTGCTTGAGCGTCACTTCAACGCCCTCGCGCAGCGTTTCAACGGTCTGGTCAGGCTGGGCCAGCGCGGCTTCCAGGCTGTCCTTGACCGGAACCAGGCTTTCGGCGAACGACTCGATGCCGAACTTGCGCGCCTTGGACACGTCTTCCTGGGCGCGGCGGCGCACGTTTTCGGCTTCGGCCCGTATGCGCAGAAGCTGGTCATGCTGCTCGTTGACGGTAGCCTGGGCGGCGTCCAGCTGGGCGCGCAACTCGTTCAGCTCGGCCTGCATGGCGTCCTCGGCGGCGGAGGCCGCATCGGCGTTCTGGCCGACTTCGGGCGTCTGGTCTACAGGCTCGTTGGGTGCCGTCATGGGGAATCCTCCAAAAAGTATGGCTTTCGCAGACATGAATGGGGGCCAATACCCCTATTTCAAGCCCGGGAAAGCAAATATTCCCTGACGGCGCCAGGCAGCAGAGACAGGCGGAATGTAATCAAGAATCCGCCGAATTTCTGCCAAATGCCGTCAAATCTCAGACTGCAAGCATAAGTTCGACGTTTTCCGCCGCCATCCGGCAAACGGTGGACACCCCGCGGCAACTACTTCTTGTGCGGTTGCGCTGGCGCGACCGGGTCGCTGGCGGGAAAGCTGTCCTTCAGGGCGCGGTCCACGGCCCGATCCTCGTCGGGCTCGGGGCTGATCGCGATGGGATCGCTGGCGGGAAAGGTCTCGGCGAGCGCCTCGTCCAGTTCGTGTTCCACCTGATCTTCATCCACCGGGGTGCTGACCTGCCCCTTTTTTACGATCTTGCCAGTCTTGGGATCATGGTGCATGCGCCTTCTCCTTCAAGTCCGTGATTTGCGTGGGCCACCCCTGCAAGTGGCGTGCCACCAGGTCGGCCAGCCCTGCGATCCAGGCAGGATCATCGTTGATCGCCGGGATGTAGCGGAAGCGCTTGCCGCCGGCCCCAATAAAGGCGTCGCGGCATTCCAGGCTGATCTCTTCCAGGGTTTCCAGACAGTCTGCCACAAAACCCGGACACACCACATCGACCTCGCTCACGCCTGCCGCAGCCAGCGCCTTCAGGGTGGGTTCGGTGTAAGGCTCGAGCCAGCGGGCGGTGCCGAAGCGGCTCTGGAAGGTCACCTCGATCTGCTCGCGCGGCAGCGACAGGCGCTGGCCCAGCAGGCGCGCGGTGTCCATGCAATCGCGGTAGTACGGGTCGCCCAGTTCGATCGAATAGCGCGGCAGGCCGTGGAAGCTCATGACCAGCTTCTGCGGCTTGCCATGCTCCTGCCAATAGCGTTCGATGCGGCCGGCCAGCGCGTCCAGGTAGGCCGGTTCTTCGTGGAAGCGCTTGATGAAGCGCAGCTCGGGCTGGTCGCGCAGGCGGCCGGCGTGGCGCGTAACGGCGTCCACTACCGTGGCAGTGGTGCTGGCGGCGTACTGGGGATAGAGCGGGACGGTCAGGATGCGTTCGCAGCCCTGCTTGCGCAGGCGCGAGATGGCGTCGGGGATCGAGGGATTGCCGTAGCGCATGCCCAGTTCAACCACGGCGTCGATGCCGGCCTCGGCCAGGGCGGCGCGCACGCCGTCGGCCTGGCGCTGGCTGTACACCATCAGCGGCGAACCTTCCTTCATCCAGACGCCCGCGTAGCGCGGCTCCAGTTTCTTGGGCCGCATCGTCAGGACCAGGCAATGCAGGATGGGTTTCCACAAATAGCGCGGGATCTCGATCACGCGCGGGTCGGACAGGAATTCGCCCAGATACTTGCGTATGTCCTGCTTGCCCGGCGTGTCCGGCGTACCCAGGTTCACCAGCAGCACGCCGACCTTGCCGGGTCCGCGCGGCGCCGGGTCTTCGTCGAAGGGATCCTCCTGCTCGGGTTCCGGCAGATAACGCTCAGGCCACAGGTACTTGAACAGGCGAAGAAACACAAACACTCCCCTTCCTCCGCGAGGAGGACGTAGCTTTGGATGGACCTACTGGTTGTGGCTGAGGGCGTTGGACAGCAAGCGCGCCGTGATATCCACGATGGGAATGACGCGCTCGTAGGCCATGCGCGTGGGGCCGATGACGCCCAGCGTGCCTACGACCTTGCCGTCCACGCCATAAGGCGCGGTGATGACCGAGACCTCTTCCATGGGCACCAGCTGCGAATCGCCGCCGATGTAGATCTGCACGCCCTGGGCGCGGGTGGACACGTCCAGCAGCTGCAACAGGTCGGTCTTTTTCTCGAACAGCGAGAACATCTTGCGCAGGCGGTCCATGTCGGAGGCGATGTCGGTCACGTCCAGCAGCTTGCGTTCGCCGGAAATGACCATGGCGTCGCCGTCCTCGGCGGCTTCCGCGCTGGCTTCGACCGCGGCCTGCATCAGACGCGAGATATCCTCGCGCAGCTGCGCCAGTTCGGTCGACAGCGTCTGCCGCACCGCGTTGAAGGACTTGCCGGCGAAGTGCATGTTGAAGAAATTGCCGGCTTCCAGCAATTCCGCCTCGGCGTAGTCGCGCTGGACGAAAAGAATGCGGTTCTGGACGTCGCCGTCGGGCGTGACGATGATGAGCAGCACGCGCTTGTCGGACAGGCGGATGAATTCGATCTGGCGGAACACCTGGGCGCGCTTGGGCGTCAGCACCACCCCCGCGAACTGGGTCAGGTTGGACAGCAGCGCCGCCGCCGCGTTGACGGCCCGGGTGGGTTCGGCGGCCGCCAGCATCTCGCCCATGTTGTGCGGCTCGAGCTGGTAGGACTGCACCGCCAGCAGCGAATCGACGAACATGCGGTAGCCCCGCGGCGTGGGAACGCGGCCGGCGGAGGTGTGCGGGCTGTGGATCAGTCCCAGTTCTTCGAGATCCGACATCACATTGCGGATCGTGGCCGGGGACAAGTCGAATACTTTCGATAGCGTCCGCGAGCCGACTGGCTGCCCATCGGCGATATAGCGTTCGATCAACGCTTTCAGTAGTGCGCGTGCGCGGTCATCCATAACAAGTATTTTAGGGAATCTTTTTCAATTGAGGCGATTTTTGTCCCGCAAGCAGATATGCGGCCCCATATAATCGGCTAAACCGCCCATTCCGGGCAGGTTTCGGCTTCAGGTCCGGCCTTTTTGATACGCAAGCAGCCATGCACTTTCCTACCGTAGCCCTGATCGGCAGATACCAGGACACCGGCCTGGACACACCGCTGAGAGCACTGGCCCACGCGCTGAGGCAAGCGGGCCGGCAGGTGCTCATCGATGCGGACACGGCGCGCAATACCGGCTTGACCGAATACCCCGTCGCCACGCTCGAGGAAATCGGCAAGACCGCGTCGCTGGCCGTGGTCATGGGCGGCGACGGCACGGTGCTGGGCGCAAGCCGCCACCTCGCGCCCTATGGCATGCCATTGGTCGGCATCAACCACGGGCGCCTGGGTTTCATCACCGACATCGCGCTGCAGGACGCGCACGCCGCGCTGGCGCGCGTGCTCGAAGGCAGCTTCCAGATCGAAGAGCGCATGCTGCTGGAAGGCAGCGTGTGGCGCGGCGACCAGAAGATGTATTCCGCATCCGCCCTGAACGACGTGGTGCTGAACCGCGCGGGACGCGGCGGCATGATCGAAGTGCGAGTGGAGCTGGACGGCGCCTTCATGTACACGCAGCGCGCCGACGGCCTGATCATCGCCACCCCCACGGGCTCCACCGCGTACGCGCTATCGGCCAACGGCCCCATCCTGCATCCCGGCATGAACGCCATGGTGCTGGTGCCCGTGGCGCCGCAAACGCTGTCCAACCGCCCCATCGTCATCCCCGATTCCGGCGTGCTGAACATGACGCTCACGGCCATGGGCCGCGTGGAAGTCGGCGCCAGCGTGCATTTCGACATGCAGACCTGGTCCGACCTGCAGCCGGGCGACCGCATCGTCGTGCAGCGCGCCCCCTATACCATCCGCTTCGTGCATCCCGAAGGCTACAGTTTCTTCTCCACCCTGCGCCGCAAGCTGCACTGGAACCTGATGCCCGAAGCCTCCGACAACGTAGAGTAGTAAGCGCCCCGACATGCTGCGCACCCTGCATATCCGCGACTTCGTCATCGTCGAACAGACCGAGATCCATTTCGGCCCCGGCTTCAGCGTCTTTTCCGGCGAAACCGGCGCAGGCAAATCCATACTGGTGGATGCGCTGGCGCTCGCGCTGGGCGAACGCGGCGACGCCAGCATGCTGCGCGAAGGCGCGCCGCGCGCCGACATCACCGCGGTCTTCGACACGCCCAAGGGGCTGATCGCCTGGCTGCAAGAGCGCGAGATCGACGCCGACGCGGAACTGTCCCTGCGCCGCGTCATCGACGCCCAGGGCCGCAGCCGCGCCTACATCAACGGCACGCCCGCCACCGTGGCGCAATTGCGCGAACTGGGCGACAGCCTGGTCGACATCCACGGCCAGCACGCGCACCAAAGCCTGATGCGCGCCGACGCCCAGCGCGACCTGCTGGACGCCCACGGCGGCCACGGCGAACTGCGCAACGCGGTCGGCCAGGCCTGGAAGCAATGGCGCGCGCTGGCGCGCCAGCTGGAATCCGCCGAAAAGGACGCCGCCAGCCTGGCCACTGAGCGCGACCGCCTGCAATGGCAGGTCGACGAACTCGACCAATTGAACCTCGGCCCGGACGAATGGGACGCGCTGCAGTCTGAACACACGCGCCTGTCGCACTCGCAATCGCTGCTGGACGGCGCTACGCAGATCATTGACGCCCTGGATGGCGAAGGCGACTCCGCGCATCACCGGCTCACGTCTGCCAACCACCGCATCCAGCAGATGCTGCGCCACGATCCCGGTCTGCAAGGCGTGCACGATGAACTGGAATCGGCGCGCATCGCCATCAGCGAGGCCGTGTCGGATCTGAATAATTATGTCAGCCGGGTGGATCTCGATCCGCAGCGGCTCGTGGCTGTCGAGGCGCGTCTGGGCCTGGTGTTCGAAACCGCCCGCAAATTCCGCGTCGAACCCGATGCGCTCTGCGAACTGCGCGACACGCTGCACGCGCAGCTCACCGCCCTGCAGGCCGCGGGCGACATCGATGCCCTGCGCGCCCAGGCGCAAGCCGCGCAGGCGCAGTACGACGCCAGCGCGGCCAAACTGACGACGGCGCGCCGCAAGGTCGCCAAGGACCTGGGCAAGCAAGTCACGCAGGCCATGCAAACGCTGGCGATGCAAGGCGGCAAGTTCGAGCCCACGCTGGCCGCATCTGCGCCTTCCGCCCATGGCAACGAGCAGGTCGAATTCCTGGTGGCCGGCCATGCCGGCACCACGCCGCGCCCGCTCGCCAAGGTAGCGTCAGGCGGCGAATTGTCGCGGATCTCGCTGGCGCTGTCCGTCATCGCCAGCCGCGCCGCGCGCGTGCCCACCCTGATCTTCGACGAAGTGGACAGCGGCGTCGGCGGCGCGGTGGCCGAGGCCGTCGGCAAGCTGCTGCGCGAACTCGGCGAACGCCATCAGGTCCTGTGCGTGACTCACCTGCCCCAGGTCGCGGCCTGCGCCAACAACCAGTTCCTGGTCAGCAAGGCCGAATCGCGCGGCGCGACCCGCTCCAGCATCGAAGAACTGGACGCCCCCGCCCGCGTCGAGGAAATCGCACGCATGCTGGGCGGCATCAAGCTCACCGCAACCACTCGCGAGCATGCCCGCGAAATGCTGGCTGGTTTCGGGCAAGACTGAAAACCTGCTCTGAGCGCCCGTTGGCAACCCTGGGGCGGCCGGGCGGCAAGCCGGATTTCGTCGTGTACGTAAAAAAAGCCCCTTCGACTTGAAGGGGCTTTGGATCTCGCCAGTCCGCTGCGAGCGTAGCCGCGGGCTGGACTACCGGGCCGGGATCAGCGGCCCTTCATGCAGCTGCCGCAAATGCCGTACAACACCATGGCGTGGCTTTCCAGCGCGAAGGCGTTGTCCTTGGCAATCTTTTGCTGACGCTTTTCGATCTCGGGGTCCGAAAACTCGACCACCTTGCCGCAATTCGTGCAGATCAGGTGATCATGGTGGTCGCCGTCGTTGAGCTCGAACACCGCCTTGCCGCTGTCGAACTGGCTGCGGGCAAGAATGCCGGCCTGTTCGAACTGGGTCAGGACGCGGTAGACGGTGGCCAGCCCGATTTCGACGTTTTCGCCGATCAGGGCGCGATAGACGTCTTCGGCGCTCAGGTGCCGTTGATCCGATTTCCGGAAAATATCAAGAATTTTCAGGCGGGGAAACGTCGCCTTCAAACCCATGTTCTTCAGTTCGCTTTGGTCGCTCATGGTGTAATCGCTCTCCGTCCGCGTTGGCATGGGCAGGATAGGTTCACCGCGAGCCGGCTCACCGAAATCATGCCGCCACGCGGAACTATCCTTATGAAACCTTTATGATAACGGTTTTGTCTGCTTCCAAATAATAGGGGCGCGTAGTGTCCATGATTGCACGAATTCCCTCCCGCTCGCTGAAGACCGGCCTGGCGGTGGCCGCCCTGGCCGTCGCCCTGGCTGGATGCTCGGGGGACAAGTGGGGCTTCCCCTACAAGGCCGGCGTCCAGCAAGGAAACTGGATCACCCAGGAGCAGGTCGCCCTGCTGCAGCCCGGCATGACGCGCGAACAGGTGCGCTTCGCCCTCGGCAGCCCGACGCTGACCAGCGTGCTGCACGCCAACCGCTGGGACTACCCCTACTACTACAAGCCCGGCTACGGCGACGCCCAAGAACGCAAATTCACGGTCTGGTTCGAAAACGACCGCCTGACCCGTTGGGAAGGCGACAAGCAGCCTGACCTGCAGCCCTACCAGATCAACACGCCCAACGCGGTCGCCGACGAAAAGGCGGACAAGCGCCTCACGGAAGACGAAGCTCGCCAGAAGGAAGAGGAAGACCAGCGCAAGCGCGACGCCGCCGCGCCGGCCAGCCCCCTCAACCAGTATCCTGGCCAGCCGGGCAACGCCCCCGAGCCGCTCAAGTAACACCGAGGACTATCTATGCGTATTGCAATTGCCGGCGCCAGCGGCCGGATGGGCCAGATGCTGATCGAAGCGGTCCTGAACGCCTCCGGCCTGCAGCTCGCCGTGGCGCTGGACCGCCAGGGCTCGGCCGCGCTGGGCCAGGATGCCGGCACGCCGTTGGGCAAGCAGACCGGCGTGACCATCACCGACGACCTCGACGCGCTGGCCCAGGCCGACTGCCTGATCGACTTCACCCGTCCGGAAGGCACGCTCGAACACCTGCAGGCCTGCGTCAAGCATGGCGTGAACGCCGTCATCGGCACCACCGGTTTCGACGACAACGGCCGCGCCGCGATCGAAGTCTCAGCCCAGAAGATCGGCATCGTCTTTGCGCCCAACATGAGCGTGGGCGTCAACGCCACGCTCAAGCTGCTGGACATGGCCGCGCGCATCCTGAACGCTGGCTACGACGTCGAAGTGTTCGAAGCGCACCATCGCAACAAGGTCGACGCGCCCTCGGGCACCGCGCTGAAAATGGGCGAAACCATAGCTTCGGCGTGGAACGTGGCCCTGCCTGACGTCGCCACCTGGAGCCGCCACGGCGATACCGGCGTGCGCAAGCCCGGCACCATCGGTTTCTCCGTGCTGCGCGGCGGCGACATCGTCGGCGACCACACCGTGTCCTTCTGCGGCATCGGCGAACGCGTCGAGATCACGCACCGCTCGGCCAGCCGCGCCACCTACGCGGAAGGCGCCCTGCGCGCCGCCCGCTTCCTGGAAGGCAAGCACAACGGCCTGTACGACATGCAGTCCGTGCTGGGCTTCTGAGCCGACCTCGCTGAAAAAAAGACCCTGCGGGGTCTTTTTTTTTGCCGAAACCGCCTCACACCACCACGGGTTCCGGTTCCAGCCGCACGCCATAGCGCTCGGACACCGCTTCCTGGATGGCATGCGCCAGGCCCATGATGTCCGCAGCCGTAGCTCCACCGCGGTTGACCAGCACCAGGGCCTGGCGCTCGTGCACACCTGCTGCCCCCAGCGTGCGGCCCTTCCAGCCGCACTGGTCGATCAGCCAGCCAGCCGCCAGCTTGTAGCCGCCATCCGGCTGGGCGTATGACACCAGACCAGGAAAACGGCCGACCAAGGCATCGCGCACCTCGGACGAAACGATGGGGTTCTTGAAAAAGCTGCCCGCGTTACCCGTCACGGCCGGATCGGGCAGCTTGGCGCGACGGATCTCGCACACCGCGTCGAAAATACCGCGCGCGGTCGGCGCGCCCTCAGCCAGTCGTTCGTGGCGCTGCAGGTCGGGATAGCCCAGCACCGGCCGCCAGGGCCGGGGCAAGGCGAAACGCACGCTGACGATGACCCACCGTCCCGACTCGTCGTGCTTGAACACGCTGTCGCGATAGGAAAACCGGCAATCGGCCGCGCTCATTTCGACCAGGCGGCCTGCGCGCACATCCCAGGCGGTCAGGCTATGGAAGCGCTCCTGCAGCTCGACGCCGTAGGCGCCGATGTTCTGCACCGGGGCCGCACCCACCGTACCGGGAATCAGCGCCAGGTTCTCCAGCCCGTCCCAACCCTGGTCCACGCAGGTTTCGACAAAGCCGTGCCAGGTCTCGCCGCCCGCCGCCTCGACCAGCCAGGCATCGGACCCGGCCTCCAGCAGGCGCACGCCCTTGAAGGCAACTCGCGCCACCAGCCCCAGCACCTGGCGCGGCAGCACCAGATTGCTGCCGCCGCCCAGCACCAGCAGGGAGGACGCCGCGCGCGCCAGTTCCGTTAGCGCCGGCAACTGCGCCGGATCCTCCAGGGTCACGAAGGCCCCGGCCCGCGACTCCAGACCCAGCGTGTTCAGCCGGGTGAGATCCTGGCTGATGGGGAGCAAGGCGGGGGACGGATGGGTTGGGGCCGACGAATTTGACATGGATGCTGCGGATTGCTATAGTTTCTGTCTTCGCTCATATTACTTGATTGAGTGCTTGCCCTGAGTTTCGGGCCTTGTTCGAAAGCTGCTCGCAGTGAACAAAGCCAAAAAAGCACAGGCCAAGACAAACTCAAAAAAATCATGTAAGATGCGCGCCTTCTGATCGATAACCAAGTTGATCAGAGTGAATAAGAAAACAGGTTCTGGCTGTTCAAGTGCAGAACCCATGCGGGAGTAGCTCAGTTGGTAGAGCGCAACCTTGCCAAGGTTGAGGTCGCGAGTTCGAGACTCGTCTCCCGCTCCAAATTTTGATTTTCAGATCCTTTCTGGAAATCCTTGAGAAAGGGCCTTCGGGCCCTTTTTTCATTTCCGCGCCCGCATCGGGCACCTTCCCGCACTGCGCCGCAGCGCCCTTCCCTGCTCATTCCCAAGAGCCCGCACTTCTCTGCGGCCTATGACGTATACATCTATGTCCTGCGTCATTCATCCTGGACGTTAGGACAATATTCGTGGATTTGCGGAAGTCCACGCCCTGCCCGGCTTGCGTACCATTCATTACGTCCTAGGACAAATCAGATGGCGCGGTGGCAGAGTGGTCATGCGGCAGATTGCAAATCTCCTGAGGTTGGTTCGATTCCAGCCCGCGCCTCCAAGATCGGCCTGGCGATTCTTCCCTTCAAGCCGGAATCGCCAGGGGCCGCCGCTCTGGCGGCACACGAAGGAGATCGCCTTGATTCAAGTCACCCTGTTCCACGACGGCTGCAACCTCTGCCTGAGCATCGATCGCAACATAGCGGCGGTGTTCACGACGCCGCAGCATCGCTACGAATCGTTCGACCTCGCGCGGCAACCCGAACACGCCGCACAAGCCCGCGCCCTGGGCATCACCCGCCTGCCGTCCCTCGTCATCGACGGCCGCGTGCTGCGCCTGGAAGACCATTCCCCCATCGAGCACTACGCCTGAGCCCCGCGTGGCCGGATCCGGGGCCGCTGCGATGCACCCGCTCTTGAAGGCCGCTGCCACGTCAACAACGCAAGGAGCCCCATCATGAGCAAACTCACCACCGCATTCGGCGCCCCCGTTCCGGACGACGACAACACCATGACCGCCGGTCCGCGCGGACCGGCTCTTTTGCAGGATGTCTGGTTCATGGAGAAGATGGCGCACTTCGACCGCGAGGTGATACCGGAACGGCGCATGCACGCCAAGGGCGCCGGCGCCTTCGGCACGTTCACCGTGACCCACGACATCACGCGCTACACCAAGGCCAGGATCTTCAACCAGGTCGGCAAGCGGACCGACATGTTCGCGCGGTTCTCCACCGTGGCCGGAGAACGCGGCGCAGCCGATGCCGAGCGCGACATCCGGGGCTTTGCCCTCAAGTTCTACACCGAAGAGGGCAACTGGGACCTGGTCGGCAACAACACGCCGGTCTTCTTCGTGCGCGATCCGCTGAAGTTCTCCGACCTGAACCGGGCCGTCAAGCGCGATCCGCGCACAGGCATGCGCAGCCCGCAAAACAACTGGGACTACTGGACGCTGCTGCCCGAGACCCTGCACCAGGTAACGCTCATCATGGGCGACCGCGGCATTCCGAAGAGCTATCGCCACATGCATGGCTTCGGCAGCCACGCCTATAGCTTCATCAATGCCGCCAACGAGCGGTTCTGGGTCAAGTTCACCTTCAAGACCCAACAAGGCATCCGGAACCTGACGGACGCCGAGGCCGGCCAGGTCATCGCGGCGGACCGCGAAAGCAACCAGCGCGACCTCTACGAAGCGATCGAACGCGGCGAGTTCCCGCGCTGGACCCTGTACGTGCAGATCATGCCCGAGGCCGAGGCCAATACCTATCGTCTCAATCCCTTCGACCTGACCAAGGTCTGGCCGCACCAGGACTATCCGCTGATCGAGGTCGGCATTCTGGAGCTCAACCGAAATCCGGAGAATTTCTTCGCCGAGGTCGAACAGGCCGCGTTCAGCCCCGCGGTGATCGTGCCCGGCATCGGCTTCTCGCCGGACAAGATGCTGCAGGGCCGCCTGTTCTCGTATGGCGACACGCAGCGCTATCGCCTGGGCGTGAACTATCCGCAGATCCCGGTCAACGCGCCCCGCTGTCCGTTCCACAGCTACCACCGCGACGGAGCCATGCGCGTGGATGGCAATGGCGGCAGCGCGCCCGCTTACACGCCCAACAGCCATGGCGCCCTGCAGGCGCAGCCAGACTACTCCGAGCCGCCGTTGGACATCAACGGCGCCGCGGCCCGCTGGAACCACCGGGAAGATGCCGACTATTTCTCCCAACCCGGCGATCTGTTCCGATTGATGGCGGCCGATGAAAAGCAAAGGCTGTTCGAGAACACCGCCCGCGCGATCCGCGGCGCCTCCGAGGAAGTCATCGAACGCCACATCGCCAACTGTGCCCAGGCGGATCCGGCCTACGGACAAGGCGTGCGCGAGGCGATCGCGGCGCAGACCGATCAAGACTGCCGGCGAGCCGCCCCCTAGGTTCAAAAAACATCAACCAACACGCCACGGATAGCCGATACACTGAACTCTCCCATAGCCGGTATAAAAACAGGCGCGCAGCGTTTACCAGCGCGGCCCTAGCGGAGACACAGGTGCTTGGATCTCAGTTGATTATCCGTACGCTGCATCGCCTGGGCGTCAAGACCATCTTCAGCCTGTCCGGCAATCAGATCATGCCGCTCTACGATGCCTGTATCGACGCAGGCATCCGCATCATCCACGTGCGGCATGAGGCGGCCGCTGTCTTCATGGCGGACGCCTGGTCCCAGATCACCGGCGAGCTTGGCGTCGCAATGCTGACCGCGGCGCCCGGCATCACCAACGGCCTCGCGCCGCTGTATTCGGCGTCACAGGCGGAAAGCCCCGTGCTGCTCATCTCCGGCGACTCCTCCGTCGCGGAGGACGGCATGGGCGCCTTCCAGGAACTGGACCAGGTCGCAATCACCCGTCCGCTGACCAAGCTTGCGCTGCGTCCGCGGACCGCGCAGGAACTCTACCCCGCGCTTGAAAGCGCGGTGGCGCAGGCGCTGGCGCCCCGGCGCGGGCCGGTACATCTGGCCCTGCCTTTCGACCTGATGACCGCCGAGACCGGCTTGGCGGAGCTTCCCGCCGCAGCGCAGAGCCGCGAGGCCGCTCCAGCGGACGCAGCCGGCCTGGAAAAACTCGCCGCGCTGGTGAATACCGCGCAGCGCCCCCTGGTGCTGGCCGGCCCCACGGGCGCACGCCCCCACGTGCGTACCGTCCGCGAGATGCTGGAAGAAGCGCTTGCGGTGCGCGTCATCCCCATGGAAAGCCCGCGCGGCCTGAAGGATCCTTCCCTCGGTTCCCTGGCCACGCTCATTCCGCAGGCGGACCTCATCGTGCTGGCAGGCAAGTGCCTGGACTTCACGCTGGGCTTCGGCGGCACGGGCGCGCTGGGCAAGACGGCCCGGGTCGTGGCGATCGACCCGGATCCCGCCATGCTGGAACGCGCTAGCCGCCTGCTGGGCGAACGACTGGCTCTCGCCCTGCCGGGCGATCCCTATTCCGTGCTTTCCGCGTTGCGAGCCGCGCCTGCACCAGCCGAGCGCGCCCCATGGCGCGCGCAGGTGGATGAGGCGCTGCGCAACCGCGTCACGCTGGGCGCCTCCAATCCCGCTGCCGGCGCATTAGGGCCGCGCGCGCTTTGCGAGACGGTCCAGGCGTTTCTCGCCAACGTCCCGAATCCGATCCTGGTCTGCGACGGCGGCGAGTTCGGCCAATGGGCGCAGGCTTACTGCCAGGCGCCGGTGCGCATCATCAACGGCATGTCCGGCGCGATCGGCGCGGGCATCTGCTACGCGATCGGCGCCAAGATCGCGCAGCCCGATGCCACCGTGGTGGTCCTCATGGGCGATGGCACCGCTGGCTTCCACCTGATGGAGCTGGACACGGCGGTGCGCGAACAGGCCGCGATCATCGCCGTGATCGGCAACGACCTGCGCTGGAACGCGGAACACCTGATCCAGATGCGCACGTATGGCCCGCACAGGCTGATCGGCTGCGAACTTGCGCCGACCGCGCGCTACCACGACGTCGCCGCAGCGCTCGGCGGGGCAGGATTTGCCGCGCAGGACAGCGACGGTCTCGCGACCGCGCTGGGCATGGCGGCGGACAGCGGGCTGCCCGCCTGCATCAACGTTTCCCTGGCGGGCGAGCCCGCTCCGGTATTCAGCGCATCAACGCAATCCGCGACCGGTCATTGACCTCGAGGCATCGAGCACAGCTGCAGTCCGGTTTCGTCCCTTAGCACGACAGGAGACTTCCCATGATCAGCCCTACCGGCCTCTGGCCGGGCGCGTTCGCTCGCGCCGCGATTTGCATACTTGCCACGTTTCCGGGCCTGGCAAGCGCCCAAGCCTATCCCGCCAAACCGATCCAGCTCATCGTTCCGTTCAGCGCCGGCGGCGACGCCGACATGGCGGCCCGCAATCTGTCCGCCGCCGCGCAAGGCGTGCTTGGCCAGCCCATCGTCGTGGTCAACAAGGCCGGGGCGAACGGCGCGATCGGCTCCGCCGCCGTGAAGAACGCCGCCCCCGACGGCTACACGTTGCTGATGGGCCGGATAGGCTCCCAGGTCCTGCTGCCCGCGCTGCAGCCCAAGACCACCCCCTATACCTCGAAGGACTTCACCTTCATCGGGCTGCTGGAGCTGAACCCGGTAGTCTGTGTGGTGCACCCAGACAGCCCCTACAAGACGATCCGCGACCTGGCGCAGGCCTTGAAGGCGCAACCCGGCAAGCTCAACTACAGCCATTCCGGCCCGGCAACGGTGCAGAACCTGGCGCCCCAGCTGCTGCTGAGCAGCCTCGGCCTGAAGCCCGACGCCGTGGTCAGCGTTCCGTACAAGGGCGGCAACGAAGTCGCGCTGGCGGTCCTCAGCAAGGACGCCGACTTCGCCTGCAACAACCTGAGTTCAATGACCGGCATACTCGCCAGCGGCAAGCTGCGCGCCCTGCTGACGACCACGCCGGAACGCCTGGCGCAATTTCCCGATATACCCACCGCCCGCGAGCTGGGACTGCCTCAGCTCGAAGCAGTCATAGGCTGGAGCGGATTGTTCGGACCGCCGGACATGAGCCCCGAGGCCGTGGCGAAATGGGCGGCGGCGCTCAAGCAGATCTCACAGGATCCGAAGTGGATCGCCGGCAACGCCAATTTCGGCGGCATCCCCCACGTCCTGTCACCCGCCGAGACGGAAAAGTACGTCAACCAGGGCGCCGCGATCTATGCCGACCTCGTGGCCAAGGCCGGGCTGCAGGTCAACTAGAGAGCCTGATCCTCGACGCCGCGCGGCCCGCCCAGTCCCGAGGACGCCGGAATCGCCTCACGCAGATAACCGACGAACGAGGACACGGTCAGGGGCACGCGCGGCGTGTAGGGCCTGACCGCATACAGCCGCTCTGCATAATCGCCGACGACCCGCCAGCCGCGCAGGACCTCGACCAGGGCTCCGCTGCGCAAAGCCTGGTTGGCGCTGAAATCAGGCAGCAGCGCTATCCCCAGGGATCCGGCCGCCACTTCCCTCAGCACTTCGCTGTTGTTCGCCGTGAAGCTTCCGCGCACCGGCACCGCCGCGCGCTTGTCGCCGTCACGCGACTCGAACGACCAGGTGGCGCTGCCGCTGCGCCGCAGATAGTGCAGGCAATTGTGGGCCGCCAGGTCCATGGGCGTCTTCGGCGTGCCGTGCTGCGCCAGGTATTCCGGGGTGGCAACCAGCACGGAATGCGTCTCGCAGATGACCGAGGCAACATGCGTGTCCGGCACGCCGGCCACATGCCGGATCGCCAGGTCGAAGCCTTCGGTCGCCAGGGAGGCCAGATGATCGCTGAGTTCCAGCTGGATCCGCACATCGGGAAAGCGCTTCAGGAATCCCGGTATCAGCGGCGCAATGACCTGGCGCCCCAGCGCCACGGGCGCGGTCACGGACAGCACGCCGCGCGGCCCCTCGGACAGATCCCGCACGGCCGAGAAGCCCTCCTCGATGCGCAGGAACGCCGCCGCGGTCTGGTCGACCAGGCTCTGCCCCGCCTCGGTCAGGCCGACGCTGCGGGTGGTGCGGCGCACCAAGGGCACCCCGGCCGCCTGCTCCAGCTCCACAATGCGCTGGCTCACCGAGGCCTTGCTGATCTGCAGGCGGCGCGCGGCCGCCGTGTAGCTACCGGTATCGGCCAGCACCCCCAGGCAATGGATATGCGACCACAGATCTTCCAGGCGCCTAGTTTTCGTCATGCCCTGCTCCATTGTTCGAAACGCCAAACACTGATTCCAGCCCTCTGGTCTCGACGGCGGGACGCCAATGCGCGACAGTGCCAGCTCCAGAACACCATGCCCGAGCCCAGGAGCCAACCATGAACGCAAGCAATGCCAGCGCCCAGTCCCGCGATGCCGGCCACTACATCCGCGGCAGCCTCGTCGACGGGACGGGCAGCCGCCAGCCCGTCTACAACCCGGCCACGGGCGCCGTCGCCAAGCAGGTGGCCCTGGCCACGCCAGACGAGGTGAACCGCGCCGTGGCCAGCGCCCGCGCGGCATTTCCCAAATGGGCGGACACCCCTCCCATCCGCCGGGCGCGCGTGCTGTTCAGGTTTCTTGAACTGATGAACAAGCACCGCGACGAACTGGCCCACCTGATCACTGCCGAGCATGGCAAGGTTTTCAGCGATGCGCAAGGCGAAGTCACGCGCGGCATCGACATCGTCGAGTTCGCTTGCGGCGTCCCCCAGCTCCTGAAGGGCGCCCACACCGAGCAGGTTTCCACCGGCATCGACAACTGGACGCTGCGCCAGCCGCTGGGCGTGGTGGCGGGGATCACGCCGTTCAACTTTCCGGTAATGGTGCCCATGTGGATGTTCCCCGTGGCCATCGCGGCGGGCAATACCTTCGTGCTCAAGCCCAGCCCCACCGATCCCAGCGCCTCCCTGCGCATCGCCGAGCTGCTGAGCGAGGCTGGCCTGCCGGATGGCGTGTTCAACGTGGTGCAGGGCGACAAGGTGGCGGTGGATGCGCTGCTGGAACACCCGGACGTAAAGGCCATCAGCTTCGTCGGCTCCACGCCCATCGCCAACTACATCTACGAAACCGGCGCCCGCCACGGCAAGCGCGTACAGGCCCTGGGCGGCGCCAAGAACCACATGGTCGTGATGCCGGATGCCGACATCGACCAGGCGGTCGATGCGCTGATCGGCGCCGGCTACGGCTCGGCCGGCGAGCGTTGCATGGCGATCAGCGTGGCGGTGCTGGTGGGCGACGTGGCCGACCGGCTGCTGCCCCTGCTGATCGAGCGCACCAGGACGCTGAAGGTCCTGGACGGCGAAAACCCGGCGGCCGAGATGGGTCCCATCGTCACCCGGGCCGCCCACGACCGCATCAGCGGCTACATCGACCTCGGCGTGCAGGAAGGCGCGCAGCTGCTGGTGGACGGCCGCGGCTTCCAGGGCTCGCAAGCGGGCGCAGGCTGCGGCGACGGCTTCTGGATGGGCGGCACGCTGTTCGACCACGTCACGCCCGACATGCGCATCTACAAGGAAGAAATCTTCGGCCCGGTGCTGGGCTGCGTGCGCGTGAAGGACCTGAAAGAGGCCGTCGATCTCATCAACGCCCACGAATTCGGCAACGGCGTGGCCTGCTTCACCCGCGACGGCAACGTGGCGCGCGAATTCGGCCGGCGCATCGAGGTGGGCATGGTGGGCATCAACGTGCCGATTCCGGTGCCCATGGCCTGGCACGGCTTCGGCGGCTGGAAGCGCAGCCTGTTCGGCGACATGCATGCCTATGGCGAGGAAGGCGTGCGCTTCTACACCCGACAGAAGTCCATCATGCAGCGCTGGCCCGAGAGCATCGGCAAGGGAGCCGAGTTCGCCATGCCGACGGCCAAGTAGCAGGCGTCCGCTTCACGAAGGCGAGACCCAGCCGCGATAGATGGCGCCCGCGCCAGCTATCGCGAGCAAGAGGAAGATGGCCCGCTTCAGCAGTTCCGGGGACACCCGGGTCCTGAGGCGCGAACCCCCATACAGGCCGATCAGCGCCACCGGCAGCAACACGGCGGCGGCGAACAGGATTTCCGGCTGCGCGTACAGTCCGGCGGCGCCGAAGGCCGCCGCCCGGATAAGCCCGCTCGCCAGGATGACCACCGAGATCGTGGCGCGGAACTGATCCAGCGCGTCGAGCCGGCGCGACAGATAGATGGTGTAGATCGGCCCCCCGGTCCCGAACAGCGCGCTGAAGATGCCGCCGAAGACGCCGAACGGCAGCGCCCAAAAAGTGTTCAACGGAGCCGCCGTCTTCGCCCGCGCGCCGCGCAGGCCCTTGATGCATACCGCCAGCACGAAGCTGCCCAGCAGTATCAAGGGCCAGCGGGCGCCGGCGTTGTGCAGCAGCGTGACGCCCAGCCCTATTCCGAGCAACAGCCAGGGAAACAGCCGCTTGAGCTCGACCAGGGACACGCGCCGCCAGTTGCTGCCGCCCACCAGCGCGGTACAGGCCAGATCGAACAGCACCACCAGCGGGACGGCGAATTGCAAGGGCATGAACTGGACCAGGACCGGCACGGCCACCATGGCCGCGCCGAATCCGGTCATCCCGAAGACGACGTAGGCGACCAGGACGACGGGAGCGGCGACAACAAGGGAATCGGGAGGCATGATGCGTGCAAGGTGAACATGAAAGATAGGGGCAGGCCTGTGAGCGCCACAGGCCTGGAACGTGGCCTCAGCTGGCGGTGATTTTCTTTTTTTCCACTAGCGCCTTCCACTTGGCCGACTCCCTGGCAATCTCGTCCCTGAGCTGGGCGGGCGGCACGATGGTCGCGGACATGCCCTGGTCCGCCAGATAGCGCTGCATGTTCGGCTGTTCGACCGCCGTCCTGGCATCGGCCAGCAGCCGGTCGACGGACGCCTGCGGCGTGCCTGCCGGCGCCAGCAGCGCGAACCAGCCGGTGAACTCGAAGCCCGGCACGCCGTCCTCCGCCGTGGTGGGCACGTGCGGCAGCAGCGCCGAGCGTTCCTTGCCGGTCACCGAAAGCGCCCGCAGACGCCCCCCCTTGAGCAGGGGCACGATGGCATTGATGTTGCCCACGGCGACTTCGATCACGCCCGCCATCAGATCCGTGTAGGCCGGGCCTTCGCCCTTGTATGGGACGTGCATGAGCTCGATGCCGGCCGCGTCGCTGAAGGCTTCCCCCGCCATATGCGTCTGGCTGCCCACGCCCGCGGACGAGAAGCTGAGCTTGCCCGGCCTGGCGCGGGCGTATTCGATCAGCTCCCGCGTGTTCTTGACGGGCAAGTTGGCGTTCACCGTGAGCACCATGGGCCCGTTGGCGACCTTGCCGATGGGGCTGAAGTCCGCCAGCGAATACGGCAGCTTGCTGTAGATGAATTGGTTGACCGTGAACATGCTGCCCGATGCGAGCAACAGCGTATAGCCGTCCGCCGGCGCGCTGGCGACGGCCTGCGCGCCCACGCTGCCGCCGGCGCCCGCGCGATTCTCGACGATCACGCTCTGCTTCAGGCCCTTGCCCAGCTCGGCCGCCAGCGCGCGGCCCAGCAGGTCGGTGGCGCCGCCCGCCGAAAACGGAACGACCATGCGTATGACCTTGTCCGATGGCCAGTCGGCTCGCGCCGGCAGGGCTAGAAACGGCGTAAGCGCCAGGCCACAGCCCAGCGTCTTGACGATGCGGCGGCGGGCATTATTGGGTTGAGTTTCGTCTTTCATGGTTTTGTCTCCTTCAGTTCGCGGGACGGCGCAGCCTGCCGGTTTTCGGCCAGCTGAAGATTCGCCAGGCAGCAACTGACCCTCGGGCCGATGGGCTCGATTTTTTGGGGCGTTGCGGTGTTTTTCTGCGGACTACTAGGCTGCTGAACTACAGGACTACGGGACTAGGGACTACTGGCCGGCGCCGGCCTGCTCCGTGATGTCGCGCTGGCCGGCGCAGACTGACTTCAATGCCTCGAGCAACAACTGCGTAAGATGGGCTCGCGGATTCTCCTTCGGCGCCAGGATGCCCAGCCGGCGCGTGACCGTCGGCGAGCCGAACGGAATGACGCGGATGCCCGGCGGAAACTCGTTCCTGCCGCGGCAGGCCGGCACCACCGACGCGCCCAGGCCATTGGCCACCATGGCGATCACGCCTTCCAGGTTGTCGATCTCCATGGCCGAACGCACCGTGATGCGCCTGCGCACCATCTCTTCCTGTACCAGGTGCCCCACGCGCGCCGAGCGGTTGAAGCGGACATAAGGGGTCTGCTCCAGGATCTCCTGGTCGCTGGCGCCCTTTACCGAACGATGCGCGATGACGACCAGCTGTTCCTCCACGAACGGCAGGAAGTCCAGGCCCGAGCGCGGCGCATCCGGTTCGGTCACGATCGCCACGTCCAGCTGGCGGTGATAGATGGCGCGCTCCAGGTCATGCGTGAGCCCGGTGGTGACGTGGACTTCCAGCCCATGCCCCTGCTTCTGCAAGTGGCGCAGGGCCAGCGGCAGCACGCCCGACACACAGGTATGGACGCTGCCCAGCCTGAGCAATCCCGAGGAGGTGCCTTTCTTCAGGGCGGCGCTCATGCTTTCCCAGTGGGCGATCAGGTCGCGCGCCCGGTGCACCAGCGCCAGGCCCGTGTCCGTGAGTATCGGCGGACGCCGGCTGCGATCGAAGATCGTGATGCCGAGCTCGTCCTCGAGCGCGCGGACCTGCATGCTCACCGCCGACAGCGACAGGCCGATGGTATTGCCAGCCTCGGCGAAGCTGCCGTGGTCTGCAATCGCGATCAGCGTGTAGAGCGTCCGGATGTCCATGCAAGGAGGTTCCTGGTGAAGACGAGCTTTATGGGAAGGAGGAGTATGCCGCGTCAGATGCCCAGCAGCCGCCGCGCATTGCCTCCCATGATTTTCCTGAGATTATCTTCCCGGATCGGCAAGGTCTCGAACCACTCTTTGTACCCCTGCACGGGGCAGAACGGGAATGAGCTGGCGTAGAGCATCCTGTCCGCAAGAAAGCCGTCGGCGGCCTTCAGGTATTCCTCCCAGCCCGGCATGCGGGAAAAGTACATGTCGGGCGACAGCCACAGATTCTGCCGCCTGAAGCCCAGATGCAGGATCTCGTTGACCCAGGGCCATCCGCCATGCGCGACCACGACGTTCAGGGCGGGGAAATCCGCCAGCACCCGGTCGGTCCGTATCGGGTCCGAATAGCTCAGGTCCGGGCCCGCCGTGCCCCCGACCATCATGATCACCGGAACGCCAAGATCCTCGCAGTGGCCATAGATCGGATAGAGGCGCCTGTCGTCGGCGTACATCGGTACCGGGTAGGAACCGGGTTCGATATTGATCAGCTTGAAGCCGTCCTCGACCGCCTGGCTGATGGTCTGGCATGCGCGCCGCCTGTCGGTGGGGTCTATCGACGCAGCGCCGATGAACCGACCCGGGTGTTCGGCCACGATGCCGCGCACATCCTCGTTGGATACGCTGCCCAGCACGCCTGCCAGCCGTCCGACGACCACGCCGCGGGCTACCCCCGCCGCATCCATCTCCTTGAGCAACAGCGCCATCGACTGCTGCTGCGCGGCAGCCGACGGCTCGAAGCCCACCGTCCGGGTAAAGCCGTCGCGGCGTTCTCCCGCCGAGTACATCAGCGTGTCCAGGAAGCCGCCCACGGGCGGCCGTAGCCTAAAGTCGATGATCATCAGAGTATTCCTGTCAGGTACACAGTTGCCGGGGCTGGTGCGCCGCCGCGCCTACATCACTTCATCCTTGCGGTCGTCCGTCTCGCCATAGCGGTGCAAGGCAGGCGGCTTCAAGCCGGCATAGAGCTTCTCGATGCCCGCATTGATGACTTCGGCATGCTGGGCAAAGAGCGAGTTGCCCTCAAGGTCGCTCTCGACGATGAAGGGTCCGAAGTTCTCGACCTCGAACAGCCACATGGCCTGCGCGATGCCCAGTTCATCCAGCCAATGCACTTCGCGCACCCGCTTGATGCCGCGGCCCAGCAAGGCGCCCGTGCCATAGCCCACGGTGGTCAGGTAGATCGCGCCGCCCGGCGCCAACACCTGCTTGTAGTCGTCGGCGGGCATGCCACCCTTGCCGATCAGGATGCGGCAGCCGGTCTCCTCCAGCCAGCGGGGGATCCACTTGGAGAAGCGGAACGAGGCGGTGGCGGTGACGGCGCCCACGTTGTAGCCGCCGTGGCCGTCCGGCGCCGCGGCCGGCGAGCAATGGAAGTTGACGTTGCTGAGGGAGCGCAGGTCCACCGGCAGCGGCAGGCCCTGGTCCAGCACCTTCTTGTAGACGCCTTCGCGGGCCGTGTAGACCACGCCATTCAGATACACGGCCGCGCCAAGTTCAAGCTTGGCGATGTCCTCGCGCTTGGCGGGCAGGTCCAGATGAAAGACCTTGATGTCGTCGTCGTTGCTTACCATTCGACCGTCTCCCGGCGCAGGTAGGGCGTGAACCACTGGGGATCGGTGCGGTATTCGATCTTCCCGTTGGCATGGATCCGCGCGGTGGCGCGGCGCGAAGACAGGCAGAAGGTATGCAGGCTGATGGGCATGCCTCCGGTATGGGTGTAGCCGCACTCGATATGGCAGTCGACCACCATGCCGGAGCCCACGAAGCCCATGGCGCCCATGCCGATGGAATTTCCCAGCCGCATCAGTTCCAGTTCCAGTTCCGCCACCTTGGGGTCCGGGTTGCGGTCCCCCACCGTACGCAGACAGGCAGCCTGCTTGCCCAGCTGCATGCAGGTGTCCTTGGATCCGCCCAGCCCGATGCCGACGATGGCCGGCTGACAGGCCAGCCCACGCTTGCCGAAGGCGATCAGCGTGTCCAGCACGAAGCGCTTGATGCCGTCTATGCCATCGCCGGGAAACAGCATGCGGTAGTCGGTGCCGAACAGGCCGCCCTTGTGCACGGTGGTAATTTCTATCCAGTCGGTATCGGGTTCGAACGACCATTCGATCTCGGGCGCATTGATGCCGACGTTGTTATTGTGGTCGGTGCGCCAGAGCGGATGCACGCGGTTGGGCCGCAGCGGAATGCTGACCGTGGCCTCGGCCGTGGCATGGCGCAGCGCGCGCTCCACGGCGACGAAGCCGCTGTCGACCGAAGCGTTGTTGCCCACCTTGACGTAGTAGCGCGGCAGGCCGGTGTCGGCGCACATGGGCCTCCGGTCCTGGTCGGCGGCCTCCCAGTTGTCCACCATGGCATGGATGACGAAGCGCGGCAGCTTGCCGGTTTCCTTCTTCTGCAGTTCCTGGATGCCTTGCTTGTAGTCGACCGGAATCTCGATGGCCGCCCGGCGCATGATCTCCAGCGCCGCCTCTTCCACTTTTTGTACGGGGATGCTCATGATGGGATGTGCCTCAGCTCTGGGGAATGCCCGCCTCGCCCTCTATGAGCGATTCGCCGGGTTTTACGATGTCGAAGGAAACCGGAACCATCTCCAGCGCCACCTCGCCGTCCTGCGCGCTCACGCGCGTGTAGCGGCTGGTGTGCAGGTCTCCGGCTTCGGGAAAGTCCTCGCGGTAATGCGCGCCGCGGCTGTTTTCGCGCGCCAGCGCCGAGACCGTGATGACCTTGGAAATGTCGACCAGGCTTTCCATGTTGAGCCAGTCGTGCCAGGTGAGGTTGTAGCGGCGATCACCGTCCGCCACGCCGATGTCGCGCAAGGCGGCGCGGTGACCGGCGATGGCGTCCAGGCCATGCTCCATCGCCTGGCGGCGGCGCAGCACGCCGACGTCGTCCCACATGGTTTGCGAGAGCGCGTCGCGCAACTCGTGGATGCGCCCAGTTGGCCGGGAAAACGGGAACTCGGCGCGTTCGATGCCGCGCGCGATGATGCGCTGGTCCGGGTCGCGCCACTGGCCGGACGTGGCGACATAGGCGGCCATCGCGTCGCCTGCGATGCCGCCGAACACCGTGGAATTGGCCACGCCGTTTCCGCCCAGGCGATTGGCGCCGTGCACGCCGCCGCAGTCTTCGCCGGCCGCGTAGAGCCCCGGGGAGGCCGTCGAGCCGTCCACGTTGAATTCGACGCCGCCCATCAGGTAATGGGCCGTCGGCACCACTTCCACCTTGCCGCCCGCCAGGTCGAAACCGCAATCCTTGCAGCGGTTGACCATGCCAGGAAAGGTCTTGGCCACCTTTTCCGGGCCCAGATGACTCATCTGGATATAGACCCCGCCCATCGGGCCTGTGCGTCCGGCGCGCATTTCGGCGTAGATGCCGCGGCTGACCACGTCGCGCGTGGCCCGTTCGCCGCGCTTGTCGTAATTGGCCATGAAGCGCTCGCCGTCGCCGTTGAGCAGATAGCCGCCCGCCCCGCGCAGCCCTTCCTCCAGCACCGTACCCGTCATGCGGGTATCGGGGCCGCCCAACAGGCCGGTGGGATGGAACTGCACCATCTCCATGTCCCGCAGCTTCAAGCCGTAGCGCAGGGCCATGGCCAATCCGTCGCAGGTCTTGTCGCCGGAGGGCGTGTGATAGCGGTACATCGTCGGCCCGGCCCCGGTGGCCAGAAGCACGGCCTTGGCCTGGATGAATCGATAGGCGCCCGTCCGCATATCGATGAACAGCACGCCCGAGATGCCGGAACCGTCGGCGGCCGGAATCAGCTCGATGGCGCGATGCTCTTCCAGCTCATCGACGTCCAGCGCCCGTACCTGCTCCATCAGGCGGTTGATGATCTCGATGCCCGTCAGGTCGGCCTTGTGCACGGTGCGGTCGAAGCTCTGGCCGGCAAACGCCTTGGAATGCAGCGTGCCATCGGGATTGCGGTCGAAGAAACAGCCGATCTCGTTTTCCAGCTCGCGCACCCGTTCGACGGCGCCTTCGACCAGGCGCCAGGCCAGGTCCTGGCGCGGCAGCCATTTGCCGCCCTCGATGGTGTCCATGAAGTGGCGTTCCACCGAGTCGCCCGCAGCCAGCGCGACGTTGTAGCCGCCCTGGACCATGCGGGTACAGCCGCATTTGCCCAGCAGGCCCTTCACGGTCACCGTCACCTGCAGCGACGGATTCGCCTTCTTGGCATGCAGCGCCGCGAACAGGCCCGCGCCACCGGTGCCCAGCACCAGGATGTCCGTCTTGTAGTTCTCGATCCGCATCTCAGATCACTCCAGCGATGAAAACCAGGCCCGTCGCCATGGAAACCGCAAAGCCCCACCCGATCCAGGCGATGCGCGCATCGCGCGGCGACCTCCAGGGCAACAGCTCCAGCGCGAGCAGGCGCAGCCCGAAGAACATGTGCAGGGTCAGCAGCAGCACCAGCCCCCATTCGCCGAACTTCATCGCCGGCATGTCGGCAAGCTTGAGGAATCCATCCAGCCGCGCCTGGTCCAGCGCCATCGCCAGCACATAGAAGTGGGCCGGCAGGAACAGGGCCAGCGCCAGGCCGGAGAGACGATGCCCGAGGAAGGCCCAATACGCCTGATGATTGCGCGCGGATTTCATTGCATCAGCCCTCCCACCGCCGCGACGGCGCGCACGCCCAGGATGAGCAACCCCAAGCCGAACGCCAGTCCGACCGTGGACGCCGCGCCGCGGCCCAGCCGCAGCCATTCGATCAGGATATTGCGCACGCCGATCGGCACGTGGACCGACACGCTCAACACGAACAGGCCGTAGAACACGATCCAGAACCAGTTGCCCTGCGTGCGCGAAAGGATCTCGCCCGCGGTCAGGCCGCCGCGCACGGCATAGATGACCAGCCCCACGTGCACCAGGACAAAGGGCGCCATCACCATCGCCGTCAGGCGCTGGAGCGCAAAAAGACGAGCCTCCATGTCAGCCCCCCTTGAGCAGGCTGAAGATGGCACTGCGCTTCAACCCCGCTATGCTGCCGGTGGGGCTGAGGCTTACCGGACAGTGCTTCATGCAGCTGCCCTGGGTATGACAGGAGTTGCAGCCGCTGCCTGAGGTGGCCTTGCGCAGCACGTCCTTGGGGTCGGCATGCCGTTCGTCATTGAACAGCGTCCACGCCCGGTTCAGGGCGGCGGGGCCCAGGTAGTCCTTGTCCCAGGACACCACGTCACAGGCCGCGTAGCACACGCCGCAGTTGATGCACTCGATGGCCGCGTCGGCCTGCTTGCGCTTCTTGCTCTGCGGCGACACCAGCGCCGGCGGATCATTGCGCGTGGCCGTGCCGACGAAGGTATTGCCGGCGCGCGCCCACTTCTGGAAGAACTCGCTCATGTCGACGACGAGATCCTTGATCCGCGGCATGTTGCGCATGGGTTCGATCACGATCACCCCGTTTTCCTCGACGCGGCTCACGTGGGTCCGGCAGGTCCAGCGGGGTTTGCCGTTGACCGTCATCGCACAGGACCCGCACACGCCGACGCGGCAGGCGTAGCGGTACGAGAGGTTCGGCTCCTGGGTGCGCTGCACTTCGGTCACCACATCCAGCACCGTCTGGTTCTCCCGCCACGGCACCGAATAAGTGGAATAGCTTCCATCTTCGGTTCCCCGGGAGATGCGGACCGTGAGTTGTCTCTGATTCGTGGAGTTCTTGGTATCCATTTTCCGCCCTCGGACGACACCTTGCGTCCATGAACAGAATTCTGAATCTCGCGTATTAGTGAATCAATATGGATTTGGTTGATATTTTTTGAAGTTATTTTTGGCCCATTCAGAGGGTGCGCCGAACGATCCCGCGCCTGCCGCGCCGCGGCATCTTCAATGGATGGCGATCACTGGGCGCATCAAGACCGCTGTCAGGCAAGAATCGGGGCAAGCCGGTAGAACCCAATGCGCCTCAAAAAGCATCTTTTGAAAAATTGGGTATACTTCGCCCTCGCTTGCCGGCACCGCCCCAAATCGTGGATGGCGCAAGGCACGCAAATGCGGGAGTAGCTCAGTTGGTAGAGCGCAACCTTGCCAAGGTTGAGGTCGCGAGTTCGAGACTCGTCTCCCGCTCCAAATTCGGATTTGCAGCATCTTTGCCTGCTGCAGACCATCAAGCCGTCGATATCGACGCCGTCAGCGCGTTCTCCCCCAAAAGAATCCCGCCATCGATTGGCCCTTCGCATTCAACGCCGGCCTCCGACAGCGGCAAGCGACGCTCTCCGCGCATTCGGTTTGCGAATAAAAAAATCCCCGAATTTTCATTCGGGGATTATCAGGACTTGCATTACGCCGTCTTATCGTCCACGGCTTCTTGCGAAATTCAATAATCGCTGTGTGGTCAGGCCGTGATGCTTACTTGATCTCGGTCCAGGCTTGGTCCCAAGCCAGTCCGGTGCCCGGCGCGTAGTACATCGGCGACTGGCTGCACCAGCCGGTATAGGGCCAGGGCTTGCACTCGAAGGTCTTGCCGACGTTCGAAACCTTATCGCCGGCCTCGTACGACGCGCCCGGCTTGTAGGCCGGGTGTGCGCCGGACTCGCCGCCTTCGTTGCCGCCGCCGGGTTGCTCTTGCTTCTTGACCAGCACGGAGTGCGAGGCGCTGGACGAGCCCTTTTCGTTTGTGACCTTGACGGTGAACAAATAGGTCTTGTCCTGTGCCAGGACAGGAGCCGTAAAGCCCAGCTCAACCTGGTTCAACGCGGATGCGGTGATGCCAGCCGGAACGGTCCATTGGTATTTCAGCTTGCCGCCGCCATTGCTCGAACCCTTGGCCGACAGCGAAACCGCGTCGCCAGCCTCGGCCGACGCCGGACCGGTCAGGTCGGCCTTGGGCGGGTTCACCGTCACGGGCGGCGGCGTCACGGGCTCCGGAGTCTTCTGGTCGATCGCGAAACCCACCTTCTTGTTCAGGCCATAGACCTGGTTCTCGGTGTCGCTTTGCTGCGGCACGACCTGGCCGTTGGATTGCATCTTGCCGACCTTGACGACGGAGGACTTGTTGTTGACCTCCTTGGCCAGCGAGAACATCCACTGGGCGGCCTTTTCCTCACCCGCCTTGACGACGATGGAATGGCTTTCCAGGTCACCGGTACGCTTCAAGTCGAACAGTCGCAGCGTCATCTCCGTGCCGCTTTGCACCTGGCCGCCTTGCAGCGCGCCGCTGGCTTGCCATTGGACGTTCGCGGGCATCACTTCCACGTTCGAGCACGAGTAGAAGCCTTCGGCGTTGTCATTGGGGTCGCGTTGCCAAACGCTGTAGATCACGCGCTTGCCGGTGAAGTGCGCCGGAATCTTGACGTCCAGCGGAGTGATGGCGCCCATTTCGGGACGCGGCAGCGCGCCGGAATCACCGATCAGTTCCAGGTCGTCCCAGCGCAGGCCGCGCGCGGGATCGTAGCTGTCCTTGCTGATGTAAGTCCTGAAGTACGTGGTGACGTGCGAGGCGGTCTGCTTGTATTTGAAGGTAGCACGGCCGTTGGCGTCGGGAGTGACGACCGTGGTGGGCCATTCGTGGTTGGCGTCCAGCTCCTTCCAGCTTTCCTTGCCGCCCGCGCACAACAGCCCATCAGGGATGAGATCTTTGTGGTTGTCCTTGACGCCCAGAATCGCATTGGACATCCAGCTGCCCACGATCGGGGTGATCTCGCCGCAACCCGAATGCTTGGGATTATTCCAGGGGGTGTCGAGCGTATTGCAACCGTATTCGCGGCTGGGCGGATCGATCATCGAGCCGTGGGCCGACACCGACGTGGGTGCCATGGCCATCAGTACGGCCTGAGTCAGGGCCGCGACCGGCAGCGCCAGCTTGCCTGCCGCACCGCGCAATTGAGAGCTAATCATAATGAATCCTTTTTTTCAGTGGATATTCCGCAAAAATAAATAAATAAAATTCGCGAAACGCCACCATTATTTCAACCCCTCCCCTTCCGCCAAACCTTTCTCAAAACACTATTAAAGATAGCGCAAGAAAAAAACAACAAATCAAATATCTGACAAGACAAATAAATAATCAAAACTTATTCAATAATAAAAAAAGGCGCCCTTCAGGCGCCTTCTCATGGCATGGCGTCAAGCCTGGATCGAAGCGCCGTGCTGGCATCGTCCCGACGCCCTTCGTGGACTGCGCCCGCAATCAAGGGGAACGTCAAGGAGAAAACACTGCCGACATTGGGTCTGGATTTCACCGATATCCATCCCCCATGCGCATCAGCCACCGTCATGACCAGCACCAGCCCCAAGCCCACGCCCTCGCTACCGCGCCGCCCATCGGACTGCACCTGGTAGAACGCCTGGCAAAGCCTGGGGAACTCGACATCGGAAATGCCGATCCCTTGATCCGCGATGCTGACCCGTCCCAGGCTGCCCTGACGCTGCACGGACAGCGTGATGCGCGAAGACGCTTCCGAATACTTGATGGCGTTATCCAGCAAGTTTCCGACGGCCCGCAGCAACATGCAGTAATCGCCCGACACCCATAACGCCTCGACGCATTCCTGCACCCGGATGTCGATGCCTTTGCGCTCTGCCAGCAGTGCACTCCGATCCGCGGCCTCGCGCCCCAGGTCCTGCAGGGAAACGGGTAGAAAATTGTCCCGATCCAAGCGCTCGGCGCGCGACAGGTAGGTGAAGTCCTGCGCGACCGACAGGCTGTACTGAACCAGATCTCGAACGGATTCCACGAAATCATCCTGCCCGGGATCCTCGCGTTCGGCGCTCTTGTTTTCGATCAGGGCCAGAACGGTGGACAAGGGGCTACGCAGGTCATGCATCATTTGCAGCATCACCTCGCGATCCCCCCCGGTGTCCTGCTCATCGCGCTGTTCGCTGCCCTGCGCTGCAGCGTCATGTACCGTAGCCCGCTCTGTCGCCTGCTCGCTGCGGGCGCTGCGCTGGGCCGCCAGGCGCCAATTCATCACGCAGAAGTAAGCCAGCATGCCGCCCAGCAAAGGGGCGATCACCGGAGTCCAGCGGCGCGCCGTCATGACCACGAACGCCGCCACCAGCCAGAATCCTATCAACCAGGCCAGCGCCCAGATGCGCAGCCGCGATTGCCCAGACATCACGCAGATCAGCGCCAGACACGCCAGAATGCCGAAATCGGCAAGCACGCCAAATGCGGCGGCGATAAGCGTGCGTTCGCCGCTGGGCATGGCAAAGCACAACAAGATAATGCCCAGATTGCAGGACAACAGCGCATCGTTCTGTCTGGCGCCCAAGCGCATACAGGGCTGGAGGAGCAGTTTCATAATCATTCTGAAAGCAAATGGCGCAGGCAAGCCAGCCGCGCCAAGGGGACGCGGCCGAGGGGTTTCAGGAGGGAAAGATGGGGCGGCAAGACCCGAACAGACTGCATCCCGCTGGATGCCACCGCCAGTTCGCCGGGCTTAATACACCCGCTCCAGGCGATAGCCGTAGTTGTATACCGTGGCGATCACATATCCGTTGCGTGACCGCAGCCCCAATAACGAGCGCAAGTTGCTGACATAGGTAGCCAGGCTGGCGTCGTACTTGCGATCCGCCGCTCCCCAAATGCGCTGGATCAATGCGTCTTTGGTCATGATGCGGCCGGGGTTGCTGAACAGCAGCGTGGCCAGATCAAACTCCCTGGTCGGCAGATTGACCTGGCGTCCGTCCACGATCAGGGTCTTGGCCTCCAGGTTGAACGCAAAGTGCCCAACCCGGAATTGCGATGCGGCGGCCTCCCCGCGTTGCGACTTGCGCAGTTGGGCCGCCATGCGGGCCAGCAATTCGCGTTCGCGCACGGGCTTTTGCAGATAATCGTCCGCACCCACGTTAAGGGCCTGGACAATGCTATCTTCGTCATCGCGCTGCGTGACCATCAAGATGGGCAAGCCAGGTAGCAGATTGGTGCGGGCCCACCTCAGGACGGACAGCCCGGACATGCCCGGCACGCCCCAATCAAGCAGCACAACGTCCACGATCTGCTGCTGCAACAAGGCGATGAAACTGTCTCCATCAGCCCGGGAAAATGCTCGATGGCCGTGATTCTGCAGTAGTTTGGTCAGCCACTCCACTTGAGCGGGCGAGTCTTCCAGAATGGCGACAATCATTCAACAGCTATCTTCCAAACCGCGCGTTCCGGATGACCATTTATTATTCCGGCAATCACTTTAACGCTCCCTCGGAAATATGCTCTCATGAAGAATTAGCCACAACAATAGGAAATATCCCAAAGTAAAACGCAAAAATACACTGTCATATTATTGAAATAATTTTCGAATTTCAGATTCTCTCAATAAATACGAATTTCCAATCTTGATAGCTGGACTTGCCGGACAGGTCGCCAAGCGCGGCGTCGAAACCGTCTTGCTTCAGCGGCGTGTCCGTGGACAAGCTGTACACCCCCATGATTCCTCCGTCCGGAGACTTGACGAGCCCCCACTCCTTTCCCCCCGTCGCTGGATCCTCATAGATGCGGCGCAAATGGCGGCGCGTGAACGACACTCGATCATCCTTGAGCAGGGCGTCCAGCGTCTTGGGGTAAGCGGGCGCGGTACCCGACCGGTAATAGGACGCCAGCGCCCGCTGGAACTGCTGGCCTACAAAAAGCAGCTGGGCTTCTTGTTCGCGCACCTTCTGCGTGCGCCAGGGCTGAGCGACCGCAGACAGGCCCGTGGCAACCCCCAACACCAGCATCAGAATCGTCAGATACGCGGAGCCCCCCTGCCTGCCGGCATAGCGGCTACCAGCTTGCATAATCCAACCCGTCCAGCGCCTTGCCCTTCGCGCCGCTGATCACGTCGTTCACGCCGCTCGCCTCGCCTGTCTGCGCTTTCCAGCTATCGCGGCGCCCCGTGATGGGATCCATGGGCATTTCACGCAAGTAGTGGTCCGAGACCAGCTTGTCCAAGTTGTCCGGATTGTCACCATGATCCGCGCGGTAATCGTCAAGCGCATGCCGGATGGATTGCAGGTTGTGCCGCAACACGGTTTCGCGCGCACGGTCGTTGCTTTTGAAAAAGGACGGCGCCACCAGCGCCATCAACACCCCGATGATCGCCAGAACCGCCATTAATTCGATCAACGTGAACCCCGCGCAACCGCGCCTACCACTCTTTGTACGGAACGCCATTAATACCCTCACGGTGACTTTTGGATCGCACGTCGAACACATCGCGCCCGGAGGCAAACGACTCGGCGGAACTGTCATAGCTTCTGACTTCCCAGGTATCGGCAGGATTCCGCCCTTCGCAGTGTTCACACATGGGATCGGCCGGCAACCTGCGCAGGAAATACAACTTGCCGCCATTGGGATCAGTCTTATTTGGCACGCCCTTGACCAGGGAAGCCAGATCGGGGGGATAGCCACTACGGTCCAGCGACTTATCGATCTTTCCTTCCTGACTGGCCTGGTAGTACCGGTCGATCGCATTGCGGATGACCTGCAGGCTGTGCCGCAGTTCGCTTTCCTGCCCGCGCCGCTTGATCAGGGTCGAAATCGGCAGCGCCACGCTCAGCAACAAGGCAAGTAGCGCCACGGCCGCCATCATCTCAATCAGCGTGAATCCCGATTGTTTGCACATGTCGGCCCCTATAGCGGCGGCTTGGTCAGCGCCGCATCCAGCGGCGGCGCGCTGACGGCGGGCGCGACGGGCGCTCGGGTGGTCAGCGGCGCCACCGTGACGCGCAACTCCGTGCCCGACGGGAAGTAGCTGTCGGACGCGGGCGGCAGCGCCATCGCGCGTTCGATATGCGGGGTCAGCAGCAGCACGATTTCCGTGTCCTGGTCCGTTTTTTTCTGTCCGCCAAACAAGCTTCCCAGCCAACCCAGAACGCTCAGGCCCGGCAGGCCGCTGCTGCCGCGCGTCTGCTGCTGATTGACCAGCCCGGCCAGCACCTGGGTTTCGCCGTCGCGCGCCGTCATCACGGTCTCGGCATTGCGCGTGCTCATCGGATAGACAATGCCGCCACCCGCCGTTTTGACTTCGCCCTTCAAATTGCTGACTTCCATGCTGACCTTGACGCTGACCTCGTTATTCAGGCTGATGCGCGGTTCGACTTGCAGGCTCAGGCCCACGTCTTGGTAGTTGACCGATTCCGTCACCACGCCGTTGGCATTCGTGGTGGTCACGACCGGCACTTTTTCACCGATTTTTATGCTGGCCTTCTCCAAGTTGCGCACACGGATCTTGGGATTGGCCAGCACCTTGGTCTTGCCGCGCTTCTGCAGCAGGTTCAGAGCGGCCGACAGATCGTTGCGGCTGCCCACGCCGATCTTGTCCTGGTTCAGGTGCAACAGATCGCCCACCGTGATCTTGCCGTTCTCGTTCTGGGACAGGATGGAAAAACGCAGATCGCTGGGATAGTCCACGCCCACTTCCAGTTCATCGGTGGCGTTGACTTCCAACACCCGCACATCCATCGTCACTTCCGACTGGGCAATGTCCAGCGCGGCCACCACCCGTTCCGCCACGGCCATCACTTCCGGCGTATCCCGGACCAACACCGCATTCGCGCGCTCGTCCAGATGCACATTCTTCGGCGCGGTAATTTGCCGCAACGCGGCCAACACCTGCGTCGCATCGGCCTGGTTCAGGTAGAACACGCGCACCATGAGCTCGCGGTATTCCTTTTCCTTGTCTGCACGCGACGGGTAGATCAACAGGCTGTGCTCATCCAGCACCCGCTTTTCCAGCTGATTGGTGCGCAGCAGCAGATTGATCGCATCCTCGGCCGTGGTTTTCTTGGCCATGATGCTGGCCGCCGTGGCGGTCTCCACATCGGGATCCAGCACAAAGTCCACGCCAGCCGCCAGCGAAATGGCGTCAAGAATCTGCACGATGGGCTGCGCCTTGAAATTCAGCGAGACCGGCTTGCGCAACGCGTCCGCCAGCCTGGGGCGGGCAGCGCTTCGGACAACGTCACGGCGCTGCAACTGGCTGCGCAGGGCCTCCGCCTGCGCGAACCCGGGCTGTTCTTGCAAGATGCGATCGACCTTGTCCAGCGCTTCGGCCGGATGATCGAACTGCAGCCGGTTCGCCTCCGCCAAATCCTGCCGCAGATGCATGCGTTGCTCCAGCTGCGCATTCAACTGCTGGGCGCGCATATGGCCAGGGCTGACGGCCAACAGCTCCATCACGTCGTTCAGCGCGGCCTGATCATCGCCCGCATCCATCTTGGACCGGATACGTTGAAGGATCTCACGTTCCAGCGTCACGCTGCCGCTCGTCACGTTCTTGCTGGCTTCGATATCGCCAGGGTTCTTCGCCAGCGCGGCGCGGGCCATGGAAAGACGTTCGGCGGCCGTGGGCGGCGGATCGTCGCCAAACGCTTTTTTCAGCGCGGCGGGCGCTGTGCATCCGCCCATCGCCATGCTCGCGGCAAGGGCCAGTACGACGGGTTTTAGATTCATGATGTCCTTACCATTCCTGAAATGAATTACTTGACGCCACACCAACCGCGATCATTGCGCCAGCGGCGTCAGGCTCACGTTCAACGTCTGCCCTTGCGGATCCAGCAGCACGGCGCGCTCCGTCTCCAGTGCTCGTAGCCGATAATTCTTCGCCACGGTGCCGCCGGGCCGGATGGCCTCGCTAAGTGCGCAACGCTGGCATAGCAGATACGTCTGCCCCCCGTTTTCCACGACGATGATGCGCTGACCTCCCTCCACCCACTCGCCTACGGCGTGAAACGGGATCGTGGCCTGGGCCGCCATGCGATCCGCCGCCGACGGGCCGGGGATGGGGTCGTCCAGGCCGGGCGCTTGCGCCGCAGTGGAGGCTGGCGATATTGGCTCGGCCGGCGCGCTGACGTCGCCCTTCAAGGATTCCCAGCTTTGCGACGGAAATATGTCCACGCCCGACGCCAGGGATGCATGCGCCGCCGTGGACAGCATCAATGACGCCAGCAGCGAGATCGTGCGATGCTTCATCACGTCTCCCCCAGCATGCTCAATCGCATCTTTACGTTCACCAACATGTCCTCGGGCTTTTGTCTGTCCAGCTCCAGCGACTCCAGACGCAGCAGCGGCTGAGCGGCCAACAGGCGCAATCCCGCGGATAGATCCTGGTATGAACCCACCGCCGTAATGTCAACCGACGTGCGCCGCAACCGGTCCTGAATGATGTCGTCGCCCTGGTATCGGATATCCACCAGCAACAGGCCCGCCTGCACCAGCTGGTCCATGACCGCCTGTTTGCGCTGGTCCGGATCCACGCGCATCTGCGTGCGCATCTGATCCAGGTCCGGGCTGCCCGGCGATGCGTCGCCGGGATGGCAGGCAAGCAATCTCGCAATCAGTTCCACCGCCTGGACCTGCAGCTCTTCTTTTTCGGGCCACTGCACCACGGCCAGATGCACGCTCAACACCAGCGTGGCGGCCAACGCCAGCAGGCCTCCGCGGCCCAGGCGTTCGATGCACCGTTGCCCGTGCCACCGCATCCATGTCCGGGATGGCCGTTGCCGCAGCGCGGCCACGCCGCAGCGGATGTATTGAATTAACGTCATCGCATTTCCACCCGCACCGTCGCCACCGTAGCCAGATTCCGGTCACCGGGCTTGATGCCATGACGCATGACCATGGAGCGAAAGTTCCCGCCGGACGCATCCAGGCGTGCCACGAAGGCAAACACCTCGCTCACGTCGAGCGCCATCAATTCCAGTTGCGCGCTGCGGCCGGCCGCCACGACCTTCAGGCTCATCACGGCCAGCCGGGGTGACCAGGCCTGCTCGATGTGGCGCAACAGCAACGGCTGCAGGCGATCTTCGGCATCCTGCGCCGCCAACAATGCCTCGACCTTCTTTTCCTCTGGCGATTGCGCCTCTGTTCTGCGCCTTGCGCGCTCCTGCTGCTCGAGCTGCTGAGCCAAACGGTCTTCCATTTGGGCCACTTCGGTTCGCAACGCTTGTACATCCCATTGCCGCCAAGCGCTCAACAGGCCCAGGGACAACAACAGCAATACCGCCAACACCGCCACCGGGTTGGCCGTTTCCTTTTTGCAGAAATCCATATGCCGCGATTTCAGCCTGAACATGACTGCCCGCCCAACATCGGATGCGGAAAGCCCAGCCACCGCGCCTGCGGAGGCGCCGGCGATTGCTGTGGACTCAACGTGGACGCCCAACCGTAGCCGGCCGCTATCGGCCGGCCGCACAGCGCTTCGGCGGCCGCAACGCCAGAGGTCGGCGGCTGCCCCGGCGCAAGCTGCAAGGTGATCATGTCGTCCCACCCCTCTGGCGATTGCCACACGCAGGTCATCGCACCGGCTTCAGCCAGCACCAGGCATTTCCCGAGCTGCCGCAAAGGCCGCCGATAGCGCTCCAGGCTGGCAGACAGCAGGTCCCGGCATCCAGCCATGGCCCAGCCCGACTCGCTGACCGCGCGCTGTAGACGGTCCAGCAGGTTTGCATCGGCGGCAACAGCAAGGCGGGCCCGCCCATGCCGCGCTGCGCCCAGGCGCACGCGCCATTCGCCGACCATGCCGCGTTCACGCAGCAGCGCCTGGGCGTAGCCGCGCCAATGGCTATCGCCGCCAGGCATTCCCGGCTGCCACGGCAGCAATTGCCCTTGCGCCCAGGGATACCCCAGCCAAACATGCAGCCGGTTCCTCCAGCGTGGACGGCGCTGCCGCACCATCGCCAGCAAGGCGGCCACCGCGCTCGCCGGGTCGCCTTCATGGCGGCAACGCAGCCGCGTTTCCGGCGGCAACGCGGGCGCAAACAGGCTTGCGTACTCGGCGTCGATCAACACTGCTTGTTCATTCCATGGCGACCGCACGGCAGACCTCCTGATAAGTCGTCAATCCGCGCGCCACCGCCTCGTGGGCCGCGTCACGCATCGATTGGTAGTCGGCGCACTGCGCCAGCGCCTCTTGGCGCCTCTCGGACGACCGGTCCAGCAACGCGGTCTTCATGCGGCTGTCCATGCGCAGCACTTCGGCCAGCGCGATACGGCCCAGGAAGCCGGTATGCCGGCAGGCGTCGCACCCGGGTCCGGCCTGCGCCGCTTCCGGTGGCGAACAATGCGGGCACAAGCGGCGCACCAGCCGCTGCGACACCACGCCGTTCAGCGATTCCAGGAAGGTCGCCGCTTCCACATCCATGTACAAAAATCGGTCGATAACGCTGAACGCCTCGTTGGCATGCACGGATGACAGCACCCGGTGACCGGTCAGCGCGGACTGCACCGCGATCGACGCCGTTTCGGCATCGCGGATTTCTCCGACCAGGATGGTGTCCGGATCGTGGCGCAGAATCGACCGCAGACCGCGGGCGAAGGTCAGCCCCTTTTTCTCGTTGACCGGGATCTGCAGAATGCCGGCCATTTCGTATTCCACCGGATCCTCGATGGTGATCAGTTTTTCGTCGCCGCGGTTCAGTTCGGACAACGCGCCATACAGGGTCGTCGACTTGCCGCTGCCGGTGGGTCCCGTGATCAAGGTCAGTCCATATGGCAAATTCACCAGCGCACGGATCCGGCGCGCGGTCTCCGCCGGGAAACCCAGCGTGTCCAGGCTAAGCTTGTCGCCACGTTGCGAGCGGTCCAACAGACGCAGCACGGCGTTCTCGCCATGGTTTCCCGGCATAATGGAAACGCGGAAATCCACTTCCCGGCCCTGCAGCTCCACCTTGAACCGCCCGTCCTGCGGCACGCGCTTCTCGGCGATATCCAAGCTCGAAAGCACCTTCAGGCGCGACATCACCTGATTGGCGGTCAACTGGCCCGGCACCTGGCGGATGCTCAGCATCACGCCGTCTATCCGGTAGCGGATCTGCAGCCCTTCTTCGTCCGACTCCAGATGGATGTCGCTGGCGCGGCTTTGCAGACCGTCATACAAAGTCATGTTCACCAGGCGGATCACCGGACTTTCGTCCTTGGCCAGCGACGCCAGCGATATCGACTCCACTGCCTTGGCCAGCGTATCGTCCGACATGTCGACGGCCACGTCGTCCAGCACGCGTTCGCTGGCTTCCGCCTGCTTCAACCAGGCGTCCACGATCCCTGCGGGGCACAATGCAAAGCGCAATTCACGTCCCGACAGCCGCGCTTGCAGCCGCAGGCGCGCATCCCGGGAAAATGGGTCCGCCATCGCCAGCAACAGGTCGCCGTCGACCTCCAGCGGCGCAGTACGGCAGCCCAGGGCATCGGCCAGGGGCAGCGCATCGAAGCGCGGCGAGGCCTGGCGGCACTGGTCGGCATCCAAGGCCTGCATGCCCATCGCGTGCGCCAGCGCGAGCAACAACTGCGGCCGGCGGACCAGTTCTTCGGTCAGGTACTCGGCCAACGGCAGGCTGCGCTCGGCCGCCTGTTCGCGCCATGGCCACCACGCATCGCTGGCCGCCCTGGTTGGCGCCAACGCTCTATCCTCATGATTGAACTCGTGGTGCGCCATCGTCCTTACCCCATGCTCCCGGCCATTTCGAAAATAGGCATGTAAAGCAGAATGACGATGGCCCCCACCAGACCGCCGACCACCAACATCAGCAAGGGTTCGAACACCTTGCCAAACACTTCGATTGCGTGGTCTAACGTGCCGTCATGGAACTGGGCGATGCGTTCGCACATGCCGCCCAGGTCTCCGCTTTTTTCGCCCACGCGCAACAGGCGTTCGGCCACGGCGGTGGTCAGGCCGTGGCGGGCCAGCGTCTCGGCCACCGTTCGGCCTGCCCGCAATTCCTGCAACGCCAGATCCAGCCGCCGCGCATAGGCGGCGGGCAGGATGGGCTCCGATAGTTCAAAGGCGTGCAAGGCCGGCGTGCCGCCTTCGATCAACAGACCGACCGTTCGGTAGAAGCGCGCCAGCACAAACAGATTACCGACATCACGCAGCTTGGGCAGGCGCCAGAACAAATTCATCAATGCAGTCTTCATGCGCCGCGTGCGAAGCGCCAGCACGGCGGCCAGCAGCACGCCGCCGATGCCCGCGCCCAGCAGCTCGCCATCGGACTTCACCAACCGTGCCCACCACAGCATGGCCTCGGTGGTCGCGGGCAAGTTGCGCATGCTTTCGAACACCACGGAAAAGCGCGGCACGACGAAGAACAGCATGAACAGCAGAATGCCGAAGCCGACTCCAATCACCACCATCGGATACACGAGCGCGCCCACGACTTTTTTACGGATGTTTTCGATCCGCAATTCGTAGTACTGATAGCGCTTGAGCACCATAGGCAATTGACCCCTTCCTTCCGCCGACGCCACGGTGGCCACCAGCAACGCTGGAAATACCGCGGGTTCCGCTTCCATGGCCTTGGACAAGGGCAAGCCCTGATACAGCGCACGCAGCAAGCCGGTCAGAGTGGCCTGCAAAGCCTTATTGCCTTGGCCCGCCTTATCGCTCAAGGCTTCCAGGGCTTCTATCAGCGCCAAGCCCGCCTCCAGCAGGGTCGATAGCTCCTGCAGCAGCAGACCCAGCGAAAAGCCCTGCTTGCCGCGCCCCGTTCCGCCGCGCACTGTCGCTACGCGTTTGACCTTCAGTACCATGCCGTCGAATTCGCCAAGCTGGGCCCGCGCGTCGCTTTCGCTGGCGGCGCGCACGATCTGCTCGCGCAATACGCCCTGCCTCAGCAGGCTGATCCGAAATTCATCCATGTCCTTGCCTAGCCAGTTTCTATTGAAGACGTTCGGAATCGTGACCGCATCAGGTTCCGATAGTGCCGCCACACGCGGTCGACGTAGCGCTTGCGCGCAGCCTCACGGCCTTGTGCGCCGCCCGCGTTGTATGCGCCCACCGCGCGCCAGGTGTAGCCAAAGCGCTTGATGAAATCCGCCAGAATTCCGGCGCCTACTTCGATGGAAAGGCAGGGTTCGTCCAGCAGTTGTTGACGGCTGATGCCGCGCTTGGCCAACGCCGGAAAATGCATGCTGTTGATCTGCATCAGGCCGATGTCCTGGGAACCGTCGCGGTTCTCATTCACGACGCGGGGGTCCAGGGACGACTCGACCTTGGCGATCGAATACAGCAGCAACGGGTCTACGCCATGACGGGCGCCAGATTCGTGCCAGCAACTGGCGGCCGCGCCCGAGCTCAGGGCCAACGTGGCCACGGCGGTCAGCCCCGCCGCCTTAAAGCCCGTAGACCAACTCACCGCTGCCTCCCGCTCGGCCCTCTGCGCCAAGAGACACCACCTCGGCTTCGGAGTCTCGCCCCGGGACATTCAATACATAGGGCCGGCCCCAGGCATCCGCAGGCACGTCTTTGGCCAGATAAGGGCCATGCCAATTCGACACGCCTTGCGGCTGCCTGACCAGGGCCTGCATGCCTTGCTCGGTGGAAGGATAGCTGCCCACATCGAGGCGATATGCGGTGAGCGCATCGCCCAGCGTCTTCATCTGCGCCTGCGTCGTCTTGACCTTGGCGCGGTCAACTTGAGAAAACAGCTTGGGGCCGACATAACCGGCCAGCAACGCAATGATCAGCAGTACGACCAGCAATTCCAGCAGGGTAAAGCCCCGCTGCCGGCCTAGCGGGCGCTTGAGGGTAAGAGTTTTCATGAATCCGCTTTTCTGATTGGGGGATCGCGGCGACGCGGCGATCCGTTGTGAAACGCGAGTAGAGGCCGGCATCCTGCAAAGGGATGGGCAATCCAGGCACGGACGTGGCCGTGACGCGACTTAGTCGGGATATCTCTACGCAGGCCGGCATGTTTCCACGCGGCGGATCCAGCCTCAACATTTCTAAAGAGTTCCTCAATCGAGCGACGAGCGGGCGCACGCCCTCCCTGGGGGGGCTGCAGGGATTTAGTGGTTTGAAGAAGCCTTGAGGATGGTGGAGCGGCATGAAGGAACAGCGTTTCAATCCTGCCTCGTTGCCCAGGCGCCGATGTCGGCCCATGCGGCTCAGTTCAAGATCGAAGGAACAATATGAATCCCGCTCTCATCGCTCCGGCCTACTCCAGAATCCGGATTTTCCTGCACTGGCTTAGCGTCAGCTTGATGCTCAGCCTGGTGTTGGCCGGAGAAGCCCGGCACCTTTTGACCAACCTGACCGCCATCCCGATGCGTTCAGTGATGGTTGTCCATATCGGCGGCGGCATGGCGTTGCTGGCCGTCACGCTAGTCAGGGCGCTGGTTCGCATCAGCAGCCGCCGCGCCCGCAGCGCGGCATTCAGCCTGCAAGACGCTTGCGCGCACGCCGTGCACCTCGCGATCTACGTCCTCATCCTGGGCGAGTGCCTGCTAGGCTGGATCATCGTCAACGCCAAGGGGTTCGCTGTGCCGATGCCCTACACGGGCCTGGAATTCCCCTTGCTGGTCTCTGCCGACCCGGCGCTGGTCGCCCCCACCGTGCGGGTACACGACATCTTCGGATGGATGCTGTACGGCCTGCTGGCGCTGCATATCGGCGCCGCGCTGTGGCACCACTTCGTCGCACGGGACCACACCTTGGCGAGGATGGCCTGGCGTCAACGGCCGCAAGCTCTCTGATGAATCCATACGGACCTGAATCTGGCAAAGCTTGGTGCTGAAATCCTGAAAAAAAGGGCGAATCTTTCGATTCGCCCTCTTTTATTCAGACTTCCAAGCTGCAGTGCGCCGCGCAGACGCCGCGATCACGACGTCCGCACGATCTATGGCGTCGTCTTAAAAACGCACGGCCAGCTTGAGCACGCCCGACTGCTGCCGGTTGCCGCCGCCGAACTGCGCGTCGTAGGCGATGCCCGCCGTCGTGTTGCGCGTGATGGCCATCTCGGCGCCCAGGCCCAACACCGCGGCGTTGCGCGCGATCGGCACGCCGGTCACCGAGAACGTGCTGCCGCCTTCGAAAGCCAGCTGCTGCTTGGGCTTCACATCGCCCATGGCATGGCGCCAGCCCAGCGACGCGGTCAGACGGCCAGGCGCGCGGTCGGAACCGAACTCCCAGGCGCCTCGCAGTCCCAGCGTGGTGCTGGTCACGTCATCGGAATTGCTGGACCCGCGCAGGGCTGCCGAGCCGCCCGACTCCTCGAAGCCGCGCGTGCGCAGCTGGTTCCACGCCAGGCCCGCAAACGGTTCGATGGTGTAGGCATCGCCCAGCGGCAGGTTGTAGCCGAGCTCGGTGAACACCTGCGTCGACGAGGCGTGATACGACGACTCGAGCCGCTGGTTCAGGCTGCCTGCAGCCACGTCGCGTTTCGCGTCAATGTCGTGCCAGGTGTAGGCAGCGCCAGCCATGAAGCGGATGTGGCCGGGGCCGGCCTGGAAGTTCCGTCCGCCGAACAGGGTCGCCGTGTAGCTGTCGACATTGGTGCGCGAGGACGAGTCGTCGATCGAGTTGTGGCTGCCGATGTAGCCAACCGCGCCGCCCAGGCGCCAGCCGCCACCCACCGCGCCATCGCCGCCGACGAAGAGACCGCCTGACGATTGGCTCAAGCTGGACGCGTTGCTGTCGCCATCGAACTTGCTCCAGTTGCCGAACGCTTGCGCCCAAACGGGCGAGGCGCCGCTTTGCGGCAGGGCGTCGGACGACGCCCCCCCCAACTGGGCGGTGGGCCGGCCTGCCAGCACCGGCGCGTCGAGGTTGCCGCGCAGATGGGACAACGGCAGCGTACGCACGGTGTCGCCCTGGCTCAACAGCACGCTGGCGGTGCTGGCGTACGCTTCGCCCGATAGCATCCTCAAGGCCGAACGCGCTTCGTTCGGAGTCATGGCGAGCACGGCCGCCGCCACCTGGCTGGCGCCGGTGTTCTTGCCGGCGGCGATGCCGCTATCAACGAGGGAAGATCCGCTACCGGTCGACGGCGATTCATTGCCGGCCGTAGAGGAGCCGTTGCCCGTCGAAGTCGATCCGTTGCCGGCCGACGAGCCGTTGCCCGTCGACGTCGATCCGTTGCCGGCCGACGAGCCGTTGCCCGTCGATGTCGATCCGTTGCCGGCGGAGGAGGAGTCACCGCCGGTGGAAGATGAGCCGTTGCCCGTCGAAGAAGAGCCATTGCCGGTCGAAGACGAACCGTTGCCCGTCGACGAAGAACCATTGCCCGTCGACGAGGAACCATTGCCAGTCGAAGACGAGCCATTGCCGGTAGCGGGCGGCTCCTCTTTGTCCAGCGCTCCGCCCACGCTGCTCTCGTTGCCCGAGCCGCCGATGCTGCCGATAGGCACGTCATTGCGCGTGAGCGTCATGTACGCGTTTTTCGGGTCGTAGCTGAGCGTGGGGGTCAGAAAGGCGTATGCGCTCGAAGCGCCGGTGAACTGGCCCTGGATGCCGCCATCCGCCGTCAGGATGTTGTAGGTCGTGCGCGGCGCGTAGTTGCCGTCGGGACCCACGTGCGCCACGGTACCGTCGAGGTAGGCGACTCCGGTGACGTGGATGCGGTCGCTGAGGCTGCTGGCCGGATCGGCATGCACGCGGTAGATGGTGTTCTGGCCGAAGGTCAGGTTGCCGTTGACCGTGAGCGTGCCCATGGGCGTACCATCGTTGCCGGGAGAAATGACCGCGGTGGGATAGAGGTTGGTGGTGCCCACCTGGCCCACGCCCGCCAGCACGACTTCGCGGCCGATATCCATCGGGCCGTTCAGCTTGCCGTCGATCTCCAGCGCGCCGTCGGCGATCAGGATGGGACCGGTGAGGCCGCTGCTGTCGGCAGTCAGGATCACCGATCCCGGACCGGTCTTGACGAAGCCCTGCGTGCCTTGCAGAGGGTTGTCGATGGTGTCGACGAATTGGCCCGAAGCGTAGGTGCCGTCACCGACCACGATCGCGGGCGGGTTGCCGCCGCTGCCGACCAGGGTGATGGGCGCGCCTTGCAGGCGATAGCGGTCGGTGGCGAACTGGATGCCAGACACGCGCACCGGACCGGCGCTGCCGTCCACGGTCACCGTGCCAGCCGCGCCCGTGAAAATGGCGTAGCCGCCATCGGGCAAGGCGCCCGTGGCATTGCTCGGACTGTTCCAGTTCCCGCTGGCCGCGCTCCAGGTGCCGTTGCCGCCGCCCGAGCGGGTCGCGGATGCCGCGCCGTTGCCGTTCCACAGGTTGGTCGTGCTTGGGCCCAGGATGAGATTGATCTGCTTGTCGCCGGTCAGGTTCTGGATAGTGGCGGCAGGCGCGGAATCGCCCGAGACCGAACCCAGCGTCAGGCCGTTGCCGCTCAGGTTGCCGCCGTACGACAGGATCCGGTAGTAGCCAGCATTGACGCCCAGGGTATTGACCGTGACGTTCAGCGTGGTGTTGTTGATGGCGGCGTCGCCGCGCACGGTGATGTTGTCGCCGGTGCCTGGCTGCGTTATGGGCAATCCCGCATAGCCCGTCTCGAAATTGAACACGGCGTTGTTCATCGACAGGTTGCCGTTGACGACCAGGTTGCCGTTGGAGACCCCCGTCGGCGTGCCGACTTCATACCCGGGCGCCACACGCGCGCCCGACACGTTGAGATTGCCATTGATCGAGCCAAAGCCCGCCACCGTGCCGTTCGAGTTCGCATTGACGTTACCGCCCAGCGTGACGCCCGCGCCGCCGCCGTTGCCGCCGATCACCAGCGTGCCGCCGTTGACATCCACCCCGCCGGGGAAATTGGCCGAGCCGTCGAACACCTGGGTATTGCCCGACGTAACCGTCAGGTCCGCAGCCGTGACGCCACCGCAATAGGACGCGCTCAGAGCGAGCGTCGCCGTCAGCCATTTCTTCGTGTCGTGTATCAACGTAAATCCTCCCTATGTCGATTAATTAATCTGATACCCAAGGCATTACCGGATCGCTATAAAAGTATTATTAAGTAACCAGGCCATCCCAATGGGCGAAACAAGTTTTCGCGAAAAAAGGAGGCAATTTATACCCCTTTTCTTTCAATACCAAAAATTAATGAATAGATACCATCTTTATTATTTAAATCATGAGCTTGGATACCATCCAATCGCCGAATAATTAAAAATGGATACCATCCGTTTTTGGGAAATAGTCAAAAAGTACGGCACCCATATTATTAATTTTTAGTTAATGGATACCATCCATATCGACCGATCCGGGATTGTTCCTGCCGATTTTCAATGCGCACGGGAAACAAATTGACATGGACGGGCGCGTAAACGCGGCGCGCGGCCCGGCCCGCTTCCAGAATTTTCTTATCCGTGCAGGTCGGCCCGGCCCATACCATCGTTTGCATGATGGCCGCCCCCAGCCTCCCCGACGGATACATGCCGGCAACCAGATTGCCGATGATCCTGCTGCACCTGCTCGCCATGGCGCTGCTGGCATGCATACTCGTCGGCACGATGCTTTCGATGTACTGGTCGTTCAGCGACGAGGTCTCCAGCTATCGCCGCCGCATGAATGCCGCCGCCGACCGGGCGCAGATATTCTTCGACCAGCGCGAAGCGCTACTCCGGGCCGTGGCCGCCTCCTCGGTACGCAACACCGACCGCCTACCGGCACTACACACGCCCAGAACTTTCGGCCAGACCGGGCAGATCAACGTGATCCCGCTGACAAACGAGGCGGACGCCTACGAGTGGGCGCTGATCCTCACCCGACGCAATCGGGCGGACGTGGCGGCCGCCAATGCGCGCATCGTCTATACAACCCTGGGCGAACCCGGCTCGACGCGTCTGGCGTTGGACGACACGCGGCGCAGCAGCCACGCCATTTCGAGGGACACAGAGAAATGGCTCTACGAAACCCTGGCTACGCACCACGCCGCATCGGATCCTGAGGACGGTCGCGCGCCCGTCGTCTGGATCCGGCCCCTGACGGACTCCCACGATCATCTGTTTCTCTATACGCCGCTGGACACGACGGGGCGCGAGCAGACCTGGGTGGGACTCGAGGTTGACGACATCGCATCCGTCATCACCGCGGAGCAGGCCAGCGATGGCGCGAGCTACGCGCTTTACGACAACGACAGCCGCGTGGCCTTGCACGGCGGCCCCTCCCCGTCCGTCAAGGACTCGGTATCGGCACGCCTGGCGCGCGATTCCTTTGGCTTTCAGGGCACAAGCTGGCTTCCCCATAGCCTGGCGCTGAGCAAGGCCGTCGGCGAGGCCGGCTGGCGGCTGATCTACTACGTGCCGACGCAGGACGTGCTGCGGCACGGCGCATCCGCCTTCTGGGCCGTTGGCGCCGTCGCGGCCTGCCTGAGCGCGGTGGTCCTGCTGGGCGTACGCCACATCCGGGAAAAACTGGTATCCCCGGCAATGCAGCATCAGACGGCGCTCATCGACAGCCTGGCCCTGAACCGGAAGATCATCGAAGTCGCGCCGATCGGACTCAGCCTGATCCGCCCCGCCGACGGCACCCAGGTCATCTCGAACGAGGCCGCGCGCCATCTGCTGGAGGCGCACGACAGCTGGCGCGAAGACACGCGCGCCGCAAGCGATCAGACCGGCCGGCATGAGTATCAGCTCGGCGACGGGCGCACTGTCAGCCTGACGTACGCCGCGACCAGCTATCAGTCCGAGAATGTGGTGATATGCGCCATCAGCGACATTTCCGCCCAGAAGGAAGTGGAGCGCACCCTGCGCAATGCCAAGCAGGCCGCCGATCAGGCGAACGACGCGAAGACCTTGTTCTTCGCCACGATCAGCCATGAAATCCGCACGCCGCTGTACGGCATCCTCGGCACGCTCGAGCTGCTCGCGCTCACGCCCATGACGAGCCAGCAGCAGCAATACCTGCACACCATGCAGCAGTCGTCCTCGACCCTGTTGCGCACCATCAATGACACGCTGGACCTGTCCCGCATGGAGGCTGGCCACGAGGACCTGATCCTGTCGGAGTTTTCCCCCGCGGAAATGCTGGATGGGGTCGTGGCCAATTATGCTGCCCGAGCCCAGGGCAAGGGGCTGACGATATTTTCCATCGCTGGCACCGGCATGCCGGCGACGGTGCAGGGAGATTCGACTCGGCTGCAGCAGATCCTCAACAACCTGGTGAGCAACTCGGTCAAGTTCACCGAGGCAGGCCGGATCGTGCTGCGCGCAACCGCGAGCGCCGTCGCATCGGACAAGGTGACGCTGCGCTTCCAGGTCACGGACACCGGCGTGGGCATACGCGCGGAATCGCAAACCCAGTTGTTTGAACCCTATTTCCGGGCGCATTCCGGCCTGGTCCAGGACGCGGCCGGCACCGGCCTGGGCCTGGCCATCAGCCGGCGCCTCGTCGACCTGATGGGAGGCAGCCTGTCCCTGGTCAGCGAGGTCGGCCTGGGCACCAGCATCACATTCGCCATCACGCTGGATGTGACCGGAATGGAACCGGCATCGCCCATACAACTGCGGCGCGGCGCCGTCTATGTCAACGGCGCCATTCCGGAGGTCGTGGCGAACACATGCGCATGGCTGAACAGCTGGGGGGCCATCGCCATACCGTATCGCGGACAGGGCCATGTGGCAGATGCCGACAACGCGGTTCTGCTGCAGACCTGGCCGCCCGGACAACCTGAAGCATCCTGGACCGGAAGCAAGGTACGCGTACTCGCCCCCGGCGCGGACCAAGTTTCGATCGCGGCGCGCGGCAGCCGCCTCGGCATCACGAGCCAGGGCAATCCATTCAGCATCGGCATCGCGGTAGGGATGGCCCAGCATGGCCGCGAACAGACTTTGCTGCCCGCTCCCCGCGCGCAACGCCTGTCGCTGGGACAGCGGATCCTGGTCGTCGAAGACAACGCCATCAACCAGGTCATCCTGCGGGAGCAGCTCGAACATCTGGGGTGCTCGGCCACCATCGTCTTCAATGGCCGCGAGGCGTTGCAGCACTGGGACCCTGACAAATTCGACGCGGTCATTACCGACATCAACATGCCGATCCTGGATGGCTACGAACTGGCGCGCGCCCTGCGTGACCTCGGCTACCAGGGAACCATACTGGGCGTAACTGCCAGCGCGGCGCCCGAAACCATCACCAAGGGGCTGGAAGCCGGCATGAATCAGGTGTTGCTGAAACCCCTGCCCATCCTGGCCCTGACCGCAACCCTGCACGCATACGCAGAAGGCTGAAAATAAAATGCTGTCCAAACTCAAGGTACTGGTACTGGACGATCACGCCTACCAGTGCGTCCTGCTGAAAGACATGCTCGAGGAAGCGGGCTTCATGCACATCGAGACGACGCTGGACGCGCACGATGCGCTGGAGCGGATACAGCAGGATGGCCATCAGCTGGTGCTGATGGACGTCGACATGCCCGGCATGGACGGCGCCCAGTTCATCCATGAACTCGCCTGTCGCGATCTGAATCCGATACTGGCGATCATCACGGGATGTTCCCGCCGGATGAGCAACAGCATCGGCCTCATGGCAAAAGAGCGCGGCTTCGCCGTGCTGGGAACATTCATCAAGCCCGTTACCCCGGAGCAGATCGGCAGCCTGGCGGTGGGGCTGTTGAGAAAGCCGCTCTCGCAGCCGCCCGCGCAGCCCAACGCCTGCGCCAACCCTGGCCGGCCGCTGCTCGACCGGCGCATGCTTGAAAGCGCGCTGCGCGACGGCAGCATCCACGCCTGGTTCCAGCCCAAGAAATCACTCGTCTCCGGCAACATCGTCGGCGCCGAGGCGCTGGTCCGCTGGCAGCACAAGGATTTGGGCCTGATGCTGCCGTCCTCGTTCCTGGCGTCGCTGCGCGCCTATGACCTGGACCACGAGCTGCTCCTGCGCATGCTGGACGACGGCCTGAAGGCCTATTCCATCTGGCGCGACCAAGGACACCGCATCCCCATTTCGATCAACCTTTCCGCCAGCCTCCTGGACCTTCCGCAACTCCCCGACGAACTCCATGCCATGGTCGCCAGGCTGGGCGTTCCCGCCTCGGACGTGACCTTCGAACTGCTGGAAGACGCGATGCCGACACTCGCGGGCCAGTTCCACATGGGGGCAAGCCGTCTGCGCCTGAAGGGGTTCGGCCTATCGCAGGATGACTTCGGCAAGGGCTACAGCTCGATGTACAGCCTCATCTCCACGCCCTTCACCGAGGTAAAGATCGATCGGGCATTCGTTAACGGCGCCGCGGCGGACGAGGTACTGACAGCCGCCCTGGTGGCCTCTATCCAATTGGGGCGGCAACTGGGCCTGCAAGTAACGGCCGAGGGCGTGGAAACGCTGGAGGACCTGCAACTGCTGCGGCGGATCGGCTGTGATGTCGCTCAAGGGTTCCTGATTTCCGCCGCGGTCAATGTCGCGACCTTCTGCGAGTTGCTGGCCTATGAGCCCAATTCCTATTTCACCCCCCTTTCCCCGCCCCACTGAGGCTGGGCTTGCCGTCATTACTCCGATATTGGATATGCCGCTGAAGAAAAAAAACGGCGGCCCGCGCCGCCTGAGTATCGCGTTCCTCTACGCCCTTCCTCTCGCCCTGCTCTGCGCCGCCGCGCTCTACTGCGGACAACAACAAGTCCAGCGGCGGCATGCGGACCTGCAGCGGCTCGACTTCCCGACCCTGCTGCACACCAATGTCTGGCTATTCGCCTGCGCCTTGCTGCTGCTGGCCGCCGGACTCTACGCCTGCGCCGTCTGCTGGTACTGGTGCCGCCGCAACATCGTCGAGCCGGCGCAAGCCGCGCGGCGAATGCTCGCCGAATGCGAAGCGCTCAGCCGGACGATGCTCGCCACGGTGCCTTGCGCGCTATGCGCGCTCTCCCGCGAGAATGGCCGGCTGGTCTTCGGCAACGCCTTGGCACTGCAATGGCTGGGAGCCGGCGCCGGCCAGGCTCTGCCGGACACGCCCGATGCCAGGCGACTGCTGCAGCAAGCATTGGGTGCAGCGGAACCAGGCAGCATCGATGCGTTCAACGCCCGCGACGGCCGCCCGCTGACGGTTGCCTACGCTCCCACGCGCTACCGCCGGCAGGACGTGGTGCTGTGTGCCTTCGCGGACACCAGCGCGCGCGCCGAGATGGAGCATCTGCTTGGCCTCGCCAAGGCCCAGGCCGATAAGGTCTACGAATCCGGGGCCAGCATACTCGCCAACATCACCCGCGAGATCCGCACGCCGCTGTATGGGATGCTGGGTACTCTCGAAGTGCTGGGCATGACCGCGCTGGACGAAGAACAACGGCAGCATGTCGACCGCATCCAGAATGCCTCCCTCGTACTCCAGCAGCTCATCGGAGATCTGCTCGACATCGCCAGGATGGAGTCCGGTCAGCTGGCCCAGGAGGCCGGCGCGTTCGACCCGCGCGAGCTGGTCGAAAGCACGCTGGCGGCCCACGCCCCGCAAGCCGAACAGAAGGGACTGATCATCTATGGCTGTCTGGAAACCTCGGTGCCGGATTGCGTCACCGGCGACGCCGGCCGCATCCGGCAGATCCTGAGCAGCCTGCTGAGCAACGCCATCAAGTTCACGGATTCCGGTCACGTCGTCGTCAGGCTGCGCGCCCAGGCGATGCCCGACGGCAGAGTTCGTCTCGACCTGCAGGTTGCCGATAGCGGCATCGGCATCGCTCCGGCCGAACAGGCCATGCTGTTCAAGCCCTTCCATCAAGCCGGCGCCGGCCTGCAGGCTGCGCGCAGCGCCGGCCTTGGCCTGGGCTTGTTCCTGTGCGCCCGCCTGGCGGCGCTCATGGGGACCCGCATACAGGTCATCAGCGAACCGGGGCTGGGCAGCAGCTTTTCCGTTTCCTTCGTACTGGACCAGGAGGACGCGTCCTCCGGCCCGGCCCCGCAGTTGCAGGGCCTGCGCGTGCTGGTGCGCAGCGCCCGCAAGGAAGCTGGTGAGAGCGTGGCGCAGTGGCTGCGGCAATGGGGCGCCCAGTGCAGAACGGTCCCTGCCGGCATCGTCGCAAACGGCGACGGCGATGGCATGCTGGTGGACCTCGCATTGAGCAGGAATGCCGAACATGCCCCATGGAAAGGCCCCCGCATCATCGCGGGAACCGCGCGCAGTGGCGGCAGCGCAGTCCTGGTGGACCGGCACTCCGCGCGCCAGATAGGTTACGCCGTGCAGCACTTGATGCGGGGCGAAGCCAGCGTGCAATCTGACACATCCCTGCCTGTTCACGGTCTCCTCGGCCTCCGGATCCTGATCGTGGAGGGCAACCTCATCAACCAGGCCACGCTGCACGATCAGCTCATGCGCCTGGGTTGCCACGCCACGCTCGCATCCGACGGGGCCGAAGGACTGGCATTGTGGAACATACAGTCCTTCGACCTGGTCATGACGGATGCCGACATGCCTGGCATGAACGGTTATGCGCTCGCCAGGGCCCTGCGCGCCCAGGGCGCCACAACGCCCATCATCGCCCTGGTCATGAGCGCGACCCGGGCGGAGGAGCAGCGGTGCGCAGCGGCCGGCATGAACGGTTGGCTCGCCAAGCCGATAGGCTTGCGTGCGCTCAGGCAGCGGCTCCAGGAATACGCCGCCGCGTCCTCCCGTCAGCAAGAGGCGCCCGCCGCCGCCCCGCGGATTGCCGCGGATTCGCCGCGGACGGGCCAGGCAGCGGTCCCCGCCAAATACAAAGCCATCTTTCTGGAAACCATGGACAAGGATCTGGTCCGGCTGGAAACCTCGATGAAGAACGGCGACGGCGCGGATGTGCGCGCCTTGCTGCACCGGATACGCGGGGGACTGGCCGCCGTGCACATGGTCCCTTTGCTGAACCAGGCCGATGACCTCGCAGCCCTGCTGCGCAAGGAAGGCCCGGGCGGCGCGATGCCCCAGCAACTCGCCGCGTTCATCGCGCAGCTGCGCGGCAGAATGCTCGATATCGCGGAAGAAAAGGGCGCTTGAAGCCGAGCCGCCGGATTTCTGCTGCCGTTTCGGCATCAGATGCGACGCCGTCGCGCGCAATTAAGAATATTCCCATGGCCCATGCATCCAGTGATTTCTAGAATCACATCTTGCAAAAAAAGAATGCATGCCATGCGCGCAAGCATCGTCGCCATCCTGGCCGGCAACGCGCAGGCATGCGCCAAAAACAATGGAATCTATCCCCCGCGGCGGCGCAGGTTCTCGCTCCGCATTTCAGTCATCGGCAGAAGCCGGCTATCAACCAGTATTTTCCGCGGATGGCCGGGTATGCGAATATGCATTGCCCGATCTGCCCCCAGACCACGCATTCCAGCCTATCGGCGGCCCTCCCCCCACGCACGGATTGCGCCACGCGCTTCATCTCTTCCGTCAGGGAAATCAAGGCATACCACTGTCAGTCAGTTACGCGCGCGATGCCGCGAGCTTCCCGTGGTCGGCGCACAGCCTATGCGCGGAGCTGAACCTGTCGCTGGATCAAAACCGCCTGCGCTTGCAGCCCCTCCAAGCCGACGACGGCTCGACGGGGCCGAGCTATCCGGCGTCGCTGGTCACTCTCAACATCCCCATGACATGGGATCTGCTACCGGATGCCGAACTCTACAGGAACCGGCAGGATTTCGATGTCGGCCTGAGAGTGAGGATCGGCCCGACGCTGGTGGAAGGCCGGCCGGCTCCCCATGGCGTGCTGCGCGTCGTGGGCCTGCACCTGAAAATCCCCGAGCGACTCTCGGAGCATCCCATGCTGCATGGAAAGTTCTTTTCCCTGCTGCAGCGCGCACAAGCGTTCAAGCTGCCCGTGCTGGTCATGGACATCAATGACGCGATCGACTTTCATTGGATGCGGTCATTTCCGAACCTGACGTTCCAAGGGGACCTGCTGTCCACGCGCATAGGCGCGGACAGCCTGGACCTGCTGCTGACGATGGGTGGCGACAGATGGCGGGACTTCAAGGTGGGGGGGCATCCGCGATAGGCGCGCAGGAGCTGGTAGTCGCTGAGACCAGAACAAGAAATTTCTCAGCCCTGGAACAGTGTTGAACAAGGATGATGCATGGGGTCGGACGCACACGAAGCGTTCGCTACAACCCCGCCTTCACCATCCTCGAAGGCATTCATTCAACATCAACTCCAGGTTTTCATATGAAACTGAGCAAGATCCTGATCGCGATGGGATTGGCCGGCGCGTCTGTTGGCATGGCACATGCGGCTCCCATTTCCAAAACCATCAATCTGACGGCCCAGATCCACGACGCGATTTTCGTGTCCAAGCCCGACGGCTCCACGTGGTACGGAACCGAAGAACTCACCGCCAAGGACTACAAGCAAGAAGAGTTCACCAAGACCCTGCCGATCCGCGTTTGGACGACGGGCCCAGGCTTCAATGTTTCGCTGTCGAAGCCCCTGCAACTGTCTAACGGACCTTTGCAAATGGACGACTCCAAGGTTTTCATCACCCATTCCGCCGGCGATACGGAAGTGAAGTTCGGAAAAATGGAAAAGATTGTGCAGGTCGCGCAAAAAAGCCACGGCTATGACGAGCAGCACGACCTGAAAATCTCCGTCAAGGCGCCTAGCAAACCCGCCAACAGCACTCTGAGCACTAACGGCAGCTACAGCGGCGAGCTGGTCCTGTTGTTCGAACCCGCTCCGTAATCCGCCCCTCTCTCTCAAGGGCCCCGGCCGGGGCTCTCTCCTCCCCCTTTGGATTGCCGGGCATGTACGCTCATCGGATCCCCCATTGCCTAAAAAAAATCCTGGCCTGCATTCTTGCTGCGGCTTCCGCCCAAGCCTTTGCGCAGGCGAAGATCTCCTATGGCATTCCCCTTGGTTTCAGCGCGGTTGAAATGGACAACAGCGCGAGCTACGTATCCACCTTCAACGGCAAGACGCTGCCCGGACTGATCGCCTATTCCCCGCAGCAGAACCAACTCATGTTCGACCCGGTGAAATACGCCGAAAACGGCGTCACGCTGGAAGAAATAGAAGCCATCCGCCAAGTCGTTTCCAAGATCGACTACAAGCAATGCGTCAACGGCTGCGACCTGCGCGTCGCGGAGCACTACGTCACCATGGACAAGATCCGCCGCACGCTTCAGATCAGGAGCTCGCGAGACGACTACCTGTCTCCCGCGACCACCTGGGGGCTGATCAACAATCAGTCGCTGGACCTGCGCGGATCCTCCGACAGCTATCGCGCCATGAACGTCAGCGGCACGACGTGGCTGGGACTGCCGCTGCGCAGCTTCGGCTACATGAGCTGGTACGGCAGCCGCAACCGCATGCGCGGCCAGAGCAACCGCAATCAGGGCATATCGTCCTACTTCCTCCAGAAGAACTTTCAAAGCACCTATTTTCGGGCAGGTAAGCAGAACAGTCTCGATTACGCCTCGGGTTCGGTCAGCACCATGCTGTCGCCCAGCTTCGACCAGTTCGTCACGATCGGCAGCCAGGACCATTTGCGCGCCGACCGCGACGCAGGCTCACTTGTGCTGTATTCCACCGCTGAAGGGAACTACGAGTTCTACCGCAACGGGCGTCTCATCCTGAAGCGGCCCGCCATACTGGGTCGCAATGAAATCAGTTTCATCGACCTGCCCGGCGGCTACTATCCGGTGGAAATCCGGCTGGTGGACCGCAACGGCAATCTGGTCAACCGCGAAACGCGCGATATCAACAACCTGAACTTCAATGGCGGCGGCAGCAACTCCTGGCATATGACCGCGGGCAAGGAGATGGGCGCAGGCGGGCAGCTGTTCCAGGCCGCCGTCAGCCGCAACCTGAGCCAGTTCTACCTGAACGCCTCGTTCATCACCGGCGACCGATCCCGCTGGGCAGGCGAAATAAACGCCACGCGCCCCTCCCGCATCGGCACGGTGGACCTCACCCCCACTGTGGGCCTGCTAAGCGGTGAACTCGGCACGGGCGGCTATTTCAACCTGTGGATGAACGATCCCGTGCTGGGCAGCCTCTCGACCAGCCGTTACCAGAGCACAAGCGTATCGCGCTTTTATTGGGGCGCGCCCAGTACCAGCTTGTCATACAGCAGGAGCGTGGGCGAGGTCGTGCTGGGCTACAACTACAACAAGCATAGTCGCGGTGAAACACAGCAGGCAGAAGCGCGCTGGAGCTACCGTCCCAACGGCCTGTGGTCGAGCTTCTCGCTGGGCGTGCAAAAAGGCGGCTACATCCGAGGCGACGGCGGCTACGCCGTCTACTTCAACATGGCCTGGACCCTGGACAAGGCGCAGGCCAGCTTCCGCGCGGCCCGCCAAGGGGGCGAGACCCAGCTCGGCAGCGACTACCGCAAGGAATTCCAGGATAGCTACGGCGCCTCGACCGCCGGCGTAACGGTCAACCGGAGCAACTCAAGCAACAGCGTCAACCTCTACGGCAGCCGTTCCAGTACGCGCGGCGACACCTCCCTCAGCCTGGGCCATAGCGGCTTCGGCAGCAACGCGGACTTCAACTACCGCGGCATGCTGGCGGCCAGCGCTGACGGCGTCGCGCTTGGCCGCCACAGCGGCAGCGGCAGCGCCATACTGCTGGAAACCCCCGACATTGGGGGCACGGCATACGGTTTCAGCGTGGAAGGCCACCCGGTCGCAGGCGGCAGCTCCTACGCTGTTCCATTGAACAACTATCGCGACTTGCCGTTTGCCCGAGTCTTGAGCAACAGCGAAGACATGGACATGAATATCGAAGTCCCGGTCAATGTGGTCCGCGCCCATCCCGGGCAGGTCTACGCGGCGCAGGCCAAGGTGGCAATCAACATGATCTACAGCGGCATCCTGATTGATGCATCTGGCAGGCCCGTTGGCGGAAAAATCCGCGAAACCGGCGACACCGCGTATCCCAACGGGCTGTTCTCGGTAGCCAGCAAATCCGTGCTGCGCAAGATCACAGTGGAACAGCCCGGCCGGCGCTACGACTGCGACCTGACGAACACTTTCAACGGCAGCTACTACCGCTGCCGGTGAGCGGATGCCAGAACAGGAGAAAACAATAATGCTACGCACCATATGGTCCATGCTGTTCAGCTTGACGCTGTTGACGGCGCCCCATGCACAAGCCGAAGGCGAACTGATGGTCATGCCGGCCCGTTTGAAGGTCTTCAATGGTCACGAGTACGGCGTGGACCTCAGGAACGTGGGCGACGCGCCGCTCTATTTGTCGATATCTCTGTCGAAAGTGACGAACCCAGGCCTCACGCCCGAAAACAAGGTGCCCGTGAATGAGCTCGAGCGCCCCAGCCTGCTCGCCAGCGCGGACAAGCTGACGCTGGGGCCCGGTCAAAGCCGCTCGGTCAGCCTGAAGTCATTGTCCGTACCCACGGAGGAAGAAATGTACCGCCTGTATGTCGTCCCGATGAAGGCCATGCAGGTGGAAGACGCGCCTCAGGACAAGATCACGGCTCCCGTGTCCGTTGCCGTGGGTTATGGCGTCCTGATCCAGCACATGCCGCCACCCGCGCAGCAGCGTTCGGGCTGGTCGTACCGCTGCGAAAACGCGGGCATAACGCTCGAAAACACCGGCAATGTTCACCTGATCCTCTCGGACGTTGCCACGTCAGGCCGCAAGCAGCAACTGGACAGAGTGGCATTGTTTCCCGGCACGCCTCAACACTTCGCGGGCGACGGCCTGACGATGCGGCTCGACGACACTCAGCAGAACATTGATTGCCACCAATGAACACAATCACCATGATCCGAAAATCGAGCGTGACGCAAGGGCTTGTCCGGCAACGGGTGCGCATCTGGTTTGCCTACGCACTCCTGGCGGTAGGCGCAATCATCGCGAGCGCTGGCGTTTTTGCGCAGCCAACGGTACCGATGCTAGTTGGCGACGTGACCGACGGCTACAGCAATTGCGCCTTCGAAAGTGGCATGAATGGCAGGTTCTACCGGCTGACTGTCAAGTTCAAGAAGGCCCGGGGATATCTAGGATCGAAATCTCCAGATCTCTATGGCCGGGGATTCATGCTGTACCACTATGACAAAGACGGACGCCTTTATGTCGGGGATGCTAAGCGCGGCAACCGACCCATTCATTTCGGTGTCGCCCTCGACGATGTTCTTTCCAACAATTTCATTCCTTCAGGGGGCGTAGATCCATTTGCCCTGTATTACTGGGAAAATTCCATCGGTTTCCGTGTTGAAAGAGCCTGGCAGCAGCAGGATGCACACACGGCCAGTGTGCGCATCATATCTTTTGATTCGATGATTTCAACTCCAGCTAATTATGTGGCGGTCGCCATACGCGCTGCCAATATCTCGACGAACTACAAGCGCCCGCTCCTCCTCTGGTCAGATGCGTACGGCGAGATTGTCGCCGACAACAAAATGGCCTACATCGTGCATACCGAGGTGCCCGGCGTTTGCCACATCATCACGGATCCCAACAACCCGCCGCCCATGGAAGCGCGGATCAACATGAATGCGCCGGACTGGAACCTGGGTGAACTGCAGCCAGGGGCTCCGAAGGACAGGCCATTCAGCAACACAGCTGAACAACTGTGCTTCACCTATGACGGCCCGAAATTGGCAGGCTTGCGCTACGCCATCAACGCCACCAACCAGAACGGCTTGTCGGGCAATGGCTGGTACCAGCTCACGCACCTGACCTCGCCCTCCGACAAGGTGCCATATCGGGTCGTGCTGCTGAACGCAGATACCAATAGCGAAGTCGAGTTGCCCAACACCAGTAATGTGGTCTCTACCTTGGCCAACACAGGGCGCGAATGCTTCAGGCCCACATTCAAGACCAACACGCCCAAGGCAGCAAAGGAGGGCGACTATGCCGACGTGCTCACCTTCACGGTCGTCGCGCGGCCTTAGCCCAAGCCATGAGCCTTCATGCCCTTCCCCGGCGGATCGCCCGCCGCACCGCGTTTGTCGTCGCCGCGCTCACCCTGCCCTGGCCGCAGCACGGCCTGGCAGCGGGCAGCCTGCACCTGCCACGCGCCGAGCTGCGGCTGGAACCTGGCAAAGCTGCGGGCGAGCTGCTGGCGGAAAACCGCGGCGACAGCCCCCTCTACCTCGATGTGGAGCAGCAGCTGCTGCTCAATCCCGGATCGACGCCGGAGATCCTGGTGCCGGTTGGCGAGACAGAGCAGCCCGGCCTGCTCGTGACCCCCAACCGCCTGATCCTGGCGCCAGGACAAGAGTACCGGATGAACATGCGCGTCTTGAGTACGCCCGCCCGCACGCAAGTCTGGCGCATTACCTTCCGGCCCAGGGAGCGTGTGATCGTGAATCCCGGCGAGGTCGATGGGAGCGCTCCCCTGATCCTCAACATGGCGTATGGCGTGCTGATCTATCAAATCGCCGCGCACCCTCAGCCTTGAATCCCAAGAGGACCTACACATGAACAGAATCGCAGCCCAAGCCTGCCTGCTGCTGACTCTTGGCATACTCTCCGCGGCGGCCTCCGCCGTAAACATCATCGTAGGCGGCGATACCACCAGCAAGATCACCGCCACGGTCAAGGCAGCCAACAGGCTACTGGTCACGGACGACAAGGGCGGCTGGTTCGATCAGGGCTTGGCCTTGCAACAGCAGCGTGGCTGGGAATCACCCTATGAGACGCAGGCGCGCTTGCGCATCGTGTCTACGACCGGGGCGTTTCAGGTACGCATGGACCGGCCGCTGGAAATCCGCAACACGGCCAACCCGGCCCAGATGTTCCGCCAACCCAAGGTTTCCCTAGCGGCGGAAGGCGGTGAGCAGAAAATCCTTGCCGTCGGGCAGGACACCAGATTCCAGAATCCGCTACCCCCGGCGGCGGGCGAAGACTCCATTGGCTACTACGGCCTGGCGATTTCAGCCCTGCCGCCCCAAGGCAATTTCAAGGAGACCGCGGGCAACTATGTCGGCGAGTTGTCGCTGGTCTTTGAACCGGTAGCCCGGGACCCCTGAAGCGCAGCGCGCTATCGAATTTCAAAGAGAAGCAGATGAAACCCTCTCGCTGTCTGTTGCTACTCCTGGCGCCCTGGCTTGCTGCGCCTGCGCTCGCGCATGTCGACGTCACGCCCAAACTCGCCGTCGTGCAAGGCAAGCCCGCCTCAGTCTATGTAGTCAATCAGGGCGATCGCGCGGAGTACGTGTCCATCGCCCTGTCGCGCCTGCTCAATCCTGGCGTCGAGATCGAACAGGAACGCCTGGAGCCTGTCGCACAGACGGAGCAGCCCGCGCTCTACGTCTCACCGTTCAAGCTCTCGCTCGCGCCCGGGCAGAGCAAGACCATCACGCTCAAGCCGCTGGCAGACGTGGAGCAGGAACAGGTCTATCGGCTGGACATCAAGCCGGTCGTCAACCTGCTGGATCGCGGAGGGCAAGGTACCTCCGGCAACGTAGTCGTCACCCTTGCATTCAGCACTCTGGTACGGTTACTGCCACAAAGCGAGACCTCGGAACTGTCGCAGCGCTGCGATGCGGAAGGCGCCTGGCTGGCCGCGTCGGGCAATGTGCGCTATCAGGTGAAGGACGCCACGGTCGATGGCCGGCCGGTGGATCCCTTTCACGTATATCCGGGCTCGCCCATCCTGTTGAAAGGCCGCGCGGTACAGGTTCCCGGCCAGCCATCCTGCCCGTCCGCCGGACCTTGATTTCCGGCAAATCCGCACACGGCGCCGGCAGCGGCCATGGCGCCGCCGCCACACCCGCGACGCGTCGACAGTGCTGCATTCGCGCACTTGCGGTAACCTTCAGCCTGAACAAATCTGAGGTGTTGGAAATAACAATGGGTTTTGAAAAACTTGCCGACCTGCGCGAGCAGCTGCGGGCACAGGCTCAAAAGGCAGTGCCGGTCCAACCGAAGGCGGCAGGCCGGACGAAAAAGCGGGAGCCTGATCAAGCCAAGGCCGCCACCCGGCCCCAGCAAAAGCGCGAGCCCGTCGACCCGGTGGTCGAGGCCATCTGGCGCCTGCAGAAGCACTTCCCCCAGGCTTTCCCCAAGAATCCCGCGCCGAAGCTGCCGCTCAAGCAGGGCATCCTGGCCGACGCGGCCCAGCATCTGGAAAAGCTGGGCATGACGGAAGAACAGCTGAAGCAGGCCATCGCAACCTGGTGCAAGGGCAGCCGCTACTGGAGCAGCATGGTCGCGGACGCCACGCGCGTCGACCTGCAGGGCGAGCCAGCGGGCACGGTGACGGCGGAACAGGCTTCCTATGCCCGCCGCCAGGCCTCGCGCCGGCCGGCCGGCAAGGCCCGTCCCGCGAAGAAGGCTGCCACGCCGGCGTCCTCGCCTGCTGACGCTCCTGCTGCTGACGCGCCCGTCGACGCGCCCGCGCCAGAATCCGCACCCGAGTCCACGGCCACCGCGCCGGTGTCCAGCGACACGCCCTGACGGCGCCGCACAGCCCGGCTGTACGGAGATTTTCACTTCCCCGCGCAACCGGGCTACACAAGCCTTAAATTCTGTGTATAATCGCTGTCTTTGGTGGACACGGCCTTCTGAAAACCAAGTCAGAAATCACACCAAAACGCAGTGCCCCCGCGGGAGTAGCTCAGTTGGTAGAGCGCAACCTTGCCAAGGTTGAGGTCGCGAGTTCGAGACTCGTCTCCCGCTCCAAATACAAAAAGGAAGCAACGGCCTACACCGCGCTTCCTTTTTTCTTGCAAGTTCTGGCGCAATGGCAGAGTGGTTATGCAGCGGATTGCAAATCCGTGTACGTCGGTTCGATTCCGGCTTGCGCCTCCAGCAATTTCAAAAAACCCGCAGATAACGCTCTGCGGGTTTTTTGTTTTTCCGGACCCGCCAATTACCGCGCCGGCTGCCAGTCAGCCTCGCGGGTAGCCAACGAAGCCAGACATTCCGCTTGCCAGGCAAACTCCGGCTCGAACGATTCGGGATCTGAAACCGCGCCATAGCCGCCCTGGCCGTAGACTGCGGCGTAAGCCGCATATTCGGCCGCGCGGAGCGCCTTGCCGGCCAGAGCGCTGGCGACGGCGTAGGTCGCCGACACGGCGGCATGGCCGCAGCCATCCATGGATTTCGACCCCTGATGCTGGTTCGCCAGGCGCGCGGCCTGAGCGCAAACCTGCTGTAGCCGTTCGTGGTCGATCGTGCCGTCCAGATACTGGCCGAGCATCGCCAGGCAATCCACGACATCCTGCTCCTCAAGCAAGTGTTCGACCCTAAGCGCGCAGGCATGACCGAATGCCAGACGCAGGCGTTCATTGCGATCGGCATCCAGATCGTGCTGTTTCGCGAGGCGTTCCAGGGATGCGTTCATGGCGCCGCCACTTGCGGATTCACCATGTTTACCGGCGCCCCCGCCGCAAACGCGAGAATCTGGTTGAACACGTCCTTGAACTGCAGATCCCATTCCTCGTAAGTCACGTATCCGATGTGGGGCGTGCACAGGACGTTGGGCATCTGCAAAAGCGGATTCGAAGTATCGGTCAAGGGCTCCTGCTCGAAAACATCCAGCGCCGCCATGCCCGGGCGCTTGGCCAGCAGCGCCGGCGCCAGGGCGCCGGGTTCGATAAGCCCGGCGCGGCTGGTGTTCACGAGCAGCGAACCCTCTTTCATGACGGCAAGATCCGCTGCGGTGACGATGCCCTTGGTCGCGGGCACCAGGCGCATATGCAGCGACAGCACGTCACAGGACGAGAAAAACTCCGCCTTGGACGCCGCGATTTCGTGGCCATCTTCACGCGCGCGCTGCAGCGACTCGGGACGGGCCCAGACCAGCACCCGCATGCCGAATGCCTGCGCGTAACCCGCCACCACCCGGCCGATGCGTCCATAGCCGAAAATGCCCATGGTCTTGCCTCGGACAGTGTGCCCAACCCCATATTGCCAACGGCCCTGACGCATGGACTCCACCTGTTGCGGCAGTTGGCGCATGGCGGCCAGCACCAGTGTCCACGTCAGTTCCGCGGCAGCATACGAAGGCGTATCCGCGTGCAGGTCCGAACAAACCAGGACGCCATGATCGCTGCAGGCGGTGACGTCGATATGCGGATAGACGCTGCGCTGGCTGATCAGGCGCAGCTTCGGCAGACGCTGAATCAATTCGCGCCGTATCGTGGTGCGCTCGCGGATCAGCACCAGCGCTTCCGTATCGGCGAGACGCTGCGCGAGCACATCGATATCTTCCATGTGATCCGTCCAGACGGTGACCTCGTGATCGCGCAGCAGCGAGTAACAGGGCAGGCGGCGAAGCGTGTCGAACCAGTCGTCGAGAATAGCGATCTTCATATGTCGGAACCCGCCGAGTAGAAGTTGATACTCAGTTTTTACGCCGCCTGCGACTCCCCGTAAATCAGAATCGCAGAAGGACCGGCGGCCGAGATCGAAGATGAGGATCTCATGTACGATTGCGGCCCGCCCTCCAGCATCTCGTTACGCATCACTACGCGCCGTCAATCAAATGATTGCTATGGTGACGCCGTTTGCAACTGACGACGATCCCATGCGCACCCTTCCGAACTCTCGAACCCGCTCTTCCTCCGCGCTGCTGACGCTGTCCACGGCGGCATTGCTCACGCTGGCCCCGCTTGCGGCGCAGGCGGATTCGGACAAGCACCGCCACCGGCACGGACGCGAGTATAAAGAGCAGTATTGGGACGGCGCCTGTAAGGTCGAGCGCAAATGGAAGCGCAACGGCGACTACCAGGAAAAGCGCAAGTGCCGGGACGACTATCGCCATGGCTACGTGCAAATGCCGCAGCCGGTGATGGTGCCCGCGATGCCGGCGCCCGCCATCATCATCAACCCTCCTCCCATCATCATCCGGCCCTGAACATGGATCAATCGGTGAAGGACGCGCTCGCGCGCTGGCCCGACGTGCCGGCGGTGTACGGCTGGCTGTCCCTGGACGCGCGCGGCCGCTGGCGCCTGCACCCGCAAGGCCAATCGGCCGCGGGCGGGCCGGGCGAGTCCATCACCAACACCCAGATCCTGGAATTCATCAACCGCAACTATGAACACGATGACGCGGGCCGCTGGTTTTTCCAGAACGGTCCCCAGCGCGTATTCCTGCGCCTGGACGCGGCGCCGTATGTGTTGCGCTTGAGCGATGACAACAGCGGCCTGCTCACGCACACGAACCAGGCGGTCGATTCGGTCAGCGCGTGGAGGCTGGACGACGCGGGCCAGCTGTATGCGATGACGCCATTGGGAGCGGGCATCGTGCTGGACCGCGATCTGCCGCCGCTGCTGGAGAAGATGGCCACGGCGGAAGGGGAACCGCTGCTGGATGCGCTGGAGCAACTCTCGCCCGGCGGTACGATCCAGGCCGCTCTGCCTGGAACCTATGCGGCCGCGCCGCTGGCGCTGATCGCGCAGAAGGATGTGGCGCAGGAGTTCGGCTTCATGCCGGCCCCCCGCGCCTGAACAACACGCTCAGAACATGCCGTTGGGATTGGCGGACTGCTCGGGGATGGGCTGCACCGCGTCCCAGTGCTCCACGATCTTGCCCTGCTCCAACCGGAAGATGTCGATGATGGCGCTGCCACGGTCGCCTGGCTGGCGCACCGCATGCACGTGCAGGATCACATAGTCGCCGTCAGTGAAGACGCGCTTGATCTCGCTGCGCGACTGCGGGAACTTGTCGCGCAGGAAGGCGATGAACTTGCGGAAGCCCTCGGGCCCATCGGCCGCGTTGGGGTTGTGCTGCACATAACGGTCGCCCACGTACTTCAGCGCCGCATCCGCGTCCTTCTGGTTCAGGCCCTTCTCGTAGAAAGCCAGCACGGCTGCCTTGTTGGCGGCTTCCTGTTCGGCGGACGCATGGGCGGCGGGCGACAAGGCCAGGGCCAGCATGGCCGCGGCGGCGGCGCGCTTGAAATATGGCTTGAGCAGGAACATGGAAACTCCGAAGTGGAAAAAGGCCAGGCCATTCTATGGCCCGGCCCTCTTATCGGCCACGTCCGTGGCAGTAGACAGTCTGGTGCGCGCAGCGGTCAGCCGCGGCCGCTCCTGACCAGCGCGAACTTGCCGTCGCCCAGCAGCGCCAGCACGGCTGCCGCCACGGCCAGGAAGATGGGATATTCCCAGCCGCCGCCGGCGTTGCCGAAGCCCCAGCCATTGGGAAAATGCACCGTCGACGCCACGAACAGCTGCACCACGGCAATGGCGGCAACCCAGCGCGGCACAATGCCCAGGATCAGCAGCACGCCGGCGCCGACCTCGAAGAACGTCACCGGATACGCCAGCCAGCCGGCAAAGCCGATCTTGGCGAAGAACTGCGCGGTGCCGGGCAGCGTGAATACCAGCAGCTTGGTCAGGCCGTGGGCCAGGAACATGACGCCGAGCGCCACGCGCAGCAGCAGCGCGGCATAGGGCGCGGTACGGGTATCAACCATTGCACTCTCCTAGAGCGGTAGGGAATCGCCCAGGATGGGAAGATTCTTGATGAACGCTATTCTTGCGATTCCAAAAACAAAGATAAACATGCAGAATTGCAAATTATTGTTCCCCGATAGGAAACAATCTTGGACACGCACACCGCCATGCAGACCTATGCCAAGGTCGTGGAATTGGGCTCGTTCGCGGCCGCGGCCGACAAGATGGGCCAGGCCCGCTCCGTAGTCACGCGCCAGATCGCCTATCTGGAACAGAAGTACGGCGTACGCCTCCTGAACCGCACCACGCGCAAGCTGAGCATGACCGACGCCGGACGCGCCTTCTATGAACGCGTGCGGCCCATCCTGGCCGAGGTGGCGGACCTGGAACTGTCGTTGCAGGCCGAGGGCCAGCGGCCCAGCGGCCGCCTGCGGGTGAGCGCGCCGGTGTCGTTCGGGATCCTGCATCTGGGACCCGCCATTGCCGAGTACCTGCAGCGCTATCCCGACGTGATCATCGACCTGGACCTGAACGACCGCGTGGTGGACCTGGTGGAAGACGGCTACGACGTCGCCGTGCGCATCGGGCCACTGCAGGATTCGTCGCTGGTCGCGCGGCCGCTGGCGCCGCAGCAGCTGCTGGTCTGCGCCGCCCCCGAATACCTGCGGCGCCATGGCGCGCCGCAGACGCCGGAAGAGCTCAAGCAGCACCGCTGCCTGCATTACGCCTACGCCAGTACCGGCAACGAATGGCATTTCGAGAAAGACGGCGTGACCCATCTGGTGCGCGTGAATGCGGCCCTGCGGGCCAATAACGGCGACGTGCTGCGGACCGCGGCGCTGGCCGGCCACGGCATCATCCTGCAGCCCGATTTCCTGGTGGGCGACGACATCCGCGCCGGCCGCCTGATTCCGCTGCTGACCAGCTACGCCCACACCCCGATCTCCATGTACGCCGTCTATCCGCACCGGCGCTTTCTGTCGCCCAAGGTACGATCCTTCGTAGAGCATCTGGAGGGCCGCTTCGGCGCCCCCTCCCCGGCCGTCCCGGGCCGGCGCGCCAGCCCCCGCCGCAGCCGTTAGAATCGTACCCATGACCGCAAAATCGCCCCTCGAATACTTCCCCGCGCCGCGCCGTTCGCATTTCTGCAGCCAATGCGGCTCGCCCATCAGCCGCCGGGTTCCCGAAGGCGACAACCGCGAACGCGACATCTGCGATCACTGCGGCGCGATCCATTACCAGAATCCGAGGCTGGTGGTCGGTACCCTGCCGGTCTGGGAAAACCGCGTCCTGCTCTGCCGGCGCGCCATCGAGCCACGCTACAACACCTGGACCCTGCCAGCCGGCTTCATGGAGTTGGGCGAAAGCACGGCACAGGGCGCCGCCCGCGAAACGCTGGAAGAATCCGGCGCCCGCATCAAGCTGGGCGAGCTCTATACCGTCATCGACCTGCCCCAGATCGATCAGGTGCATGTGTTCTACCTGGCCGAGGCGCTGTCGGCCGAGCTCGACCCAGGTCCTGAAAGCCTGGAGGCCCGCTATTACGACGAGTCCGAGATCCCTTGGGACGATCTGGCGTTCCGCACCGTGGCCACGACGCTGCGCCACTACTTCGACGACCGCAAGCAGGGCGTGTTCCCCCCCCATCACTACACCCTAGAATCGCACCGTTGAAACTGCCCTGGCTAGCCGTTGACACGCCCTTTCCGCCTGCGGAGTTTGCGCTAGCGGATCCCGACGGCCTGCTCGCCGCGGGCGCGGACCTGTCGACAGCCAGGCTGATCGAGGCCTATTCCAACGGCATCTTCCCCTGGTATTCCGAGGGCGAGCCCGTTCTGTGGTGGAGCCCCGATCCGCGCATGGTGCTCGGCATCAAGGACTTCGCGCCTTCGCATTCGCTGCGCAAGCTGCTGCGGCAGATCGAGGGCCAGGAGCATGCCGCCGCGCCGCGCGTGCAGGTGCGGGTGGACACCGCCTTTGCCGAAGTGATGGCGCAATGCGCCGCCCCGCGCGACGGCCAGCCGGGCACCTGGATCACCGCCGCCATGCAGCAGGCCTATCGCGCCTGGCATGAGGCCGGCTACGTGCACAGCATCGAAACCTGGATCGACGGCGAACTGGCGGGCGGCCTCTACGGCATCAGCCTGGGCCGCATGTTCTTCGGCGAATCCATGTTCACCCGCGCGCCCAATGCTTCCAAGATCGCCCTGTCCTATTTGGTGCGCTATCTGGCCGCGCAAGGCGTGGAGCGCATCGACTGCCAGCAGCAGACGCGCCATCTGGCCAGCCTGGGCGCGCGGCCCATTCCGCGCGCCGTGTTCCTCCAGCACGTGCGGGCAGCCACGGCGCTGCCCGCCGTCGCCTGGGCCCGCGGCACACTGGACGGCGCCGGCCGCTTGCATCCCGACACAGCATCGGGCGCGGGGTTCGGCGTTAATATGTAGCCAGCCCTTTGCGGACCTGCCGCCGCATCGCGGGACCTCCGATGAGCCAGCTCAAAGAACTCCCTTTCTCCACCCTGCAGTTCTACGCCACCGCTCCCTACCCTTGCAGCTATCTGCCGGGTCGCCAGGCGCGGTCGCAGGTCGCCGCGCCCGGCCACCTGATCAACGCGGGCACGTATTCACAGCTGGTGGAGCAAGGCTTCCGGCGCAGCGGGCTATTCACCTACCGGCCGCATTGCGATAACTGCCATGCCTGTATCCCGGTGCGCGTGGATACGGCAGGCTTCGCGCCCAACCGCAGCCAGCGCCGCGCCTGGCGCGACCACCAAGGCCTGCAATCGTTCGTGGCGGAGCTGGCCTGGTCGCCCGAACACTACCGGCTCTACACGCGTTACCAGCAGGGCCGCCATCCGGGCGGCGGCATGGACGAGGACAGCCGCACGCAGTATGCGCAATTCCTGCTCACCAGCCGCGTCAACACCCGCCTAGTCGAATTCCGCGACGAGACCGGCGCGCTGGTCATGGTGTCCATCATCGACGTGCTGGACGACGGCCTGTCCTCCGTCTACACCTTCTACGATCCCGACCTTGCCGGCAGCCTGGGCACGTACAGCATCCTGTGGCAGATCGAGCAATGCCGCACGCTGAACCTGCCCTGGCTGTACCTGGGCTACTGGATCGCCGACAGCCGCAAGATGTCCTACAAATCCAGCTTCCACCCGGCCCAGTTCCTGGTCGACGGCGTGTGGGGCGCGCAGCCCGCGCTGCCGTCCGCCTGATTCCAGCCCCCAAAGGGCGCCAGGCGCGGCGCAGGGCCGGCAAAATTCGCTCTACAATTCCGCCCCATGTCTATCCTCTTCCACGCCTATCCCCTGGCCCGCCCGGCGCTGTTCGCCATGGACGCGGAAACCGCCCACGAAGTCACCCTGTCGGGCCTGCAGCGCGCCTATGAATGCGGGGCCACGCGCAAGCTCATGCATGCGCAGCCGAAGGCGCCTAGCACGCTGATGGGCCTGCAACTGGCCAACCCGATCGGGCTGGCCGCGGGCCTGGACAAGAACGGCGCCTATATCGATGCGCTGGGCAACCTGGGATTCGGCTTCATCGAGGTAGGCACGGTGACTCCGCGCGCCCAGCCCGGCAACCCGAAGCCGCGCATGTTCCGGCTGCCGCGCGCTGACGCGCTGATCAACCGGCTGGGCTTCAACAACCAGGGGCTCGATGCCTTCCTGGCCAATGTGCAGCGCAGCGCCTGGCGCAAGCAGGGTGGCATCCTGGGGTTGAACATCGGCAAGAACGCGGACACGCCCATCGAGCGCGCCGCCGACGACTACCTGATCGGGCTGGAAGGGGTGTATCCCCATGCCGACTACGTGACGGTGAACATTTCCTCGCCCAACACCAAGAACCTGCGCGCGCTGCAAGGCGGCGACGAACTGTCGGCCCTGCTGGCGCAACTGGCGGACAAGCGCCGCTCGCTGGAAGACAAGCACCAGCGCCGCGTGCCCATGGCGGTGAAGATCGCTCCCGACCTGACGCAGGAGCAGATCGATTCCATCGCGGAAACCCTGCCGCGCCATGGCATCGACGGCGTCATCGCCACCAACACCACCCTCTCGCGGGACGCCGTCGCCGGCCAGCCGCATGCCGAGGAAGCCGGCGGCCTGTCGGGCGCGCCCGTGCATGAATTGTCGCTGGCGGTAATCCGCCGCCTGAAGGAAAAGCTGGGCGGCAGCCTGGCCATCATCGGCGTGGGCGGAGTGATGTCGGGCCGGCAGGCCCGCGAGAAAATGGACGCGGGCGCCGACGCCGTGCAGCTCTATACCGGCCTGATCTACCGCGGCCCGGCCCTGGTGGGCGAATGCGTGCGCGCCGTGGCGCGCTGACCCGAAACGCCGCCGGCATCCACCGGCAAGACGGATAAAAGACAGGCAAAAAAAGGGGCCACCCGGTGGGTGGCCCTAATTCCAGCTCTGCTCTGTCACTCAACAGTACTACATAACTGCGGTTTGCGCAGCACTGCGCGGCAAAAACTTAGGCGCTGCGGCGGCTACGGCTGGCAACCTTGGTGGCGGCGTCGGCAGCATCCGAAGCAGCCTTGAAGGTCGCGTTGGCGGCGGCATTCAGGTTCGACTCGGCGACTTCAGCGGCCTGCTTGGCGGCCTTGGTCATCGAATCGTAGGCGCTGGTCGCGGTGGCCAGCGAGGACTTGATCAGGGCAACGGCGCTTTCGGAGCCGGTCGGGGCGTTCTTGGAGAACTGGTCGACGGCTTCGCTCAGCTGCTGCTGGCCTTCGGCGATCTGTTCCTCGGTCAGCTTGACCAGGCTGGTCTGCACGCCGGCGACGATGTCGTACACGTGCTTGGTGTAGGCCATGGCCTTTTCGGCGCCCGGCTGCAGCAGGCCCGAGGCGAAAGCGGCGGCTTCCTGCGGATCCTTGACTTCAGCGGCTTGCTGCGATTTCTGGGCGACTTCGTCCAGGGTGGCCCGAACGACCTTCAGGTTCAGTTCGACCAGCTTTTCGAAGCCGGCGAAAACAGCGGTCTGGGCGGCCACGAAGGTGTTGATGCCGGCTTTTTGACGGTCCAGGACTTGTTGCGGAATGGCGCTCATAGAATGCTCCTTTAGGGGGTAGCCGGAGGCTGTCCGGCAAGTAAGGATGGTTGTCTGCGACGAACTATAGAAACGTGCGCGGAAACTGGTACTACAAGCTACCGCCGGCCCGTTTGATGCACTGCACAATTGACATTCTAGACTGGGAAAAAAACTTGTCAACTAGTTTTTGTGCAACGCAACAAAGAATTGCACTTTGACGGTGCACGCCTTACCCGGGTTTGATCCAGCACAAAGATTTCCCAGGATTCAGGAAATACCCGAAGTGACGACGTATCAATTGTTTTCTAAACTGCTTTCACGCTGATGACAGACAAATAAACCCACAAGTCAGCGCGCAACAATGAAATCGCAGCAGCAAAACCCTGCAATTGGAGACTCCATGACCCTCATCCCCCGCACGCTTTCGGCCTTGCTCGCGGCCAGCGCCATGCTCGCAGCCGGCGCCGCCCAGGCCGAATATCCGGATCGCCCCATCAACATGGTGGTGCCGTTCGCCGCTGGCGGCCCGACGGACAACGTCGCGCGTTCGCTCGCGGAAGCCATGCGGCCGAGCCTGGGCCAGACGGTTGTGGTCGAGAACAAAGGCGGCGCCGGCGGCACCATCGGCACCACCCAGGTGGCGCGCGCGCAGCCTGACGGCTATTCCGTCCTGCTGATGCACGCCGGCTTCTCGACGGCGCCCTCGCTGTACAAGAATCCGGGGTACGACCCTTACAAGAGCTTCGAGCCTATCGGCCTGGTGGTCGACGTGCCGATGACCATCATCGCGCGTTCCGACTTCCCGCCCAACAACATCAAGGAACTGGCCGAATACGTCAAACAGAACAAGGACAAGGTGTCCCTGGCCAACGCCGGCATCGGCGCCGCCAGCCATCTGTGCGGCACCATGCTGGTCGAAGCGCTGGGCGTGCAACTGCTGACCATCCCCTACAAGGGCACCGCTCCGGCCATGAACGACCTGCTGGGCAAGCAGGTGGACCTGCTGTGCGACCAGACCACCAACACCACCCAGCAGATCGATAGCAGCAAGGTGAAGGCCTACGCCGTCACCAGCCTGAAGCGCGTCCCCACGCTGCCGAACCTGCCGACCATGGACGAATCCGGCTACAAGGGCTTTGAAGTGGGCATCTGGCATGGCATGTGGGTGCCGAAGGGCACGCCCAAGCCGGTCGTGGACAAGCTGATCAAGAGCCTGCAGGCCGGCCTGGCCGACCCCAAGTTCCAGGACCGCATGAAGCAGCTGGGCGCCACGGTGCTGACGTCCGAAGCCAATCCGCAATCCCTGGATGCCAAGGTCAAGCAGCAAGTCCCGCAGTGGGGCGAGCTGTTCAAGAAGGCTGGCGTCGAACAGCAGTAACCAGCGCCTCCAGCGCAGGCAAGAGAAAAGCCCCTGACGGGGCTTTTCTCATTTAAGCGGCTGCCTGGGGATCAGGAGCGCAGGGCCTCGGCGGCCAGGCCCAGCCCGTTGAAGCCCGAGGATACCGAGGGCTCGTAGCCCAGCGCTTCCGAGATGCTGGCGGCGGTATCGACCAAAGCCTTGATCCAGTCGTCCTGCAGGCGCTCGGCGGGCGCCGAGATCGACAGGCCCGCTACCAGCTTGCCGGTGTCGTCGAAAATGCCGGCGGCGATGCAGCGCACGCCAAGTTCGAGTTCCTCGTTGTCGCGCGCATAGCCGTGGCGCCGCACCAGCGCCAGTTCGCGCTCCAGGCGGTCCAGGTCGGTCAGGCTGTTGCGCGTATGGCCGGCCAGCCCGGTGCGCAGTGCATAGGCGCGGACCTGGCGCGCATCGGCGGTGGACAGGAACAGCTTGCCGGTGGAGGTCAGGTGCAACGGCGCCCGGCCGCCGATGGCGCGGACCACCTGCATGCCCGAGCGCTCACTCCAGGCGCGGTCGATGTAGACAATCTCGTCGCCCTGCTGCACCGACAGGTTGATGGTCTGTCCGGTCAGCTTATGCAGCGAGCGCATGGCGGAAATGGCCGCCTCGCGCACGTTCAGGCGTCCCTTGACCAGCGACCCCAGCTCCAGCAGGCGCATGCCCAGTTGATACAGGCCGTTGTCGACGCGTTCAACGTAGCGCCCCACGACCAGGTCGTTCAGGATGCGGTGCGCGGTGGACGCATGCAGCCCTGTGGTCGCGGACAGTTCTTTCAGCGTTACCGGATCCGGCTGCGCGGCCAGGGCGTCGAGCAGGCGCATGGCGCGTTCGATCACCTGGATGGCGATGGGATGGGCGGAGGCGCCTTCGGTCTCGGCGTCCAGGGCATTGCGGGTAGTGGGGAGACGGGACATGGAAAGGGGAGCGAGGACAGCCGCGCCGCCTGTAGGGCCCCACCTTAGGGAACCGGACTTGCGGCATCGCAGCAAACAGTTCTTTCCCGTATTGTGAAATTTACTGGCGCGTTTGGCAACCGGTTTTTGTATCAAAAAAAGGGCCGCACATCTAGTGCGGCCCTGGCTTCACGCTGCCGGCGGGGGCGCCAGCTTGCCTCCGAGGCGCAGCACCTCGGCCCGCAAATACTCCAGCGCCTCGGCCGCCGCGGCCGGTTCGCCCTTCACGCCCAGGTCGATATGCGGTGTGCCGCCGGCCTCGCCCACGCTCGGTAGGCTGAACGCCCGCACGCCCGGCCAGCGGGTTTCCACGGTATGCATGGCCGGCGTAATGCGCGATTCCGGCATGCTGAACACCAGGAAGGAATGCTCCGCATGCGCGCGCACATGCTGCAGCGCACGATAGCGCGTGTCCAGCGTCCATTCCAGCATCGGCCAGGCCATGACGGGGAAGCCCGGCACGAAGGTGTGGTCCTTGATGAAGAAGCCAGGAATGCGGTTATAGGGGTTCGGCACGACTTCGCAGCCTTGCGGAAACACGCCCATCTGCAGGCGCTGCTGGTTTTCCGGCGCGCTCATGTCGGCGGTGCCCTGCCCCTTGGCAGCCATCTCGGCCGTGCGCAAGGCGATGGCCTGCTCGGCCTCGGGATGCAGCGCCAGCGGCAGGCCCAGCGCGGCCGCGGCGGCCTGGCGGGTGTGGTCGTCGGGCGTGCCGCCGATGCCGCCACAGGAAAACACCACATCCCCGGTGGCGAAGCTGCGCTTGTACGTGGCGATGAGCGTGTCGCGGTCGTCAGGCACGATTTCGGCCCAGCCCAGCTGCATGCCGCGCGCGCCCAGAAGCTCGACGACCTTGGAAAAATGCTTGTCCTGACGGCGGCCCGAGAGGATCTCGTCCCCCACGATGATGAGGCCGATGCGGCGGGCGGCGGATTCTGCGGCCATGTCCGATTCCAGAAATTGAGAGGGGTGACGCCGGTCAGACGTCGATGACACGGTCCTCGCGCAAGCGCTTCAGCGCTTCCAGACCGTAATGGGCATAAACCAGGGCCGAAAACACCGGCAGGATGACCCACGCTGGCGGCAACAGGTTCAGCAGCGAACAAATCAGGCCTATGGTCCAGAAGCCGCCGTTGTTGCGCTCCAGGAGGAGCTTGCGCTCGGCGGGGCTGGCATGTTCGACGATGGCGTCCACGCGCATCATGCGCGAAAACGCGAAGGCCCACCAGAAGATCGACAAGACGATGGCCATGGGCGGCACCAGCCACAGCGGCAGCGTCAGCAGCCAGCCGGCGGCAAAGGCCAGGGACACCCAGACCGCGTTCCATACGCTGACCGCGGTCGCGTGCTTGCCCTGTCGCGCGACGCCCACGTATTCACGCTGGCTGACGTGGCGCAGCACCAGCGGCATCACGAAGACGGCGGCTATCGCCAGGCCCAGGATGCCCGACACCGGCAGCAGGATGGCCACCGCGATCACGGGAATCATGTAGACCTTGAGCGAGAACAGCCCCATCGCCAGCATCCAGTCCTCCGCCCGGTTGACGAAGTCCCAGCGTGCCGCTTCGGCCGCGAGCCATTCATTGAGCGGCGTCCAGAACAGGTACAGCAACAGCAGGCAGCCCACCAGCGCAATCAGGAACGGCAGCAGCACCGCGAACAGCATGGTGGGGTGGCATTGGGACACCAGCGCGCGCTTGAACGCCTGGCCCACGCTGACGGCGCCGGCGCCGGCTGCGGAAAATCGGCCGTTTTCTGGCGTGACGGAATCAGTGCGCAAAGCGGTCATGGACGAGGAATGAGGGGGTAGACATCCCGGGTATGATAGTCAAACACGCCTCGATCTGCCCACATGTCTCTACTTGTACCCGATACCGACCTGGCCGCGCTGCGCGCGCGGCTCGGCTCATCGCCCGACGCCTGGCTGGTAGCCTGCTTCTGCGCGGCCTGGTGCGATACCTGCGAGCAATACAAGCCAAAACTGCAAGCGCTGGCCGACGCCATGCCGCGGCACGTCTTCGCCTGGATCGACATCGAAGACCACGCCGAACTGCTGGGCGACGAAGACGTGGAGAATTTCCCCACGCTGCTGGTGCAGATCGGCCAGCGGGTGGTGTTCTACGGCCCGATGCTGCCGCACATCGGCCACCTGGAACGCCTGCTCGAAAGCCTGAATGAAACCAGTCCCGCCGTCGCGTCGGCATTGCCGGACCTGCCGCGCCTGCTGGCCGCCTGAGCCCCGGCTTGCCGGCACGCTGCGCGCGCCAGCCATAAAAAAACCCGCAAGGCCCAAGGGCTTGCGGGTTTTTTCATGCAAGCGCTGTTCAGGGCTTGCGGCTGCCGCCCAGCAGGACGGCGATCTGGCGCTTCGGCCCCGAGGCAGCACCGTTGCTCCTGGGCGCCGGCTCTTCGGCCTGGGCGGACGCGGCCGAGGGCTCGTAGGGCTTCAGGAAGAAATCGTCCACGGGCTGGCGCGACGCGCCGGACGAGTAGCCAGAACGGCGATCGGACGAACGGCCGCGATCACCGCGGCTGTCGCGGCCTTCACGGCTTTCACGGCCTTCGCGCGAGGACGAACCGCGGTGCTCGTCGCTGCGGCGGTGGCTGCGCGCGACCAGTTCGGCCGGCACGTCGAGGGTGCCGCGCGGCACTTCGCGCTTGATGAGTTTTTCGATGTCGAGCAGGAAACGCTCTTCGTCGGGCGTGAACAAGGCGATGGCCTCGCCCGAGGCGCCGGCACGGCCGGTACGGCCGATACGGTGCACGTAGTCTTCGGCGTTGTACGGCAGGTCGTAGTTGATGACGCAGGGAACTCCGGCCACGTCCAGGCCGCGCGCGGCCACGTCGGTGGCCACCAGCACTTCCAGTTCGCCGGCCTTGAAGGCTTCCAGCGCCTTCATGCGGTCCGCCTGCGTCTTGTCGCCGTGAATCGACTCGGCCTTGACGCCATCGCGTTCCAGGTCGCGGGCCAGCCGCGCCGTGCCGATCTTGGTGTTGGAGAACACGATGACCTGGTTCAGGCCGCGCGACTTCACCAGATGCACGACCGCCGCGCGCTTGGCGTCGCTGGGCATTTTGTAGGCGATCTGGGTGATCGTGTTGGCCGTGGCGTTGCGCGCCGCGACTTCGATTTCGACCGGATGATTCAGGTACGAGCGGCCGAGCTTGCGGATTTCATTGCTGAACGTCGCGGAAAACAGCAGGCCCTGACGCTGCGCGGGCAGCAGGCGGATGATGCGTTCCAGGTCAGGCAGGAAGCCCATGTCCAGCATGCGGTCGGCTTCATCCAGCACCAGGATGCCGACCTGGCTCAGGTTCACGTTCTTTTGCTCGACGTGGTCGAGCAGGCGGCCGGGCGTGGCCACCAGCACTTCGCAACCGCGGCGCAGGGCTTCCTTCTGCGGACCGATATCCACGCCGCCGAACACCACCGCCGAACGCAGCGGCGTCTGCTTGCTGTAGCGCTTGACGCTTTCGTAGACCTGGTCGGCCAATTCGCGGGTGGGCGTCAGGATCAGCGCGCGCACCGGATGGCGCGCGGGCGATGCGCTGGTGTTGGCCAGCGGCATGAGGCGGTGCAGGATGGGCAGCGTGAAGGCGGCAGTCTTGCCGGTGCCGGTCTGGGCCGCGCCCATCACGTCGCGCCCTTCCACCACGACGGGGATGGCCTGGGCCTGGATGGGCGTGGGGATGGTATAGCCGGTTTCGGCGATGGACTGCAGCAGCAGAGGATGCAGCCCGAAATCGGTGAACGTCGGCGCGGGTGCGTCAGCGGCGGGTGCTACGGATTGAGTGGATTCAGTCATCAGGGTTAGGCAGATACCGGGACCAGTGAAAAAGAACAAAACGAGAGTGCTACGCGCACTGCACTACATATGCATCGGAACAAGCTGAACACGCGCAATCAGCATCCTGCCTTGCAGGCCAGGCGGCGCATTCTGGATTCGATACTTATGAGGGCAGTACCAGGCCCGGATTGCTGTGGATAACATGATTTTAGCGCAGCCGCATTACCACACGGTTCGGTCCGCGTTCGAAAGGCATTGCAAACGCCTTCCGGCGGCTGCCAGGAAGCGCCCGCCGGGCATACCAGCAGCGTCCACCAGGTGGACGGTTTCGACAAGAACCGTCAGCCGGCCAGCCAGCGCAGGCCCCACAGGGCCAGCATGCCCACGATGATGACCAGCACCGCGCTGCGCGTGCGCAGGAAGACCAGGATGGCGACCACCCCCGCGACCAGCTTGTAGTCGAACACCGGTCCCAGTCCAGCCTTCCAGGGCAGCAGGTCAGGCACGATGATGGCAGTCAGGGCGGCGGCGGGCGCGTAGCGCAAGGCGCGGCGCACGCCTTCCGGCAAGGGGATGTAGTCCCCGAACAGCATGAAGCCGGCGCGCGTCAGCACGCTGCACAGCGCCAACAGCAGGATGGCGGAATAGACGTAGATTTCGGCGGGCCAGAGAATCATGCGCGGGCCTTGAAGTAGCGTTCCGCCCAGATGCCTGCGGCCACGCCCGCCACGACGGCGGCCGCCAGGCCGAGGCGCAGCGGCAGGACCTGTCCGGTCCAGGCGACCACGCCGGCGGCCAGCATGGATATCAGCATGGGTTTGGAGCTGGCCAGCGGGACCGTAATGGCCAGCAGCGCCAGCACGGCGGCAAAGTCCAGCGACCAGCCCGTGGGCACCATGGTGCCCAGGTAGATGCCGACGATGGAAGACGTCTGCCAGACGAACCAGCCCGGCGCGATCGCGCCCAGGAAGAACCAGAGCTGTTCGCGCGTGCCGCGCACGGCCGCATCACCATAGCGCGGCATGAACAGCACGAAGCCCATGTCGGTCGTGAAATAGCCCAGCCCCAGCCGCTTCGGCCAGGACAGGTGTCGGAAATAGGGATGCAGCGCCGCGCCGAAAATGAGGAAGCGCAGGTTCACCACGCAGCCGGCGGCGAAAATCAGCCAGAGCGGCGCGCCGGTGGCGATAAGCGGCAGGGAAGTCAGCTGGGCGGACCCGGCGTACAGCAGCAGGGTCATGGCCAGCGCCATGGTCTCCGTCAGGCCGGACTTGACCATGGCCACCCCGGTGACCAGTCCCCAGGTGGCAGTGGCGATCAGGGCGGGCACGATGGCGTGGACGCCAGCGCGGAAGGCGGCGACGCGTTCCTGGCGGACCGCGACGGGGTCTTCGGTTTCAGGAAGCGCAGATTCAGAGGACAACGGCAGGCCCCTGGCGATTCGGACAGGACGACATGGAAACTCTAAGGAAAAGGAACGCACGACAACCCGTTCGCCCGCCGGGATCACGATGCGCGGGCCTGGGGGCGCCGCGCCGCGGCGCGAATAGGCGCGTATTGTAACCTCGCTGCTTGATACAATATGGGCCTCGAGATTCTTGGGCTCTTGGGAGTAGACCATGTCGATGGCAGACCGCGACGGCTTCATCTGGTATGACGGCAAGCTCGTACCGTGGCGAGACGCGACCACGCACGTCCTGACGCACTCCCTGCACTACGGCCTGTCGGTATTCGAAGGCGTGCGCGCCTACCGCTCCGAGATCGGCACGGCTATCTTCCGCCTCGAAGACCATACCAACCGCCTGTTCAATTCGGCGCACATCTACCAGATCCCCATGCCCTTCGATCGCGACACGATCAACCAGGCGCAGCGGGCGGTCGTCCGCGAAAACCAGCTGGAAGCCGGCTACCTGCGCCCCCTGGTGTTCTACGGCCCCGAAAAAATGGGCGTGTCGCCCAAGGGCGCCCGGGTGCACGTGGCCATCGCCGCCTGGCCCTGGGGCGCCTACCTGGGCGAAGAAGCGCTGTCCGCGGGCATCCGCGTCAAGGTGTCGTCGTTCGCGCGCCAGCACGTGAACGTCACCATGCCGCGCGCCAAGGTCGCCACCACCTACGCCAACTCGATCCTGGCCAATACCGAGGCCCTGCAGGACGGCTACGACGAAGCCCTGCTGCTGGACACCGAAGGCTTCGTGGCCGAGGGCTCGGGCGAGAACCTCTTCATCGTCAAGGACGGCGTGCTCTGCGAACCCGAGATCGCCTCCGCCCTGACCGGCATTACCCGCTCCACCATCCATGCGCTGGCCGCCGACCTGGGCCTGCGCGTGGCGACCAGGCGCCTGACGCGCGACGACGTCTATATCGCCGACGAGGCGTTCTTCACGGGCACGGCCGCTGAAGTAACGCCCATCCGCGAAGTGGACAACCGCCAGATCGGCTCCGGCCGGCGCGGCCCGATCACGGAGAAGCTGCAGAAAGCATTTTTTGACGTGGTGAATGGCCGCAACCCGAAGTACCATCACTGGCTAAGTAAAGTCTGATTCGCGCGGCCCGGTCCATGACCAGGCCGCATCATTGCCCAACCTGCCGTTTACCGGTTTTTTTTCAGGAATATCCATGACCGCAGCTGCTCCGGCCGCCGTCCCCCACCCCCACGAAGTCATCGAGGTCGGCGCCGACGACCTGCCCGTGTTCTGTCCGGGCCCCAAGGCGCCGCTCTGGAGCATGCACCCGCGCGTGTTCCTGGACGTGGCCCACACCGGCTCGGCCAGCTGCGCCTATTGCGGCGCCGAATACCGCCTTAAGCCCGGCACCGTCCTGCACGGCCACGGACACTGAGCTACCCGCTCCACAACGTCACCCGTTTCCGCAGCCATGTTCGCCACGCCCGAAGAAGCAGAGCACGCGTTCTACGAAGCCCTCGAGCAGGCGGACGTCGTTCGCCTGATGCAAGTGTGGGCGGACGACGAAGAAGTCGTCTGCATCCACCCTGGAGGCCTGCGCATCGTCGGCCACTCGGCGGTACACGACTCCTGGCAGCAGGTGCTGACCAACGGCCCCTTGCACGTGCGACCTTTGCGTCCGCTGGTCATGCTGAGCATGATGTGCGCGGTGCACGTGCTGGTGGAACAGGTGGCGGTACAGACGCGGGAAGGCACGCAATTCGCCAATTGCTATGCCACCAATATCTACCACAAGGGGCCCACCGGCTGGCGCATGGTCATGCACCATGCCTCGCCGGCGCCCACGGAAGCCGGGGTGCTCGACTTGCACGACGTACCCGACATGCTGCATTGAATCGGGTGGATTTTTAGTTGGCCGCTGCTCGTCTTGATACAACGCCCTGCCCCGTTCCCTCCTGGTTGCCCGGAGGCGACAGCCAGACGGTTTATGCCGCCCTGTTCGCGCAGTATCACCGCATTGCGTTCGTGCGCGAACGGGTGGACACGCCCGATACCGATTTCGTCGAATTCGACTGGACCGGCCCGGGCCTGTTCCCGCACAAGTCCGCCGACGGCGCCCCCGTCAGCGGCCAGCGTCCGGTCGCCAATGGCAAGACCGCCGCAGCCAGGTGGATGACGGAGGCGGACTGGAAGTCCCTGCCGCATACGCCCGACACCCCCGCCCTGATTCTGTTCCACGGCCTGGAAGGCGGCAGCAACAGCCGCTATGCGCAATCCATCGCGCACCATTTCCGCGCCCGCGGCTGGATCGTGGCGATCGCGCATTTCCGCGGCTGCTCGGGCGTACCCAACCGCCTGGCCCGCGCCTACTACTCCGGCGATTCGGCCGAGGTCGGCTTCATGCTGGAAACCGTGCGCCAGCGTATCCCGCATGCGCGCTGGCATGCGGTCGGCGTATCGCTGGGCGGCAACGCGCTGCTCAAGTACCTGGGCGAACACCAGGAAGACACCAGTTGGCTGACGGCCTGCGCGGGCGTCTCCGTGCCTCTGGACCTGGTGGCTTGCGGCAAGACGCTGTCCACCGGCGTGTTCAACCGCCGGGTCTACACCGCCCATTTCCTGAAGACGCTCAAACACAAGGTGCTGGAGAAGGCGCATCGCTATCCCGGCGCGGTGGACGTCATGCGCATCGCCCATGCGCACGACCTGCGCGAGTTCGACGACACCTACACCGCGCCCATGCATGGATTCCGCAATGCGCTGGATTACTGGACGCGCGCGTCCAGCAAGCCCTGGCTGCCGAAGATATCCGTGCCGACGCTGGTGCTCAATGCCCGCAACGACCCGTTCGTGCCGGCGGCTTCGCTGCCCACGCCAGCGGACTGCTCGCCCGCCATCCTGCTGCACCAGCCCACGGACGGCGGCCATGCCGGTTTTCCGACGGGCAGCTTCCCGGCTCACCTGAACTGGCTGCCGCAGCGGCTGGGACGCTTCTTCGAAACCGGCCAGTAGGGCGCGCCGGCGCCCGGCCCGGCGCTCAGCCCGACTTGAAGCGTTCCAGCAACTGGCGTTCTTCGGCCAGCTTGTCCTTGACTTCCTTGATCTGCACGTCGATCTGCGACTGCTCGTAGAAGTCGGTGGACATGTTGCGCGCCTGCTGCAGCTGCGATTCCGCCGCTGCGTATGCGCCGGTCATGACGTAGTAGCGCGCCTGGTCGCGGCGCGCCGCCACCGGCTTGCCATTGCGGTCTTCGCTCTGCGCCAGCATCTGGTAAAGACTGGGCTCGTCGCTGCCCCACTGCTTGATCTTGGCCCGCAGGTACTCCTGCGCTTCCGCGTGGCGGCCGACGCTTTGCAGCGCCTGGGCATAGGCAATGCCCAGAGCCCGATGGCCGGGCCAGCGCTTGGTGGCGGCCTGGGCCAGCTCCAGCGCCCGGGGGTACTCCTTGCGCGCCAGGGCGATGTCCACACTGAGCTTGGCCAGTTGGGCCGAACTACGGCCATCCGCCGACGCCAGGTTCCAGTTGCGCTCGGCTTCCGCCAGATTGTTGCGCTGGAACGCCTGCAGCGCCAGGCCGTAGTAGGCGGCGGACTGGCGCACGCCGGACAGCGCCTGGGCCTCGTCCTGCAATTGCTGGCCAGCGGTGCGCAGGCTGACCGCGTCGCGGCCCTGCACCACGCGCATCTTGGCGCGGATGTACCAGAAATCGTCGCTATCCACGTGGCGCGTCACGGAAGACTGGTTGCGCACCCGGTTCTGCACATCGGACATGCGTTCTATGGAGAGCGGGTGGGTACTGGCCCATGAGCCGCCGCCGGCGCCTTCGTTCAGGCGCGAAGCGTTCATCAGGCGCCCGAACATCTGCGCCATGCCTTCGGCGTCGTAACCCGCCTTGGTCAGCATCTGCAGCCCGGCACGGTCGGCCTCGCGTTCAGCGTCGCGGGAAAAGCCCAGTTGACGGTTGATGGCCGCGGCCTGGCCGAAAGCCGCCACGCCCACCGCCAGATTGCCGCCGCCCCCGGCCAGGGCCGCCAGCAACGCGCCGGCGAGACTGGCCAGCATCACCATGCTGTTCTGATTTTGCTGGGTCATGCCCCGGGCGATGTGGCGCTGCACGACGTGGCCGATTTCGTGCGCCAGCACCGCGGCCAGCTCGGACTCGCTGGCGGAAGCCACGATCAGGCCGGTATTGACGCCGATGAAGCCGCCCGGCATGGCGAAGGCGTTGATCTCGGGGTCGCGCACGCCGAACATCTCGACTTCGGGGACCGCGCCAGGCGCAAACGCCGCCAGCTTGCGTCCCATGGTGGTGAGGTACTGGCTGAGCTCGGAATCGTCGACGTAGGTCGGGTCGCGCCGCCCCTGGGCCATGATGGCCTCGCCCAGGCTGCGCTCCAGCATGGGCGACAGTTCGGCCGCGGACGCCACCCCCATCGAGGGCAGGCCCACGGGCTGCGCCCAGGCGGCAATGGGGAGGGCGGGCACGGTCAGGGCCACGGACAGCCCGACGATTGCACCCCGTTTCGCAATCGAGCAAATGGATGGCATTTTCCTGCGGTTCATAAGCCTATGATAACGATGCGCTTAAAATGTTTCATCGATAGCCCAACGAGGTCTCAATGCGTCCTGTCCGTAAAGCCGTTTTCCCTGTCGCCGGCATGGGCACGCGCTTCCTGCCCGCCACCAAGGCGATGCCCAAGGAAATGCTGCCCGTAGTCGACAAGCCGCTGATCCAATATGCCGTGGAAGAAGCCGTGGCCGCCGGAATCACGGATCTCATTTTCGTGACGGGGCGCAATAAGCGCGCCATCGAAGACCACTTCGACTCCGCGCCGGAACTCGAATCGGACCTGGAAAGCAAGGGCAAGCATGAGCTTCTGGCGATGGTGCGGGGCATTCTACCCGCGCATGTGAATTGCCTCTATATCCGCCAATCGGCTCCGCTGGGGCTGGGACACGCGGTGCTGTCCGCCGCCCCCGCCGTGGGCGACGAACCCTTTGCCGTGCTGCTCGCCGACGACCTGATCGACTCCGACCAGCCGGCGCTGAAGCAACTGATCGAGGTGGCCGTGGCTCAGAACGCCAGCGTGCTGGGCGTGCAGGACGTGCCGCGCGCCGACACCCGCAAGTACGGCATCGTGGCCACCCGCCAGGGAGACGCCAGCGCCAACGGCCGCACCGAACGCGTCACCCATATCGTGGAAAAGCCGGATCCCGAAGCCGCGCCGTCGACCCTCGCCGTGGTGGGCCGCTACGTGCTGGAAGCGGCGATTTTCGACCACCTGCGCTCGACCAAGATGGGCGCCGGCAATGAGATCCAGCTGACCGACGGCATTGCCTCGCTGATGCGCGAGCGCGCCGTGTATGCGCACCGCTATGAAGGCGTGCGCTACGACTGCGGCAGCAAGGCCGGCATGTTCCAGGCCACCGTGGCGCTGGGCAAGAAGTACCACGGCCTGCTGCCGGAATAGCCGCAAGGCTGCGGTGGCCCGCCCCTAGGCGGACACCGCGCGGGCCTTGGCCCTGGCCCGCGCCTGGGCATCGCGGTCCGCCTTGCGCAGGCGTCCCTTCGCCGACAGGCGCATCAAGGTTCCCAGGGCCACCATCAGGCCGATCACCTCGACCAGCGCAGCCGGAATCCACATGGTCAGGCCGCCTATGGTCTGGTCGGTCTGGGCCGACATGGCGATGGCCCGGCCGCACAGCTCGAACAACGGATAGATATCGCTTTCGGTGAAGGCGATGATGGCCCCCGCCACCATCTGCGGCAGCATCGTCAGCACGGGCGAAATGACCCGTCCGCCTGGCGTCATGGCCGCCGGCGGCGCGGGCCTGCGGTCCAGGATGAGGTTCCAGTACATGAAGCCGCTGATCACAACCGACCAGTTCATCAGGCGATACAGGCGCCAATCCAGCATGGAATAGAACTGCACCGACGGGATCAGCCAGACAATCACCAGGAAGACGAAGAGCGCCGGCACGAAGATCTTGTGGGTCAGCACCGTCACGGTGGCGCGCCCGGCGCCGGTGCGCAGGAAGTCACGCAGGCGGATGCGCCAGCTCATGGGCAGCCCCGCCCGCATCACCTGCCCCGGGAACGCCGCCATGACCAGCAGCGGCCCCAGATGGTGCAGCACCAGATGCTGGATGCGGTGGATGAAGAACATGCGCTCGGCGTAGTAATCCAGCCGGGTATGCATGGACAGGTACAGCAGCACCATGCCCGTCCAGAACAGGATGCGGCGGGCGGCGGTCACGTGATGGACTTTTTGGCCGCGCACAAACAGCACGATGGCCACCAGGAAGGAGGCCACCAGCGTGGGAGAGAACTCCCAGGGTATGAGCCATTCGAGACTATCCATGCAAACCATCCGGAAAACGTCGGGGCTGTACGAGGACGGGCGCCATGCGCCGCACCCGCCGATTGTAGTTGACCCTGGCCCGCCCTGCCCCGGCGCTCAGAAACGGTGTGAAATGCCCGTGCCCACGCGCGTGGTGTGGGAATGGGCGGGGTCGAACTGGTCATCCAGCGTGTAGTTCGACGCATAGCCGGCAAAGGCGTAGAGCGTCGTGCGCGGCGACAGGCCGTATGTGTACCCCAGAGTCATCACCTGCGCATTGCGCGCCGTCATGCCGTTGTCCCAATGCCAATCCGGCCGCGCCAGCGACCATTGCAGCAGCACGGTGCCTGGCCCCACCGGCACGCTGGCGCCGACCAGCCAGGCGTTGACCGTGCCGCCGCGCACGAAGGCGGCCGGTCCCAGGCCCATGCCCAGCCCGTCCGGGTCGCCGCCATCCAGCCCGACATCGCCGTTGCGCTGGCGCGACCAGGCCAGGGACAGCTTGAGCACCTCGAAGTCGTAGGAAGCGCCTAGCTGCACCGCCTGCGGCCGTCCGTTGCTGCCCGGCGGGGCATCGGCCAAGCGCAGCTGGTCCCAGGTGGCGACCGCCAGCAAGGGTCCGTCCTCATATTTCAGCCCCAGGCTGAGCGCGCGGTTGTTGTTGGCGGTGCGGAAGCGGTTGCGGTCGTCGGCGTCGAAGGAATAGCCGACGCCGGCTTGAAAACCCTGCCAGACCGGCGTGTAGTAATTGACCAGGTTGCTGAACTGATAGTTGTCGGACGCCTTGAAGGTGGCGCCCATGCCCATTTCCTTCCAGGACGCGATTTCCAGGGAATTGCCGTAGACCTGGCCTATGGTGTGCTGGCGGCCCAGCCGCAATTCGCCATAGCTGTCATGGGCCAGGCCTACCCAGGCGGCGTAGTTGAAGAGGCGATCGTCGTCGGCCTGCTTGCCCGACGAGGGATCGAAGCCGCTTTCCAGCTGGAAGCGGGCGTTCCAGCCTCCGCCCATGTCTTCCGCCCCCCGTATGCCCCACAGCGAGTCGGTCAAGCCGCCGTTGAGCAGCCCGCTATGGCTGCCCTGTCCCGACACGTTCGTGACGGCCACGCCCGCGTCCACCACGCCGTACAAGGTCAGCCCCTGCGCGGTATCGGCGCCGCGCGCCGCCAGGGGAAGAACCAGGCCGGCCGCCATCAGCGCGGCAAAAGTAGCGATTCTCATGCGTTTCTCCTGAGTGCGCGGCGAACATGCGCCCGCCGCGGGTCTCATCTACTCATTGCCAGCCGTAACGGCGGACCCAGATACCCTTCAACAACTGCGTCAGCGTGCAGTAGGCCAACAGGATGCCCACCAGCCAGGGGAAGTAGCTCCAAGGCAGCGCCTGCAGTTGGAGGTATTCGGCCAGCGGCGAGAACGGCAGCAGCAGCCCCATCGCCACCACCATCAGGGTCATGCCCATCAGTGGCCAGGCGGCGCGGCTTTGCAGGAACGGGATCTTGCGCGTGCGGATCATATGGACGATGAGCGTCTGCGACAACAGGCCCTCGACGAACCAACCCGATTGGAACAGGGTCTGGTGTTCCGGGGTATTGGCCTGGAAAACGTACCACATGAGCGCATAGGTGGCGATGTCGAATATGGAGCTTATCGGACCGAAAAACACCATGAAGCGGCCCAGGCCGTCAGGATCCCACTGCTGGGGCTGCTTCAGCAACTCTTCGTCGACATTGTCGAACGGAATCGCCGTCTGGGAAATGTCGTACATCAAGTTCTGCACCAACAGATGGATGGGCAGCATCGGCAGGAACGGCAGAAAAGCGCTGGCCACCAGGACCGAGAAGACGTTGCCGAAGTTCGAGCTGGCCGTCATCTTCAGGTACTTGAGCATGTTGCAGAAGGTCTTGCGGCCTTCGATGACGCCATCCTCCAGCACCATCAGGCTCTTTTCCAGCAGGATGATGTCGGCCGCCTCCTTCGAGATATCGACCGCCGAATCCACCGAAATGCCCACGTCCGCCGCGCGCAGGGCCGGCGCATCGTTGATGCCGTCGCCCATGAAGCCCACGGTGTTGCCCTGGGCCCGCAGGCTGTGCACGATGCGCTCCTTGTGGGCCGGCGTCAGGCGCGCGAACACATTGGCCTCGCGCACGGCCACGGCCAGTTGCGCCTCGTCCATCGCCTCGATCTCGGCGCCCAGGTAGACCTTGCGCACCTCGAAATCCACCTCGCGGCAGACCTTCTGGGTCACCAGCTCGACGTCGCCCGTCAGGACCTTGACTTCGATACCGGAGTCCCTGAGCGCCTTGAGCGCGGGAGCCGTGGATTCCTTCGGCGGATCCAGGAAGGCCATGTACCCGACCAGCACCAAGTCGGACTCGTCGGCCACGCCATAGGTTTGCTGGGTGGGCGGCATTTCCTTGACGCCTACCGCAATGACGCGCAGGCCATCGCGGTTCAAGTCCGCTGTCACGCGGCGGATGTCGGCCCGGCGGGCATCGGTCAGCAGATGCTCTTCGTGGCCCACGCGCAGGCGGGTGCAGGCCGCCAGCATTTCTTCCAGCGCGCCCTTGCAGATCAATTCGTGGTGTTCACGGCCATTCTCGGTCTCGTTCACCACCACCGACATGCGGCGCCGGGAAAAGTCGAAGGGAATCTCGTCGACCTTGCGGTACTTCGCCGCCAGGTCGAGCTTGCGCTCGACCTCGGCATGCTGCAGCACCGCCACGTCCAGCAGGTTCTTCAAACCGGTCTGGTAGTAGCTGTTGAGATAGGCGTAGGCCAGCACGTCGTCGCTGCTGGCGCCGTACACGTCGGTGTGGCGTTCCAGCACGATGCGGTCCTGGGTCAGGGTGCCGGTCTTGTCGGTGCACAGCACGTTCATCGCGCCCAGGTTCTGGATGGCATCCAGCCGCTTGACCACGACCTTGCGACGCGACATGCGCATGGCGCCCTTGGCCAGCGTGGCCGTGACGATCATGGGCAGCATTTCGGGCGTCAGCCCCACGGCAATGGCCAGCGCGAACAACAGCGCCTCCATCCAGTCGCCCTTCGTCAAGCCGTTGATCAGCATGACGATGGGCGCCATGACCAGCATGAAGCGGATCAGCACCCAGCTCACCCGGTTGATGCCTTGCTGGAACTGGGTCGGCGCACGGCTGGTCTGCGTGACGCGCCCGGCCAGTTGGCCGAAGTAGCTGCGCGAGCCGGTCGCCACCACCAGGGCGCTGCCGGAGCCGCTGACCACGTTGGTGCCCATGAACGCCATGTTCTCCAGTTCCAGCGCATTGGCGGTCTCGGCGCGCTGCGTGGCATATTTTTCGACGGGCAGGGATTCGCCCGTCAGCGCGGCCTGGGCGACGAACAGGTCCTTGGCGCTCAGGATGCGGCAGTCGGCGGGAATCATGTCGCCCGCGGACAGCAGCACCACGTCGCCCGGCACCAGCTCCGCCAGCGGCGCCTCGACCTGGCGCGAGCCGCTGACATGCAAGGTCACCCCAAAGAAGCGCCGGGCTTCGCCTTCGGCCTGCGCCGCGGGATCGTTGCGCAGCACGGTGGCGGTGTTCTGCACCATGGCCTTGAGCGCCTCGGCGGCGCGGTTGGAGCGCTGTTCCTGCGCGAACCGCAACACGGTGGAGATAAGCACCATGGCGCCAATGATGAAAACCGCCGTCCATGACTGGTCGTCCGGCTCGGCCATGCGCACATCGGTAAGCCAGGAAAGCGCCGCCAGCGCGGTCAAGAGCAGATTGAATGGATTGCGGTAGGACAGCCAAAGATGGGAGTACCAGGGCAGCGGTTTTTCGTGGTCGACCTCGTTGGCGCCGTAGCGTTCGCGCGCAGTTCCGGCCTGGGCTTCGGACAGCCCGCCGCGGCTGCTGCCGAACAGGGCGAACAAGGCGCCGAAGTCCATGCGCGCCAGGTCCAGCATCTGGCGGTTGGCGTGGCGGGCGGCGTCCGAGGACGCGGCGGCGGCCGCGGCGCCCCGTTCGGGCATGGGCGAGCGGCGGAAGTGCCTGGCGCTATGCCGCAGGCCAGCCGCGGACGAAAAAAAGGATTTGAGGAATTTGAACATCGGGGTGCTCCGGTTATAGGTGTAGTTGTTGGAGACACGGACGACCCTGCCTGCGGCGTCTGCGCACGGGCAGCAGCGGGCCGCGGCTTTCGCGCGGAAAGCCGTCAATCCACCGCGTACAGGCGTGCGCAGGCACCGGAGCAATGTTGCCGGTGTCCGGATCGCATCGAAGTGCGCCGGGTGCGGAAAACGGAAGGGGAAGCTAGCGGAGGAATCGATACCGGCAGCAAGGGCGCACAAGACGTGGGCCAGGCCGGGGATTCTTGGCTGCGGACTCCGTACGGGCCAGGATGACTATCCTGCCTGTCGGCTCGCAGCGAGTAGACAGGTCAGACAGGCATGCCGGCGCCGCGCACTGGGCGCAATCGAGGCTCGGGGTCTAAGGCACTAGGCATGATCTCTCCTGTGGAACAAATGAGGCGGCTTCAGGCCAGCGCGGCTTGCGTGGCTTGGGCGCCGAAATGGACGTGGCGCACGGCAGGATTGGCGCTCAGGCGGCGCGCCTGCGACATCAGTTCGCCACGCAGCTCCGGCGGGCAATTGACGGTGATGCAGGCGGATGCCATGCCAGGGTCCTGGCCCTGGTCGATCTGCACTTGCGAGACGTCCAGGCCGGCGGCGTTGAAGTCCAGGCAGATCTGCTTGCGCAAGGCGCCCAGCTCGTCGCGCGGACAAATGACCGTCAGGCGCGAAGTGCCGCGGCGGCGGCCCAGGGCGGTGGCGCGGTCCACGCCGGCGCGGCGTAGGAACAAGTCGAAGAAACGCATAACGACCTCCATTGCAAGAATGGGGAGCGTGATCGCGAATACGCGCGCACCCGCGCGGCGCTCGGCGGACAGGCACGAAAAACGTGCGCGAACGCTGACGCTGCGGCTAGCGGCGGTTCTGGCGGTTTATGTTGGGGAGGTTCCCGGCAAGCCGCTGGCTTGCGCGATTGCCCGGGCTTGCGCCTGGAGCTTGGGATACAACCGCAACCTGTTCAACAGGCTGCGGCAGACGGAGTTCTGCGTGGACCTGTTAAACAGCGACGTCGATGCAAGATCGACTACTTTCGCCGGAATCGGTATTCACGAAGACTGCTCCTGGGATGGATAACAGGCGAAAGTTTACGCGGGTTTCCACTTATGGACAAGGTTTTTGCCGCGGAACTGGGCTGAATGTGGCAAAAGCCGGCGAGGGGCCGAAGCCCCCACGCGCAAAGCGCTGTCAGACGTAGAAATGCCAGCCCAGATAAGCGGCGAACACGGCATACAGCCCCCCCACCGCGGACAGAGCGGGCACGCTCATGGCTGAGCGGCGGAAACGCAGCCACAGGAGACCGATGGACAGCATGGTGAACAGGCCGGCCGCCAGCAAGGGCGCGTCCAGCAGCCACGGCGTCATGAAGATGCCCAGCGCGCTGGGTATGGTCGCCTGGATCATCATGGCGCCCGAGATATTGGCCAGAGCCAGCCGTTCCTTGCCCTGGCGCACCCAGATCAGCGCATTCATGATTTCCGGCAACTCGGTCGCCACCGGCGCCAGCAACAGGGCGGCGACGTGGGGCGATGCGCCCATGGCCACGCCCAGCAGTTCGATCTGGTTCACGAACACGTGCGATGCCCCGGCGATGACCACCAGAGCCAGGATCGTCTGGGCGACTGCCCAGGACATGGCGGGATCTGCATCGCGCGGGCGCAGCTTCAGCGGTTCCAGTTCTTCGGCATCCAGGCTCGCTTCATCGCGACTGAGCTCACGCTTGACGTAGAGGCCGTAGGTGGCCAGGAACAGGATGCCCAGCCAGGGCTTCCAGGCAAAGGCCAGCAGGCCCAGGCCCACCTTGAAAACGAAGATGCCCATGAACCAGGCCTGGTCGCGGGCCAGCCGGCGCTGGTCCGCGTTGATACAGTCCGCCTGCGTGGCGCGCCCGCGGCGGGCGCGCCACAGGGCCAGGCCGACCACCGCATAGGCCAGCGTCGCCAGCACCAGCGGCCCGCCCATGGCAGCGCCGACGCCTATGTCTTTTTGCTCGGGAGTTTCGCCGAAGACCACGGCCATGAAAGTGACGGCGCTTTCCGGCAAGGCGGTGCCGAACGCGGCGAGCACGGTGCCGGTGGCGGTGGCCCCCAGCTGAAAGCGATGGCCGACCCATTCGACGCCGTTCACGAAGAACTCGCAGGCGAAATAGATCACTGCCGCTGACAGGAAAAACAGGAACAGGGTGAGAAACATATAGGCGAGCCGGACGAGCAGAAACCAATTGGCGCGACGTCGCGGCTCGCCCGGCTGGGGTGAACGCAACGCGGCCAAAGGTCTCGCCTGGCTGGTCCATGCGGCGGGCTTGCCGACGTGCATGGATACCGCTACTAGCGCCATGGCGTTCTAGCGGCTGCTACGCAGCGCTGAACCACCAAGTCTGTTGACGCTAGCTCCTTTGTGGGGACAAAGGATGGCTACTCCCCAATGACAGAGCGGCGATTGTAGCAGCTTGCCCCGCGCGGCCCAGCGAATTCCGCGCGACCAGCATGGGGTGTCGGATCCGGGGGATGGCAGGTAAAGTAAACGGCATCCTCACCCTGCCGGGGTTTGCGCCCCAGTCCGCCATGAGCCTGCCTCCCGACGACATCGCCCCCTACGCCGCACGGCGCCAACGCCTGATGGAGCAGATGCGCGCCGACGGCGGCGGCATCGCCATACTGGCGACCGCCCCGGAGGCCGCCCGCAACCGCGACGCGGAGTACCCCTACCGGCACGACAGCGACTTCTTCTACCTCACCGGCTTCACCGAACCCGGCGCCTGGCTGGTACTGATAGCGGGCGCGACCGACCGCGCCGTGCTGTTCTGCCGCCCCCGCCACATCGAACATGAAATCTGGGAAGGCAAGCGTTTCGGCCCCGAAGCGGCGGCGGCGTATTTCGGCTTCGACGACGCGCATCCGCTCGATGCGCTGGACGAACTGATGCCCGCGCTGCTGCAGGACCACGCCACCCTGTACGCGCCGTTGGCGGGCGACAAGCGCAGCGACGGCCGCCTGCACCGCTGGCTGGCCGCGGCGCGCGAAGCCAGCCGCGGCGGCCATGCCCCGCCCTCCCGCCAACAGGACATCCGCTTCCTGCTGGCCGAGATGCGCTTGATCAAGGACGCCACTGAAATCGCCGCAATGCGGCGCGCGGCCAAGATCTCCGCCGGCGCCCACGTGCGCGCGATGCGCGTCGCTCGCCCCGGCATGCGGGAGTACGAGATCGAGGCGGAACTGCTGTACGAGTTCCGCCGCCACGGCGCGCAATCGGTCGCCTACAACAGCATCGTGGCCGCGGGCGCCAACGCCTGCGTGCTGCACTACCCGGCCGGCGAAGCGGTGCTGCGCGATGGCGATCTGGTGCTGATCGACGCAGGCTGCGAGGTCGACAGCTACGCCAGCGACATCACCCGCACCTTTCCTGTGAACGGCCACTACAGCGGACCGCAGCGCGCGCTGTACGACCTGACGGTGGCGGCCCAGGATGCCGCCGCTCAAGCCACGGCGCCCGGCCGCAGCTTCAATGACGGCCACCTGGCCGCCCTGCGCGTGCTGGCGCAGGGCATGCTGGACCTGAAGCTTTTGAAGGGCTCGCTGGACGGCGTGCTGGAATCCGGCGACTACAGCCGCTTCTACATGCATCGCACCGGCCACTGGCTGGGCCTGGACGTGCACGACGTGGGCGATTACCGCCAGCCCGGCCCAGCCCTTGGCGCCGAACGCCCCTGGCGCAAGCTGGAAACGGGCATGATGTTGACGATCGAGCCCGGCATCTACGTGCGGCCCGCCGACGACGTGCCCGAAGCCTACTGGAACATCGGCATCCGCACCGAGGACGATGCGCTGGTCACCGACGAAGGCTGTGAACTGATCACCCGCGGCGTGCCGGTGCAGGCGGGAGAAATCGAAGCGCTAATGCGCGAATAGGCGGGCAGCGCGCCAAATCCGCGCTAGAAAACGTAGCCGTCCAGCCAGCCCATGGCGATCCAGGTGTAGACCACCACCATGGCGATGGCGAACATCGAGACGATGGCGCCGACCAGGCAGGCCAGGATGGCGACCAGCACTGGTCCCCAGCCGGTCTGGGTCGGCCGGCCCAGGCCCGCGTTATAGAGGCGGTCGAATTTCTCGTCCGGCATCAGCGAGAACACCGCGCTCTCGATGAACCCGTCGACCATGGGAATGAACACCAGGAAGAAAGCGGGGTTGTCGTACCAGACGGGGTAAAAGCTGACTGCGCAGAACAGGCTGGCCAAAGCGAATACGGTCACCAGCCAGGCGTGACGCCGGCCCAGATACCACCAGTGCGCCCCCACCGCGCCGAGCAGGCAGGCCAACAGTCCTACCGCGACTTTGCCGCGCGGACGGCGGGCGGTTACGGCGGACAGCGGAGTAGAGGCCTGGAGCTGCGTCATGTCGATCGACCGGAAAGGGGGCCACGGCGCCAAGACGCGCCGGCTGCTGCGGATTGTAGTGGACGGTTAAAATCCGGTCATGACTTCATCCGCCTTCGACATAGCGATACTCGGCGCGGGCCCGGTGGGCCGCGTGCTGGCCCTGATGCTGGCGCGCGTGGCGCCGGACCCGGCGCGCATCGCGCTGCTTGCGGG
>NZ_JBARYB010000158.1:0-26137 GCF_049647645.1 Achromobacter sp.
GCGCAGCAGCGCGCCCCGGCCCAACGCCCGGCCCCGCAGCAGCGTCCGGCTCCCGCAGCGGCTCCGGCCAGCAGCGGTGCGAATCTGGCGGATATGGACGACGATATTCCCTTCTGATTCAGCGTCAGCGGAATTTCGTTGTTAGAAGGCCTCTGCCCTCTGGGCAAGCGCCTTTTTCTTGCCTTCCGCTGAACGCCAGGCTTGCCGCAGGCGCGAGGTCATGCCGCGGATGGCGCAGCCCCGCGCAGAGCCTGGGCGATAGTCCTGCGGCGCCACGGCTGAAGGGCTTCCGACGCCGGGGCTTACGCAGTAATCTGAGTCCCGTTCAGGGCAGGTTGGTTGGCACGGTTTGCGCCGTAGCCAGCCGCCAAGCTCAGCGTTGTTCTTGGATGGGAGGACGCCATGCCCGTAGGACCCGACTACCCCTGCGATCAAAGCGAGAAGTACTCGCTTGAGGCGCGCAACAGCATCCGCTATTCGCCGGCCGCCGACAACATCCAAGGCCTCTTTCTCACGCCCGAAGGCGATCTGCGGACCTGGTTGATCGCCTCTTATGTGCAGGACAGCCACAGGGATCTGATCACGGCGCTGGCCTACCTTGATGTCGCGGATCGGGCTGCCGCGGACCGCAGCGCGCGTGAAGCGCAACAGAGCGCCACCCTGCACGCCGAGATTTCGGACTTGCGCAACGAAGTCCGGCAACTCCGGGATACCGTGCAAGCCAGCGCCCAGCTGGTGCAGGCGCTGGTAAGTTCGCTTGGGGTGATCGTGCCCGCCTGGCACACCCGCAAGGAAATCGAGGAGGGCGACGACATGGGCCTGACCATGCCAAGCGCCAAGTCGGCCGGTCTCGTCATCGAGATCATTGCGTTGCAACGTGAACCGGGTTTCGGGCACGAGGAAATCGTCTCGATGGAACCCGAGGCCGGAACGCTGGTGGCACGGGGCAGCACCGTCCGCGTGAGAATGAACTTCATGGGCTGAGCGCCCGGCAGTTGCGGCTATCGAGGATTTATCGCACATCAGCCATGCGGGTCAGTCCCTGCAATGCCTGATTTCCTTGCGGCTTGCACGTGATGGCGTCGAGGCGAATTCCCGGTTTTTGCGCAGCAGAATTATTTTGTTTCACAAAACCCCCTTGCGCTATCTACCTAGTAGTAGATAAGATTCATCCATCGACGCAGCAAACCAAACACACGCCGCAGTCGAAATCAGAAATACAGTAGGACCGCTTTTTTATTTCCCTCTTCATCTACCTATAAGTAGATAGTTTTTGAACCGCTACGCAATCGTTATCTGGAGCTCAACCATGAAGACCCTCGTATCCGCCCTGATCCTGTCCGCTTCCTTCATCGGCGCCGCCCAAGCTGGCGAACTGGACTATCCGCCCGCCCTGAACACCGAAAGCACGGTGACCCGCGCCCAGGTGCAACAAGAGCTGGCCCAAGCCCGCGCCAATGGCGAACTGGCATCCAGCGAAGAAGGCAACACCACCACGATTTTTGCCGCCTCCGGCGACAAGAGCCGCGCCCAAGTCCAAAAAGAACTGGCCGCCGCGCGCGCCCAAGGCCTGACCGACAGTAGCGAACTGGCTTACCCGCCCGTGCAAGGCTAAGTTTTTCACGCGATATCTATCTATAAGTAGATAACTCTATCAAAACCCCGATGCTGCATCCGATCCTTATTGGAGATCAACCATGAAGACCCTCGTATCCGCCCTGATCCTGTCCGCTTCCTTCATCGGCGCCGCCCAAGCCGGCGAGCTGGACTATCCGCCTCCCCTGAACACCGAAAGCACGGTGACCCGCGCCCAGGTGCAACAAGAGCTGGCCCAGGCGCGCGCCAACGGCGAGCTGGTGTCTGGCGAAGAAGGTTACGCCGCCACGATGTTTGCCGCGGCCGGCGGCAAGACCCGCACGCAAGTGCAACAGGAACTGGCCGCCGCCCGTGCGCATGGCCTGACCGAGAGCGGCGAACTGGCCTACCCGCCCGTGCAAGGCTGAACCTTATGCTGGCACATGTGGACCCCGGGGGGCGGGATGTGCATCCCGGCCGGGGTCCGCAAGGGTTTTGGAGCAGTGGCAACGCTGCCGGAACCGATGACGAATCAACCTATTAGTAGGTAATATTCAGCCATGGACACTCCTACTTCCAACACCACTCGCGAACAGCTTCTGGCCCATGCCGAGAAGCTGATCCGCACGCGCGGATGCAACGGCTTCAGCTACCGCGACCTGGCTGAGCACGTGGGCGTGAAGACGTCCAGCATCCACTATTACTTTCCGGGCAAGGACGACTTGCTCTACGAGGCTGTCGACGCCTACAGCACGCGTGCGCTGGCTGCCATACGCGCCATCGATACTTCGCTGCCGGCGCAGGAGCAGCTGGATCAATATCTGTCGATGATGGAATCGCGCGCCTGCGGGTCCGGCGAACTCTGTCTGGCCGGCATGCTGGCGGCCGAGGTCAACTCGCTGCCCGAACGCGTGCGCGGCGCATTGCAGGGATTCTTCCGCGCGCACGAAGCCTGGCTGGCCAGGGTGCTGGCCGAAGGCGCGGCGCAGGGCACGATGAAGTTCTCCGGCACGCCCGAGGCGGCCGGCCGCGCGGTGTTCGCCACGGTGCAGGGTTGCATACTGATTGCGCGCCTGTTCCAGCAACCCGCCGCCCTATGCGAAGCGATCGGCGCCTTGTACGTGCAGTGCGAAGGCCACGAAGGCGGCGCCTGAGCGCTCTCCATCCAGCCTGTCAGCCACGGCCGCCATGCGCAAGCAGGCGGCCGTTGTCTTTGCGCGGCGCAATCAGGCCGCGAGCAGCGCCCGCGCCATGTCGACGCTGGTGCGCGCCTGTATGCCCAGGTCGCGCATGCGCTGCTGGAATGTCGCCTGTGCGTCTTCGAAGCCCGCGACCGGACTCATGCAATCGGTCAGCAGGACCAGGCGCGACAGGTCGCGGCCGGGCAGATGCTCGGCCAGGTGTTCGACGGTGGCCTTGACGCAATGGCTGCCGGCCTGGCCGGCGATGAGGATGGTTTCGGCGCGATCCAGCGAATCCAGCAAGCTGTGGTTGAGCTGGCTGCGCGGATCGTCGGCGTCGGGGACTTCGGCCATCAGCGCGCTGTAGTGCTCGGTCCAGGGGTTCATGCCCTTGGGCACCTTGCGCACGATGAACTGGCGCTCGTCTTCCCAGCGGCTGTAGGCCGCGCGCACGTCGGCATGCACGTTGTGGCCCCAGGTGCCGATCTCGCAATGCAGCGGCCATACCATCAGGGTGTAGCGGCCCCGCGCTTCCAATTCGTCCAGATAGGACAAGGTGCGCGGCAGGTCGTCGGCGTGGCGCGGCCGGAAATCGCCGGCGCGCAGCTGGGCCGCCGTGATCGGCGTATACGGAGCCACCGGCTGGCCATCGCCGGTGGACCAGAAGGTCGGATGGGCGATGTCCAGGCGGTGGTGCGAATCCAGCGTCACCGTGATCGACGTGAGCGCGGGCGCGGCCGTGTCGATGAAGCGCGCCAGCCGCTGCATGTCGGCATGCGCGCCAGCCACCGGCAGGGCGGGCGCGTGCGCGGCGCCCGTCACGGGATCCCTGGGCAGGTAGGACTCGGGCAGATCGCAGAAGTCATTCTGCGGATCGATGATCAGTAGATGATTGGAGCGCGGCATGACGACGTTCGGGGGAGGCGAACTCGAAATATAGAACGGGATGGCCATGTCATTCTAGAAAAGTACCAGATGCTCGGCGCAGTCCGGCAACTGCTTCAGCAGGGCGCGCCACTGCAGCCAGACTCTGGCCCCCGCTGTAGCGGCGATTACTGCGATAACAATCCACATGGCAGGCTCCTGGACAAATTTCGCACGATCGTGCGAAATTTAAGTGAAGAATTGCCGGCACGGGCCGGCGCAAAAAAACGACTACTCGAGGTACTTGAAACTGCGGTAGGTGGAAATCAATCGTTCATAAGCGGCCCGCACCCGCTCGGGGGCCTTGGGGTCGCGCAGGAAGCGTGCGTCGTGCATCAGCCCGATCATCAGGCTGTAGACCTCGAACACGAGTTGTTCAGGATCCGTGTCCGGCCTGACATGGCCGGCTTCCAGAGCCTGGTTGACCGTGCGCAGCATGGCGTCGCGCCAGCGCCGCAGATTGCCTTCCAGCACCGAGCGCAGGGGGGATTCCACGTCGTCATACTCGAAGGCGCCCGCTACGTAGATGCAGCCGGTCAGCGTTTCGACGTTGCTGGCGCGTTCGATCCAGAGCGAGACCAGGGCGTTCAGGCGAGGCAGGCCGCGGGGATGGGCCATGGCCGGCGTGAATACGGCTCCGACGAAACGCCGGTCGTATTCGTCCAGCACCGCCTGCTGCAAGGCTTCCAGCGAACCCACGCGCGAGAACACGCCACTTTTGCTGATGCCCAGGCGCTTGGCCACCTGGCCGAGCGACAGGCTTTCCATGCCCTGTGCTGCGGCCATGTCCAGGGCCGCGTCCACAATGGCCGCGAAGGTCAGTTCGCTTTTCTCGGTTTTGGCAGTCATGCGCGCAATTTAGCACGACCGTGCTAAATTGCGCGCGTTATTTTTCAGGGTCGCGCCCCAAAAAAAACCGGACAGCAAGGCTGTCCGATCTGCGTGCTGCGGCGTAGCGCGTCGGGATCAGGCCTGGGCGGCCTTGAACTCCAGGCGGTACTTATGCAACAGCGGCTCGGTGTAGCCGTTGGGCTGGGTCAGGCCTTCGAACACCAGCGCGCAGGCGGCCTTGAACGCCAGCGAGGTGTCGAAATTGCCGGCCATCGGGCGATAAAGGGCATCGCCCGCGTTCTGGCCGTCGACCACCTTGGCCATGCGCTTGAAGGTCTCCGTGACCTGCTCGCGGTTGGTCACGCCATGGCGCAGCCAGTTGGCGATGTGCTGGCTGGAGATGCGCAGGGTGGCGCGGTCTTCCATCAGGCCGACGTTGTGGATGTCCGGCACCTTGGAGCAGCCCACGCCCTGGTCGATCCAGCGCACCACATAGCCCAGGATGCCCTGGACGTTGTTGTCGAGTTCCTGCTGGATGTCCTGCGCGGACCACTTGGATGGGTCGCCGACCGGCACGGTCAGCAGGCCGCCCAGCAAGTCGTCGCGCACGCTGTCGAGCTTGGTGCGTTCCAGTTCCTGCTGCACCGCCTGCACGTCGACCTGGTGGTAGTGCAGCGCGTGTAGCGTGGCGGCGGTGGGCGAAGGCACCCAGGCGGTATTGGCGCCGGCCTTGGGGTGGGCGATCTTCTGTTCCAGCATGGCGGCCATCAGGTCCGGCATGGCCCACATGCCCTTGCCGATCTGGGCGCGGCCGCGCAAGCCGGCGTCCAGCCCGACCAGCACGTTGTTGCGCTCGTAGGCGGTGATCCAGGCGGTGGACTTCATGTCGCCCTTGCGCAGCATGGGGCCGGCTTCCATGCTGGAGTGCATTTCGTCGCCGGTGCGGTCCAGGAAGCCCGTGTTGATGAAGGCCACGCGCGCGGCGGCGGCTTCGATGCAGGCCTTGAGGTTGATGCTGGTGCGGCGCTCTTCGTCCATGATGCCCATTTTCAGGGTGTTGCGCGGCAGCTTCAGCAGGTCTTCGACGCGGTCGAACAATTCGCTGGCAAAGGCGGCTTCGACCGGGCCGTGCATCTTGGGCTTCACGATGTAGACGGAGCCGGTGCGCGAATTCAGCTTGTGCTTGCGGTCCTGCAAGGCGGCCAGGCTGGTGACCACGGCGTCCAGGATGCCTTCGGGGATCTCGCGGCCTTCGCGGTCCAGGATGGCCGGGTTGGTCATCAGGTGGCCGACGTTGCGCACGAACATGAGCGAACGGCCGTGCAGGGTCAGCGGCGAACCGTCGGGGCGCGTGTAGTTGCGGTCGGCGTTGAGCTTGCGGGTGAAGGTCTTGCCGCCCTTGGTGACCTCTTCGGTCAGGTCGCCCTTCATCAGGCCGAGCCAGTTGCGATAGACGTGGACCTTGTCGTCGGCGTCCACTGCGGCGATGGAGTCCTCGCAGTCCATGATGGTGGTGAGCGCGGCTTCCACCAGCACGTCCTTGACGCCTGCGGCGTCGGTGGCGCCGATGCTGTGGCTGCGGTCGACCTGGATTTCGAAGTGCAGGCCGTTGTTTTTGAGCAGGATGGCCGAGGGTGCGGATGCCTCGCCCTGGTAGCCGGCGAATTGCGCGGCATTCTTCAGGCCGGTCGAGCCATTGGCCAGCGCCACGCGCAATTGGCCATTTTCAATGGTGTAGCCGCGGGCGTCGACGTGCGAGCCCTGGGCCAATGGCGCGGCCGTGTCCAGGAAGGCGCGGGCGCGGGCGATGACGGCGGCGCCGCGTTCCGGGTTGTAGCCGCGGCCCGTGTCGCCGGGCGTGGCGGGGATGGCGTCGGTGCCGTAGAGCGCGTCGTACAGGCTGCCCCAGCGCGCATTGGCGGCGTTCAGCGCGTAGCGCGAATTGGACATGGGTACGACCAGCTGCGGGCCGGCCTGCTGCGAGATCTCGGTATCGACGTTCTCGGTGGTGGCGCGCACGCTGGCGGGCTGCGGCAGCAGATAGCCGATGCCTTCCAGGAATTTGCGGTAGGCGGCCGGGTCGGCGATGGGGCCGGGATGGGCGCGGTGCCAGGCGTCGAGTTCGGCCTGCAGGCGGTCGCGTTCGGCCAGCAGCGCGCGGTTCTTGGGAGCCAGGTCGTCCACCAGGGCCGCAAAGCCTTGCCAGAAGCCGTCGGCATCCAGGCCGGTGCCGGGCAGGGCTTCCTGTTCGATGAATTGGTTGAGATTGGCCGCCACTTGCAGGCCGTGGTGCTGGATGCGTTGAGTCATGCGGTTCTCTAGCGGTAAGGGACTGGCCGACGCCGCGCGCCGGGCGTATCTGGTCCCGACATCATCGTTCGCGTCTCTCTCAATGTCCATATCAAAACTCACTGGTCATACCAGTTTGTGCGCTGCCATATAGGCAAATACGTATTTTTTATGGTTTTATATCAGCGACTTACAGGGGTGTGATCCAATGGCTCCTATCGATGGGCCGCTTGGTCATACCACTGGTGACGGAGAGTGCATGTACGCGGAAACAGAAGAAAAGCCCCGTCAGGTGGCGGACGAGGTCGCCGAGCGGATCGAGCGCCTGATCCTGGACGGAGTGCTGAAGGCCGGCCAGGCGCTGCCTTCCGAACGGCGCCTGACCGAGAAGCTGGGCGTGTCGCGCACGGCCTTGCGAGAAGGGCTCAAGCTGTTGCGCGCGCGCGAGATCATCCATACCGCGCAGGGCAAGGGTTCCTATGTGGCGCACATTTCCAAGGTCGACGCCGGGCCGCTCATGCATCTGTTCAATTCGCAGCCGCGCACGCTCTATGACCTGCTGGAAGTGCGTTCGCTGCTGGAAGCCGAGTCCGCCCGGTTGGCAGCCATACGCGGTACCGAGGCGGATTTCATCATGATCCGCCGCCGCTATGACGAAATGGTGGCGGCCCAGGGCACCGCCACCGACACGGCGACGCATGCGCATCTGGACCATGCCTTCCATCTGGCCATCTGCGAGGCTTCGCACAATCCGGTGCTGGTGCACACGCTGCAATCCTTGACGGATCTGCTGCTGGGGTCGGTCTTCGCCTGCGTCAACAACCTGTACCATCGCCAACCCGAGAAACGCCAGATCGACCGGCAGCACACGCGGCTGTTCAACGCCGTAACGGCGCGCCAGCCGGAGCAGGCGCGCAAGGCCGCCGCGGACCACGTGGACAGCGTGCGCCAGAGCCTGGCCGATATCGAGCAGGAAGAGCAGCGCCTGGTGCGCGCGACGTTGCGCCTGGAAGGTTGGAGCTAGCGTCCCATCCCGCCGTGCGCTTTTGCGGGATAGGACGCCGGGGGCGGCGCGCGACCGGATTCAGCGGTCGGCCATGGCGCCGCTGCCTGCCAGGGCCAGCGGTTTGCCCGCATAGACCCGGCCGAAACGGTTGTTGATGAACGTATCCAGGTCTATCGCTTCCTGGCCCACGAAGCCGCGCTGCGGCAAGGCGCCCTGCGCCACCAGGTCCACCGCGGCGCAGATTCCGGCAGCGGTGGAGAGCTGGATGGCGCTGAGGCGATGGCCGTCGACTTCCGCGCCGAAGATGCGGATGGGGTAGGACTCTTCCTCCAGGCGGCCACGCCGGCGGCCGGACGCCGAGGCCTGGATCACGATCACGTCCTGTTCGGTCGTGGGTATGGCAGCCTCGAAGATTTCCTTGAGCAGGTCGCGGCGGTCGCGCAGGCGCAGGTCGTTGAGCAGCAGTTTCATGATGCTGCAGTGGCCCGGGTAGCGCACCGATTTGTAGTCCACGTTGCGGGCGCGGCCGCGCAAGGTGGCGGGTAAGGTGCCCAATCCGCCCGAGGTGTTGAAGGCCTCGTATTCCACGCCATCCAGCGCGAAAGTTTCGTAGCCTTCCAGGGCGGGCACGCTGGTCAACTGGCCGTCGACGATGGCCTCGCAAGGGTTGCAGTATTCGTTGATCAGCCCCTCGGTGCTCCAGGTCAGGTTGTAGCGCAGGCTGTTGGAGGGATAGCGCGGCAGGGCGCCCACGCGCATGCGCAGGTCCAGCAGGGTGTCGAAGCGGCGCGCCAGTGCGTTGCCGACCACGCCGATAAAACCTGGAGCCAGGCCGCATTGGGGCATCAGTACGCTGCTTGCGGTTTCCGCCAGCGCCTGGATCGCGTGCGTGCTGGCCACGTCTTCCGTCAGGTCGAAGTAGTGCACGCCTGCCTTGGCACATAGACCGGCCACCGCGGCGGCGCGGTGAAAGGGCAAGGCGTTAATGACCGCGTATCGGCCTTCGATGCATTGCGCCACGGAGTCGTCGTCGGAAATCTGGCGGGTTTCGCAGCCCAGCTCGGCCGCGATGCGCAGCCGCGCGGGATCCTGGTCGGCAACCAGCACCGAGTAGCCGCCGCTGCGTTCCAACATCAGGGCGATGGCGAAACCGATTTTTCCGGCGCCCAGGAGTAGGACGGGCCGGGGAGAGACGGTGGTCATGGTGCGGCTCCTGCATGGAAGGGGGATGGGTGAGCTCATCCTATGCGGGGTCGCTGTCGATGTGTAGATGCTAAATAGTCGAATCGGCCATCGGTAACGTTAATTCGACTTAATTTATTGTCGAAACGTCAAAAACGAAGCCCTCCGGTTTGGGGCCGGAGGGCTTCGGGGCGCTGCCTGGCCGGGGAGGCCAGGGGGGGATCAGCTGCCCAGGGGCGGGTAGTCCAGGTTGCCGAAGGTGACCAGGCCTTCCGACTTGGCTTGGGCCAGTTCGGTGCGGACCTGGGCGCGGGTCAGCGAAGTGGCTTGTTCAGCCGCGGCGACGGGCGGGTAGTCCAGATTACCGAAGGTCACTTCGCCGGCGTTCTTGGCTTGCTGCAGTTCAGCTTGCACTTGCTGCGAGGTCAGGGTCGACTTCGGGGCGATGGCGGCGGGGTAGCCTTCTTCGCCGAAGGTGTATTGGCCCGAAATCTTGGCCTGTTGCAGTTCGGCCTGGACTTGAGCGCGGGTGGGGCCCTGATCAGCCTCGGCGGCTTGGGCGCCGGCAGCCAGAACGGACATCGACAGCATCAAAGCGGTAGCAAGGGTTTTCATGGCAGACCTCCAGTGTCTTGAGCTTGGGAGCCGAACCGCTGACCTGATTGCCTGGGGTTCGCTTGCTGTGTCCCGATGAGATGCATTCTGGCCTCAAAACACCCCCGGATAAACCCTGATTCTCTGAAAACATCTTTCCAAAAAGAAGACTAATAGGTTTCCATTTCACCAAATGGCACCATGGATGGTGAAATTTCCGTTTGATGACACCATAGGAGGTAGTCCACCCGGGAGGGGCGGAGGTCAGGCGGCGGCGGGGGGGAAGTGGGGCGCGCAGCCCCGGCTTGATCCCGGGGCTGGCAGGAGGGCGGAGGATCAGCGGTTCAGTTCGACCAGCGCGGCGTTGTATTCCGCCTGGGCTTCATCCAGCTTGCGCTGGGCCTTGTCGATCTTGTCCTGCTTGCCCTTGGCCCGGGCCTGCTTGAGCTCGCTTTCGCGTTCGGCGACCTTGTTCTGCTTGTCGCGCACATCGGCTTCGCGCTGCGACTGCAGGCGGCTGTCGGTGCAATGGGCTTTCGCCTCGGCCAAGGCCTTGCGCAACCCGGCTTCGCGGCGGGTATTGTTCTGTGCCTTGGCGGCGGCGATGTCGTTTTCGATTTCGCAGAACTTGGCGGCGCAGCCGCGCTGGGCCGAGCAATCGCTGGCGGCCTGGGCCGGGATCGCCACGAATGCGGCGGCCGCGGCGGCCGACAAGGCCAGGGATTTGAGCAGTGAGGGCATGCGTGGTCTCCGTAAAGCGTTGCGGTGGCTACATCATGGCCCCAGTCGGCGCCGCCGGCAATGCGCGGCGTCAACGGGGCATCAGCGCCGCGATCAGGGCGCTGCCGACGCAGCCCTCAGCGGATCAGCGTGCCGGCCAGCGCGGCGGCGACCAGCAGGGCGCCCAGCCACAGGTTGGCGCGGAACAGCATGAAGTTGCGGTCGGGCCGCTGGATGTCGAAGACCTTCAGCTGCCACGCCAGGTGCACCGCCACCGCCACCATGCCGACCTGATAGGCCCAAGACAGCCCGATGGCGTAGCCGCCCCAGGCCCACAGCGCGATGGTGGCCAGGTAGAAGCCGCCGATCCAGAGCTTGCCCTGGTCGCCGAAACGCATGGCGGTGGAATGCAGGCCCAGGCTGCGGTCGTCGCGCACGTCCACGTAGGCGTAGATGCTGTCGTAGCCGACCTGCCACAGCACCGCGCCCGCCCACATGGCGATGGCGGCCAGCGGCACGTGGTTCTGCGTGTCCGACCAGGCCATCAGCATGCCCCAGTTGAAGCAGATGCCCAGCACTACTTGCGGCCAGTACGTGACGCGCTTGCACAGCGGGTAGATGAAGACGAAGGGCAGCACCGCCACGGCCAGCCAACGGCTCATTTCGTTCAGGAAAAACAGCAGCGACCCGCAGACCAGCAACTGCCCGATGAGGAACCAGACCGCGTTCTTCATCGTCAGCTGGCCGCTGGTCAGCGGGCGGAAGCGGGTGCGCTCGACGTGCTTGTCGAAATTGCGGTCGCACATGTCATTGACGGTGCAGCCAATGCCGCGCATCAGCAGCGCGCCCAGCGAGAACACGATCAGCCGCCGCAGGTCCGGCAGGCCGCCCGCGGCCTGGACCAGCGCGGCGATGGCCGGCAGCAGGGTCAGCCAGGTGCCGATGGGGCGGTCCAGGCGGCACAGGCGGGCATAGGGCCGCCAGGACTTGGGCAGCCAGCGTTCGACCCAGTCGGTGAAGACGATGTCGCTGAGGTCAACGGGGGATGGTTGGGGGGCGCTCACTGTCACGGCGAAACGGAATGGGAAAACCAAGAGCATAAAACAACGGCGGCCGGGCATCCTGCCCAGCCGCCGTTCATGTCCTGTAGCCCCTTCGAGGCACCCTCGTCATATCGCCACTGTCGTGGCGAAAGTGGGGCCGCACGGATCCGGCTCCGCCGGTCCGTAGCGGCGCCCCCTGGGGGGAAGCGCCGCAGGCGCTTCGGGGGGGGTCACACCCCTTTCAGCAGCTTGCCCAGGATCGCGATGCCGCGGCGGATCTTGTCTTCCGGCACGGTGGCGAAGCTCAGGCGCAGCGTGTTGGTCTTGCCGGCGCCGCAGTAGAACGGCGCGCCGGGCACGAACGCCACGTTTTGCGCGATGGCCTTTTCCAGCAGCTTGGTGCTGTCGATGTGTTCGGGCAAGGTCAGCCAGATGAACATGCCGCCCTCAGGCTTGGTCCAGGTGACGGTGTCGGGGAATTCCTGCTTGATGGCTTCCAGCATGCAGCTGCCCTGGGCGCGGTAGATTTCGCGCACGTTGGGCAGGTGCTCTTCCAGGAAGCCGTCCTTGACGATCTCGTACACGGCCATCTGGGTCAGCGTGGGCGTGTGCAGGTCGGTGGCCTGCTTGGCCTGCACCAGCTTGTTGATCAGCGGGCGCGCGGCGGCGATGTAGCCCAGGCGCAGGCCGGGGGCCAGCACCTTGGAGAACGTGCCCAAGCGAACGACGTTGGCGCCGTACTCGGCAGCCAGCGCGATCAGGCCAGGCTGCGGTTCACCGGCGTAGCGCAGTTCGCCGTAGGGATCGTCCTCGACAATGGTGAGGTTCAGTTCCGCGGCGCGCTTGACCAGCGCGATGCGGCGTTCCAGGTTCAGCGTGCGGCCGGTGGGGTTCTGGAAGTTGGGCAGGGCGTACAGGAAGCGGGCGCCGCCAGCCAGTTCAGGCGTGATCGCTTCGGGGATCAAGCCGCCTTCGTCGGTGGGTACCGGCACGAAGTTGGGCTGGTACAGGCTGAACGATTGCAGCGCGCCCAGATAGCTGGGATCTTCGACCAACACCTTGCTGTCCTTGTCGATCAGCACCTTGCCCAGCAGGTCCAGCGCCTGCTGCGAACCCGACACGATCAGGATCTGGTCGGCGGCAACGCTGGCGCCGGCCTTGTTCAGATCATCGGCCACCCATTGGCGCAGCGGCGCAAAGCCTTCCGTGGGGCCATACTGCAGGGCGGCGCGGCCGTTGGTGGACAGTACCTTGTCGAATGCCGCGCGAACTACCTCTACCGGGAAGCCGCCGGGCGCCGGCAGGCCGCCAGCGAACGAAATGACTTCGGGGCGCTCGGTGACCTTGAGGATCTCGCGGATGGCGGAGCTGGTGAGTTGCTGGGCGCGTTCCGAAAAGGAAAACGCAGGTTCGAGAGGCTTGTCCATGGAGTGCTTCTTGAAAAAGAAGGGTAGGAAAATACGGGCGCTTGGTCCCTTGGGTGGCCCGGCGGAAAAACATTCGGCAAAAAACTATTGTCCCACACGGCAGAGGCCCGGCCCCCATAACGCCGGGAACCCCTAAAATCACCTGCATCGATAATCGCCTGTACAGTTACATTTGCCATGTTCGAAGCCGCTCCCATCGTCGCCGACTCCAAGGCCGCCCTGTATGCCGGCCTGGCCACCCAGGCCCGCGCCCTGCTCGAAGGCGAGCCCGACCGCATCGCCAATGCCGCCAACCTGAGCGCGCTGGCCTACCAGGCCCTGCCCGACCTGAACTGGGCGGGCTTCTATTTCTTTGACGGCACGGAACTGGTGCTGGGTCCGTTCCAGGGCAAGCCTGCTTGCGTGCGCATCCCGCTGAACCGCGGCGTATGCGGGGCGGCCGCCAGCCAGCGGCAGACGCAGCTGGTGCCTGACGTGCATGCGTTTCCCGGCCACATCGCCTGCGACGCGGCTTCGCGTTCCGAGATCGTGGTGCCGCTGGTCCATCAGGGCCAATTGATCGGCGTGTGGGACGTGGACAGCCCGGTGCCGGATCGTTTCGACGAAGACGACCGCCAGGGCATGGAAGCCCTGTGCGCGGTGTTCCTGGCCAGCCTGGGCTGAGCCGCGCCGCCGCCGCGCTGCACGCCGTTGACACGGTTGCGGCCTCCCGGTAGATTTCCGCATCTGCGCTTGCACACCACCGCATCCGTTCCCGCATTCATGATTCATCAGGCCATCCAATCCGCTTTCCCGTTCCGCGCCCTGGGCGTGGTGCTGGCTTGCGCCGGCCTGAAATCCAAAAAACAGCCGCTCATCTGACCGGAGCATGCTGTTCCGTCAGATGGGCGACGGAACAGCGGCCTCCTGGCGGCGCTTGGCGCCGTCCGCGCATCCCCTAGTATCCCGAGCACTTCTGTACGGTCCTCAACCACGGTCCGCTTACAACGCAGGAGTGTTCACATGCAATCTCATCATCAATCTCCGATCCAGGGCGTCTGGGTGCCTCTCGTCACGCCGTTTTCCGGCGGCGCCGTGGACGGCGGGGCTTTGCGCCGCCTGGTGCGCCACTACGCCGCGGCGGGCGTGGATGGGCTGGTCGTGTGCGGCAGCACCGGCGAGGCCGCGTCGCTGGACGATGCCGAGCAGCTGGCGGTGCTGGATGCCGTGCTGACCGAGGCCGGCAGACTGCCCGTCATCATGGGCCTGGCGGGCAACCATCACGGACACGTGATGCAGCGGCTGGCGGCTTTCGGCACGCGTCCGTTGGCCGGCATCCTGGCGCCGGCGCCGTACTACGTGCGCCCCGGCCAGGAAGGCGCCGCCGCCTATTTCCGCTGCCTGGCCGATGCCTCGCGCTTCCCCCTGGTGCTCTACGACATCCCCTACCGCACTGGCACGACATTGGATACAGCGACCCTGCTGGCGCTGGCCGCGCATCCCAACATCGCGGCCATCAAGGACTGCGGCGGCTTGCTGGAAAAGACGATCGCCCTGATCGCCGACGGCAATATGCACGTGCTGGCGGGCGAGGACCTGCAGGCGCTGTCGGTGATGAGCCTGGGGGGCGCAGGCATGATCGCGGCCGCGGCGCATATCCGTCCCGACCTGTTCGTGGCCATGCACCAGGCCGTGAAGGCCCAGCAGCTGGACTTGGCCCGCAAGCTGTTCCACGCGCTGGTCCCGGTCATCCAACTGACCTTCGCCGAACCCAATCCCGGTCCCTTGAAGGCACAGCTGGGGCGTCAGGGCCTGCTGAGCGAGGAACTGCGCATGCCCATGCCGCCCGCCAGCACGGCTTTGGCGGCGCGCATGGACGCCGCCGTGGCGGGACTGAACCGGCAATATCCCTGCCAGTAGCCCGAACTTGGTGAGCAGTCCGCCAGCTTTGTGGTGTTCGGATTCATTTAGTAATAAATGTCCTACCGGGAAGCTGACGGATTGCTTATCATGCGGCCATTCTTCGGGTGAAACAAAACGTTCATGGCCCAAGCTTTTGTAGCCTTGTCCGCCTGGCAAGTCATGCTGGCGGGCCTGCTGTTCTTCAGCGGCATCTATCTGGTCTTCGGTGCGGCCACCTGGCTGCTGACGCAGCACATCCTGCCCGCGCTGGGCATCGGGCGAGCGCTGGATCCGCGCCCGCTGGCGCCGGGCCAGCTGCGGCGCGAATTCGCACAGTCCGGCCTGTCCATCCTGCTGTTCGGCACCGGCATGATTTTCCCGTGGGGCCTGCTGCAGCTGGGCTGGGCGCACCTGGACCCGGATGCCAGTTGGCAAAAGATCACGGTCGAGATCCTGGTGCTGGTGGCCTGGAACGACGTGCATTTCTGGATCAACCACCGCCTGCTGCACACCAAGCTGCTGCGCCGCTTCCACCTGCCGCATCATCGCTCGGTCGTGACCACGCCGTTCTCGACCTACAGCTTCCATCCCATCGAAGCGCTGATGTTGGGCAACGTGATCATGCTGCCCATGGTGTTGCATGACTTCAGTTTCTGGTCGCTGGCGTCGGTGCCGCTGTTCAGCCTGTTCTTCAATTGCATCGGCCACGCCAACTACGACTTCTTTCCCAACGTGTCCTATGCGCACTGGTTCGCCGCCAGCCGCAGGCATCACTTGCACCATGCCTGCTACAACGGCAATTACGGTTTCCAGTTCACCTTCATGGACCGCCTGTTCCGCACCCGCCTCAAGGCTGAGGCGGCACAGTCCCAGCTGAATGCTTTCCGGCAACGAGAATCGCTTGGCGGGCGCGCTTAAGCGGCAGCGCCGGCTGCCGTCGCTGCGCAGCCGGCGCGACTGGCAAAGCCTGGCCTACCTGGCTGCGTTGCCCGCGCTGGCGGCCTGGCAGTGGGTGTACGGCTTCTGGTGGCCGCTATACGGCCTGATGCTGTTCCTGACCCTGGGCGTGGGCGTCATCCATCACAACCATACGCACATCCGCATGTGGCGCGGCCGCTGGACCAACCGCGCCACCGATTTCTGGATCACGCTGCTGCAAGGGCACCCGACCTTCGTGTTCTATCCGGCGCACGTGGCCAACCACCACCGCTACAAGCATGGCGTGCGCGACGTGGCGCGCACTTACCGCTTCGGCGGCGACACCAACCATTTGTGGGGCTACCTGATCCATCCATTGCAGGCGGGTTGGGTGCTGTATCCCTTGTTCTTCGCGTGGCTGGGCCGCTTGTACCGGCATTGGCCGGGCGCCTGGCGCTATTGCATGGCGCAGTACGGCGTATGGCTGGGTCTGTGGGGCGGGCTGCTGGCGGTCAACCCCGTGAAGGCGCTGGTGTTCGTCATCGTGCCGCAACTGCACGGGCTGCACTGGCTGCTGGCCACCAACTACCTGCAGCATGCGCACGCCGACGGCGGGCCCCGGTCCGTCGCGGGCCTGAACTATGCGCGCAATTTCGAAGGCCTGGTCAATCCGCTGCTCTTCAACATCGGCCTGCACACCGCGCACCACGAGCATCCGCGGGCGCACTGGTCCGAACTGACGCGCCTGCACCGCGAGCAATACCGCAGTCGCGTGAATCCGGCCTTGAACGAGCCGGGCCTCACGCCCTACATGTTCCGCGTGTTCGTGCTGGGCGCCTTCATGCCGCGCTTTCGCAGCCGTTCATGCATGGCGCCCGAGCACATCCGCTAGCGCTGCACTCTCCACATCCACCAGAGGCCTCTCATGCCCATTGCGTTTCATCGTGTCTACCTGGAAAGCGCCGGCTACTTCATGCCGGGCGAGCCCGTGTCCAACGATGCCATGGACAGCTACATTGCGCCGCTGAACCGCATGTCCAGCCGCATCAAGAGCCGCATCCTGGCCGAGAACGGTATCAAGCAGCGCTACTACGCAATCGATCCCGAGGGCGCTACGGTGTACACCAACGCGCAGCTCGCGGCCAACGCCATCCGCGATTGCCTGCGGCGCCACGACAGCGACCTGGCGGCCGTGTCGCTGCTGGCGAGCGGCTCGTCGGGCGGAGACGCGCTGATGCCAGGTTTCTCCAACATGATCCAGGGCGAGCTGGCCGCGCATCCGATGGAAACCCTGTCGGTGCACGGCATCTGCGCCGCGGGCGTGTCGGCCATCCAGACGGCCGCGCAGGGCGTGGAGCTGGGCGGACATGCCAGCGCCCTGGCCGTGGCCAGCGAGCTGCCGTCGCGGCTGTTCAAGCGCTCGCGCTTCGCGGCGCGCGGCTACGACGCCGACTTCGACGCGCATTTCCTGCGCTGGATGCTGTCGGACGGCGCGGGAGCGGTGTTGTTGGGCAATAGCGGACGGCCCTTGCCGGGCGCCTCGCAAGGCGTGCGCCTGCGCCTGAAGTGGGTGCATCAGCGCTCGTTCTCGGGCGACTATCCGGTGTGCATGCAGCTGGGCCTGTCGGCCGACCGAGCCAAGGGCCATCTGGACTATCCGTCGTGGAACGAGGCCGAGGCCGATGGCGCGCTGTCCTTGCGCCAGGACATCCGCCTGCTGCCGCACCTGTTCGACATCGGCATCCATGAATACGCCAAGCTGGTGCGCGACGGTTGGGTGGACCCAGACCAGGTGGACCACTTCCTGTGCCATTACTCGTCCGAGAAATTCATCCCCGTGGTGGAAGACCTGATGGAGAAGGCCGGCCTGGTGATCCCGCGCGAACGCTGGTTCAGCAACCTGGCGTGGCGCGGCAATACCGGCGCGGCCTCCATCCTGATCATGCTGGCCGAGTTTCTGGAAACGCGCGAAGTGAAGCCAGGCGAGCAGATCTTCTGCTACATCCCGGAATCGGGCCGTTTCATGGCCGCGTACATGCTGCTGGAAGCCGAGGCCGTGCACGCGCCGCAGATCGCCGTGGGCGCGCCCGCCGTGGCTGCGGCGCGAGAAGACGCGAACAGCGACGACGCCGCCGCGATCGCGCCGCCGCACGATCCGGACATGGCTCCGCAAGGCTTGGGCCAGCTGCTGACCGAGCTGGCCGCGATCTGGCACGATTACCGCTCGCGCGTGTGGCGCACGCCGGTGGTGCGGCGTCTGCGCAACCGCCAGTTCCAGACGGCCGACTACCTGAACTGGATGGAGAACTGGATTCCGCAGGTGCGCGAAGGCAGCAAATGGATGCGCGAAGGCGCCGCCTCGCTGTCGGAGCAGTACGCGCCGCTGGCCGCGTTGATCGATACGCATGCCGGCGAAGAGCAGAACGATTTCCAGATCCTGTTCCAGGACTACCGCAACGCGGGCGGGTCGGTGGACAGCATCGATGCCCTGCGCCGCAATCCCGGCGGCGAAGCGCTTAACGCCTACCTGCACGGCCTGGCCGCCACGCGCGATCCGATCGGCCTGCTGGGCGCCATCTACATCATCGAAGGCACGGGCCAGCGCATCGTGCCGGCGTTGTTGCCGCTGCTCAAGGCCAGCCTGCAGCTGCCGCCCGACGCCTTCCGCTTCCTGGAATACCACGGCCACAACGACGAGCATCACCTGGCGCGTTGGTTGTCGGCGGTGGAACTGGCGCTGGACTGCGACGAGGACGGCCGCGCCGAACAGCGCATCGTCGACACGGCGCGCCGCACGGCGGCTTTGTACCTGATGCAGTTTCACCACGTGATGGAAGGCGACGCGTCATGAGCAAAGAGCCCGAATTCCTTGCCAAGCCGCACGATCCCGCCGATCCCAGCCCCTGGCTGGCGCTCTACCTGGACCGCAGCACGCCCTTGCCCGACAAGGTCAAGAAGGCCTGGCTGACGGATTCCAGCTGCGCCTCGCGCCAGTACCTGCTGCCGTTCCTGCGGCCGCTGGCGCGCGCCTTCATCATCCTGATCCAGGTCATCAAGACCTTCCTGCCGCGCCGCTGGTCGCATTCCAAGCTGCTGCACCGCATCCTGGCCTGGGGCTTGAAGCGCTTCGTGTCGCCCGAGGCCAACTGGCTGATCCTGCGCCACTTTCACCTGGGCGCGCAAATCCTGTCGTTCATCGCGGCCAATTCGCCGGTGCGCATCACCACCACGCCGCTGGAGCCGCGCGATATCGATGACCTGAAGGACGAAATGTTCGTCAAGCACGACCTGAACCTGTTCAACTTCGTCATCCGATTGAACCAGGCGCTGCGCGATGCCGGCGTGGAAATGCATGCGCCGGAACGGGTCGATTTCTCGATGATCCGCGATCCGGACCTGCTGCTTGAAGACATGCCGCAGGGCAAGCTGAACTTCCTCGACCTGCAAAGCGCCATCGAGCTGTTCACGCCGCTGTACCAGCTGATGCTGACCGACAACGACTTCTGGCGCGCGGCCAATTCGCTGCAGCTGGACGAGACCATCGGCATCTATGCGGCCAAGCTGCTGGGCGCGCCGCAGCACCTGATCCTGGTCAACAACAACCATCCGCTGGTGCCGATGTCGACCTTGCGCGCGGGCTACCGGCTGGTGCTGCACGGCTTGTCCACCGAGATGCTGCACAGCCTGCTGATGGAAATGAAAGAGGCGCAGCAAGGCGGCGAGCCGCTGGCGCCGATCGCCTGAGGCGGCGCCTCAGCGCTTTTCCGCGTACACGCCAAAGCGCTGCAGCTGCGCTTCGCTATTGGCGATTTCACGCAGGCTGTCCTCGCCGCTGTGCGCGACCAGCATGGCGGCCAGTGTCTGCGCGATGGACAGCGCAGGCACGACCGAGGGAAACAGCGAGGGCGTGTCGTTGGCCACCAGCAGCAACGCCTGGGCGCCCGGGGCAATCGGCGACACCGCGCTGTCGGTGACCGCGACCACGCTGGCGCCGCGCTCGCGCGCGAATTCCACCGCCGTGACCGCCGCCTGGGCATAGGGCGCCTGGCTGAAGGCGACCAGCGCGTCACGCGGGCCAATTCGGCGCAACTCGTCGGCCAGCGTGCCGCCCACGCCGGAGAGCAGCGTGACCTTGTCCAGGAACATGCCGCAGGCATAGCTGAAGTGATAGGCCGCCGGATACAGGCTGCGCAAGCCGATGACATAGATGCGGCGCGCGCCCGCCAGCAGGCCATGCGCAGTCTTCAGCGCGGGCAGGGCAGCGGGACCGAGGCTGCTGCCCAGATTGCGGACTTCCGCGTCGAGGATGTCGGCGACCAGTCCTGCATCGGCGTCGTGTTGTGGCCGCTTGCGCAATGCGGTGGCGCGACCCGAGAAGCTGGATCCGCCTGCGGCCAGCCAGTCGCGGTACGGCTGGCGGAACGCCTCGTAGGTATCGAATCCCAGTTGCCGGGCCAGGCGCAGCATGACGCCGGCCTGCACGCCGGCATGGCCGGCCGCGGCGCGCATCGATTCCAGGGCGATGTCCTTGGGATGATCGATCGCATAGCGGGCTGCCTGCCGCAGCTTGGGCGGCAGGGCGGAAAACTGGGCTTCGATCAATTTGTCGATGGCGGCTTTATCCATCTGCGCTCCGGGTAAGGTGCCGCGTATTATGGCGTATCGTCCGCCAGCGCCAGGTCGATGGCGCGCGCCAGCGAGTCCACCGCGAACGCCAATTCATCGGCCGTGCTGATGTAGGGCGGCGCCAGCAGCACGTGGTCGCCGACCTTGCCGTCCACGGTGCCGCCGCCCGGATAACACAGCAGGCCCAGGTCGCGCGCCTGGGCCTTGATGCGCGCATGCAGGCGGCGCTGCGGCGCGAACGCACGCAGGCTGCTGGGGTCCTCGGCCAGTTCCACGCTCCAGAACATGCCGCGGCCGCGGATGTCGGCGACGTGCGGATGGTCTGCCAGGCGCTTGGCCAGCATGGCGCCGAACTGCGCGCCCATGTCCGCCACACGTTCCACCAGCTTGTCGCGCAGCACGATGCGCTGCACCGCTAGCGCCGCGGCGCAGGCCACCGGGTGGCCGACGTAGGTGTAGCCGTGCTGGAACGCGCCCGAGCCCGCGTTGATGGCCCCGATGACGCGGTCATGCGCCAGCACGGCGCCGATCGGCAGATAGCCGCCACCCAAACCCTTGGCCAGCGTCAACAGGTCCGGCACCACGCCTTCCTGCTCGAAGGCGTGATAGCTGCCGGTGCGGCCCAGCCCGCACATGACTTCGTCCAGGATCAAGAGCACGCCGTGGCGGTCGCAGACCTGGCGGATCTTGCGGAAATAGCCGGGCACGGCGGCCACGGTGCCGGCGGTGGCGCCAACCACGGTTTCGGCGATGAAGGCGGACACGGTATCCGGGCCCAGGCGCAGGATCTCGGCGTCCAATTCTACTGCCAGGCGGTCCGTGTACTGCTCGTCGCCTTCACCGTCCTCGCGATAGTGCAGGGCAAAGCAGGGCGAGACGTGGTGGCTTTCGATCAGCACGGGCTGGTACAGGGCGCGCCGGCCGGCGTTGCCACCCACCGACAAGGCTGCCAGCGTGTTGCCGTGATAGCTCTGGCGCCGCGCGATGTAGCGGTAGCGTCCCGGTTCGCCGCGCTCCACATGGTACTGGCGCGCCATCTTCAAGGCGGTCTCGACCGCTTCCGAGCCGCCCGAAACGAAATAGGCGTTGCCCAGGCCCGCCGGGCTGTTGGCCGCCAGCAGGTCGGCCAGCTCTTCGGCCGCCGGCGTGGTGAAGAAGCTGGTGTGCGCATACTCCAGCGCGTCCAGCTGCGCGACGGCGGCGGCGCGCACTTCGGGGTGGGCATGCCCCAGGCACGAGACCGCCGCGCCGCCCGACGCATCGAAGTAGCGCCGGCCCTCCTGGTCGATGATGAAGCCGCCTTCGCCCTTGATGGCGACGGGCAGGGGATGGGAGTTGCGATGGATGATGCGGCTCATGGTGTCCTGCGGCGCTCGCGGTTTGGCTTGGTTTTCAAAATAAAACACATGGTATATTTATTGGAAAAATAAACCAAACGGTTTTATTGCCGCATTGGCCGTTGCGTCATCATTCGCTCAAGGGGGCGTCATGAATTTTTCCAGTCTGTTGCGTCGTTGGACTTTCGGGATGGCGGCGCTTGCCGCGTTGGGCGCGGCTGGGCAGGCCAGCGCTGCCTGGCCGGAGCAGCCGGTGCGGCTGGTGGTGCCGTTTGCCGCCGGAGGCACCACTGACCTGCTGGGCCGCCTGATGGCCGAGGGCCTGGGCGCCGAACTCGGCCAATCCGTGGTGGTGGTCAACAAGGCCGGCGCGGGCGGCAGCCTGGGCGCGTCCGAGGTAGCGCACGCGCAGCCGGACGGCTACACCCTGCTACTGGGCACGCCCGGCACGCAGATCATCAATGCCTACGTCTACAAGAAGATCGGCTACGACCCGGTCAAGGATTTCGCGCCGATCGCTTACGTGGCGCAGGTGCCCAACGTGGTGCTGACGCATCCCGGTTCCGGCCTGAAGAACATGGACGACCTGCTGCGCACCGCGCGCGCCGAGCCTGGACGGCTGAACTGGGGCTCGCCGGGCGTGGGCAGTTCGGGCCACCTGGCGCTGGAGATGATCAAGCGCATGGGCAAGGTGGATATCCGCCACGTGCCGTACAAGGGTGCCAGCCAGGCCAATAACGACCTGCTGGGCGGACAGATCGATCTGTGCGCCGACAACCTGCCCACCGCCTTGCCGCTGATCAAGGCGGGCAAGCTGGTGGCCCTGGGCGTCACCTCGGCCCAGCCGGTCGCCGCGGCGCCCGGCGTGGCAGCCATCGCGCAGACCGTGCCGGGCTTCGAGCTGACCTCATGGTTCGTGGTGATGGCGCCTGCCGGTACGCCTCAGCCGGTCATCGACAAGCTCAACGCCGCGGCCCAGCGGGTGCTGGATGCGCCTGGCACCCGTGAACGGCTGGCCGCCCTGGCGGCGCAGCCCATGGGCGGCTCGCCGCAAGCCTTGGCGCAGCATCTGCAGAACGAGCGCGAAAAGTACCGCGTCCTGATCGAAGGCACCGACATCCGTCCGGAATAAGCGGGGAAACGCATGGGCAAGGGCACGAAAAAACGGCTGGCGGTGGCGCGCTTCTGGTACGAAGGCAACGCCTTCTGCCCGGTGCCTTGCGCCATGGCGGATTTCGAACGGCGCGAGTGGCGCAAGGGCGGCGATGCCTTGGCTGCCGCCGCTGGCACGGCCACCGAACTGGGGGAAGTCGCAGAGTTCGCCCGCGCGCATCCGGATTGGGAGGTCGTGGCCCTGCGCTGCGCATCCGCCCTGCCTGGCGGGCCGATAGCAGACGCCGTGCACCGCGCCTTTACCGAAGAGGTACTGGCCGAGCTGGCCGCGGAAGAGGCTGGCTGGGACGCCGTCTACTTGTCGTTGCACGGCGCCGCCATTACCGACCGGCGGCAGACGCCCGACCTGGACTTCGTGCGCGCCGTGCGCGCCTTGCTACCTGATGTGCCACTGGGCGCGAGCTTCGACCTGCACGCCAACCTGGCCCCTGAACTGGGTAGCCTGCTGGATTGCGCCAGCGGCTACAAGACCTATCCCCACATAGACATGCGCGAGGCGGCGGGGCGGGTGCTCGACATGTTGCTGCGTGCGCAGGCCGGCACGCTGTCGCCGCGGGTGCTGGTGGCCAAGCCGGATTTGCTGCTGTCCAGTTTCAACATGCGCACCGATGCCGGCCCGATGCGCGAGCTGCAGGATCTTGCCGCCGCCCACGTGGGCGAGGGCGTGGCCGAAGTCTCGGTGTTCGGCGGCTTTCCGTACGCGGATACCGTCGATACCGGCGCATCGGTGCTGGTGGTGGCCGACACGGCCCGTGATGCCGCGGGCGCGCGGGCGCAGGCCGCGGCCGAGACCATGATGGCCGCCATGCGGCGTCTGGCGCCCGCGTTTGCGGTCACTCTGCCGACACCGCAAGAGGGCCTGGCGCAAGCCGTGGCAGTGGCGCGCGCGGGCGGCCTGGTGGCCGTCACCGATCCGGGCGACAACCCGTTGTCGGGAGGCGTGTGCGATACGCCGGAACTGTTCCGCGCCTTGCTGGATGCGCGGATCGATCTGTCTTGCGTGTTCGCCAGCTTCGCGGATCCGCAGGCGGTGCGGCGCGCGTATGAAGTTGGTCAAGGCGGCCACTGTGAGCTGGCGCTGGGCGGCCGCGTGAGCCGCGACTTCGGTCCGCCGGTGCGCGCGGCATTCCGGGTCGAGCGCTACACCGACGGCGAATTCAGCAACACCGGGCCGATGGAAACCGGCGTGCGCACGCGTTGCGGCCGCACCGCGCTACTGTCGCTGCGCAACAGGCCCAATGTGCTGGTCATCATCACCGAGCTGGTGGCGCCGGCCAATGATCCGGGATTCTTCACCTTGCATGGCATCGACCTCGAGCAGGTGCGCCTGCTGTGCGTGAAGGCCAAGAACCACTTCCGCGCGGCCTTCCTGCCGCTGTGCGCCGCGATCATCGACGTCGACGCGCCCGGACCGGCGGCGCTGGACCTGCGGCTGCTGCCGTTCCAGCATGCGCGGCAGGGCGCTGGGGCCACCCAGGCGGACGCAAAAGACCAGCGGAAATAGCGGCGGGGCACACACGCTCCTTGGTGTTGACCCTGCGTTACACGGTAAAGGCCTTGCGCTATATTGCGACCCTTGTCCCGCAGGCCCGCCGGGCGGCGCCTGCGCTGTCGCATCTTTCTTCCGGAAGTCGTTTACATGCCCCAGACACTTGAAGTCATCGCCACCCTCCTGTTCGCCGTGGCGGTTCTTCATACCTTCTCGGTTCCCTTCTTCGCGCGGCTCGCGCATCGTGGCGGACCGCATGCGGGCATCTGGCATCTGTTCTCCGAAGTCGAGGCCGTGTTCGGCGTATGGGCCTTCGTGCTGATCGTGGCGATGGCGGCGCTGTCGGGTCCGTCGCATGCCATCGAATACATGGACACGCGCAACTTCACCGAGCCGCTCTTTGTCTTTGTGATCATGGTGGTGGCGGCCAGCCGGCCGATACTGGAACTGGTGGGCATGCTGGTGCGGGTGGTGGCGCGCGTGCTGCCGCTGCCGCGCGAACTGGCCACCTTCTTTGTCGTGATGTCGCTGGTGCCGTTGGGCGGCTCCTTCATCACCGAACCCGCCGCGATGACGCTGGCCGCCATTCTGCTGCGCGACGCCTATTTCCGCAGCAGCGGACGTGCGGGCTTCAAGTACCTGACCCTGGGCGTGCTGTTCGTCAACGTGTCCATCGGCGGCGTGCTGACCTCCTATGCCGCGCCGCCCGTGCTGATGGTGGCCACCACTTTCGGCTGGGACTCCGCCTTCATGGCGCAGCATTTCGGTTGGCGCGCCGCGATTGCGGTCTGCCTGAACGCGGCGCTGCTCACTTTCGTTTGCCGCAAGGCGCTGCTGGAGCGCTCGGTGGGCACGGGCGGCGGCGTGGATGCCCCCGAAGGCAGCGATGCGCGTGGGCCGGTGCCGCTGCTGGTCATGCTGGTGCATCTGGTCTTCCTGGTCGCCGTGGTGCTCAGCGCGCATCATCCGGCCATCTTCCTGGGTCTCTTGATGATGTTCATCGGCTTCGCCGAAGCCTACAAGCGCTACCAGAGCCGCCTGATGATCAAGGAAGGCCTGATGGTGGGTTTCTTCCTGGCCGGACTGGTGGTGCTGGGCGGCCTGCAAAAATGGTGGCTGCAGGACCTGCTGGGCGGGCTCGAGCCCTTTGTGCTGTTCTGGGGCGCGACCGCGCTCACCGCCATTACCGATAACGCCGCGCTGACCTACCTGGGTTCGCTGGTCGAAGGCACCAACGAAGCCTGGCGCTACATGCTGGTGGCTGGCGCGGTCACGGGCGGGGGCCTGACGGTGATCGCCAACGCGCCCAATCCGGCCGGCTTCGCCATCCTGAAGAACCACTTCCCGGACGGCAGCATTTCGTCGGGGCGGCTGTTCCTGTCAGCCCTGGCGCCGACCCTGGTGGCGGCCGTGATGTTCCTGCTTCCCGTATAGGGCAGTGGGGCCGGCCGCGCCCCTGTGGCGCTGTCCGAGGCGGGCCGCCGGGACCGGACACCGTCCGTTCATGAAAAACCGCTAAAATTCAAGACTTTCCCGTATTTTTTCCGGCCTCGCCCACCCGCCGCTGCCGTTCGGATCCGGACCCGGAGCCGGTTTCAGACCCGGTCTCAGACCCGGTCCGGCCCCGGACATTGCGTCCGGTGACAGCGGCTTTTGATCCGCCGGGCCCGCGCCTGGGAGTCCTAGATGCCCATTTACGCTTACAAATGCAGCGCCTGCGGCCACGCCAAAGACGTCTTGCAGAAGATTTCCGATGCGCCGCTTTCGGTTTGCCCCGAATGCGGCCAAAGCACTTTCTCCAAGCAGGTGACCGCGGCTGGATTCCAGCTCAAGGGCTCCGGCTGGTACGTCACGGACTTCCGCGGCAACGGCAACGGAGGCAGCCAGGCTGCGGCTGCCGCTGGCACGCCGGCGGCGCCCGCTGAAAGCGCCGCGCCAGCC
>NZ_JBARYB010000159.1:0-4711 GCF_049647645.1 Achromobacter sp.
GCGCAGGCGGCCGATCGGCGCCTGCGCATAGGGAATGGCGCTGTAGCGGCAAACGCCGCCTTGCTGCACGCCGGTCAGCGTGCCTGCCTGCAGCGCCGCCTGGACGAACTGACTCATATCCTGCCCCTTGTGTATTGGTCCATGGCCCGGCCGCGGCAGGCGCCGCGGCGGTCGGACTATGGTAGGGAGGAATGGGCCGCGCCAGGCATGCAGGTTTCGAACATTGCCATGCGCAATCCGCATGGCTGGGCCGGGGGCGCGTTTGCTACTTGACGATGCGCGCGTCCAGGCTGTTGTCCGCCAGGGCCTGGGCCTGGGCGCGTGACATGCCCAGATGGTCGTACAGCGCGTGGAAATTCTCGTTGACGTAGCCGCCGAAATACGCGGGATCGTCGGAGTTGACGGTGACCTTCACGCCCGCGTCCAGCAGCGACAGGATGTTGTGCTCGCGCATGTGTTCGAACACGCGCAGCCGGGTGTTGGATAGCGGACAGACGGTCAGCGGGATCTGCTCGTCGATCAGGCGCGCAATCAGCGCCGGGTCTTCGGCGGCGCGCACGCCATGGTCGATGCGCAGCACCTTCAACAGGTCCAGCGCTTCCCAGATGTATTCGGGCGGGCCTTCCTCGCCCGCGTGCGCCACGCCGGGCAAACCTTCGGCGCGGGCGCGTTCGAACACGCGCTGGAACAGGCGCGGCGGAAAGCCCATTTCGCTGCTGTCCAGGCCGACGGCGATGAAGGCGTCGCGGTGGGGCAGCGCCGCTTCCAGCGTGCGCATGGCTTGCTCTTCGGGCAGGTGGCGCAGAAAGCTCAGGATCAGCCCGCTGCTCACGCCCAACTGCTTGCGGCCGTCCGCCAGCGCCTGGCTGATGCCGCCCAACACCACCTCGAAGGGCACGCCGCGGTCGGTGTGGGTCTGCGGGTCGAAGAACGGTTCGGTGTGCACCACGTTCTGCTCGCGGCATTTCAGCAGATAGGCCCAGGTCAGGTCGTAGAAATCCTGCTCGGTGCGCAGCACGTCCGCGCCGCGGTAATAGAGGTCCAGGAATTCCTGGAGATTGCCGTAGTCGTAGGCGGCGCGCAGGGACTCGATGTCCGGCCACGGCAGCGCCACGCCGTTGCGCTGGGCCAGCCGGAACAGCAGCTCGGGTTCGAGCGACCCTTCCAGGTGCAGGTGCAGTTCCGCCTTGGGCAGTGCGTTGAGCCAGTCGTACATGGGTGCTCCGATCAAAAAAGTGTTGCCTGTCCAGAATAACGCGCAATGCGCTTGCAGGCTCAGGCCGTCAGCGCGATGGCGTCGGCCTGAATGGCTTGCTGGAGCTGGGCGGCGAAGGCGCGCGCCTGCCGCGTGCTGGGGCGGTCGCGGCGCCAGATGGCCGCCAGCGGCGACTTGCGCAGGACCGGCCTGTCGGGCAGGACCACCAGCTCGCCGCGCGCCTGCCGGATGGCCGCCACGCTGCCGGGCAGCATCCACAGGTACAGGCCGTCCAGCAGCATTTCACGGCCGAATTCCAGCGACAGGGCGCCGATCATATCCGGAATCTCCAGCCCGGCCTGGCGCAGCGACATTTCCAGTTCGCCACGGATGCGGCTGCCGGGCAGGGCGGTGATCCAGGGGTAGGCCACGTAATCGGCCAGCGTGGCGCCGGGCAACAGGGCCAGGGGATGGTGCGTGGCGCAGGCCAGCACCACGGAATCTTCCAGCAGCGTGGTGGAACGGTAGATCTGCGGGTTGACGGTGGCCGAGAAGCGGCTGATCAGCACGTCCAGCGCGCCCGCGTCCAGGTCTTCGATCAGCCGTTCATGCGTGCCGATCTCGATGGTGAGCGTGATGCGCGGATAGGCCTGGCGGTAGGCGCGCGCGGCCTCGGCCACCGGCCAGCCCGCGAACATCGAAAAACAGCCCACCGTCAGGCTGCCCTCGTCGCCGCGCGATACCGCGGCGAGATCGATCTCGGCCTTGCGGAAATCGGTGAGCAGCAGGCGGGCGTGGCGGCACATGGTCTCGCCCAGCGGCGTGCAGGTGGTGCCCTTGGCGGTGCGTTCAAATAGCCGCGCGCCTACCAGCTCCTCGATTTCGGCGATGGCGCGCGACAGGCCGGACTGCGTGCTGTGCAATTGGGCGGCGGCCTTGGACAGGTTGCCCAGTTCTGCGACGGTCAGCACGATTTCCAGGTGCCGGATGCGGAGCTTGCCTCGGAACGGTGTCATGGCGCGGGTCGGGTGGGAGTTGCCGATTATTCTCCCGCGCTGCGCGCTTGGCAACGCCGGCCAGGATTCGGCCGGCCGGGTTTCGGATATAGTTCGCGCCTGACTGATGATCGACAGCGCGGCGCGGGCCAGCCCGGCGGCCTGCAAGAGAAAAAGGGCAGCCATGAATGCAACGGTGTGCGGCGCGCGGAGGATGGGCAGGCTTGCGGCAGCGGCGCTGACCGCGCTGGTCTTGACCGGTTGCGGCGCATCCAGGATCGATGGCGTTTCCGTTGCCTGGCCGCCCTTCCGGGACGGGACGCTCGCGGCGCTGCCATCGGATCCGGCGCAATGCCCGCATCTGGCCGGCACCTACCGGGCGCAAGGCGAGTTCGTCTCGGGCGATCGCGAGACGGTTGCCCTGAAGGACCTGCGCATTTTCCTGAAGTACCCCCTGGACCTTCCAGGCATGGACGACAACCCGCTGCCGGAATGGCGCTCCGGACCCCAGGCCACCGTGGCTTTCACGGCCGCGCCGGACGGATGGACGGTCCTGGCCCTGGACGGGCAGGGCGCGCGCTCGTCCGGCCGTCTGGCGCAGTTGAATGGCGCGCAGGATCCCGCTGCCCTGCCTGGCGCGGCCCGGCCTGCCCGACCGGACGGCATCCGGCGTCTTAGCGGCTGCACGCAGGGCCGGCTATGGGTCAGCGTGCGGCACGACTGGCGCCAGTACGAGTCCATGGGCGTGCGGCGCCATGTTGCGCTGTTGCGGCCGGAGGCCGGAGGCTTGCTGGTGTCGGTGCTGCGGGAGTCCGACAGCATCGGTATGTTGCCCTGGTATTCGAATGAGGGCAGCGTGTTCCAGTATTGGTTCGCGCCTGCGGGACGTTGACCGCGTTCGATCCGCTTTCCCCGCGGCCGCGGCCGCAGTTGACCCGGTTGCCTTGATGAAATCCGAAAATCCGTCCGCCGGTGACCCGCGCGCCCGCTTCGTGTCCGGGCCCATGGGCCCGCACGTGCTCGAAATGGTCCTGACCGGCTGGGCCAGCATGCTGGCCGTGTTCGCGGTGGAGTTCCTGTCGCTGCTGTACCTGGGCACGCTCAAGGACGAGGCGGTGCTGGGCGCGGTGGGCTTCGGATCGATGACGCAGTTCACCATCATCTCGGTCTGCATCGGCGTGACCGTGGGCGGCGCGGCCCTGGTGTCGCGCGCGCTGGGGGCGGGGGATGGGCCGCGCGCCCGGGCGCTGGGCGGCGCTTCGCTGGTCCTGATGGCCGCCGCCGCATTGGTCTCGGGGGCTTTGTTCCTGGCCGCTATCGGTCCCTTCACCACGGCCATCGACCTGGCCGAGGATGTGCGTGGGCACCTGCTGTCCTATGTGCTCATCACGACGCCGTTCGCGGTGGTGATGGGCATGGGCATGATGCTGTCCAATCTGCTGCGCGCCGCAGGCCATGGCCGGCAGTCCATGTGGGTGCTGTTGGCGGGAACGGCGACGGTCGCCGTGCTGGACCCGCTGGTCATCTTCGTGCTGGACGGCGGCATGGTGGGCGTGGCCTGGGCCAGCGGCGCGGGCCGCCTGGCCACGGTGGCGCTGGGCGCGTGGCTGGTGTTCCGCAAGCACCGGCTGGTGGCCTGGCCCACGGGCGCCGCATTGCGCGCGCACCTGGGCGCGATAGGGCGGATTGCCTTGCCGGCCGCGCTCACCACGCTGGCTACGCCCGCGGCGGTCATCTTCACCGTGTCCACCTATGCGGGCTTCGGCTCCAGCGTGATGGCGGGGGCCACGGTGGTGGACCGGGTGCTGCAACTGGCCTATGCGCTGTTCTTCGTGCTGCCGGGCGCCATCGGGCCGATCCTCGGGCAGAACCTGGGCGCGGGGCAGTGGGACCGCGTGCAGCAGACGGCGCGTCTGACCACGCGTTGGTCATTGATCTACGGCTTCTCGGTAGCCGTCCTGCTGGCCTTGCTGGCTCCCTGGATGCCCGACCTGTTCCAGGTGACCGGGCCAGGGCGCGACCTGATCGTCTTCTTCTGCCGCTACGGCAGTTTCGCCTGGGCGCTCAACAGCCTGTATTTCGTCGCTATCGCGGTGTTCAACAACCTGGGCTATGCCACGTACTCCACCGCCATCGGCTGGCTGCGCGCGACCGTGGGCACCTTGCCCTTCGTCTGGCTGGGCGCGCACTACGGCGGCCCGGAAGGCGTGCTGGCGGGGCAGACGGCGGGCTTCGCCTTGTTCAGCCTGATCGCGATGCTGCTGTGCCGGCGCGTGCTGCGCGCGCCACCCGCCAGCGGCGCGTTCGATTTTGACGCCCGGTCGCGGTACGATCCCGGCTGACTTCGATTTTTCAGGATAGCCATGCGTCAGCGTTCCGTACGCCTTCGACTCGACTCCTTCTCCCGTGTGCTGTTGGCCGCGGGCTTTGCCGCCGCTGCTGCCGGCGCCGCGCAGGCGCAGGGACCCGCTTCCGCCACCGGCTCGCGCGCCCAGCCCGCAGTGCCGGTCCAGACCTTGCC
>NZ_JBARYB010000160.1:0-5540 GCF_049647645.1 Achromobacter sp.
CCCCATGCCGGCAGCCAGCGCTGCCAGCCGACGATCACCGCCAGCGACGCCAGCGCCACGCCGGCGGCCCAGGGATTGATCGTGGACAGGTGGCCGCCCAGCGCGCCCAGGATGCCGAAGAAGTCGCCCGGCATCTTGGGAATCGCGAGGCCGAGGAAATCCTTGACCTGCGACAGCGCGATCAGCACCGCGATGCCGTTGGTGAAGCCGATGATCACCGCCACCGGAATGAAGCGCACCAGCGTGCCCAGCCTGAGCAGCCCCATCACGAACAGCAGCACGCCGGACAGCGCCGTGGCGATGATCAGGTTGGCCACGCCGTACTGCTGCACGATGTCGTAGACGATGACGATGAAGGCGCCCGCCGGCCCGCCGATCTGCACCCGGCTGCCGCCGAGCAAAGCGACCAGGAAGCCCGCGATGATGGAAGTGAAGAGGCCAGCCTCGGGCTTGAGGCCCGAGCCGATGGCGAACGCCATGGCCAGCGGCAGCGCGACCACGGCCACGGTAAGCCCTGCGCCCAGGTCCTGCGCGAAGCGGACACGGTCGTAACCGCGCAACGCGTCAACAAGGCGCGGACGAAACGAAAAAGGAATTTCCACGAAAGACTCCGGAGAAGTGGAACTGAGACGCCCTGCAGTGGGGTTCAGTACTTCGCCGGAGGGCCGCAGTGGCGCAGCCTGGTGATGAATCGCCTGCGGCGCGTCAGCGGCAGGACTGGTCGGTAGGACATGGCTAAAACCCGGAATTCGCGTTCGTTCGTAGGCAAACGGTTCCATCCCTGGCCGGATACTGACGGCGCGGGATACCGCTAACGATAAGCCTTTGGCCCGGTTCTGCCTACCCGCAATCCGCGCTTCACGCCGTTTCCAGGCGCTCCCAGTCATGCCGCGCCGCCATTTCCACCGCCTTTTCCTGCAGCGGCGTACGCGCGGCCTCGCGCCAGATCATCTGGCTGAGCGAACGGGCTTCGTGCTCGAAGGCGATGAAACGCGTCCCCGCCAGCCCGCTGCGCGACAGGCAGGCCGGCACGATGGACACGCCCAACCCCTGCGACACCAGCGAGGCCACGCTCAGCCAATGCCGCACCTCGTGCCGGATCACGGGCATGAAGCCCGCCGCCACGCACATGGACAGCACCGTCTCGTAATAGCTGGGCGAGGCCGCGCGGGCGAAGAAGACGAAATCGTCCGCCGCCAGCTCGGCCAGCCGCAGGGACTTCCGGCCGGCCAGCGGATGCGCTTGCGGCAGGCACACCATGAAAGGCTCGGCCATCAGGTCGCGCGCCTGCACTCCGTTCGGCACGGGATTGGCGTGGATGAAGCCCAGATCCTGCTCGCCGCGGCGCACGGCCTCGATCTGGTCGTGCGAGTTCAGTTCGGTCAGCACGTGCTCCACGTCCGGCAGCTCGGCCCGCATGGCGTTGAGCAGCGCCGGCAGGCCGCGGTACAGCATGGAGCCCACGAAGCCGATGCGCAGCCGGCCGCGCAGGCCCGCGTCCACGCGCTGCACCAGCGTGCGCACCTCTTCGGCCTGGCGCAGCAGCGTCAAGGCTTCGCGGTACAGCACCTGGCCGGCGTCGGTCAGCTCCACGTGGCGGCTGGTGCGCGTCAGCAGGCGCGCGCCGACGTTGTCCTCCAGCTGCCTGATGGCGTAGCTGAGCGGCGGCTGGGAAATGTGCAGCCGGGTGGCCGCGCGGCTGAAATGGCGCTCTTCGGCCACGGCGATGAAATAACGCAACAGGCGCGGATCCAAGTCCATTTGTCTCCTCTAGAGGCCATGATCCATACTTTTTTTGGATTGTTCTACACACAAACAGTATTTGTATAGATTAATCCATGCAAGCACCATCACAGGCATCGTTCCCGTCTTCAGCAGGATGCCGCCATGGATACCCCCGTCAAGACCGCGCCCCCCGCCGCCACGCCCGTTCCGGATTCGCGCGGACAGAACCTGTTCAGCGCTGATCCGTACGCCGAGGCCCTGAGCCGGCGCTACCTGCCGCCCGCGCTGCACGCCCACCTGCTGCCCCATCTGGAGCGCCTGGGCGCGCTGGCCGGCGGCGTCATGGACGAGCTGGCCGCCACGGCCGACAGGAACCCGCCCACGCTGTCCGTGCGCAGCCGCGCCGGCACCGACGAGTCGCGCATCGACAAGCATCCGGCCTATGTCGAACTGGAACGCCTGGCCTACAGCGAATTCGGCCTGGCCGCGCTGTCGCACCGCGGCGGCGTGCTGGGCTGGCCCGAGCCCATGCCCGCAGCCGCAAAATACGCGCTCAGCCATCTGTTCGTGCAGGCGGAATTCGGCCTGTGCTGCCCGGTCAGCATGACCGATTCGCTGGCCCGCACCCTGCGCAAGTTCGGCGACCCGGAACTGGTCGAGCGAGTCCTGCCCGAGGTGACCTCGCAGGATTTCGACACGCTGCGCCAGGGCGCCATGTTCATGACCGAACAGGGCGCGGGTTCGGACGTCAGCGCCACCGAGGTCACCGCCACCGCGCAGGACGACGGCACCTGGCTGATCCACGGCGACAAGTGGTTCTGCTCCAATCCGGACGCCGGCTACGCCATGGTGCTGGCGCGCAGCGAGCCTCAACCGGGGCTCAAAGGCGTGTCGCTGTTCCTGCTGCCCCGCGACCTGGCCGACGGCACCCACAACCACTACCGCATCCTGCGCCTGAAGGACAAGCTGGGCACGCGCTCGATGGCCAGCGGCGAAATCCGCCTGGAAGGCGCGGTGGCCTGGCTGGTGGGCGAACGCGGCCGCGGCTTCAAGCACATGGCCGACATGATCAACAACTCGCGCCTCTCCAACGGCATGCGCGCCGCCGGCCTGATGCGCCGCGCCGTCACCGAGGCCATCTACGTCTCGCAGCACCGGCGCGCCTTCGGCAAACGCCTGATCGACATGCCGCTGATGCAGCGCCAGCTGGTCAAGATGACGGTGTGGGCGGAACAGGCGCGCAGCGTGATGTTCCAGACTGCGCGCGCGCTGGCCGATGCCGACCATGGCGCGGCCGATCCCGCGCTGGCGCGCATCCTCACGCCGCTGATCAAGTTCCGCGCCTGCCGCGACGCCCGCAAGGTGACCGGAGACGCCATGGAGGTACGCGGTGGCTGCGGCTACATCGAGGAATGGACCGAACCGCGGCTGGTGCGCGACGCCCACCTGGGTTCCATCTGGGAAGGCACCAGCAACATCGTGGCGCTGGACGTGCTGCGCGCCATCACCCGGGAAAACTCGCTGCCGGCGCTGCGCAGCCACATCGACGGCCTGCTGGCCGCGGGCCGCCCCTGCCCGCCCGCGCTGGCCGAGATGCAGACGCGCGCGCTGGAACAGACCTATGCGCTGGCCGAACACGCTGCCCAGGCCGACCGCCCCGAACTGGCGCGCCAGGCGGCTTCGCTGCTGTACCACGCGGTGTCCATGGCCGCCCTGCGCTGGGAAGCCACCGAACCCGGCCTCGAAAGCCGCGCGCTGCTGGCCGACCAGGTGCTGCAGCACCGCCTGGGCCCGCGCGATCCCTATGCCATCCCGGCCGACGAAAGCGCGGCGTGCCGGGCCATCCTGCAATACGCGCTGTAAGCACCGACGCCGGCGGCACAGCCGGCGCGCAACCCACTGGAGACAACCATGACCCGAACCCTCGCCCCCTTGCTGCTGGCGGCCGCCGCCGCCATCGCCCCCGCCACGCCCGCGCTGGCCGCGGATGCCTATCCCTCGGCCCGGCCGGTGACGCTGATCGTGCCCTTCCCGCCTGGCGGCCCCACCGACGCCCTGGCCCGCCGGCTGGCCGACAAGCTGCGGCAGCCATTGAACCAGAACGTCATCGTGGAAAACCGCGCTGGCGCAGGCGGCAATATCGGTTCGGAGTATGTGGCGACTGCCAAGCCCGACGGCTACACCCTGCTGTTCGGCACCTCCGGCCCGCTGGCGATCAACGTCAGCCTGTACAAGCAGCAGGGCTACAACCCCGAGACCAGCTTCGCGCCCATCATCCGCATCGGCCACCTGCCCAACATCCTGGTGGTGAACCCGTCGGTACCCGCCAACAACGCGCAGGAGCTCATCGCCTACGCCAAGAAGAATCCGGACAAGCTGAGCTACGCCTCCTCGGGCAACGGCGCTTCGTCGCACCTGGCCGGGATCCTCTTCAACAACATGGCCGGCACCCAGATCATGCACATCCCCTACAAGGGCACGGGGCCGGCGCTCAATGACTTGCTGGGCGGGCAGGTGTCGATGTCGTTCACCGACATCCTGACCGCGCTGCCCTATATCAAGGCGGGCAAACTGCGCGCCATCGGCCTGGCCAGCGCCCAGCGCTCGGATGCGCTGCCGGACCTGCCCACGCTTTCCGAGCAAGGGCTCAAGGGCTACGACGTCAGCGTGTTCTTCGGCATCGTAGCGCCCAAGGGCACGCCGGCCGATGTGGTGGACACCTTGAACCGCGCCTTCAAGACCGCGCTGTCCGATCCCGAGGTCGCGCAGACGCTGCGCAGCCAGGGCATCGTCGAAGCCCAGGACCAGACGCCGCAAGGCCTGGCCACCTTCATCTCGGCCGAAGTGCCCAAATGGCGCGACCTCATCAAGAGCGCCCACGTTTCCATCGACTGAACGGACCCCACATGGCTGCAACCCTGCCCAATGCCGGCGCCCTGGCCGGCTGCAAAGTGATAGACCTGTCGCGCGTGCTGGGCGGCCCCTATTGCACGCAGATCCTGGCCGACCACGGCGCCGACGTGCTGAAGATCGAACCGCCCGGCGGCGACGAGACACGGGGCTGGGGCCCCCCCTTCCTGGGCGACACGGCGTCCTACTTCATCGGCGTGAACCGCAACAAGGATGGCATGACGCTGGACTTGTCGCAGGCCGCGGGCCAGGAGCTGCTGCGCCGCCTGCTGGCCGATGCCGACGTGCTGGTCGAGAACTTCAAGCCCGGCACGCTGGAAAAATGGGGCTTGGGATACGACACGCTGAACCGCGACTTCCCCGCGCTGATCCATTGCCGGGTCAGCGGCTTCGGCGCTGACGGGCCGCTGGGCGGCCTGCCCGGCTACGACGCCTGCGCCCAGGCCATGTGCGGCCTGATGAGCGTGAACGGCGACGCGGACGGCGACGCCACCCGCGTCGGCCTGCCGGTGGTGGACATGGTGACGGGCCTGAACGCGGCCGTGGCCATCCTGTTGGCGCTGAATGAGCGCGGCCGCAGCGGGCTGGGACAGTTCCTGGACATCACGCTGTACGACTGCGCCTTGTCGCTGCTGCATCCGCACGCGCCCAATTACTTCTACAGCGGCCAGGTGCCCGCGCGCAGCGGCAACGCGCATCCGAACATCGCGCCCTACGAAACGCTGCCCACCGCCAGCGGCCCGATCTTCCTGGCGGTCGGCAACAACCGCCAGTTCGCGCAGTTGGCGCAGACGCTGGAGGCGCCGGGGCTGGCCGAGGATACGCGCTACGCCACCAACGCCGACCGCCTGAGCAACCGCCAGGCCTTGCGCGACGACCTGTCCGCGCTGCTGGCGGGCCACGAC
>NZ_JBARYB010000161.1:0-43863 GCF_049647645.1 Achromobacter sp.
GGCCATGCCGGCGCTGGATCGTCCCGGCTCGCGCCGCGCGGCCCTGGCCAAACTGGCTGCCCTGCTGGCGGTGGCGCCCGCTGTCTGGGGCGCCTGGCGCTGGTCGGAAGCCGAGGGCTGGGCCGCTGACTATCGCAGCGCCACCGGCGAACGCCGCGAGATCCGCCTCGATGACGGCACTCGTCTGACGCTGGACACCGCCTCCGCCATCGACGTACGTTACGACGCCAATCAGCGCATCGTCCTGCTGCGCGCCGGAGATATCTATATCGAGACGGCTGCCGACCCGCGCCCCTTCGAGGTCCACACGCGCGACGGCAGGCTGCGGGCGCTGGGCACCCGGTTCACGGTGCGGCTGCAGGATGACGGGACACGTCTTGCCGTGCAGGAAGGCGCCGTGCGCATCGCCACGGCACACGACACGCTGGTCCTGAACGCTGGCCAGCAGACAGCCTTCTCGGCGCGCCGCATTGAAGCCGCAGCCCAGCTGGATCCGAGCGCCATGGCCTGGACGCGCGGCATGCTCCTGGCCGACGGCATGCCGCTGGGCGCGCTGGTAGCCGAGCTGGCGCGCTACCGCAAGGGCGTCACACGTTGCGATCCCGCCGTCGCCGCGTTGCGCGTGTCAGGCACCTTCCCGCTCGCGGACACCGACCGCTCATTGGCGATGCTGGCCGCCACCTATCCGGTGACGGTCGCCTCGCGCCTGGGCGGCTACTGGATCACGGTAATCCCGGCCTGAAGGCGGCGGGACGCAAACCGCAGCCCGCCAGCGCCTTCACCACTTGTACGACACGTTGGCGATCACGCTGCGCCCCGCACCCAGCAAGCAGGCATTGTTCAGGAAGCAGCCCGCCACGTAGTACTTGTCCGTCAGGTTTCGCACGTTGACCGACGCGCTCAAGCCACGCAACGACGGATTGGCGCGGCCGAAGTCATAGCCCACCATGGCGTCCACTAGCGTGTAGGCCGGCACCTTGAACGTATTCTGCGCGTCGCCAAAGGTGGACCCCGTGTAGCGCACACCCGCCCCCAGCGTCAATCCCTCGAGCACGCCGCTGGACAAGGTGTAGTCGGTCCACAAGGACAACAGATGCCTGGGCACGCGCACCGGCGCCTTGCCCTTGTTGCTCAGGCCCGCGAAATTGGGGTTGTCCTTGGTCACTTCCACGTGGTTGTAGGTGTAGGAGGCGATCACGTTCAGCCCCCGCACTGGACGCAGCACGCCTTCCAGCTCGATACCGCGCGAGGTCACCTCCCCTTCCTGCACGCTGAACGAGGTGTTCTGCGGATTGGCGGTCAACACATTCTGGCGCCGCAGATCGAACGCCGCCAGCGTCACATAGCTGTCCGAGCCCGGCGCCTGGTACTTCACGCCCACCTCGTACTGCTTGGCCTTCTCGGGTTTGAACTGCGCGCCGTTGATATCCGTGCCCGTCAGCGGCGAGAAGGACTCGCTATAGCTCACATAGGGAAAGAAGCCGCTCTGGAAGGCATAGCCCAGTCCGGCGCGGCCCGTGAAGTCCTCCGCCGCCGTGTCCGTGCGCGCGTCCCGCAGCACATTGGTGGTGCGCTGATTGACCCAGTCATAGCGGCCAGCCAGCGTGGCTACCCACTGGTCCAGCTTGACCTGGTCCTGCAGGTACACGCCCAACTGGCGGCTGCTTTCGTCGGTGCTGAGCAGCGAGGTATAGCGGGAAGTGTCGATGCTGACCCGCACCGGATGATAGATATTGATCGGCGGCGCATTGCCCGTCTGTGTATCCGCGGTGCGCTTGCTGTACTGATAGTCCAGCCCGACCAGCAAGGTATGGTCCAGCGCGCCGGTCGCAAACTTGCCCACCAGCCGGTTATCCACGGAGTACGTGTCGCTGTCGTAGTCGCGCAGCTGGTAGTAGCGCGCAATGTCCGTGCCATTGATCACGCCGCTGTTGCGGAACAGCTGATCCTCGTAGCCCTTGAAATGGCCATAGCGGAAATTCTGCTGGAAAGTCCACGTATCCGAAAACGCGTGGCTAAGCTCGTAGCCGATGTTGGTGAGTTCGCCCTGCTCCTTGTCGAAGCCGGGCTGATTCAGCGAGCGGTGCCGCGGCACCCTGCCGTTGGGGTTGGAGCCGTCCAGCACCGAATACGGCAGGTTGCTGGTGAACAGGTTGCGGTTGCGCTGGTATGAGGCCAGCAGCGTCACGGAAGTTCGTGCGCTGGGCGCCCAGGTCAGGCTGGGCGCCACGTATATGCGGTCGTCCGGCACGCCGTCGATACTGCTATCTGCGTTGCGGCCCAGCGCGACCAGGCGGTAGGCCAGCGTGCCCGGCTCATCGATCACGTCGCCGATGTCCATCGAACCCTGGATCCGGTCATGGCTGCCCGTGGACAGCCCGACCTCGCGATGCGACTCGAACAAAGGCCGCTTCGACACGAAATTGATGATGCCGCCCGGCGAGCCCTGCCCGTACATCACCGACGACGGTCCTTTCAGCACCTCGATGCGGTCCATGCCAAAAGGCTCCGGCGCGAAATACCCGGTATTGCTATTGCGCAAACCGTCCGTATAGGCGTTGGTGGAAATCTGCTGGAAGCCGCGCACCATCAGCGTGTTGTCGGTGGGATTGTCTCCCGCCACGTTGGCATAGACGCCCGCCGTGTAGCTCAGCGCATCGCTCACCGTCTGCGCGCCCTGCACCGTCATGCGCTCCTGTGTCACCACCGAGATCGACTGTGTCGTTTCCATCAAGGGCGTCGCCGTCTTGGTCGCGGAAGTCGCGTTGCCGACCAGATACGGATTCACGCCCGAGTAGCCCGCCGCGCCCGTCACGGTGATCGCCGGGAGCGTCGCCGCGTCCGACATACCCTTGCGTAAGGTGTAGCTGCCATCGGCGCGCGACGCCATCTCCAAGCCGCTGCCCGCCAGCACGCGCCGCGCCGCCTCGGCCCGGTTCAACTCGCCTGAAACACCCGGGCTTTGCAAACCGTCCGTCCAGGACGGTTCGAAGGCCAGCGAAATCCCCGACGCCAGCGCGAAGCTCGCGATGGCCTTGCCCAGCGGACCGGGCGGAATGTCATAAACCTGACGTGCTTGTACGGCAGCGGGCGCAGAAGCGCCCTGCCCGTGGACCGCGCCCGCGGTCAAGGTGCCGGCCAGCACAGCCATGGAAATCGCGCGGCGGCGTCGGATGGAGGGGAAATGCATGGAAATAGCCTCTCGAACTGGGTGGATAGTTGCTATGCCAGTTGAGAAAGCAAAAAGTATCAGGGGTCAGGAAAACATTTCGGAAATGCGGGCTGGCGACGCGCCGGCTACCGGCGTCACCCAAGCATCAAGCCGCATTCAGCGCCTTGGCCAGCACCGTAAAAACTCGTTCGTCCGTGGACTGCGCAACATTGAACCGCAGGAAATCCCCGGCAGCCAGGGATGGGCTGAACGCGTTGCCAGGCGCCACCACCACGCCCTCCTTGAGGCATGACCGGGCCACGGTGGCGGCATCCTTGCCCTCGGGCAAACGGCACCACAGGAACATCCCCGCGCGTGGCGTCAGCCATGGCTTGATGCCCAGCTTCTGAAGCTTGGCGGCGGTCTTGTCCATCTGCTGCGTCAGGCGCAGCCGGGTCGCTTCCATGTGCCTGCGGTAGCCGCTGCCCGTCAGGGTCCTGAAGATGATGTCGGCCGCCAGCCGGCTACCGCCAAAGGTCGTGGCGACTTTCAGGTCGGTCAGGCCTTCAACCCAGTCGGACCGCACCGCGATGTATCCGCAGCGCACCGACGCCGACACCGTCTTCGAAAAGCTGCCGATGTGTATGACCCGGGACAGCCCGTCGAACGCCGCCAGGCGCGGCGCGGGCGTGTTCTCGAAATCCGCGAAGATGTCGTCCTCGACGATGACCAGCTCGGAATCGTCCGCCAGCTTCAACAGGCGATGCGCGACCAAGGGCGACAAGGTAGCCCCCGTCGGATTGTGTATGCCTGAGTTCGTGATGTAGAGACGCGGCGAATGCTGGCGCAGCGCCGCTTCAAACGCCCGGACATCCGGACCGTTCGGCGTATAGGGCACCCCCACCGCCTTGACGCGATGCGCCTTCAACAGCGCATGGAAGTTGAAATAGCAAGGATCGTCCACCAGCACCGTGTCTCCCGGTTCCAGCAGGAAGCGCAGGATCAGGTCGATGGACTGGGTTCCAGAATCGGTCAGCATGATCTGCTCCGGCCCGGCCTCTATGCCCATGCCCGCCATCCGCCGCGCCAACAGTTGCCTCAAGGGCGCGTGGCCCAGCGGAGTCCCATACTCGGTCAGTTCCGCGGCCTCGGCCCGCGCCATGCCGCGCATGGCGCGCCGCAGCCCTTCCTCGTACATCCAGCTGACCGGCAGCCACCCGCAACCCGGTCGCAAGGTGTCCGCATCCGCCGCCAGCGACTGGCGCGATACCCAGAGCGGATCCACTTCCCGGTCGAGCTTCGGCCCCATCTCGGTAAGCGCCAACGGCGCCACGGGCCCGGCCACATAGAACCCCGACCCGGGACGCGACACCAGCACACCCTCGGCCGCCAGCCGTTCGTAGGCTTCCACCACCGTGGAAACCGACACGTCCAGCATCTTGGCCTGCATTCTGACCGAAGGCAGGCGAGCGCCAGGCAAAGCCGTGCGCGCAGCGATCCGCCCCTGGATCTCGCCCATGACCTTCTTGATGAGAGTGCCGCCGCGCGCCATTGAATTCTTCGCCGTACTGGTATTTATTACCTAACAGTTCCGTAAAATTGTACTGGATTGTGCGTGGACCCAGATCGGTCGCCATGCTGTACTGACGCCCGGTATCAAGGAGCTTCAGATGGAAAAGGCCACCAGCGGCTGGGTAAACGGTTTTATCGGCGTAGTGATCTTCGCGGGCTCCCTGCCGGCAACCCGGGTCGCCGTCGCGGACCTGGATCCCATCTTCCTGACCTGCGCGCGAGCCGGCATCGCCGGTCTGCTCGGATTGACGCTCCTGATGCTGCTGCGCCAACCCCGGCCTTCCCTGTCCGATATCCCTTCCCTGGCACTGACCGCATTGGGCGTGGTCGTCGGATTCCCCCTGTTGACGGCCCTCGCCTTGCAGCACGTCACCTCGGCACACTCCATCGTCTTCCTGGGCTTGCTGCCGCTAAGCACCGCCATCTTCGCAGTCCTGCGCGGCGGCGAGCGTCCGCGTCCGCCGTTCTGGATGTTCTCCATCGTCGGCGCCGCCTGCGTTGCAGGCTATGCCGCCTGGGGCGGCCTGGAAGCCTCGCCCACGGGCGACCTGCTCATGCTCGCCGCCATCATCGTTTGCGGCCTGGGCTACGCCGAAGGCGCCAAACTCTCCCGCAGGCTGGGGGGCTGGCAGGTCATCAGCTGGGCCTTGGCGCTATCCTTGCCCATCATGCTGCCCATCGCGTTCCTGACCATGCCTGCCACGTTCGAACACGTCGGCACGCCGGCGTGGATAGGTTTCGCCTACGTGTCGCTGTTCAGCATGCTTATCGGGTTTGTGTTCTGGTATCGCGGCCTGGCGCAGGGCGGAATTGCGGCGGTGGGGCAGTTGCAACTGTTCCAGCCGTTCATGGGGCTGGGATTGGCGGCTGTGCTGCTGCATGAGAACGTCAGCTGGACGATGCTGATCGTGACACTGGCTGCGGTGGTTTGCGTGGCGGGTGCGAAGAGGTATGCGTAGGAATAGACAGGCGTCCATCAATGAATCCGGTCTGATCCTTCGGCCTGCAATCCCGACAAGGCATTCCAATCAGGATCCTTGTACATGCGCAGCTCGTGCTCAGGGCTCCAACTGCACGTGTTCCACGCGGTCCCGCCCGTTGTTCTTGGCCAGATACAGCTGCTGGTCTACGGCTTTGATGAATCCTGCACGGTCCAACCGCTCATGCGGCAGCACTGTGCCTGCGCCGATGCTGACAGTCACGCGCCTGCCATGCGGCGACAAGGCGTGCACAATGGCTTTCTTCTGAAGCAATCGCTGGCAGCGTTCCGCGACTCTCCGCGCCGCCCCGGCATCGGCTTCAGGCAGCAGCACGACAAACTCCTCCCCCCCGTAACGCGCAACGATGTCGCGAGGGCCGTCCAGCGCCAAACTCAGCGTCTGGGCGATATCCACCAAACAATGGTCACCCTGGGTGTGCCCATATAAATCGTTGTACTGCTTGAAAAAATCAACGTCCAACAACAATACGGACAGGGGCTGACGATCGCTGCGCGCGCGCTCCCACTCCAATTCAAAGCCAGTATCGAAGCGGCGCCGGTTGGCAATATTCGTCAAGCTATCCTTGAAGGACAGGACCTCCAGCTCTTTCTGCAAGCTCAGCAGCTTTTCCTCGGTCTTCTTGCGTTCGGTGATGTCAAACATGAAGCCGATCAGCGCTTCGACTTCGCCGCTGCCATTACGCACCACGTGCACAACGTCGCGGATCCAGACGTAGCCGTTGTCCCTGGTCAGCGCCCGGTAGTCTGCCTCATGGTCGACGCCGGCCTGGGATTGGCTGACGCAAAAATTCACCACGGCCTCGCGGTCCTCTGGGTGCATGCGCATGGCCCAGTCCTCCACGCTCACCCAGCTTTCTGCGTTCCAGCCCAGCAACGCCTCGATCTGCGGACCGATATAGGCGAACTTCTTGGTGGCCCAATCGATCTTCCAGGGAATTGCCTTGGTCGACTCCAGCAAGGTTCTGTACACCGCGCTGTCATCAAGAAGCGTGCTTTCGTCGGACATACCCAATCCACCTCCGGTCCCCATGAACCACGCACTTTAGCCTGAACTTGTCAGCCGCGGAGACCATCTACTGTCCGACAGCCCATTTCATGGGCAGGGTAAAATGCGCCCCCCATGCGCTACTCCGACTTCGACCAACGCCTCGCCGCTCTCGGCGCCCTGCCCGTCCATCGTGGCCGGGTCCTGCGCGTCTGGCTGAAAGGGCAAGCACTCGACACCGGCACGCGACGACGGAGCGCCGAGCACTTTCTGCCTCTCGCGCTGCGCGACGCCGTACCCGCCTTGACGGCGGAACTGGACGGCTTGGCCCGCGTTCGCTCCGAACACGCCGGCAACGACGGCTCGCGCTTGCTGGTCGAACTCGCCGACGGGCAGATGGTGGAAAGCGTGCTGTTGCCGCGCGACGGACTGTGCGTCTCCACCCAGGTCGGCTGCGCAGTCGGCTGCCGCTTCTGCATGACCGGCAAGAGCGGCCTGATCCGCCAGGTCACGAGCATGGAAATCCTCGCCCAGGTCGTGCTGGCCCGGCGTCTGCGCGAGGTGAAGAAAGTCGTCTTCATGGGCATGGGTGAACCGGCGCACAACCTCGACAACGTGCTCGAAGCAATCGATCTGCTCGGCACCGAGGGCAATATCGGCCACAAGAATCTGGTGTTCTCCACCGTGGGCGACCTGCGCGTGTTCGAAGCCCTGCCGCAGCAACGCGTCAAGCCCGCGCTGGCGCTGTCGCTGCACACGACCAAGGCCGAACTGCGCGCACACCTGCTGCCGCGTGCGCCGAAGATTGCGCCGGAAGAACTGATCGAACTAGGCGAGCGATACGCCCGCGACACCGACTATCCGATCCAGTATCAATGGACCCTGCTCAAGGGCATCAACGACGGCGACGACGAACTCGATGCCGTCGTGCGTCTGCTCAAGGGCAAGTACGGCGTGCTCAACGTCATTCCCTTCAATAGCCTCGAAGGGGATGACTACCAGCGCCCCGATAGCGAGCGCATCCGCGAGATCGTCCGCTCTTTGCAAAGCCGTGGCGTGCTGACCAAGGTGAGAAATAGCGCCGGGCAGGATGTGGACGGGGGCTGTGGCCAGCTGCGCGCTCGGGCTGTTGGCACAGCACAGGTGGTCGAGCTGCGCAGAAAGCGCACGGCAAGGCCTGAAGCCGCCTAGGCCGGGGACATCCGCTCCCTGGCCGTGGGCAACCTTTTCGAGAATTCCGCTCTCGACTGCTGGCCTCTGCCGACACACTGGAGGTACTCGACGATATGGACGAGAGCATCTGACACGCCTGCCCCCACGGCATCGAATACCTCGATCAGGATGTCCCCAATAGCAACGAGGTCTCCACTACGTTGCTTTCATCTCCTTTTCCTTCTCTTCCTTCTCCTTTTTTTCTCCATCGCGATGAGACTTGATGGCAAGAAACATGCCCGTGCCCAACACGAGGAGCTTGAACGTACCGAAGACTAAAGGGACCCAAAAATTCATCATTTCCTCAAGATGCTGCTTCAGCAGCTTCATTTACTACTCGTGGCCAGGCAAAGACAAAAAAAGATAGCCCTGGAGGGCACGAAAAACGTCAGCCTGATTCCGACGCATGTGAGATCACGCTGCTCGATTTCACCTTGCGCTCTAGGCTTGAAGAACACCGACTCTCCGCACCCCGATAAACTCAGCGTGGCGAGCGCCATCAGCAGGCGCCACGGACAGAACTCAAGGGTTTTTTCCCGTGCCTTTGTCTAATGGCTGCTTGAAAAAGCAACGCTGAAAGAGGTTGGGAGTGGGGAGTGTGAGCGTCATTCACCCTATAGACAGTCAAATTCTACCGCCAAGCTCCGTACAAATTGTTGAATTGTTCGATTTGTAGGTCCAGCTTGCTCACTGAACCCGCACGCAAGCGAAAGCGCCGACACGGAGAACTCGGCCGGGGCTTTTATGTATTGCGGAGCCGGTAGATCTCTGGGTAGCCATGATGCCATGACTAAAATTTTCCATCCCTTCCAGACTCCCTCAAGGCGCCAGTACCTCGATCATCCTGCGCCCGATATACGCCGCATGCGTTTCCAGCGCAAAGTGTCCGGTATCCAGCAATTCAACCTGCGCGTCCGGATTGTCCCGTTTGAACGCCTCGGCGCCAGGCGGAATGAAGAATGGGTCGTTGCGGCCCCAGATGGCCAGCGTCGGGATCTTCGCCGAGCGGAAGAAGGCCTGGAAATCAGGATACCGCTTCAGGTTATTGGCATAGTCCAGAAATAGATCGAGCTGGATTTCCTTGTTGCCCGGCCGCTCAAGCAGCGCGGCATCGAGCGTGTAGCTTTCCGGCGCCACGTCGTCCGGATTGGCGACGCCATGCACGTATTGCCACTTGGTCCCCTCGAAGTTCAGCACGGCGTCCGCGATGACCTGGCGATTGGCCGAGTTCGGCTCTGCCCAGTAGGCACGGACTGGCGCCCAGGCATCGCCCAGGCCCTCGAGATAAGCGTTGCCATTCTGCGAGACCAGGCCGGTCACCCGCTCGGGGTGGGCAAGCGCCAGGCGCAACCCGACGGGCGCGCCATAGTCGAAGACGAACATCGCATAGCGCTTCAGGCCCAACGCATCGACGAAAGCGCCGAGCGATACGGCCAGGTCATCGAACGTGTACCGATAGCCACGCGCCTCGGGCACTTCGGTGAAACCGAAGCCGGGCAGATCCGGGGCAACCACGCGAAAACGCGTAGCCAGAAGCGGGATCAGGTTGCGGAATTGATGCGAGGAACTGGGGAACCCGTGCAGAAGCAGCAGCACAGGCGCATTGGGATCGCCCGCTACACGATAGAAAAAATTCAGGCCGTCGGCTTCCGTTCGACGCGTTTGGATCTGGCTTTCAGGGGTGCTGGACATGACGATCTCCGTGGTCAAGGACTGGATCATTGGCCGAATTCCTACAGGCCGTTCGAGCCATTCTTTCTCTTTTTAAGTAACCCGTCAATTCAAGTTTTAATGGTTACCTAAATAGATGAAAACTATGGCCAGGAGATGCTCATTCGAAAAAAATCCGGCCAGGGCGGCCGGATGGATGGGCAAGCAAACGCTCAGGAAGCCGCGTCCTGAGCTTCCCTTTGGCGAAAGGCCGCCACCTTATGGCGATTGCCGCAAAGCGCCATGCTGCACCACCTGCGACGATGGGATCGCGTGCGATCGTAGAACCAAAGGGAACAGAGCGGGCTTTCGCATTTGCGCACCAGCTCGAAATCTCCATGCACGAGCAATTCAGCGGCGGCCTCCGCGGCGGGAAGCAGCCATTGATCAGGGGTAGCCGTGTCATAGCGGCGTGCCAGGCTCGGCGCGCCCGCCGCCATCGCCAGCTCAAGATGACTGCCGCCGGCAGCGAGCGCCTGGTTGAGCGCATTGGGCTTGAGCGGCAATCCTGCCTTTCTTTGGGCGACCAACGCGCGCACGGTCTCGCGCAAGGTCCGTGCGGATTCGAGCAGGCCCTTGGGCGCCATGCGCCGGGCGGGCGCGAAGCCCGCGGCGTCCAGCCAAGCCCGCACATCGTCGTCCGACTGCAGGCGGTCAAGCGGGCCATCGTCGGATTGTTCGACGGTGTTGATCAGATCTAGTGCCGCGTCATCGCCCAGCAGGCGGAACTCGGGCTTGGGGGTAGTGGTGGTCATGGGATTCTCCACACAGAATGTAACCACTTAATTTGCAGCTATCAAGTTACAGCAAAAAGGCGCTGCGGCGTAGGTCCTCGTCTGCGAGGTTTGCAGTTTTACTGTCCTCACCCGCGATTCCGTGGCAACGATGCGTTCCGGCGTGCCTGCAAACTACAATTCCGCTCGGTAGTTTTTACTGCGACGCCATTTCTCCGATCTCCCCCAAGCCTCGCACCGCCCATTCCGCATAGGTGAAATAGCATGCAAATCGCGATTGCCTCCGACCACGCCGGATTCGAACTGAAGGAAAAACTAAAGAAGGCCTTCGAGTACGTCGATTGGCTAGACCTCGGAACCCACAGCGACGACTCGGTCGACTACCCCGCTTTTGGCTTTGCAATGGGCAAGGCCATCACGGACGGCAGAGTCCAGAAAGGCATCGTGATTTGCGGCTCGGGCATAGGCATTTCGATTGCCGTCAATCGTTTCCCTGCCGCAAGAGCCGCCTTGTGCACGAACGCCACCATGGCTCGCCTGAGCCGCCAACATAACGATGCGAACGTATTGGCGCTTGGAAGCAGAATCATAGGAATCGAGGTCGCGCGCGAGTGTGTCAGCGCTTTCCTGGACACGCCCTTTGAAGGCGCGCGCCATCAGCGGCGCATCGACATGCTGAGCAAGGCAGGCTGACCTTTCAACGGTCTGCCCGAAAGCCGCAAGCCCTATATCCTGTTTCCGGTCCCTTTATGCTTCTCCCACCGTTCCGTATGCACCATAACGTCCGCACCGTACTTGCGCTTGCCGTCCTGTCCCTTTCGGCCACGCAGGCCTGCGCCACGCCCCGCACCGTCTACACCGGAACACTGCAAGGCGCCGGCGACATCGTGCTGGAACTGGACACCGAAGCGGCGGCCAACGGCAGATTGACCGGCCGCTACTTCTACGCGAAGCACGGCGTGGACATCCCCCTGCAAGGTACAGCCGAGGAACTCTTCGAACCGAGGCCCCACCCGGGAGGCACGCCGGCTTCCAAGCCAACGGACCAAGCCGCAAGCTGGCAAGGCACGCGCGACGCCAACGGCTACCGCGGCCTCTGGACCGACACCAGCACCGGCAAGCAACGCCGCTTCGACCTGAAGCAGGTCGCCCAGTACGACACGGACCGACTGGAGCAGGACCGCAAGCAGGCCCGCGCCAGTCAGGTCAATCTCGGCGACATAGACATCCAGGCAGGCATCAACGCCGCCCGCGCGCCCTACCAGACGCTGAAGCTGGCCGGACACGCCCAGCCCGTCGGCAAAGAGATCGGCGACGGCGCCGTGGCCTATCGAATGTGGCGCGACCCGCGCACCAAGTTCCTTTACCCGAGGCTGAGCCGGCATCCCGATGCGCAGGTCCTGCAGCGCACCAACTATCTGCTGGAACAGCGCCATTGGCAAAAGAACCTGGGCGCGCTGGATTGCATGGCGTCGGCCTACACCAGCGGCAATCCCGGCGCTGGCACGCTGGGCGGCTTTGATGAGGAAGCGGTGAACGTCACCTGGCTGTCGCGCGCGCTGATGACGGTGACCGAGTCGGGCAGCCTGGACTGCGGCGGGGCGCATCCCTACAACCATTTCGAGCCCTACACCTACGATCTGCTGCGCGGCGAGTACCTGGACTGGAATCGCGTGTTCGACGCGTACGTGCCGGGCAAGCGCAGCTTCGGCGGCGAGAAGAGCCCTGCCCTGCTTGGGTTGATGAAACAGGCGGTCGAGGCGGGAACGGAAGCTCCGCAATCCGAGGCGCATCCCAACCTGGAAGACTGCGCGGATCTCTGGCCCGACTATCTGGCATTGGGCATCCAGGCGCCCGGCGCGCTGAGCCTGGCCGTATCAGGGGTGGGCCATGCCGCGGGCGCTTGCCTGGGCACGCATGCCAGCGTGCCGTTCAAGGATCTGGCGCCTTATCTGAAACCGGGCGGGAAGGCGTATCTGGCAATCGAATGAGCGAAAAAAGCCATCCGCTTTCGCCACCCCTGATCGACCCACCGCCTGCCGGCACCATCGCATGCATGCCTGCGCCCACGCCCTCCCCGAACGGTTCAGCAAAGCCGGCGGTCTCATCCCTTCTGTTTCATCCCTAAGGACGCTTGACCGCCGATGAACTCGGCGCAAAAAATCGCACGACGATTCGAACGTGTGGAGCGCACAGCGATGCCGATAACACTTTGCAGGCCCGTCCTGCTTACCATGACATTCAGCATTCTTGCCGCCGGATATCCCGCCCAGGCGGCAGAATGGGAACGCGATCGCGATGAGATCGGCCTCTATAAGGAGCCCGTCTGCGATTATGGCTTTCGCGTCAAAAGTGCGCTCATCAATATCGCTAAGCAGGCGCCTACGGGTATTACGGCGACGAACGCGTCATGGGAAATGGAGGTATTCAACAATCCCGAATCGAAGAGCTGGACGCTGGTCGGTAAAAGCAGGGCCGCCGCCGATGCCAACTCATCGAAGCTATGCCGGCTGAGCAGCGGTCAGCAATCCCCCTACGAAGAGCAGCCCTGGTTCAAAAAGTACTTCGGCAAGTAATCGTAGATAATCGCCCGTCTGTACTTTTCAACCGACAGGATCCGCGCGCCATGGCACTGCATTGCTCATCATTCATCGCAACCAGCCTGGACGGCTACATCTCCCGCGAGGACGGCGGCCTGGACTGGCTGGATAGCGCCAACCAGACCGTGCCCGCGGGCGAGGACTGCGGCTATGGCGCATATATGAAGACGGTGGACGCGCTGGTGATGGGCCGCGCCACGTTCGAGAAGGTCGCGTCGTTTCCCGAATGGCCTTACGGCGACATGCCGGTCTATGTGCTGAGCCGCAGCATGGCCAGCCTGCCGGCGAGCGCGCCGCCTTCGGTCCGGCTGCACGGCGGCTCGCTGGAGGAATTGCTACAGCGAGCCGGCGCGGACGGTTGCAAGAGCCTGTATATCGACGGCGGCAAGACGGTGCAGTCCTTCATCCAGGCAGGGTTGCTGAACGGCATCACCATCACGGTGATCCCCGTGCTGATCGGCGGCGGACGGCGGCTGTTTGGTGAACTGGCGGCGGACGTGGCCCTGCGGCATGCGGCGACCGTGGCCTATCCTTTCGGCTTCGTGCAGAGCCGCTACGCGCTTGAGTACAGCGCGGCGCAATAGCGCCTGCCACGCACTTTCTTCAGAACCGGCCTGGGCCGCCTTCACCTGTGGATGTCGGTGGCCCCGGCACTGCGCCGCTAATTTTGCGGCTCGTACCCGGCGATGTCCGCCAGCGGCCAATATTCGCCCACCAGCCGTTCGCGCGGAAACGAGGTGATGGCGGCCGTGCTCAAGCCCACGCTATCCACAGAAATGATTTGCGTCGCAAGCCGGCGATAGCCCGCGCGGAAGTGGTTGGCGCCTTTGATCGCTATCAGCTTGTAGGCCGTCACGTCGACACCATGCAAAAAGAAAGGCTCTTCGTCGTAGATCTGCTCGGCGCGCGAGGCAACGATCACGTCCACGCCCTGGATGACCAGGCGGCACATGGCGCCCAGGTCAAACTTCACGCCTTCGAACATCGAGCCCGCGCGATTGACGAAGCGGCCGTCGGTGATGGCCTTTACATAGGCGTGCACCCGCAGCGGCTGTCCCTGGAAGCGCCCCTGCTTGGCGCCCAGTGACACGCTGATGGTCGCGCCGACGCCGGCCTGGCGGGCTTGTTCGACCACGGACGCGTCGTTGATGGAGGCGAAGCAGCAAGTGCCGGGCGCGGGTTTGGCGTCCAGAATGGCGCGCAACAGATAGGTGCCGTCGCCAGGCGTGCCACCGCCTGGGTTGTCCGCATATTCGTTGACGACGACGGGGCCGCGTTCGGCGGCCAGCGCCATGGCGACGCCCTGCTCCGGGCTCGGAAACGATGGCCGGAACGCCTCCCGGTGTTCCCAGATCCATTGCGCGACTTCGTCCGCGCAACGCTCGGCCAGATCCTGGTCGCCCGCCGTGGTGCAGACCACGGCCGGGCATGGCGCGGCGATATCCGCAAGCGGAAAGCCGTGGAACCAGGAACAGTCGATGACGCCAGGCAGCGCGGCCAGCCTGGCGCACACGGCGTTGACCTCGGCCGGAACAAAGCCTTCCTGCGTCGTGACGATGTAGGGCAGCATGGGCAGGCGGCGCATGACGGTTACCGGTTTCAGCCGGCCGTCGATGATATCGAGCAGCAGCGCCACGGCTTCGACCGCCCGGTCGTGAAAGTCGGTATGCGGATACAGTTTGCAGGGCAAGGTCAGGTCGCACGCCTGCCGCATGGCCTCGGTCATGTTGCCATGCAGGTCGTAGACGGCGGCGATGGGCACATCGGCGCCGACCAGTCCGCGGACCGCCAGGCACAGATCGCCCTCGATATCCTCGATGCCGTCAGCCACGCCGGCGCCGTGCAGCGCCAGCAACACGCCGTCCACCGGCAAGGCGGCGTGGATGCCGTCCAGGATCCTGCGTTTCATCTCGACATAGGCCTGGGCCTCGATCGTGCCCGAGGGCGTGGCCTGGCCGACGAAGGTGCAGACCAGCTCGGCGCCGGTCTGTCGGGCGCCTTCGATGAAGCCGCCGACCTGGTGATTCGATCTGTCGAAGGCTTGCAGTATCTCGTCCTTGCCGTATTGCTCGAATGCGCGCAATGGCGTCTGGCCGGCAAACCCGGCGGCGTAGGTATTGGTTTCATGGATCAGGCCGGCGACGGCGAGTCGCGGCGCAGTGGCTTGAGTACGTGCCATGGTGTATGTGCCTTGCCTTCAGCGATTGACTTTCTTGGGATCGAAGCTCAGCGCGATCAGGGCGCTGACCAGGAGCGAGCCGGCGATGATGTAGATGGCGGGCGCGGTGCTGTGGTAGATATCGCGGATCCAGCCTATCAGGTAGGGGCTGACGAAGCCGCCCAGGTTGGCCAGGCTGTTGATGATGCCGATCGAGGCGGCCGCGGTGGCGCCGCCCAGGAAGGCGGTGGGCAGCGTCCACATGATGGGAGAGAAGCTGATGATCCCGGCGGCAGCCACGGAAAGCGAGATGACGGCCAGCGTCAGGTTGGTGCCTGCGGATACGCTGGCAATCAGTCCCGCCGCGCCCAGCACCAGGATGAAGACCAGGTGCCAGCGGCGTTCGCGGCGCAGGTCCGAGCTGCGCCCGACCAGGATCATGGCCACCATGGCGACCAGATAGGGAATCGCGCTCAGCAGGCCGATGCGCAGGCCGCCCTCGGCGCCGGCGTCCTTGATCAGGGTGGGAAGATAGAAGCCCAGGGTGTACAGCGCCATCATTGCCGGAAAAGTCATGGCGACAATTTTCCAGATGCGCGCGTCGCGCAGCGCCTGCAGCAGCGGCATGTGCTCGCGGCCCGCGTTGTCGGCGGCGATGTCGTGTTCGATCAGCTTGCGCTGTTCCGGCGTGAGCCACGTGGCATCCTGAACGCGGTTGGTCAGGATCAGCAGCACTCCGATGGCCAGCGGAATGGTGGGCAGCGCTTCCAGCACGAACAGCCATTGCCAGCCCGGATGGCCGCCGACCAGATGGAATCGCTCCATGATCCAGCCCGACAGCGGATTGCCGATAAGGCCGGCCACCGGAATGCCGGCCTGGAAAATGGCCGTCATCTTGGCGCGGCGGCGATTGGGAAACCAGTAGGTCAGGTAGAGGATCACGCCGGGGTAGAAGCCGGCCTCGGCCACGCCCAGCAGAAAGCGCACCGTGTAGAACTGCCAGGGCGCGGTGACGAAGGCCATGACGCCGGACAGGATGCCCCAGGAAATCATGATCCGCGCGATCCAGAGCCGCGCGCCCACGCGGTGCATGATCAGATTGCTGGGCACCTCGAACAACATGTAGCCGATGAAGAACAATCCCGCGCCCAGGCCATAGGCGGCCTCGCTGAACTGCAGGTCGGCCAGCATGTTCAGCTTGGCGATGCCGATATTGATGCGGTCCAGGTACGCGACCACGTAGCAGAGCATCAGAAAAGGAATGAACCGCAATGCGACCTTTCTATAGGTCGCATCTTCAAAGGCTTGCTGGTCCGGACGCGCGGCGCGGCCGGCGTGGATGGTTGCACTTCCGCTCACAGGTTTTCTCCTCGGTATTTGGTTTTTTGACTGCTGCGGCTCAGGCCGCGCGACGCTGGCTGACCTGCCTGGCGTGGTCCTGGAAGCCGCGCAGCGCTTCAGGGGGCACCAGCGATCCGCCGGTGGCCCAGATCACGTGGGTGGCTCCGGACATGTCGATGTCCCGCGCATAGGCTCGCCCGGCGGCTGAGCCGTCAAGCCAGCCCGGCCCCGAAACCGCGGCGGCGGCCGAAGGTTCGACCTCGACGCCCAGGGTGTCCTGGAGCGCAAGCAGGTTCAGGTAGAGCTCGTCATCCGATACGGTGAAGACGCCGCCGAGCTGGGACCGCATCAACGATGCCACCAGTTCCGATGCCTGGCCGACAGCCAGGCCGTCGGCCTCGGTGCGGTTGTCCAGGCCGATGTCGTACACCGACACGGGGCCGTTCGCTTCCGACGCAAGCTGCACCAGAAAGCAAGGCGACGCGACAGGCTCGGCGAAGAAGCAATGCACGTGAGACCCGAACAAAGCCTTCAGGCCATGGCTGATGCCGCCGGGCGCGCCGCCCACCCCGCAAGGGATGTATACGAACAGCGGGTGTCCGGCGTCGACCACGCGGCCCGCTTCGGCCAATTGCCTGGCCAATCCGCGGGCTGCGGCGGCATAGCCGAAGAACAGCAGTTCGGATTGCTCGTCGTCGACGAAATGGCTGCGCGGCGCGGCCAGCGCTTGCGCCCGCCCGGCCGCGACCGCCTCGGCGTAGTCGCCAGCGTGTTCCACCACGCGCACGCCGCGCTTGCGCAGCCGGTCTTTCTTCCATTCCTTCGCATCGGCGGACATATGGACCACGGCATCGAACCCCAGCGCGGCTGCCATGACGCCGATGCTCATGCCCAGGTTGCCGGTGCTGCCCACGGTCACGGCATACTGGCTGAACAAAGCGCGGGCCCGCGGCGTCGCCAGGACGCGCCGGTCCGTCGCCACGTCCACGAGCAGGCCATGCTCCAGCGCAATGGATTCGGCAATGGCCAGCACCTCGTGAAAGCCGCCCCGCGCCTTGATGGATCCGGCGACGGGCAGCTCGTCATCACGTTTGAGATACCAGCTGCCCGACGCGGCGGCGCCGCCCAGCGCCTGTTGCAGCGGCTTGGCGGCCATCAGCCGGGACTCGATACGCCCGCCCGAGGCGGCAAGCTCGGGAAACAGCGCGGCCAGCAGCGGTGCGCAACGCGCCAGGCGGCTTTCCGCCTGGTCGATCAGGTCCAGCGGTGGCGCCGATTCGGGCAACGGCCCGCCCCGTGCGGGGTTGAGCCATAGCAAAGGCGTTCTTGATTGAAGATTTTCTAATAGCAGGGGATCGAAATCGGCGGTCATCATGGACTTGCAGGTTGATGGTTCGGCGCAAATCGTAGATTCCGCAGGCGTGCAAGAATAGCGATGATTTCTAATTCAGCCATTAGCATGACTTATGCCAGTCCATTTCGATTCCACGCTGCTGGGCGCCCTGCGCTGCTTTGACATGGCTGGCCGCCATCTCAGCTTCACCCGGGCGGCGGCGGCCATGAACCTCACGCAAAGCGCGGTAAGCCAACAGATCCGTCAGTTGGAAGACCGCCTGGGCTACCTGCTGTTCGTGCGCCAGCAGCGCGGGCTGAAGTTCACATCCAAGGGCGAAACGCTATTCGCGACGGTCAGCCGCGCGCTAGGCGATATCCAGCAGGAAATCGAGCGGCTGGGCCTGCCGGCGTCCGCGCTGCAGGTCAATTGCCTGCCGTCCTTCGCGCTGCAATGGCTGATGCCGCGCCTGACGGAATTCCATCGCTTGCAGCCGGACGTGTCGGTGCGGCTGAAGGCGGAGTTCCAGCTGCTGGACCGCAAGCTGATGGAGGAAGAAGACATAGACATCGCCATCCGCTATGACCCGGCGCACTACAGCCATTTGCAGGCCGACGCCTTGCTGGACGAATATCTGCTGGTAGTCGCGACGCCCGAATACCTGGCGGCGCACCCGGCGTTTCGCGCCGGCAAGTCCATCGATGGGGTCGAGTTCCTGCACGACGCCTCGCCTTGGGTCGGGGCCGCGGAGTTCATCGAGTGGCGCACCTGGATGCAGGCGCACCGGCCGGGCTGGATCCGCCACCTGGAGGGACCGCAGTTCAACCTGGCCAGCCTTGCCATCGGCGCCGCGCTGAATCATCAGGGCGTGGCTATCGGGCGCAGCGCGATGGTCTACGACGAGATCCGCAGCGGACGGCTGGTCGACGTGTTCGGCAAGCACGCGCCCGCGCCGGCGCGTTATGTGCTGCTGTCGCGCCGGCCTGAAGAGCGGCGCACCCGGATCTTTTCCGACTGGCTCAAATCCGAGTGCCGCAACTTCGACGACGCGCGCTCGGCGCTGATCGGGCGCGCGCGCGGGTAGCTTTCCGCTCAGAAGCGATACGCCACGCCTGCGCTGAACGACCTGCCGTTGCCGGGCAGGAAGATCGGCATCGCGGGCGTGGCCGTATTGCGGATGGCGTAGCTGCTGGCATAGGTCTTGTCCGTCAGGTTGTCGGCCTGCAGATACCCGCTCCAGTGCGCATCGTGCTCGTAGGCGACCTTGAAGCCCAGCAAGGCATAGGCGTTCTGCTGCGTGCCCGGCGCGTTGGCGTGGTTGGTTTCGGTGTCGCTCATCAGCCAGCGCAGATTGGGGCCGAAACGCCAGCCGCCCATGCGGTACATCACCTCCGCGCTGAGCAGGTGGCGCGGCACGCCGGCGATGCGGTTGCCCTGGTACTCGCCGCTGCGGAAACGGAAGTCGCTGAAGGTATATGCGATGCGGTAGTCGAACAGGCCGTCGCCGGGCGCGGGCAGGCTGCCGTTAATGCCGGCTTCGATGCCCTGGTGGCGGGTGCGGCCGGCGTAGTTGTAGGTGCCCGCCGGCGTGCCGTTGGCGTTGGTGACGGACATGAGTTCGTCTTCGACGTTGCTGCGGTACAGGGACACGGTCCAGTTCAGGTCGCGGCCAGCGACGAGGACCGTGCCGTCTCCACCGACTTCATAGGTAAGCGCGCGCTGCAGGTCGAGCTTGCTCATGGACGTGACCGCGGTGGCCGGGTTCATGGGCGCCGGCACTTCGCCATTGACGATTTCCCAGAAGGTGGGGGCTTCGTTGCTGCGGCTGATGTTGGCGTACCAGCGCTGTGCGGCGGCAGGCTGCCAGATAATGCCCAGGCGCGGCGTGGCGTAGTTCCAGTCCTGATCCAGGGTCTTGCCGCTGTTGCGTTCGCGCGCGTCGCGCACGGCCTGGGTGTACTTGAGGTCGCCGACCAGGCTCAACTGTTCGGTCACATGCCAATCCAGGCCGACCAGCGCGCTGCGGTTCTCGGCCTTGAGGTCATAGGCGCCGAAGCGTTGCAGGCGGCGGCCGTCGGCGGGGCGTATGGCGTAGAGGTCGCGGTCCATGTCGCTGCGCTGCCAGTCGAGCGCGACGCGGTAATCCACGTTGCCGGCCTTGCCGGCCAATTGCCAAACCAGGCCGTAGGTATCGCCGTCCGTGACGTTGGCGACCTGGGGATTGGTGAAGTCATCGTTGGTGCGCTGCCAATAGATGCCCGCGGTCTGGTTGAGCGCGTCCGTGCCCCAATAGCTGCGGTTGGCGATGCGGAACTGGCTGGTGTCGCGGTGCGGATCGCGCTTGTAGACGTTGTTGGCCAGGTCCAGCGGCGTATTGCCGTCGCCAAGCACGCTGCGCGGATCCTGAAGCATGCGGGCCTTGGGCACGGGCTGGGGAATATCGAACTTGAGGTCCGTGTAGGACAGATACGTGCGGTTTTCAAAGGTGCCGCGGCGAAAGCCCAGGTTGCCCTGGAAGCTTGAACGCTCGGATGAGGAATGGTGGCGGTAGCCGTCGGACTTGTCATAGCCGAAACTGAAGCGGCCATCCATGCGCTCGCCTTCAAAGCCCTTGGATAGCGTGAGATTGCGGGTGCCGAAGCTGCCGGTTCCCAGGCGGATGACGTCGCTCTGGGTGCCGGTGAGGGACTGGAAATCGACCTCCCCGCCCAGCGTGGTCGCGCCCGGCGACAGCGCGTTGGCGCCGCGCCGCACCGTGACCAGGCCGGCGTTGCGCGGTTCAAGCAGGCTGATGATGAAGGAGCCGTCGGCATCGTTGAGCGGCAGGCTGTCCTGCATCAGCAGGATGCCGCGGCTCAAGGGATTGCTCTGGATGCCCGAACCGCGGATGTTCAGGCGCGGCTGGTCCAGCCCGCCGAAGAATTCCTGCACGATGACGCCGGGCTGGTAGTCCAGCGCGTCGCGCAGCGTAATCAGGCGTACTTCCTGCTGCGGCTGGGCCAGATTGGTGCCGCCGGGCACGGTCTGCAGTTCGGCCTCGGCCTGCTGCGGGCCGGGGTCGAGGGCGCGCGTCAGGGATAGTCCGGATACGACCACGGGCGCCAGCGAGGGCACGGCCTGGCTGGCCGGGGCCACGCGGAGCTGGCCGGCTTCCTGGGCAAGGGCGGTGGACAGGCCGAGGGCGCTGAGAGTGAGGCTGGACGCCAGTTGGCGCAGGACGGGGGACGTCATGGGAATGCTTCCGCGTAGAGCTGAATGGGCTGGGTTACCAGGACAGATGGAACATGGCTTTGGCCAGCAAGACGATGCCGACCATGTGACAGAAGACGCTGATGTGCACGCGCCTGCGCAGCGCGCTGTGCAGGCGCTGGCGCCGCGCCAGCGTCATGGCCGTGACCACGTGGACCAGCACGCTGGCGGCCAGCGCGATCTTGATCGACAGCAGCAGGCCGAAGGACGAGCTGCCGGGGCTGGCGAGTGCGCCGCGGTACTGCCAGGCCATGCCCAGGCCAGCCAGGTACAACGCGGCTACCGCCCAGGGCACCACGGCGCGCACGCGCGGGCCGAGCTGGCCCCCCAGCGCGCGGCGCACGTCGGCAGGCAGACGCTTTTGCACAGGCTCCAGGAACAGCACCTCGAAGGTCACGGTGCCGACGAAGACGAAGGCGGCGAACAAGTGCAAGACGAGCAGAATGGGATAGGTATTCATGGAGAGTCCGCTATCGGAAAACAGGGAATAGGGTCGGGCGCATGTGCCTCAGGGCTGCCCGCCGGCCGCCAACAGCAGCTCGCGCAGGCGCTCCGCCTCGGCTATGGGAACGCCGCCCGGCGTACTGCTGCCGGAGGACTCCGCCTGACTGTCCAGGGCAATGGGCGTGACGCTGCCCTGATGCACCATGACGCAACGGTCGACCAGCCCCAGCAGTTCTCCGGGGTCGTGGCTGATGCACAGCAAAGCCGCGCCGCTGCGGGCCAGCTCCTCGCCGCAGCACGCGGCGAGCTGGCGGCGCAACGCCGGGTCCAGCGCGCTGAAGGGTTCGTCCAGCATCAGCAGGTCTGGCGCCAGCGCCAGGGCGCGGGCCAGCGCGACGCGCTGCGCCATGCCGCCGGACAGCTCGCCCGGCCAGGACTGCATGGCGGCATCCAGCCCCACCCGAGCCAGCCATTGCGCAGCCAGGGCGCGTGCCCGGGCCGGCGCATGTCCGGCCCCGCGCAGTGGCAAGGCGACGTTGTCCAGCGCGTGCCGCCACGGCAACAGCCGGGGTTCCTGGAACATCAGCACGGGATGGCGGAAGCCGTTGCGCAAGGTTCCGCCGCTGGGCCGGACCAGGCCGGCCGCCAGGCGCAGCAGGCTGCTCTTGCCTGCGCCGCTGGGACCGATCAGCCCCAACCGTTCGCCGGGGCGCAAGCGCAGGTTCACGTCCTGCAGCACGGCCTGCGCGCCGTAGCGCAGCGACAACGATTGCATCTCAAGCATGGCTGGGCTCCATCCAGCGGCCCAGCCGGCGCTGCAAGGGTTGCAGGAAGGCGAATTCCAGCAAGGCCACCAGGCCCAGGATCAGCAGGACCCAGGCGAACAGTTCGGCGGTGTCGAAAGTGCTGCGGGCGTTGGCCAACGCGTAGCCCACGCCATTCTCCGCGCCCAGCACTTCGGCCATGACCACCAGCCGCACGCCGCCGCAGGCGGCGATCAGCAGGGCTGCCAACAGCGGCGCGCTGAGGGCCGGCAGATACAAATGGCGCAGGCGCAGCCAGGGACCGTAGCGATAGACATGGGTCATCTCGATCAGCTTGCGGTCCACGTGCAGCATGCCCTTGACCGTGTTGACATACATGCCGGGCGCCATCATCAGCGTGGTAATGAAGATCACCATGGGCGACCCCAGGCCGAACCACAGCATGGCCAGCACCACGACGACCACCGGCGGCATGGCCATCAGCAGCCAGCGCAGCGGTTCGATCAGGCCGCGCAGGCGCGCGCTGTGTCCGGCCAATACGCCCAGCGCGAAGCCGATGGACGCGCCCGCCAGCACCCCTATGCCGATGCGCATCAGGCTGACGCCTGCGTTGGCGAAGAACTGCGGGCTGCTCACCAGCGGAACGACGGCGCGCAACGCTTCCCATGGCGTGGCCATGAGCAGCGGACCGAGCTGGCGCGCAGCCACGTGCCACGCCAACAACAACAGCAGCACGCCAACCGCGCTCCAGGCGCGCGAGGTGCGCGCAGGCATGCCGAGGACGTGACCTTTGGAGTACGTGCTCATCGGACCGGCCCTCATGGTCCGTAGAAGCCGGCGGGCGGCAGGCCGCCCCCGATGGCTTGCGGGAAACGGCTGGCCAGCAGGCGGTACAGCGCCTCCAGCTCGGGGCGCGCGTCGCGCGCGCTGCGGCTTTGCAGGCGCGTGCCGCGAATGGCGGTCTCGATCGCCGCCAGGGGCAGATGCGGCAGATGCTCGCGCACCAGCGCGGCGCAGTCGGCGGGATGCTCTACGCACCAGCGCGCGGAAGCAGCGTAGGCCTGGTCCACGGCGCCGCACAAGGCTGCATCGCCCGCCACGCCGGCCGCGGCCATGACGCCGGCCTGCGGCAGCGTGGGCTGCGCGGGAAAGGCGGCGCTCCAGGCCTGTTCCAGGCTTTGGCCGCGATACAGCGCCGGCGCCCCTGCAGTCTGTTCGGCCCGCCACAACAGCAGCGAGGCCATGGGTTCGACCAGCAGCGCCTGCCCTGCCTGGCCATTGAGCATCAGCGCGATGGCGTCCTGTCCGTCGCGGGTGCGGCGCAAGGCGACCGGCGCCAGACCGCGCGCGGCATGCGCTTCCAACAGGGTATCCAGCAGCACGGCAGGCAGATCGCGCTGAAACGGCACCACCAGTTCGCGACCGGCCAGATCGTCGAAGGTGCGCACCGCGGGATCGCGGCTGACCAGCCACAGAATGCCCCATACGGAGATATTCAACAGGCGCACAGGCATGCCGCGGTTGTGCAGCAAGGCCGGCAGCGTGCTGGGAGCGGCGCTGAAATCCAGCTCGCCGTTCACCAGCAGCGTGCGCAACTGGTCCGGCGTCTGCCACAGGCGGAAGCGCAACTGTCCGGCGTGATCCGCCAAGGCGCCGGTGGCCGCCATGTGCATCAGGGGATAGCTGACCACGGCGCCGGGGCCTGCCAGCGTCAGGGCGGCGCGGCGGTCCGGCGACGCCGCGCGCAGGACGCCGGCCGCGGGCAACAGGACGGATCCCAAGGCAGCCGCGCAGAAGCGGCGGCGCATGTGCAAGTCATTCATTGAGTTTCAAATAAGAATTGTTATCGTTTAAGATTCTCCCATTCACACTGAAAGACCCAGAATGACAAATATCAATCTGGCCGGCGCGGCCGTGGCCGCGCTGCTGGCAAGACATCCGCTGCTGCAAGGACTGCCGCCTGGCATGGATCAGGAGGTCGCGGCCGACCTGCTGCGCGGCGCCAGTCCGCTGCGCGCCGAGGCGGGACAGATCCTGTTCGGCGAAGGCGACGAAGCCTCCAGCTACGTGCTGATAGAAAGCGGCCAGGCCGAGGTCATGCGCTACAGCTACAACGGCGACGAACGCGTGTTCCGCGTCTTCGAGCCGGGCCAGTTGATGGCAGAGGCGGCCATGTTCATGCCGCATGGCCGCTACCCCATGCAGGCTCGCGCCCGCAGCGCGCTGCTGGGCTGGCGCCTGGGTCGCCGGCAGCTGCACGATGCTTGCCGCCGCTGGCCGGATCTGGCGCTCAAGCTGCTGGCCGCGCTCAGCAAGAGCCTGTACGACCAGGTGAACAAAGTCGACTGGATGACTTCCAGCTCGGCGCCCGAGCGGCTGGCCAATTACCTCATGGGCCTGCACGAGCGCCAGGGCGCCGCGCTGACGCTGCCGCTGAACCAGCGCCAACTTGCCGCTCACCTGGGCATCCGCGCCGAAACCTTGAGTCGCCTGCTCAACGACTGGCAGACGCAGGGCTACATCAGCGGCAAGCGCCGCCAATGGGCGGTGCACGACTCGGCGCCCCTGGCCAGGCTGGCGACGACGGCGAAGCGACCGTTCTGACGGCTGGGCTGGGCCGGCGCCGCGTAGTGGCCTGCGATGATTCCAGCCGCAACGCCAATGACTTTCGTCATCGGCGCCACGGCGGTGCGCGTCGGACAATGCAGGCAGGCCCTCTCCCCTGCTCCCATGTCCGAATCCGCTCCTCCCCTTGCATCTGTCCCGGCTGCCCCTCCGATAACCGAAGCAGACATCCGGCAACTGGTGCACCGCTTCTACGCGCAAGTGCGCCAGGACGAAACGCTGGGTCCGATATTCAACTCCCGCGTGGCGGACTGGGACCAGCATCTGGAGTTGTTGTGCGACTTCTGGTCGGCGCTGCTGCTAGGCACGCGCCGCTTCAAGGGCGCGCCGATTCCCGCGCACGCGCGCATCCCGGATCTTTCCTGGCCGCTATTCCAGCGCTGGCTGGCCTTGTTCCATGGAGTCACCGCCGGGCTCGGCCGGCCGGCCTTGCAAGCCCAGGCCGACGCCATGGCCGAACGCATCGCGGCCAAGCTGTGGAGCGTGTGGCAGCAGCGCCAAGATCTGCCGAGCCTGCCCGACTCGCTGCCTGAAGGCGTGCGGCCCTACCGCGACAGTCCGGTGTTCACGCCCGAAAACCTGCCGGCCGGCTTGCGCGCGGCGCACACGACCAAGGCCGGCACCTGGGGCTTGTTGAAGGTGCACGCCGGCGTACTGCGCTTCACGCTGGATGATCCGCCGCACGCTGAAGTGGTGCTGACGGCCGGACAGCAAGTCTTGATAGAGCCGCAGGTGCGGCACCATGTAGCGTTCGAACTACCGGGCAGCTTTCAGATCACGTTCTGCCGCGCCGAGGGTCCGGAAGACGCAGCCTGACCGGGATCGCCAAAGGCTGCGCCGTCACGCCACGGCGCAGCCTTCCCCAGGTACCGGCGAGCCGCCGCGACTTCAGCTGGCTGCAACGCTGAGATGCTCATATAGAATCGCCGCCCCTATTCCCATCAGCGCAATCCCGCCCAGGATCTCGGCCCGTTTGCCCGCGACGCTGCCCAGCACCCGCCCCAGCATGACGCCCAAGGTCACCATCAAGGTGGTGGCCAGGCCGATGGCGATGGCCGCCACCATGATGTTCACGTCCACAAATGCCAGGCCCACGCCGACGGCCATGGCGTCGATGCTGGTGGCCAGGCCGGTTGCTGCCAGGAGCCAGAAGGAATGGCGAGTGACGGGCGCGGCGTCTTCGTCGTCCTGCTTGAGGCCGTTGCGTATCATGAGCAAGCCCAGGATACAGAGCATCGCGAAGGCGATCCAATGGTCCCAGGCAACCACGTACTTGGCCGCAACGGAGCCCAGCGCCCAGCCTATCACTGGCGTGATGGCTTCGATCACACCGAAGATCAGCCCGGTGCGCAGGGCTTCCGGAAATCGGGGTTTATGCAGCGCGGCGCCTTTGCTGATGGCCGCGGCGAAGGCGTCCGTGGACATGGCGAACGCGAGAACGATGATGGCGATGGCATTCATTTGAGGAAAGATCCAACTGGGCGGAAACGGCACGGGTCTTCCGCGCCGCCCAGCGTCGCGCGAAAAATCCGTGGTCTCGCCAAGCATGGATGCCGCTTGCGCCATGGCCAAGAAAGCCAAGAATGTTGACGCAAGCCCTTGCGCAAACGGCCGAACCCGGCCGGGCTGCAAAGAGGCTACTCCCCAAAGAGTAAAGGCAGTCTAGCAGAGCCTGCCGACGCGTGTGTTACACCTGCATTTCCCGAGAATTTCGAGCGCCACGCAGGTACAGGCTTGGTGACGCCGATTTCACAGCGGCTGAAATGACGTGGATGCACCCGTGACCCAAACCGAATACGCAACCGAACTGCTGCGCATCCTGCGCGCCCATGGCGCGGCGGCCAGCGCCACACTGGCGGGGCTAATCGCCGCCCTGCCGCCCAAGGCGCGCGAGATCCAATTCGTGGTATTTCCCGACCAGGACGGCGAAGGCACGTTTTCCGTGGTGGCCAGCCTGGACGGCCCGGATCTGTTCGTTCTCAACAAGGCCATCGAAGGCCACCGCTATCTATTCAACGTCCGCCATACGGAAGACGGCATCGAACCCGAGGTGCCGCTGTTCGGGTCGGACGAAGCCGGCTTCAACGTGCAGGACGTCATCGTCGACACGGCGATGCAATGGGTGGCGGAACTGTGGGCCGCCAGCGGCCAGGGCCGTTCGCCGCTGCCCGGGTTGGTGTATGGGGAAGAAGGCTACGGAACGCGCGAGCCGCTGGTGTTGCCGGCATAGCTGCTCGGCACGATCCTGTAGGGCGCTGCGGCCCGTCGCTTGAGCGAACCGCGCTCACCAGGTCAGGTAGAACATCGCCTTGGCCAGCACCACGATAAGCACCATGTGGCAGAACACGCTGACATGCATGCGTCGGCTCAACGTCCCCGTCAGGCGCTGCCGCCGCGCCAGCGTCAGGGCGGTCGCGACATGGACCAGCACGCTCAAGGCCAGCGCGATCTTCAGCGACAGCAGCATGCCGAAGGACGAGGCGAACGGATCGGCGAGCGCGCTGCGATACTGCCAGGCCAGCCCCAGGCCGGCCAGGTACAGCGCCACGACCGACCACGGCAGCACGGCACGCACCCGCGGCGCCAGCTGACTGCCCAGCGCGCGGCGCACCTCGGGCGGCAGGCGCTTGTGCACGGGCTCCAGGAACAGCACCTCGAAGGTGACGGTGCCGACGAAGACGAAGGCGGCGAGCAGGTGCAGGATGAGCAGCAAAGGGTAGGTGTTCATGGCTGCGTATGGGAATGACCAGCAATCGGGATTGTCTCATCCGCGCCGTTCGCTGCCACATGACAAACATCAAACTCCCCCTGCTGGCGCTGGGCGCGCGACCTACGCCTGATCCTCACCGCCCCCGCAACCCCGATCAGAACTTGTAGCTCACCTTCATCCAGACGTTCCGGGGCGTTCCGTAGTTGTAGCCGTTGTAGCCCCCCAGGCCGCTGTAGTAGTACTTGTCGGTGAGGTTTTCCACATTGATCGAAGCGGCGACGTGCTTGTTGAACTCATAGCGCGCCATCAAGCCGAACAGGGTGACGCCGCCCTGGCTGGCGCGGCCCAGGCCGCTGGCTTCGTCGTAATAGATGCCGCTCTGGTAGCTGACGTTGCCGCCGACCGTAAGCTTGTTCCACTCGCCCGGCAGCCTGTAGCTGGCGGCGAGGCGGAACAGCCGCTGCGGCGTGCTGGGCAACAGCAAGCCGCCTTCGGCGTCGCGCTTGGCAAAGTAGGTGTAGCCGCCCATCAGCTGCAAGCCGGGCGCCACTTCGCCGGCCAAGGTCAGCTCGAAACCCTTGCTGCGCGCGCCCTTGACCGCGCGGTAGGGTGTGCTGCCGTCCGGCAGCGGCGGGCTCGACGGGTCTTCGACCGCGACGTTTTCTTCCTGGGTGCGGAATATCGCGAAGCTGGAATTCAGCTTGCCGTCCAGGTGTTCGCCCTTCAGGCCGATTTCATAGTTCTGCCCGGTCTGGGGAGGCAGCACGACATTGCTGGCGTCCCGCGACGTGGTGGGAATGAAGATCCGGGTATAGCTGGCGTAGGCGGAGAAGTCCTTGGTTACGTCCACGACCAGGCCGGCATAGGGCGTGAAGACGCCGTTCTCCTTGGCGGTGGGGTTGGTGGTCCAGAGATTGGCGGGGCCGTTGTAGGACGATGAGTTTTCCTCGTACCAGGTGGTGCGGGCGCCAAGTATCACCGACACCGGGTCTGCCACCTTCAGCCGCGCCGAACCGTAGATGGCGGTTTCCTTCGCGTCCAGGAAGGTGTTGAAGAAGGTATAGGGCATGGACGGCCTGGGGACGTCGCGCAGTTCGTAGAAATTCACGGGACGGCGGTCCCAGCCGGCGGGATTTGCCGAGTTCAGATTGAGTTCGCTGGTGTAGCGGTTGTAGCTCATTCCCAATACCGCGCGGTGCTCCCTGCCAAACGCCTGGAATGGCCCTTCGGCGTAGACATCGAAGGATTTGTTGGTCGAGTTTGCCGGGTTGTCGCGCAATTCGATGGTGGAGGCGCCGGACGGATCTATGGGCCGGTATGCCAGCAGATAACCCCAGGCCGCCCGTCTTTCGTTCTTCAAGCGGCTCGCATCCATTTTGATGTGCCACCCGCTGTTGAAGCGGTGATCCAGCGTGGCGAATATCCGGTCCGTGTACATGTCCCATTGGCTCCAGGGCGTCACGGGGTTGAAGGATCGGGGAAGATTGGTGCGCGTGCCGTCGCTGTAGAACAGCGGCGCCTGGCCGAAGTTGGCGCCGTCGATAGCGGTCTTCTGATGTTCGTAGCCGAGGCTGACCGTGGTGCCCGGCAGGATGTCGGCTTCAAGAATGCCGTAGAAGACATCGTCGGACCGCTTCTTGTAGTCGATGAAGCTGTCGCCCGCTGTGCGTGCGGCGACCACCCTGCCGCGCAGCGTGCCGGCGCTGTTCAGCGGACCGCCCAGATCCACCTCGGCGTTGTAGCTGTTCCAGCGGCCGACGCCGGCGGTCACATGGCCGGCGAATTCCGACGTGGGGCGCTTGCGCACCAGGTTCACCGAACCGCCGGGCTCGCCCACGCCGTTGAGCAGGCCCGCGGCGCCGCGCACGACTTCCACCCGGTCGTAGATGGCGGTGTTGATCATGCCCGCTTCGGCGGACGGCGTTTTGAACGACAGCGTGGGCACGCCATCGAGCATGGTGTTCAACGCGAAGCCGCGCGAAGTGAACTGCACGCGTTCATCCAGACGGTCGACGGCGATCCCGGGCGTCTGCCGCAGCACCTCGTCCAGCGTGTTCAGGTTCTGGTCGTCCATCTGTTGCCGCGTAACGACACTGATGGATTGCGGGGTTTCGCGCAGCGACAGCGGCATGCGGGTGGCGGCGCTGGTCGCCGGGACGGTGTAGGAGCCCGTGCCCTCGGAGGGACCTTCCTCGCCCGCGCCGGTGACGGTCACGGCGGGCAAGGCCGTGACCTCGCTCTGCGGCAGTTTGCGCAGGGTATAGCCGCCGTCGGCGCGGCGCGCCGGCTCCAGGCCGCTGCCGGCCAACAACTGGCGCAGCCCGTCCTCGAAGCCATAGCTGCCGCGCAGTCCGGGCGATTGCAGGTCGCGCGTCAGGGCGGGATCGAACGACAGCAGGACGCCGGCCTGGGCGGCGTAGGCCGAAAGCGCCGCGCTGAGCGGTCCGGGCTCGATGGCCACGCTGACCTGCCCGGCGGGCGCCTGCGCATGGGCGGGCGCCATCACCCCTGCCAGCGGCAGTGCGAAAGCGCCTGCCGCGAGCAGTGCAGGGAGGGAGACGCTTGCGCGCAACAGGGGGAACTGAGGGGGCATGACATGCACTCCAGATGTTGGTCTTACCCTCGTAGCCAGATAAGACGCGCAAAGTGCTAGTCGCCGTTACAAAATAGTCTCGCCGCGCGGCACCAGCGACACCCAGTAGCGGGTGCGATAGCGCAGGCCGAGTTGCAGGGTGTCCGCCACCGTGGCCAGCACCCGGTCGGATTCGCCCAGCGGGAAGGCGCCGGATATGGGCAGGTGCGCCACTTCGGGCGCGCAATCGATCCAGCCAGTGCGGTAGCGTTGGAGTTCGCGCAGAAATTCATTCAATGGCATGCCGTCGACTTGCAGCATGCCGCGCTGCCAGGCGGAAGGATCGCCGGCCAGCGCCTCGGCGCTGTCGATATGCCCGCCGGTAAAACGCAAGCCCATGCCCGCCGGCACGATGCGCGCCGCATCCGCGGGTGCGCCAGGCAACGCCACGCGCACGGCCCCTTCCAGCACCTGCACCGCCGATATGCCGTCGTCGCGCCTGACCACGAAGCGCGTGCCCAGCGCGGTGATGCTGCCTTCGCGGGTACGCACGATAAAGGGCCGCGCAAGCTGCTGCGGGTCTGGGGACGTTTCAATCAGGATTTCGCCGCCGTGCAGCGCGATCAGCCGCTGCTGGGCATCGAACAGGACGTCCATGGCCGTGGCGGCATTGAGCACGATGCGGCTATGGTCCGCCAGCAGCACCTCGCGCCGCGCGCCGACCGGCGTGCGGTACTGCGCCACCCAGCCGCGCCAGGCTTCATCGACCTGGACATAGCCGATCGCCCCCCCGGCGCCGATCAACACCAACAGCTTGCCCAACGCTGCCCGGCGGGCGGATGAGCGCGGCCGCCCCAGCACCGGCAGCATGCCCTTGGGCAGCGCCTCGAAACGGCGCGTCAGGGCTTCGGTGCGCAGCCAGGCGCGCTCGTGTTCGGGATCCGCCTGGCGCCAGGCCTGCCATGCGTCCCGGTCCGCCTGGCTGACGGCGCCCGCGGTCAGCCGCAGAAACCACTCCACCGCGCCGTCCAGCGCTTGCGGGTCGATGCGCCCTGCCTCGCTGGCGCTCACGGCGCGAACTCCAGGCATTGGCGCAAGGCGCGCGCGATGTACTGCCGTACCGAGCCCACCGACACGCCCAGCGCCTGGGCGATGTCCGCGTGCGTCAGGCCTTCAAGCTGGCAAAGCAGGAATGCGCGCCGCACCGCGACGGGCAAGCCGTCCAGCATGGCATCGATCTCGCACAAGGCTTCCAGCGCCAAGGCGCGCGACTCGGGCGACGGCGACTGCGCTTCCGGCAAGTGCGCCAGCGTTTCCAGGTAGGCGCGTTCGAGGTCCCTGCGCCGCAGGTGGTTGACCATGAGGCCGTGCGCGATGGTCGCCAGATAGGAACGCGGCTCGCGGATGTCGCCCGGTTCTCGGCGGGCCAGCACGCGCAGATAGGTGTCGTGCACCAGGTCGGCGGCGTCGAAGGCGCATCCCAACTTTTTACGCAGCCAGCCCTGCAGCCAGCCTTGATGTTCCTGGTACAGCGCGTGCAGGGGATGCCGCGGAGAGGGGTCGGAGGCGGCCATGAAGACGCACGGTTATAAATGAGAATAACTATAATTTACAATATTGTGCCCGCGCCGGGTGAAATGACTGCGCCCGGCCGCTGTATCCAGGGGCCGGGCGCAATCGGGAGATTCAGGAGGGAAGCTGGCGTCTTACTTCTTGGACGCGTCCTGCTCCACCACCATGTCCAGTACATACACCTGCTTGGGCGCGTCCGCAGGCGGATTCTTCCAGTCGTAGCGCTTCACGCGCAGCACGGTGCGCACGCCGTCCTGGTGCTGGAAGCCTTCGATGGACTGATACAGCGGATGCCACTTGTCCTTGGTCGGCTGTTGCACGCCGGCTTCGTTGTAGCGGCGCTCACGCACCATCAGGCACTGATAGTTGGGAATCAGCGGATGGCTGCACTCGGTCTTCTTCGCGGCGACTTCCAGGAACATGATTTCGCCGGCGCTGCCGTACAGGGTCTCGGGCGTGGGTTCGCCGACGAATTTCAGGACGCTGCCGTCCTGCGCGACCAGCTCCAGTCCGGGTTCGGAGGCATGTCCACTGAGCGTGGCGCGCAGCTCGCCCTTCATGCGCTGGCCGATTTCGGCGTCCAGGCGCATCAGGCTTTGCTCGCAGGCCTTCATCGTGGAGGCGAGATTGGCCACTTGCAGCACGCCATTCTTGTAGGTGTAGCCGCCGAACTGCGCATTGCAGCCGCCGCGGATGTTCAGGGCATCCTGCGAGAACGACAGGCGCAGCTGGTGTTCGACGCCGGCCTGGAGCGCGGCGATGGGCTTGCCTGCCGCGTCGGTGGCGGAAGCCAGGCGCCAATAGTAGGCGGGCAGATTCACGTCGGAGCTGGCGGGCGAGGTGGCGGTATTGGGCATGGAGGACGATCCTTCACGGGGAGAGGAGGTCGGAGCGCAAGCTTGCAGCAGCGCGGCGCATACGGACGCAAGGAGGATGGTTTTCTTCATGATTCGTTCCTGTCAGCCGGATGGCACTGATGAAAAGCGGGATTCTACGTTCGCAGAATGGACGTTTTGGACTCAGCGCCATCCAGTCGGTTTCAAAATCTTGCCGCAGATCCGGCCTGAAAAGCGCGAGGGAGGATGCTCGCATGACCGGATTCCCTCTCCTGCGACATACGCGGCCGCGGCCCGCAGGCGAGTGTCCCCAGCCCTCACCCAAAACTTACAACAGGAAACATTACCCGCAAAATACTGCAAGTATTGCCAACAGCCACCCTTCCTGCCGGCAATGTGCAGAAATCAGCATGAAATCTCGCCAACACCCGGGTTGCCCCACTTGCGAGGCCTATTCGGGCTTAGTTGGCTTGCGGATACGCCGCACTGGTCAGGCACGCCCGGGCCCATTCGTAATCGTCGTCGCCAACGATCTCTCCATCGATCTTGGGCAGCGGCTTGGCGGGATAGGAAAAGTCCCGCGGTTGCGGCTTCATGTTCCATTTTGTCTCGCCCGCGGTATCGGAGCATGCCTCGTCCGAGTTGCTGAAGGAGCATGACGCCGCCAGTTGGGGCTTGCCGTCCACCACGTTGGCGACATAGCGCTTGGTATAGACGCTGCCCGTGGCCCAGTACTCGTCGACGGAACAGATGCGGTCCTTGTGCTGGTAATGCCGCGTCGCGAAGCAGCCGTAGTAGGCATGTTCGCCCGGCAAGAAGTCGCATGAAGTCGAGTAGCCGGCGTACGCGCCGCCAGTGAATTGCGCCTGGAACTGCTTCTGGCTGAGCGCGCGGCTGATCAACTCCGGCGACGAAGCGCCCTTGCGCGCGGCCTTGAGTTCGGCCGTGCGGTCGCGGATCAGCTCGCGGGCGAATGCGGCGACCGTCTTGCCGCCGGGAACCGCGCCCGGATCCTCGATCAGGTTCGCGAGCGCCTCGTCGCGCGCCGCGATCCAGCGTTTCTGGTTGTGCGCCAGCATGGCGCGGATGTCGCCATCGGGCGCCTGCTTCAGTATCGCGGCATAGGCGCGGTTCAGTTCGGCGTCCGCCGATACCGTGTTCCGGTCCGAGCAGATCAGCTTTTCCACGGCGCTGGCGGCCTTGGCGCAATCGATCGCGTAGGCGGGCGCGGCAAGCGCGCAGAGGCTGGCCACGCACAACAAACGACCCGCGGAGATTCCAGATTTCATGTGACGTTGCTCTTTGAGAATGCGCTGCACAGCATCCCGATGCGTGCAGACCATGTGGTCTGCCATCGCCAGGCGACAGCAAGGCTGCAATTTTGCACGGGACTTTTTAACAGACTGGCAACAGAGTTCAACGCTCTGCAACGGCGGCGGCGGATTGCAGGCCTGTTGGAATATTCCGCTTCCCCAACTCGTCTACTCGGTGGCAAGCCGCGTAAGAGACGACGCGGCGCGCCACCGTTCAACCAGCCGATCGCGCCGGATGCCCGGCGTCGGTCCGCGCAGAAATGGAAGTCTTGATATGAAGTCGATCAGATCGTTTGCCTGCGGCCTTGCGCTGGCCTGCACCGCGGCCGGCAGCGCCTGGGCCGCTCCGAGCCTGAACGTGTACGGCCCCGGCGGCCCCGCCCCCGCGATGAAGGAAGCCGCCGCGGCGTTCGGCAAGCTCCACGGCATCGACGTCGCCGTCACCGCGGGCCCGACGCCCGCCTGGGCCGACAAGGCCAAACAGGACGCCGATGTGATCTACAGCGGCGCCGAAAACATGATGAGCGGCTTCGCATCGGCGCTTCCGGGCGTGTTCGAACTGCGCGAGGCCCGCACGCTGTACCTGCGGCCCTCGGCCATCCTGGTGCGCCCGGGCAATCCCAAGGCCATCAAGGGCTTCAAAGACCTGCTCAAGCCGGGGATCAAGGTCATGGCCGTATCCGGCGCGGGCCAAACCGGCCTGTGGGAAGACGTGGCGGGCCGGCTTGGCGACATTGGAACCGTGCGCGCCTTCCGCGCCAACCTGGTGCTGCCGGAAGCCGGCAACAGCGCCCAGGCACGCAGCCAATGGACCGAGGACAAGACCATAGACGCCTGGCTGATCTGGAACATCTGGCAGGTATCGAACCCCGACCTGGCCAGCGTGGTCGAGGTGGAAGAGCCCTACCGCATCTATCGGGATGCAGGCGCCGTCGTCACCAAGCAAGGAAAAGGCAAGCCGCAGGCGCAGGCCTTTGTCGACTTCCTGACCGCGCCGGAAGGCCGCGCGATCTTCAAGAAGTGGGGTTGGAAGACCGATTGAGTTGCATCAGCCGCCCCGCCCGCCCACTCAGGTCTTGACCATGGAACGGGGCAGGTTGATCAGGAAATCCGCCAGTCCCTTGGCCCCCTGGGCCAAGGAAATGTGGCGCATCATCATCTGGTGCGCCCGATCCGGATCGTTGGCCAGGATCGCCTCCAGCAGTTCGCCGTGTTGCTCGTACGAGGCCCGCACCCGGCCCACCGCGCTGAATGCATGGCGCAGGTACGCGCCGGTGCGGGCGCGCAGGCTCAACAGTTCCTGCCGCAGATAGGGGTTGCGGCAACCCCGGTACAGAACCTCGTGGAACGCGTGATTGGCCTCGCGCCATCCCTGGGCGTCGTCGGCTTCCACCAGCGCAGCTGCCTCCCTATGGATCCGCGCCAGTTCCTGGCGCTCTTCCGGCGACATGCGCTGACAGGCCATGCGCGTGCAAACGCCCTCCATCTCCGCCATCAGCTCCCAGATGGCCAATAGCTCCTGCACGTCCATCCTGGCTACTTCCATGCCGTTGCGCGGCTGGCTCGCCAGCATGCCTTGCACTTTCAGCTGAATCAGCGCTTCGCGCACCGGCGTGCGTGAAGCGCCGAAGCGCGCGGCGAGCTCCTGCTCGTCTATCGCATCGCCAGGCAGCAAGACGCCGGCGCGGATGTCCTCCTCGACGGCCAAGCGGATCCGTTCACTGACTTTCATTCTTTCCACATATAAAAATTCGGTTGCTGTAAATTATCCCTTGTTCTATAAATATATTTATAAAGATTCAAAAAATACATTGCAAGGGAAAATCATGAATGCTCCAGATCAGGCTGAAACGGCCGCGCCCGCCAATCCCGGCGCGGCCTCATGGGCCCGCGGCTTGCGCGAACTGCTGGCGCTGCAAGGCGTGGAGGCCAGCGAGGCAGAGGCTCGCGGCGTCGCCAAGACGCTGATGCGCCTGGCGCCGCCAGCCCGCCCGCCGGAGTCCTTGCGATGACGCCGGCCGGGCTGCCCGCCAGCATTGCGGACCTGCGCGCCGCCCTGCAGCGCGGGGAGGTCGGCCTGCAGGAAGCCCTGTCGAGGCAACATGCCGCCTTCGCCGCCGACACGCGGCATAGCTGCGCCGCCGTGTTCGATGCGCCCAAGCGCTTGCCGGATCCATCCCTGCCGCTGGCTGGCGTGGGCCTCGCGCACAAAGACATCTACACCCTCGCGGGCCGCGCGCCAGGCTGCGGCGCCAAGCCGGCTCCGACCACGGCGCGCGGCGCCGCCGCAACATTGATCCGCCGCCTGGACCTTGCGGGCAGCCAATCCCTCGCAGCCCTGGTCATGGCGGAACATGCTTGCGGAGCGACCGGCGAGAATCCGCACTACCCGCTGCCCTTGAACCCGCTCGATGCGCAGGCTGCAGTGGGCGGTTCTTCGAGCGGCTCCGCGGTCGCGGTCGCCGCCGGCTTGTGCTACGGCTCGCTAGGTTCGGACACCGCCGGATCGGTGCGCATCCCGGCCGCGACTTGCGGCATCCTGGGGCTCAAGCCCACCCGGGGCCTGCTGCCTACCCGCGGCATCGCGCCCCTGGCTCCCAGCCTGGACACCGCAGGCATACTGGCGCGCAGCGCCTCCGACGCGGCGCTCCTGCTGGAAAACCTGGTCGTTCCGGCGCAGGCCCGGCGCCTCTTTCCCCAGGGCGCAGGCGCGCTGGCCCAGGCGGCTGCAACAGCGGACTCGCGCGTCGCAACGTGCTGGGAGCACCCGAATCCGGCCGTCATCCTGGATGAAGAGGTTCGCCGGACTCTTCAAGGCGTGGCGGACGCCCTGCCGCCACGCATGGCGGCGCCGCCGGTCAAGCTCGCGGATCTGCCAACGTGGAGCCGGCTCGCGGAAACCTTGCTGCACGCCGAAGCCGCCGCCGTACACCAGGCCGCTCTTCGTGGGCAGGCGCCGCCACTGGCGACGCTCACGCGCACCATCGCCCTCGCCGGCGCGGCGCTGCCCTCCCCCTGGTACATCGACGCACTACGCCAGCGCAGCGCCCACGCCCGCCAATTCGTTGCAACGGCGCTGCGCCATGCCGACCTGCTGCTGACGCCCGCGCTGCCACGCGGCGTGCCGGACTGGCGGCAAGTGCTGACCGACTCCAGCGAATTCGAGCCGCGCCGGCTGCTGGACCTGTTCTCCTGGATGTCGTTCGTCAACTACCTGGGACTGCCCGCGATCGTCTTTCCCATCGGTCTGGATCGCCGCAAGCGCCCTATCAGCATTCAGGCGATCGCCCGGCCCGGGCAGGAAGCCCGGTTGCTGGCGTTCGCCCGCCACGTGGAGCAGGCGCGCCCCAGCGCGGCTCCTATCCTTCCCTCCACTCCTTGAAGCCGAGACCATGCCACAACTCTCCGCCTCGCCAGCCCTGCGGCGCTTTCGCGTGCTAGACCTTTCCCGTGTGCGGGCCGGCCCCACTTGCGTGCGCATGCTCGCGGATTTCGGCGCGGACGTAATCCGTATCGAACCGCCGCCCGGCGTCGATCCCAACGAGGCCATGTTCGCGGCCGACCGCTGGAGCGGAGATTTCCAGAACCTCAACCGCAACAAGCGTTCGCTGACGCTCAACCTGAAGAAGCCCGAAGGGCTGGAGGTCTTCAAGCGCCTGGCCGCCGAAGCGGACGTGGTCGTGGAAAACTGGCGCCCGGACGTCAAACAGCGGCTCGGGCTCGATTACGAGTCGTTGCGCCAGATCAACCCACGCCTGATACTCGCCAGCATTTCCGGATTCGGCCAGACAGGCCCCTATGCAAGACGGCCGGGATTCGACCAGATCATCCAGGGCATGGGCGGACTCATGTCGGTCACCGGCCTGCCAGGCCAGGGACCCGTGCGCGCCGGCCTGGCGGTGGCGGATTCGAGCACGGGCCTCTATGCCGCGCTGGGCATCCTGACGGCCTTGCTGGAACGCGAGCAGTCTGGCCAGGGCCAATGGGTCCACGCATCCCTGCTCCATGCCCAGATCGCGATGATGGACTTCCAGGCGGCGCGTTACCTGAATGACGGCGACATCCCCCGCCAGGAAGGCAACGACCATCCGACCAGCAGTCCGATGGGCCTGTTCCACGCGAACGACGGCATGTTCAATCTGGGCGCCGCCGGCGAAGGAAACTGGAAACGCTTCTGCGCGGCGCTGGAACGCCAGGATTGGGAATCGGATCCGGGGTTCGCCACCGAAAAGCTGCGCGTCGCCAATCGCCAGCGCCTGAACCGCGAGATCCAGGCGGTTTTCCTGAACGCGGACGTGAACCATTGGGTCACGCTGCTGAACGAGGCGGGCGTACCCGCGGGCCCGGTCTATTCCGTGCCACAGATGTTCGAGGATCCCCAGGTGCGGCACCTGGAGACCACCCGCGCCTGCCCCGCCTGGCAGGGCGGCGAACGCACGCTGATCACGCAGCCGGTCACCCTGGCCAGGACGCCGGCGGACATCGCCCGCACTGCCCCGGGCTGGGGCGAACATACCGCGGAAATCCTGCTCGAAGCCGGCTACGCCGACGCTGACATCGAGCGCCTGCGCGCGGCCCGCGCCATCTGACGCCCATGCGGAATCAGCCATGACCCAGACCACCACTTCCGCCGCCGGCCGCTTGGACATCGAGTCCGAAGGCAATATCTTGCGCGTGCGCATCGTCAATCCCGCGCGCTACAACGCCATGTCCCTGGCCATGTGGGAAGACCTGGCGCGCGTGCTGCGCGATACGGAAAATACGGCGGGCGCGCGCGCCGTCGTGCTGATGGGCGCAGGCCAGCGCGCCTTCGTGTCCGGCGCCGACATCTCCGAATTCGCCTCGCAGCGCAAGGATCCCGCGCAGGTCGCCCGCTACGACGCGGCGGTGGCCGCAGCCCTGCGCGCCTTGGGCGCGTGCCCGCTGCCAGTGATCGCAGCGATACGCGGCATCTGCATGGGCGGCGGCATGGCGCTGGCGCTGGCATGCGACCTGCGCTACTGCACGCCAAGCTCGCGCTTCCGGATGCCGGCGGGCCGGTTGGGCCTGGGCTATGCGATGGAGGGCCTCCAGCGCATGCGCGACATATTGGGCACGGCGCGCACCGCCGACCTGTTCCTGACGGCGCGTACCGTCGACGGCCAGGAGGCCGCGCGCATCGGCCTGGTGCAGGAAGTCTATGCCGAGGACCTGTTCGAGCAGGCCGTCGCCCTGCGCGTCAGCGAAGTGGCGGGCAATGCGCCGCTTACCTTGCGCGCCGCCAAGATGGCCTTGCGGCACCTCGCCGGCGAGCCCGCGGCCCCGTCCGCGCAGGCGGTGGACCAAGCCGTGGGCAGCTGCTTTCTCAGCCAGGATTACCAGGAAGGGCAACTCGCCTTCCGCGAAAAAAGACCGCCAGTCTTTACCGGAGGCTGAGCGCAAGCGCGCCCGGCTTCTTCCTGGCGCGGCGCCGCCGCGCCGCCCGCAGTGTTTATCAAGCAACAAGGGGAAAATGCATGAAAACGCTCCATAGGATGACCCTGGCCGGCGCGCTCTGCGCCTACGCCGTGGCCAGCCACGCCGTCGGCCCGCGGCCAGCGCCCGCGCCGCAGAAGCAGACACTGACGGTGGGTTACGTCAAGGTCGGCCATCTTTCACCCATCATCTTCGTCGCCGACGAGCTGAAGGCCTGCAACGTGGAGGTCAAGCCCGTCGAATTCGTACGCTACGCCGACGCCCGCACCGCCCTGCTTTCCGGATCGGTCGATGTCTCCGGCATCGGCCCCGCGGACCTGGCCATCGCACTCGCCCAGGGCAGCCAGAAACTGGTCGGCCTGTCGGGAGTCGCGTCCTCGCCCAAGTACCTGGTGACGCGCAAGGGCGTCAAGATGGACGATTGGAAGGACCTGGCCGGCAAGCGCATCGGCATTGCGCCGGGATCCGCCGTCTGGTTCCAGTGGGCCGCCATGCTGGCCGAGAAGGGCGTGCCGTACAACACCTTTACCGCCGTCAACATCCAGGGCGGCGGCACGGCCTTCGTCCAGTCGCTGCAACGCGGCGACGTCGACGCCGTCGCCTTGTGGGAGCCCTTCGAGTCGCAGCTGGTCGCCGACGGCACCGCCTTTTTCGCCAAGAATCTCGAATACAGCCAAAGCAAGGCGGTCGGCGCGGAGTTGGGACTGCTTGCCGCCACGCGCGATGCGCTGCGCGACAAGCGCGAGGCGGTCAAGTGCTTCCTGTGGGCCTACAAGAATGCGGAGGAAAGGCTGGCCAAGGATCCGGAGGCGTTCGCAGAAGCCTATTCCAAATACACCGGACTACCCTTGGACGTCACGCGCGAGTCGGCCAAGCTGATCAAGCTCGGCGGCGTGCTGGACCTGGAGCAGATGCGCCGCCAGGCCAAGACCTTCAATGAACTGGGCGTCATTCCCAAGGATGTGAGCGGGCAGATCGATACGGTATGGGACGCCGCCTTGCTCAAGGAAATCATGTGATTGCGCTGCCGGCGGCGGGCTTCGACGCCAGCCGCCGGCCAGGGAGATGCAGGTGAACGCTTCAACATTGAAATACGCAACACCGATCCGCCGCTCCCGCCGCGTGATCGGACAGGCCGGGCTGGCCCTGGCCGTGCCCACCCTTATCCTGATCGTCTGGCAGTGGGTGGGGCAGTCCCCGGACATGGCCGGCGTGGTGCCCACGCCGGTCCAGGTCGCCCGCGCCTGGTATGCCTGGATCTTCGGTTCTCCCGGCATGGGTCTGAATCCCTATCAGGGAACCTGGATGGGCAACGTGCAGTACTCGGGCATGCGCGTGCTGCAGGGCTTCGCCCTGGCGATGCTGCTGGGCATCCCGCTGGGCCTGACCATAGGCTGGAGCCGCCTGGCCTCGCAGACGCTGGACCCGCTGATACAGGGGTTACGGCCGATTCCGATCACGGCCTGGCTGCCCTTCTCAATCGCCCTGTTCGGCATACGCGACATGGGTTCGATCTTCCTGATCTTCCTGGGCGGCTTCTACGCCATCGTCGTCAACACCACGCAAGGCGCCCGCGACGTCGACCGCAATCTGGTGCGCGCAGCCAGCATGATGGGCGCCTCGTCGGCCCAGTTGCTGCGCCGGGTCGTGCTGCCCGCCGCCATGCCGGCCATTTTTACCGGATTGCGCATCGGCCTGGGCATTTCCTGGACGGCGGTGATCGTCTCTGAAATGGTGGCCGTGAAGTCCGGCCTGGGCTATGTGCTCTGGGACGCCTACTACGTCGGCCGCATGGACATCGTGCTGGCGGACATGGTCTCCATCGGCCTGATGGGCTTTCTCAGCGACCGTCTGATCGTCATCATCGAGCGCCGTGTCCTGGTCTGGCGCATGCTGCAGAATCATTGAGGATGCCATGTCTGATATCTCGGTTTCGAATTTGAGCAAGACCTATCCGGGGGCGACCCCGGTGCTTGCTCTGGACCACATCGACCTGCATGTGCCCGCAGGCGAATTCGTGGCCCTGCTCGGGCCCTCGGGCTGCGGCAAATCCACCTTGCTGAACCTCATCGCCGGTTTCGAATCGCCCTCGTCGGGTGTGCTCTCGGTTGACAGCAAGCCGGTGTCGCGCCCCGGTCCGGAGCGCGGCGTGGTATTCCAGGAAGCAGCGCTGTTTCCCTGGCTGAACGTGTGGGAAAACGTGGTCTTCGGCCCCAAGATTGCCGGGCAGCCGAAGGCCGAGTACGCCGAGCGTGCGGAAGAAATGCTGCGCATCACCGGCCTGTCGGCATTTACCCGCCACCTGCCCATCCAACTCTCGGGCGGAATGCGCCAGCGCGTCGGCATCGCCCGCGTGCTTACGCTCGGATCCAAGGTGCTGCTGATGGACGAGCCCTTCGGTGCGCTGGACGCGCAGACGCGCCTCACCATGCAGGAACTGCTGCTGTCCGTCTGGCAAAAGCTGCGGACCACGGTGGTATTCGTGACGCACGACATCGACGAAGCCATCCTGCTGGCCGACACCATCTACGTCATGTCGGCCCGCCCGGGGCGCATCGCCACGCGCATCACCGTGCCCATCGAGCGCCCGCGCTCGCTCGACTTGATCACGGGTGAAGCCTTCAACAGCCTCAAGCGCGAGATCCTCGGAAAAATGCGGCACTGACCCAGCGGACCCATCATGTCGACACCCCGTATTCCCCATGCCTTTACCGCCGATCTTCCCGCCCTCGCCGACACGGCACAGGGCAGGATCATGGTGCACCTGGTCATCAACGTCGAACACTGGCCGTTCGATCAACCCATGCCGCGCACCATCATCACCCCGCCGCACGGGCGGGAAACCGTGCCTGACGTGCCCAACTTCAGTTGGGCGGAGTACGGCATGCGCGCCGGCCTGCCGCGCATGCTCAACGCCATCCAGGCTCGCGGCCTGCCCGCCTCCACCAGCTGCAACGCCAGCGTGATCGACGCCTACCCGCGCGCGGCCGAAGCCATGCTGGCCGCAGGTTGGGAGTTCATCGGCCACGGCATGCACCAGAAGTCCCTCAACCAGGCGGAAGCCGAAGGCGCGCTCATCGAGGCCTGCCTCGAGAAGCTGCGCACCTTCACCGGCAGCCGTCCGCGCGGCTGGCTCAGCCCCGGCCTGCGCGAAACCCCCGACACCCCCGACCTGCTGGCCGAGGCTGGCGTCGAATACGTCTGCGACTGGGTTCTGGACGATCTGCCCAATTGGATGCGGGTCAAACGCGGCTCGCTGATCCAGATGCCCTACAACCTGGAACTCAACGATTCGATCATCTACGCCATCGAAAAGCACTCCTCGCCGGAGTTCCTGCTAAGGCTGACGCGGACCCTGGCGCTGTTCGAACGCGAATGCGAGACCCAGCCCCGCGTGCTGGCGCTGGGCCTGCACCCACACCTGATGGGCGTGCCGCACCGCTACGGCTACTTCGAGGAAATGCTGGACCTGCTGATCCAGCACCCAAAGGTGGACTTCATGACCGGCAGCCAGATTGCCGACTGGTTCAAGGTCCGCCGACCCGTTCCCCCTTCCTTCCTCTGATTGCCATGCCTACCGCCCTCACCCATGACGGTTATCGCCTGCACATGGAAGAAGCCGGACAAGGCTCGCCGGTCGTCTTCGTCCACGAGTTCGCCGGCAATCACCTCAGCTGGGAACCGCAGCTGCACGCTTTCGCCCGCCGCCATCGCTGCATTGCCTACGCCGCCCGCGGCTATCCACCGTCCGATGTACCGGGCGATCCTGCCGCCTACTCTCAAGAAAACGCAGTCTGCGATATCGCCTCCGTACTGACGGCTGCCGGCATCGATCAGGCCCATATCGTCGGACTGTCCATGGGCGGCTTTGCCGCGCTGCACTTCGGCCTGGCGTACCCTGAGCGCGCCCGCTCGCTCACGATTGCGGGCGCCGGATACGGCGCGCTCACGCCGGACCACGCCGCCTTCCGCGAGGCCTCGCTGCAAGCGGCCGAACGCTTCGAAGCGCTGGGCAGCGCAGGGTACGGCCCGACCTATGCCGCCGGGGCGGCGCGCGTCCAGTACCAGAACAAGGATCCGCGCGGCTGGCAGGCATTCGCCGACGCGCTGAGCCGTCACGACGCCGCAGGCGCCGCGCTGACGCTGCGTGGCGTCCAGGGGGGCCGTCCGGCGCTCGATACGCTGGCCGGCCCGCTGCGCGGGCTGAACGTGCCCGCGCTCATCATCGCCGGCGACGAGGACGACCATGCTTTGGAACCAGCGCTGTTCCTCAAGCGCGTGCTGCCCTGCAGCGGCTTGCTGGTGTTGCCCAAGACCGGCCACACCTTGAACCTGGAAGAGCCGGAAGCCTTTAACCGCGCCGTGCTGGACTTCATCGCCATGGTCGAGGCAGGCCGCTGGACGGCACGCGATCCGCGCGCCTCGGGCGAGGCCATGAAGCTCGCATGAGCCTCGTTCTTGAACTCGCCCGAATCTGCGCGCGGCCCGCGACGCCGGCGGATCGCGCGCGCGCCGCCTTGCACGTCGC
>NZ_JBARYB010000162.1:0-34710 GCF_049647645.1 Achromobacter sp.
GCTCCGGCCGCTCCGTCCACCACGACGCCCGCTGCGCCCGCAACCGCGGACGCAGCCGCATCCCTGCCGGCGCCCGCACCCGCGCCCGCCGAATGGAAGGTCGAGCTGGACGCCTTCAACCTGCACGAAGGCGAGGTCTACGTTACCGACGCCGTCAGCAAGCTGGATTACGTGATGACGGGCCTGGCCGCGACGGTGGAGGGCGTGGCCCTGCCGCAGGTGCCGGGCCAGCCCATCAATCTGTGGCTGACCATGGACAACAGCACCGACGGCGGCTGGCTGCGCGCCAAGGGGCCGCTGGTCCTCAAGCCGTTGTCGCTGGAACTGGGCGTGCGCCTGGGCAATATCGCGCTGGCGCCCCTGGCGCCGGCCGTGCGCAGCGCGGCGCCGATCTCGTTGCTGGACGGCCGCCTGGCTGCCAGCGCGCAGGTTCATGTATTGGAAAAGAACGGCGCGGTGGATGCCTCGGCCACCGCCGTGCAGGCAGACCTGACGCAATTCAAGGCCCGCGACGAGTCCCTCAAGCCCGCCTTGGACATCGGCTTGCAGAGCCTGCACGTGACCGCCGACCGCCTGGCCATGGGTCCGGGCCAGAGCAACTTCACGCTGGCCGCCGCTGGCATCCAGGGCAACGGCAAGCTGGATCTCAAGGGCGCATTCACGCCGCAACCGTTGACGTTGAAAACCTCGGTGGACCTGTCCGAACTGAACGTGGCGTCCTTTGCGCCATACGCAGCCTCCAGCCTGAACGCCACGGTGCGCGCCATTACGCTAGGCGCCAAGGGCAACGTGGAGTTCGCCGCCGCCGCGGGCGCGGCGCCAATGAAGGTCAACTGGAAGGGTGGGGTCGAAGTCACTGGCGTGGACCTGCAGGACCGCGTCAACCAGGACGATTTCCTGAACTGGAAACGCCTGGGCTTCAGCGGCATGGACATCACGGTGGCGGGCGACAAGATCGGCGCCAAGCTGGGCGATATCGCGCTGGAGGATTTCTACGGCCGCGTGCTGCTCAACGCGCAAGGCCGCCTGAACGTCATGGACCTGGTGGCGGCTCCCGGCCAGGCCGGCGGCTCCATTACCCAGGACACGCAGACGCCCGGCCGCAGCGCCGCACCGCCGCCCGCGGCCGCCGCCAAGAGTGGCGGCATGCCGGACATCTCGGTCAACAGCGTCACCCTGAACCGTGGCCGCATGACCTTTACGGACCGCTTCGTCAAACCCAACTACGTGGCGGAGCTGTCCAGCATCGAAGGCTCGATCACGGCGGTGTCATCCACCAATCCGCAGCCCGCCAAGGTCAAGGTCACCGGCCGCGTCTACACCACCGCGCCGCTGTCGATCAGCGGGGTGGTGCAGCCTTTCGCCAAGTACCTGTCGCTGGACCTGAAGGCCTCGGCCAAGGGCGTGGACCTGCCGCGCTTCAACACCTATTCGGCCAAGTACGTGGGTTACCCCATCAAGCGCGGCAAGCTGTCGGTGGACCTGGAATACAAGATCAAGGACCGCGCACTGCAGGCCACCAACCACGTGGTGCTCAACCAGCTGACCTTTGGCGACAAGACCAACAGCCCCGATGCGACCAAGCTGCCGGTGCTGCTGGCCGTGGCGCTGTTGAAGGATTCGCGCGGCAACATCGACATCAACCTGCCGATCTCCGGTTCGCTGGATGATCCGGAATTCTCGGTGGGCGGCATCGTGGTGCGCGTGTTGCTGAACCTGGTGGTCAAGGCGGTAACCTCCCCGTTCAGCCTGCTGGCCTCGGCCTTCGGCGGCGGCGAGGAGCTCTCCTATGTGGAATTCGCGCCCGGCAGCGCGGTGCTGACCGAGGACAGCCAGCAGCGCATCGAAACGCTGACCAAGGCGTTGACGGACCGTCCGGCCTTGAAGATGGATATCAGCGGCCGCGCCGACCCCAAGACCGACATGGAAGGCCTGCGCCAGGCCTGGGTCGACGCCAAGATCCGCGCCGCCAAGGCCGCCGCCACCACGCCGCGTGGCAAGAAGCCGAACCCCGCGGGCGTCGAGGTATCGGGCGCGGAACGCGCCAAGTACCTGGAAGAGGTCTACGACGACACGGACATCAAGGACAAGCCGCGCAACTTCATCGGCATGTCCAAATCCGTGCCGGCAGCGCAGATGGAGGAGATGCTGCGCAGCGTGGCGCCGGTAGGCGACGAGCAGTTGCGCCAATTGGCCGATGCGCGCGCGCAGGCGGTTTATGAGAAGCTGCAAGCCCAGGAAGGACTCGCGGATCGTGTGTTCATCGTTGCGCCGCAACTGGACGCGGATGGCATCAAGGACGAGGGGCAGCCCTCGCGCGTGGACTTCTCCCTGAAGTGAACCAGGCTGGTCCAAGGGGCGGCGACTAGCCGCTCCGCGCCGGCTTTTTGCCAGGAGATGCTCGATGAATGACCAGGACGCGCACTTTGACAGCCTGCTTCCGCCCCTGCGGCTGAACCGGCGGGGTTTCATGGCCACCACGGTGGCGACGGGCTTTTCGCTGGCGGCCGGGCAGGCCGTGGCGCAGACCGCGATCACCACGGACGCCAACGGCCTCGTGGCCGGCAAGGTGGACATTCCGGTCAAGGACGGCAAGATGCCCGCGTACCGCGCGGCGCCCCAGGGCAAGAAGGACCTGCCCACGGTGCTGGTGGTGTCGGAGATTTTCGGGGTGCACGAATACATCCAGGACGTGTGCCGCCGACTGGCTCACCAGGGCTACCTGGCCATCGCGCCCGAACTGTTCGCGCGCCAGGGCGATCCGTCCAAGTACACCGAGATCCCCAAGCTGCAGTCGGAAATCATCGGCAAGATTCCGGATGCGCAAGTGACTTCCGACCTGGATTCGACCGCGGCCTGGGCCGCGTCCAACGGCGGCAATCCGGACCGGCTGGGCATCGCGGGCTTTTGCTGGGGCGGCCGCCAAGTTTGGCTGTACGCCGCCCACAACCCGAAGCTGAAGGCCGGCGCGGCCTGGTACGGGCAGTTGGGCGGGCAGCCGAGCGAGCTCAAACCCAGGTCGGTGCTCAGTGAGGTCAACGACCTGAAGGCGAAGGTGCTGGGGGCTTATGGCGGCAAGGACGCCGGGATTTCGATGGCCGACGTGGACAAGATGCGGCTGGAACTGTCACAGGGGCCGGCGGCGGCCAAGGCTTCGCGGATCGATGTATATCCGGAGGCGCCGCATGCGTTCCATGCGGATTATCGGCCGTCTTATCGGAAGGCGGAGGCGGAGCAGGCTTGGACGCGGATGTTGGATTGGTTCAAGCAGAACGGGCTTTGAAGTGGGCTTCTTTTGGCTCGGTTTGGGACGTAGGTATACATAGGTAATTTTTATATCTATGTTGGTGTTTTTGGCCTTGCGTGGGTTTATGCAGGTTTGTCGCAGCGCTTCGTAGGTCGCCCGTCGGCGCGGGCGGCGTGGCGGCTCGCGCCCACGATTGCGGTCCGGAGCGTTCGCTCCGGACTGCCCCTTCCTCATCCTCGTTGCCGCCTGCGGCGGCTGCCTTCGGATTCCGTCGGGCGCATCGAGGTTGCGAGCCGCCACGCCGCCCGCGCCGACGGGCTACGTGTGTCTTGGCTTCTTGCGCTGCTAGAGCTGTGGTCGGGGGCGAGTCTTGGGCGGCCCGTGTTATTCGGCCGCGCGGGCGGCCGAATAACACATACATAATTTTTTAAAGTGTGATTGTGGTCGCTGGCGCGCGTGCGCCGATTGGGTTTCTTCTGGCGTCGCCGTCAGGGGGGAGGGGCGGTGATGGGTGGCGCGCGGGGGGTAGTCGTTTGCGCATGTAGACCCATACGCGCGCCACCCATCCGGCGTCGGGGTTCAAGTGGTGATCGCCGGGGGAAATGTCGGCTGTCGCTCGCGCGTGGTCTGCTGGTGTCGAAGGCCGAATAATGACTGGCGGAGCGCGAGACATCATGGGTCGTTATGGACACCTGCTGTTGGAGTCGAACGGCTCCTCCGCCAGCGCGCAGCGTCATCACCAACCGCCAGATACTGCGTAAGCCCCCAGAGGCCGCCCGCGCGGCCGGCCGGGGGCGGGCCCCGCAAGACCCATCGCCAAACCCCATCCGTGGCGAGAACCCCAAGCACACAGATCGTCCCAGCCGACGCCAAGTTTCAAATGCTGGAGCCTGGCGCGGCGGGAGCCTGGGGTGCGCGGGGCGTCGATAAGCCCGACGGAATCCGAAGGCAGCCGCCGCAGGCGGCAACGAGGATGAGGACGGGGTAGTCCGGAGCGAAGGCTCCGGACCGCAATCGTTGTCCCGCGCACCCCAGGCTCCCGCCGCGCCAGGCGTCTCAAGAACTGAACCGAGGCCTCCAAAAACTACTGCGCCTTCTCCCCCGGCAACCCATCACTAACCTCAGCCAACGCACTCTTCATATCCTCGTACTCCATCACCCTCTCGTTCTGAAAGCTACCCAGCACCCCCCGGCATCCATCCACCCCCGACCGCTTCATCTCCTCCATCATCGTCTTCCCCTCAGCCTGCCCCTTCTCGAACTGCGCGTCATAGCCAGCCGACGAAAAGCCGTATTCCTGCGCATACTGCAGCAGGTTCTTGCGCGAGGTGGCCAGGTGCTGGGTCAGGTCGGGTTCGGAGGCGCCGCAGGCGCGGGCGGCGCCGTTGGAGGCGCCGGCGGCGACGACGAAGGAATCGTATTGGGCCTGTTCGGCGGCATCCGGAGCTGCCCAGGCCGTGGCGGTCGAGGCCAGCGTCAGGGCCAGGCCGGTCAAGATCTTGCGCATCGATGACTCTCCGCTAGATGCCCGCCAGCCGGCAGCGCGGCGTGCGCGGGCGGTGATTGCAACCACAACATTATGGCAATCAGCCGTTTCGAGCCCATGTAGGAGCGGTATGGAGTCGTTTCAGACTGTGCATCTTTTTTTCCCGCGACCCTGACGGCCAGCAAGGCGACCGCGCAGGAACTATGATGGAGGCTGTGGGGCGCTCCTGCCCCAATGCATTGCCCCTTATTCCTGGAGATCTACATGACGATCAAAGTCGGCGACCGCGTGCCGGATGGCACCCTGACCGAATTCATCGAAACCGAAGCTGCCGGCTGCTCGCTGGGTCCCAACGCGTTCCAGGTCGCCGATCTGACCCGCGGCAAGACCATTGCGCTGTTCGCCCTGCCCGGCGCCTTCACGCCCACCTGCTCGGCCCAGCATCTGCCGGGCTATGTGGAGCAGGCGGCTGCCCTGAAGGCCAAGGGCGTCGATGAAATCTGGTGCGTGTCCGTCAATGACGCGTTCGTCATGGGCGCCTGGGGCCGCGAGCAGAAGACGGAAGGCAAGGTCCGCATGCTGGCCGACGGTTCCGCCCTGTGGACCAAGGCGCTGGGCCTGGAGCTGGACCTGATCCAGCGCGGCATGGGCGTGCGCTCGCAGCGCTATTCGGCCCTGATCGTCGACGGCGTGGTCAAGCAACTGAACGTGGAAGCGCCTGGCAAGTTCGAAGTCAGCAACGCCGCCACGATGCTGTCGCAAGTCTGATTCCACGCAGTTCCTGTTTTACCGCTTAGCGCAGCGGGCCGCTCCGGCGGCCTGTTGCGCTGCCGCCAGCAGCGGTTGCCGACGCCATGCTCGCCACCATCTCCTCCTTCTCGTCGCTTTACTTCGCGACCTTGCTGATGCTTATCGGCACGGGTCTGTTCAATACCTACATGGGGCTCAGGCTGACAGCGCAGTCTGTCAGCGAGGTATGGATCGGCGCCTTGATCGCCGGCTACTACCTGGGCCTGGTGTGCGGCGCCCGTCTGGGGCATAAACTCATCATCCGCGTGGGCCACATCCGGGCTTTCGTCGCCTGTGCGGCCGTCGCCACCAGCATGATCCTGGCGCAGACGCTGGTCGACTCCATGCCGCTGTGGCTGGTGTTCCGCGTCATTTCGGGCATCGTGATGGTGACCGAGTTCATGGTCATCGAAAGCTGGCTCAACGAGCAGACCGAAAACCACCAGCGCGGACGCGTTTTCTCCGTCTATATGGTCGTTTCCGGCCTGGGCACCGTGCTGGGGCAACTGGCCCTGACCGCCTATGCCACGCTGGACCTGCGGCCTTTGACCCTGGTGGCCATGTGCCTGGTGCTGTGCCTGGTGCCGATCGCGGTCACCGCGCGTTCGCATCCGCCCACGCCGCTGCCGGCGCCGCTGGACATCCGTTTCTTCATGCGGCGCGTGCCGCTGTCGATGACCGTGCTGTTCGTGGCGGGGAACCTGTCCGGAGCCTTCTACGGCCTGGCGGCCGTCTACGGCGCCAAGCACGGCCTGTCTACCTCGCAGGCGGCCATTTTCGTGGCCGCCGCCGTCACTGCAGGCCTGTTGTCGCAGTGGCCCATGGGCTGGCTGTCCGACCGCATCAACCGCGCCGGCCTGATCCGCTTCAACGCGCTGCTGTTGGTGTTGCTGCCGGTGGTCATGTGGGGTTGGATCGTCCTGCCGTACTGGGCGCTGGTGGCGATGTCCTGTGTCTTTGGCGTGCTGCAGTTCACCCTGTACCCGCTGGGCGCGGCCTTTGCCAACGACCACGTGGAGTCCGAGCGCCGGGTCAGCCTGTCGGCGGTGCTGCTCATGACCTACGGGGTGGGGGCATGTATCGGTCCGATGATCGCCGGGGTGCTGATGTCCCTGGCCGGCCCCAGCATGTACTACGTTTTCATTTCCGCCTGCGCCTTGATCCTGGTCTGGCACGTGCGTCCCACCCGCGTCACTGGCGCGCACCAGGTGGATGAGGCCCCGACGCATTTCGTGCCCATGCCGGACACGCTGCAGAGTTCACCCGCCGCGGCGGTGCTGGATCCGCGGGTGGATCCGGCAACCGATATCGCCATGGAAATGGTGCAGCCTGACGTGGCCCCGGTGGCGGCGGCCGAACCGCCAGCGGAGGATCTGCCTGGCGAGGCCGCCGCGGACCAGGCAGACGACGAGTCCGAGGACGGCCGCCAGAGGCGCACCGGCACCTGAGCCGGGGTGGCGCCCCTACCAGGGCGCCATCAGCACGATGGCCGTCAGGGCCAGCGCAACGCCCAGCAGGTTCAGCCGGGTCAAGGGCTCGCGGAAGGCCAGCGCGCCGACCAGCGTGCCCAGGGTGATCACCCCCATGTTCATCGATGCGAACACCAGCGCGGGATGCTCGGGCAGCGACTGGTGCGCGCGGATGTAGGTCAGGATGTTGCCGAAATTTGCCAGTCCCAGCGCCGCGCCAGCGGCCAGGTGGCGCAGCTGGCAACGCGCCCGACGCCACAACAGATAGGCGAGCATCAGCAGGCCGGCGATGGCGAAAGCCAGCAGCAGGCCGCCCGCGAAGGCGGTGCCTGCGCGCGCCATCTGCTTGAACAGGATGTCGATCACGCCATAACCCACCCACACGACCAGCGGCCACAGCCACGTGGCGCGGCTGCTGGCGGGCGAGTCGTCGCCTGGCGCCGGTGCGCGGGCGGGACGGCGCAGCAGGCAATACAGCGCGCAGCCGGCCAGCAGGGTCGCGGCCAGCTTGCTGCCGCTGACCGATTCGCCGAACAGCAGGAAGGCCGCCAGCAGCGGGATGAACAGGGACAGGCGCTGCGCCGCGTCGCTGCGCACGATGCCGGCATGGCGCACGGCCGTGGCCATCGCCAGGAACACGCTGGGCAGCAGCACGCCCAGCGCGGCCAGCACCAGCCATGGGGTCTGCGGCGTCAGCAGCGCAGCCGGGTCCGGGCGCAGCACGGCCCAGCAGAGCAGGGCGGCTACCGCGTAGTTCATCGCGATGGCCTGGCGCACGTCCACCTGGTAGCGCCGCGCCAGCTTCAGCAGCACGGCCACGGTGACGCTGCAGGCGACGCTGGCCAGCAGGTAGAGCAGGCCCGGGGTCAACGGCATGCCGTGGCGTCGTGGTGCTGGTGCTGGGCGGCGTCGATGCGCATGCCCAGGCGCTGCAGCAGGCGCTGGTCGGCTTCCATCTGCGGATTGGCAGTGGTCAGCAGGGCGTCGCCGTAGAACATGGAGTTGGCGCCCGCCATGAAGCACAAGGCCTGCAACGCGTCGTCCATGGCTTCGCGGCCCGCGGACAGGCGCACCGCCGCGCGCGGCATGGCGATGCGGGCCACGGCGATGGTGCGCACGAACTCGAACGGGTCCAGGGCTTCCACTCCGGCGAGCGGCGTACCCTCCACCTGCACCAGGTTGTTGATCGGCACGGATTCGGGATAGGGCTCCATGCTGGCCAGCTGGGCGATCAGGCCGGCGCGTTCGCGGCGCGACTCGCCCAGGCCCACGATGCCGCCGCAGCACACGCTGATGCCGGCGTCGCGAACGCGGTCCAGCGTATCCAGCCGGTCCTGGTAGGTGCGGGTGGAGATGATCTTGCCGTAGAACTCGGGCGAGGTGTCCAGGTTGTGGTTGTAGTAGTCCAGGCCGGCAGTCTTGAGCTGTTCGGCCTGGCCCTCGCGCAGCATGCCCAGGGTGACGCAGGTCTCCAGCCCCAGGGCCTTCACCGCGCTGACCATTTCGGCCACCGCGTCCAGGTGGTGCGGCTTGGGGCTGCGCCAGGCGGCGCCCATGCAGAAGCGCTGTGCGCCGCCTTCCTGGGCCTTGCGGGCGGCGGCCACCACGTCGGCCAGCGGCATCAGTTTGTCGGCGTCCAGGCCGGTGTCGTAGTGCGAGGACTGCGGGCAATAGGCGCAGTCCTCGGGACAGCCGCCGGTCTTGATCGACAGCAGGCTGGACAGCTGGATGGCGTTCGGATCGAAGTGGGCGCGGTGCGTCTGCTGGGCCCGGAACACCAGATCCATGAACGGCAGCTCGTAGAGCGCCATGATGTCGGCGGCGCTCCAGGCGGGAGCGGCGGCCGGCTTGGCGACGGTCGGGACGGGAATGTAGGCGGTCTGCATGGGGGCTCCTTTCGGCTTGCGGGGATCGCGCCGCTTGGCAGGCAAGGGCGGGATCGGCGGATCGTAAGAAGCTGTGCAGGGTTTGCGCAATCCAGCTTGGCTGGCGGAATTTAATGGGCTATTGCGGTTGTTTTTGCTGGAAATGAAAGATTTTGAAGGGTGCGGGCTTCTAAGTGGCTCCCATCTTCGGGGATGGTTGAACAGCTATTATTTTGAATCGAAATGTAAATAACCAGGGCGTCAGCCCTGATCGCGCTTGTCCCGCGCCCGTGCGCGCTCGTGTCCAGTGATGCCGCGGTCGCGCGCCCACACGATGGCGGCGCTGCGGCGGTGCACGCCGATCTTGCTGTAGATGGTGGCCACGTGGTTGCGCACCGTATTGCGCGACAGCTTCAGTTGCCGGGCGATGCCGTCGTCGTCATGGCCCTGGCACATCAGGCCCAGCACTTCGCGCTCGCGCGAGGTGAGCTGCGCCAGTTCGGCCACGTCGCGGGTGGCGGGCGCGGGTTCGCGCAGTTGCGCCAGCTTTTCGATGACGCTGCGGCTGAACCAGGAGGTGTCCTGCATGACGGCTTCGATCGCCGTCAGCAGTTCCGTCTCGGAGCGCTTGCGTTCCGTGATGTCCTGGATGGCCAGCAGCACGCGTTGTTGGCCGCCTATGGTCACGGGCTCTGCCGATAGCAGGCAATCGAGCTGGCTGCCGTCCTTGGCCGCCAACGCCGCATCGCGGCTGCGGGCGCTTTCGCCGCGCTTGAGGCTGGCTTCCAGATCCTCCGGGAGCCGCAGGCCCAGTTCGGTGAGCGCGTGGCCGACGCTGTCCTGCGGCGAGGCGCCGGTGGCTGCGGCAAAGGCGTCATTCAGATCCAGCGCCAGCAGCGTCTCGCCCTCGCAGACGGCCATGGGCACGGGTGCCAGGCGGAATGCCTTGGAGAAGCGCTCCTCGCTTTCGCGCAAGGCCAGTTCGGTGCGCTTGCGGGATTCCAGGTCGATAAAGGTGAACAGCATGCATGGCTCGCCCTGCATGTCGATGGGCTGGCCCGCGACGATGACGAACTTCACGCTGCCGTCCGCCACTTTCAGCACGCCTTCGCGCTGTGCGATGGTCTGCCGTTCGTGCAGCCTGACAACCGCGTTGTTCTTGTCGTCGCCGTCCAGGACGTCCAGGTCATAGGCCGACTTGGCCAGTACGGCGTCGCGCGCGTAGCCGGTCATTTCCAGGAAGCCCTGGTTCACCTTCACGTAGCGCAGGTCGGACAGGCGGCAGATCAGGGCGGGCGCGGGATTGGCGCCGAAGGCGAGTTCGAAGCGCTCTTCGGCGTTGATCTGCTCGGTCTGGTCGTGCAGGATCAGGACGCGGTAATCGGCGCCGTCGCTACCGTGCAGGTGCAGGCCGCTGGCGCGCACATTGCGTCGGAATTCCTCGTCGTCCTTGCGTGCCAGGTCCAGCAGCAGTTCGTCGAATGGCTCGGCCGCGGCCAGGAGATCCAACGGATACTGGCGCGCCGGCACACGGTGACGGTTGCGGTAGCTGAGGGTGTAGCGCTTGCGATAGCCCGCCGGCGTGCCGCCCAGTTCATCCAGCGTGTCGGCGCCATGCAGGTTGAGCGCGCTGGCATTGGCCCAGGCGATGGCGCCGTCCGCCTCGAGCAGGATGATGCCTTCGTTCAGGCCCGCGATGATGCGTTGCAGATGCTGGCGGTGCGGATGGGGAGCGGCGGCGTTCGCGATCACGTAGTCCTCTTCTTTTCGCAGGGCACGACGCAAAGAGAATGAAGGCGCACTGAAAGGCTGTCCAGATGGCGAAATGGACGAGACTGAGCGTAGGGGGAGAGTAGAGAAGATGGCTGCCGGCCGCTGATGCCGGCAAATGCGGCGGGCAGAAATGCAAAAAAGCTCCGGAAACCGGAGCTTTCAAGGGATGCTGAAGCAGACAGACTGGCGAACCGCATGATGTGCTTGGCGGAGCGGACGGGGCTCGAACCCGCGACCCCCGGCGTGACAGGCCGGTATTCTAACCAACTGAACTACCGCTCCGCAGCGGTTTACTCTGACTTCTTCAATACACTGCGGTGTCAAGGCAGCTTGGTACTACATGCCAGAAAGACTGGCGTCCCCTAGGGGATTCGAACCCCTGTACTCACCGTGAAAGGGTGATGTCCTAGGCCTCTAGACGAAGGGGACCTGAACGAAACAGAACTACTTTACTACCGTACTGCTTACTGGTGGAGGTAAGCGGGATCGAACCGCTGACCTCTTGCATGCCATGCAAGCGCTCTCCCAGCTGAGCTATACCCCCCAGGATCCTTGATGCCCCAAACTTCAGACAACAAGGTCTCATACTATATAAAAGCAAAAAGCCCCGAAAACGGAGCTCTTGAAAGACTCTGAGCGAGAGCTTTTGGCGGAGCGGACGGGGCTCGAACCCGCGACCCCCGGCGTGACAGGCCGGTATTCTAACCAACTGAACTACCGCTCCGCAGCGGCATACTCAACTACATGGTCACTTCAACTGCATCACTACATACTGCTGCCAGCGAACTGGCGTCCCCTAGGGGATTCGAACCCCTGTACTCACCGTGAAAGGGTGATGTCCTAGGCCTCTAGACGAAGGGGACTTGGACTTGCAAACTGGTACTGCATCCTTCGCCGTTGACTGGTGGAGGTAAGCGGGATCGAACCGCTGACCTCTTGCATGCCATGCAAGCGCTCTCCCAGCTGAGCTATACCCCCGTCTTTCTAATCAGTCCGTTCAACGTTTTACGAAGGCGAACACACGTTTTACTGCGTGCTTTTTCGTAGTTCGTTGCCGGTTTTGTTTAGTGCCGTTGGCGAAGAAACGAGATTATGCACGAACTAAATATGGTGTGCAAGTCGCTTCACGGCAAAAAGCAAAAAAGCCATGAAAAAAAGGGGGCTGGAAGGCGTTTTTTGCCAGTTTTTGCTCTTTCTTTGCGCAGGCCTGGCCGCTGCGATTGATGCAGAATCCAAGTAAATCAAAGGCTTGTGAGAGTGCTATTGTGAGCGGGAAATTTTTTCGCCGATCCGACGGTTTTTTGCGCACTGGGTCGGCGCACACGGACATCGCCATGAGCAACAAGACTTCGTTCCCCACGCGCCCGCTGGGCCAGAGCGGCATGGACATTACCCGCATCGGGTTGGGCGCCTGGGCCATCGGCGGCAACGGCTGGGCGGTGGGTTGGGGACCGCAGGACGACGCCGATTCCGTGGCCGCGATCCGCCGCGCGGTCGAGCGCGGCATCAACTGGATCGACACCGCGGCGGTGTACGGGTTGGGACACTCCGAGGAGATCGTGCGGCGCGCGCTGGCGCAGATGACGCCGGACGCCCGGCCCTACGTCTTCACCAAATGCGGCCTGACCTGGTCGGCGGAGCAGCCGCAGGCGATGCCGCGGCGTACCGGGGCGCCGGCCAGCATCCGGCGCGAAGTCGACGACTCGTTGCGCCGGCTGGGCGTGGAGCGCATCGACCTCTACCAGATGCACTGGCCAGCGGGCGACGGCACGCCCCTGGAGGTGTATTGGCAGGAACTGCTGGACCTGAAACAGGAAGGCAAGGTCAGGGCGGTGGGCCTGTCGAACCACAATCTTGCGCAGTTGCAGCAGGCCGAAACCCTGGGCCACGTGCATACGCTGCAACCGCCGTTCTCGGCCATCCAGCGCGCGGCGGGCGGGGACCTGATTCCGTGGTGCGAAAGGAACGGCACGGGCGTGATCGTCTACAGCCCGATGCAGTCCGGCCTTTTGACCGGCAGTTTCAGCCTGGCGCGCGCCCACGCCTTGCCGGCGGATGACTGGCGCGCGCGCAACGCCGAATTCACCTCACCCGGCATCGAGCGTAACCTGGCGCTGGCCGATGCATTCAAGCCCATTGCCGAACGCCACGGCACCACGGTCGCGGCCGTAGCCGTGGGCTGGACCTTGGCCTGGCCCGGCGTGACGGGCGCCATCGTGGGCGCCCGCAGCGCGTCTCAGGTGGATGGATTGCTGGGCGCGGCGTCGCTTGAACTGGACGCCGAGGACATGGACGCCATTGCGGACGCGATCGAGCGCACGGGAGCCGGGGCCGGGCCGCTGCACCCGCCCGAGGAGAGCGGCGCGCTGCCGGCCCATCTGTTCGCCTGAAGCGTCTTCAGGCGCGGCGCGTCTTGCGGCCGCTGCCGAACGCGGCAATCAGCGCCAGGCCGATCAGCGCCAGCGCGGTCTTGTCGCCAAAGCGCGCGTAAGGCGTTAGCCCCGTCATGCCTTGCACGACCACCGGCAGCACGCCGGCTTGCAGCGGCGCGAGCTGGGCCGCCACGTGGCCCTTGGCATCGATGGCGGCGGTAATGCCGGTGTTGGTGGCGGTCAGCATGGGACGCGCCGTTTCCATGGTGCGCAGGCGGCCGATCTGCAGATGCTGGCGCAAGGCCCAGGAATCGCCGAACCAGCCCAGGTTGCTGACGTTCACCAGTATCGTCGCGCCCGGTTCGCCGTTGGGGCCGGGCTGCAGCGCGGGCAGCAGGTCCGGTCCGAACAGGTCTTCGTAGCAGATGTTGAACGCAATGTGCTGGCCGCCGACGGCGAAGGGCGTCTGGCGCACCGCGCCGCGGTCGAAGTCGCCCAGCGGGATGTTCAGCATGTCCACGAACCAGTGGAAGCCGGGCGGCACATACTCGCCCCAGGGCACCAGATGACGCTTGTCGTAGCGCATGGCAGTGGCGCCAGCCACGAGCTGTTCGACCGGCGTATTGCCATCAAAGCCCATGACGCTGTTGGTGTAGCGGTCGCGGCCGTCGACGCGGTCATGCAACGGCACGCCCATCGCGATTGTCGTATTGCGTTGCGCCGCCAGGTCGCGCCAGACCGCCCAGGCGCGCGGATCCAACTGGTCCTGGAAGATGGGCAGCACGGTTTCCGGCAGGATGATCAACTGTGGCGCGGGCACGCCGGGCGCCGGCGGCATGGCGGCCAGGTCCAGGTGACGCACCAGGCTTTGGTCGAGCAGGGCGGGGTCGAATTTTTGGGATTGGCCGATATTGCCTTGAACCAGGCGCACGTTGAGCGGATCGCCAGAGGGCGTGGACCAGTCGATGCGGGACAGCGGCCAGCCGGCGGCGGCCAGGGCCAGCGCGATGCCGGCGGCCAGGGCGTGGCGCGAGCCGGTTCCGGCTCGGCGCGAGGGCTGCCACAGGCTTGCCAGGGCCGCGGCGACGAAGGCGGCCAGGAAGGCCATGCCATGCACGCCGAGCAGCGGCGCCCAGCCCGCGATGGGACTGTCGACCTGCGCATAGCCGATATTGAGCCAGGGAAAGCCCGTCAGCAGCACGGCGCGCAGCCATTCGAACGCCGCCCACATCGCGGCCCAGGCCAGGGTGCCCGACAGGATGCGGGCAGGCGGAGAGCCCGGCTCCAATGGTGCGTAGCGGCGCGCCAGCGCGCTGGCCGTGGCGGGGAACAGGGCCAGGAAGGCCGACAGCGCCAGCACCGCGGCCACGGCCAGCGGCGCGGCCAGATCGCCGTAGCGGTGCAGGCTGATGAAGATCCAGTACAAGCCCAGCGCATAGCTGGCGAAGCCGAACAGCCAGCCGCGCAACCAGGCCTGTTTCGCGGAAGGCGCATACAAGGTGACGCGGGCGGCGATGGCCAGCATCAGGACCTGGGTGACCGCCAGCGCCCAATCCGGCAAGGGCCCGGGCGAGAAAGTCAGGGCGTGCACGGCGCCCGCCAGCGCCAGGCCGGCGGCGCCGCGCAGGTTACGGCTGCGCGGGGTTTTGGTCATGCTTGGTCGGCAGGGCGGGAGGCTTGGGGCGCGGCATTGCGCTTGACGCGCAGCCAGATGGCGCGGCGCGCGTCGCCGCGGGCCACTTCCAGGCGCAGGCCGTCGAATTCGGCGGTGTCGCCGCGGCGCGGGATGCGGCCCAGTTGTCCGCCCATCCAGCCGCCGACGCTGTCGTACTCGTCGTCGGGCAAGTGGCAGCCGAACACTTCGTTGAAGTGCGAGATATCGGTGGCTGCGAGGACGCGCCACTGGTTCTCGCCTTCGGGGAAGATGGAGTCTTCCTCGGTTTCGTCGAACTCGTCCTCGATGTCGCCGACGATCTGTTCCAGCACGTCTTCCATCGTGACCAGGCCGGAAATGCCGCCATGCTCATCGATGACGATGGCCTGGTGGTTGCGGCTGGCGCGGAACTCGTGCAGCAGCACGTTCAGGCGCTTGGATTCGGGGATGAAGACGGCGGGCCGCACCAGGGTGCGCACTTCGATGCCGGGTTCCAGCATGCAGCGCAGCAGATCCTTGGCCAGCAGGATGCCGATGATGTTGTCGCGGTCGCCCTCGTACACGGGGAAGCGCGAATGGGCGGTCTCGATGACCGAGGCCACCAGATAGGGGATGGGCTGCGTGACGTCCAGCAGGTCCATGCGCGAACGCGGGACCATGATGTCGCCCACGGTGCCTTCGGACACGGCGAGCGCGCCCTTGATCATCTTGTAGGATTCCGCGTCGAGCAGCTGGCGTTCGTGCGCGGCTTCCAGAACGGCCTTGATGCCTTCGCGGTCCTCGGGCTGGCGGCGCACGAGGGAAAGCAGGCGGTCTAGAAGGGATTTGGTGGCGGGTTTGGCTGAGCGAGCAGGAGTCGCTTCGGGAGCAGGGTAAGGGTCAGACATCGTCCGGGAGGACAAGTTATGGAGGGGCCAGCATAACCGATACTGGCCTGCAATTTGTAACGGCGGCCCCTTAAATGAAGGGATCCGCCGCCATCTGCGCCTTGCCGGTCGCCATTTTTCGGTAATTTCTCAGGGTTGACCCGAGTCCCCGCATCAGGCCGCGACGTAGGGATCGGCGATGCGCATGCCGGCCAGGGTGGCGGTCTCCAGGGCTTCCATGCGCTTGGCGTCGCGGGCCTTGATGTGGTCGTAGCCCAGCGCGTGCAGCACGCCGTGGATGGTGAGGTGGGCGGCATGGTCCAGCAGCGCCTTGCGCTGTTCTCGCGCTTCGCGCACCAGCACCGGCACGCACATGACGATGTCGCCGCGCGCCACGCCCAGCGGATCCACGCCGTACTCGAAGGTCAGCACATTGGTGGCGTAATCGCGGCCGCGGAAGTCGCGGTTCAGGCGCCGGCCCTCGGCCGCGCCGACCAGCCGCAGGCTCAGCTCCGCGGCGGAGAACGCCACCAGGCCGTCGTCGGCTGCGGCCGCCAGCGCGCGCTCGGCCCAGCGGCGCAGGCGCCAGCGGGGCAGGCGTGCTTCCTCGACGCCGTACTGCACGGACAGGGACAGTTCAGGCTTCATTTTCGGAGGCGCGGTCGTAGGCGTCGACGATGCGCGCGACCAGGGGATGGCGCACGACGTCTCGGCTGGTGAATCGGGTGGTGGCGATGCCCTGCACCTCGTGCAGCACCTTCACCGCATGCGCCAGCCCGCTGTCCTGGCCGCGCGGCAGGTCCACCTGGGACGGGTCGCCGGTGATGACGGCCTTGCTGCCGAAGCCGATCCGTGTCAGGAACATCTTCATCTGTTCCGGCGTGGTGTTCTGCGCTTCGTCCAGGATGACGAAGGCGTGGTTGAGCGTGCGGCCGCGCATATAGGCCAACGGCGCGATTTCGATGGTCTGTTTTTCGAACAGGCGCTGCACCTTCTCGAAGCCCATCAGGTCGTAGAGCGCGTCGTAGAGCGGCCGCAGGTACGGGTCCACCTTCTGCGCCAGGTCGCCGGGCAGGAAGCCCAGGCGCTCGCCGGCTTCGACCGCCGGGCGCGTCAGCACCAGGCGCTGCACCGTGTCGCGCTCCATCGCGTCGATGGCGCAGGCCACGGCCAGCCAGGTCTTGCCGGTGCCGGCGGGGCCGACGCCGAAGGTGATGTCGTGCTTGAGGATGTTGTTCAGGTAGTCGCGCTGGCGCGGCGTGCGCGGACGCAGGTCGCTGCGCTTGGTGCGCAGGGCGATGCTGTCGCTTTCGTCGTCCAGGGCGGGCAGCGGGTCCGCTTCGCGGGCCTGCTCTTCCTTGAGTTTTTCTTCTTGCCGGCCGACGCCGATCTCGACCAGTCCCAGCTGGATGTCGTCGATCGACAGGGCGCGGTGCACGGCCTGTTCATGGAAGCGGCGCAGCACGCGACCGGCCAGTTCCGCCAGCTCGCCTTCGATGGTGACGCGGCTGCCGCGGCGCGAGAGCTTGACTTTCATGCCGTCGGCCAACTGCCGCAGATTTTCGTCCAGCGGGCCGCAGAGGTTGGCCAGATGGGTATTGTCGCCGTCCAGGGTGACGACGGCGGGCATGCTGCGGCGGGCGCGGGAGCGGGGAGTGGTCATTCGGCCTCTTGAGGGGTACGGTCCACGTCGGCGACGCGGGCGCGCAGCGAATTGGTGTGCGCTTCGGTGATGATGACGTCGACCATTTGTCCGATGAGCCGCGCGGGCGCGGCGAAGTTCACGATGCGGTTGTTCTCGGTGCGGCCCATCAGCTCGTTCGGGTCGCGGCGCGAGGGGCCTTCCACCAGCAGGCGCTGGCGCGTGCCGATCATGTTGCGGGCGATCGTGGCCGCCTGCTCGTTGATCAGCGCCTGCAGGCGTTGCAGGCGGCGCAGCTTCACGTCCTGCGGCGTGTCGTCGTGCAGGTCGGCGGCGGGCGTGCCCGGGCGGCGCGAATACACGAACGAGAACGAGGTGTCGAAGCCGACGTCCTCGATCAGCTTCATGGTCTTTTCGAAGTCCTCTTCGGTTTCGCCGGGGAAACCCACGATGAAATCGGAGGACAGCGTCAGGTCGGGACGGGCGGCGCGCAGGCGGCGCACGACCGACTTGAATTCCAGGGTGGTGTAGCCGCGCTTCATGCCGGCCAGCACACGGTCGCTGCCGGCCTGCACCGGCAGGTGCAGGAATGACACCAGCTTGGGCAGGCGGGCGTAGGCGTCCACCATGCGCTGGGTCATTTCCTTGGGGTGCGAGGTGGTGTAGCGGATGCGCTCGATGCCGGGGATTTCGTGCACGTACTCCAGCAGCATGGCGAAGTCGGCGATGTCGTCGCTGTCGGCCATGCGGCCGCGGTAGGCGTTGACGTTCTGGCCCAGCAGCGTCACTTCCTTCACGCCCTGGTCGGCCAGGTCGGCGACTTCCACCAGCACGTCCTCGAAGGGGCGCGAGACTTCCTCGCCGCGCGTATAGGGCACGACGCAGAAGCTGCAGTACTTGCTACAGCCTTCCATGATGGAGACGAACGCCGTGGCGCCGTCCACGCGCGGCGGCGGCATGTTGTCGAACTTTTCGATCTCGGGGAAGCTGATGTCCACCTGCGAGCGGCCTTCGTCGCGGCGGCGCTTGATCAGGTCCGGCAGGCGGTGCAGCGTCTGCGGGCCGAACACGACGTCCACGTAAGGCGCGCGCTTGACGATGGCCTCGCCTTCCTGGCTGGCCACGCAGCCGCCCACGCCGATCACCAGGTTGGGATTGGTTTTCTTCAGGTGCTGCACCCGGCCCAGGTCCGAGAAGACTTTTTCCTGCGCCTTCTCGCGCACCGAACAGGTGTTGAAGAGGATGACGTCGGCGTCTTCGGGGTTGTCGGTCAGCTCCAGGCCTTGGTCGCCGCGCAGCACGTCGGCCATCTTGTCCGAGTCGTACTCGTTCATCTGGCAGCCGAAGGTGCGGATGTACAGCTTGCGGGGGGAGCCGGCTTGGGCGGCGGGGAGGGCGGCGCTGGCGCCGTCGTTTGCGGCGTCGGTGCGCTTGAGGGTGGTTTCTTGCATGATGGTCGCCGTGACGGGTGTAGATCCCGGGGGCAGAAAGGTGGGAAAGCCCGGATTTTAACCTTTGCCCGAATTTGCTTCTTGGTCTGGCGCGCCCAGGCCGTTACGATAGCGTGCTGGGCCGATTCCGGAGTCCGGCAACATTTCTCATTTTCCTCTAGCGGTACCGATGAACACCAATCCCCTGACGCCTTCGGCTGCCGCTCCCTTGACCGACGCCGTGGCGGGCCCCGGGCCCGATCAGTTCCGCAATCCGTTTTCCGCGCTGACCTGGGTGCTGCTGGGCTGCGCCCTGGCGCTGGCCGCGGGCGCCTGCGCGCTGTGGGTGGACCTGCCGCTGGCAGTGTGGATCAAGCAATCGGTCTCCGAGGGCGTGAATGAATCCTTCGAATGGATCGGCGAACTCGGTGAAAGCGGTCCCTATATCGGCGTCGCCCTGGCTTTCTACGTGATCGGGCTGGTCGGCCTGGCCCGCGGCTGGCGCAACCCGGTGCGCATGAGCTATGCCAGCATGGCGCGCGGCAGCCTGCTGATGCTGTCGACCATGGCGGTCGGCGGGCTGGTGGTGCTGGTGCTCAAGCGCTCGGTGGCGCGGGCGCGCCCGGAGCTCTTCTTCGAAAAAGGCATCTACGGGCTGGGCGAGTCCTTCTCCCGCGTCCAGCTCTACAACTCGTTCCCGTCCAGCCACACCTATGCGGCCTTTTCCGTGGCGGTGGTGCTGGGCATCCTGGCGCCGCGCTGGCGTTGGGCCTTCCTGCTGCTGGCGGCGCTGGTGGCGATGAGCCGGCTGGTCAACCTGGACCACTATCTGTCCGACGTGATGACGGCCGCGGGCATCGCGGTGTTGGTCGGACACGTGCTGGCCCCGCGTGTGCTGGGCGCCAGCTACCAATGGCCGCTGCGCGCACCCTGGCGCTGGTGGAAGAAGTAGGCCGGCGTTCAGGCTGCCGGCCGAGTCCTACGCGAAATTCACCACCACGCGCCGGTTGGTGCGGCTCTTTTTCTCGATCTTCGTAACGACTACGGCGCCGATCTCGCTCGTATTGGCCACGTGCGTGCCGCCACAGGGCTGGCGGTCCACGCCCGGGATTTCGACGATGCGTATGCTGGCGGTGCCTGCCGGAGGCGCCGCGCCCACGGTGCGTACCAGGTCGGGTTCGGCCGCCAGTTGTTCCGGCGTGATGCAGTTGATGCTGACGCCAGTGCCGGCGTTGATCAGGGCGTTCAGGCGTTCGGTCAGATCGGCCTTGTCCAGCGTGGACTCCGGCAGATCGAAGTCCACCCGCGCGGAGTCGGGGGAAATGCTGCAGCCGGTCACGGGCGCGGGCACCAGCGCGCCCAGCAAGTGCAGACAAGTGTGCAGGCGCATGAGGCGATGGCGCCGCGGCCAATCGATCGCCACCGAGACCCGCTCGCCGACCTGCGGGGCGGCATCGCCGTCCAGCACGTGCAGGATGCGCTTGCGGTCGTCGGCGTAGATGGTGTCGGTCAGGGCCAGTACGCGGCCGTCGGCCAGCGTCAGCGTACCGCTGTCGCCCGCCTGGCCGCCGCTGCGCGCATAGCAGACGGTCTCGTCCAACTCGACGCCCTCGGGGCCGACCGCGATCACCGTGGCGGCGCATTGGTCCAGGTAGGGGTCTTCGTCGAATCGCTTGCGGGTGGACTGCATGGAAGGGTCTCCGGATGTCATGGCTATTTTGAGAGGGGGGGGGGCGGGCGGCTCAGGCCAGGATCTTCAGGCCGCCGGCTGTTTCGATCCGTGCGCTCAGGCGCGGCGGGCCATCGGCCTGCTCCACCTGGATCAGGTGGTCGGCGCCCAGCCAGGCCAGCCCCTGGCGCAGCAGGCCGGCCTGTGGATGGCTGCCGGACAGTTGCGTGAGGGTGAGCTCGTGCCGCGGCAGGCTGACGCCGGGATAGTCCGCCACGTCCCACTGGATCAGCGTAGGCAGCAGGCCGTCGCCCGCCGCGTGACCGGCCTCGCGCCAGGCGGGCAGGCTGCCATCGTCCGGCACCGTCAGCCGCCAGCGCAGATGGCCGCGTTCCATGGGAATGGCGGGAGGAATGCGCGCAGGATGCTCGGCCTGCATACGGGTCAGGTCCAGGGGCGCTTCGACCCGCGCGGCCCAATGGGCCAGGTAGGGGCCTTGAGCTAGCCGGGCGCGGACCGCGTCCTGGTCCAGCCCGAACCAGCGCGGCCGGGACGGCGCCGGGGCCTGCGGATCGATGGCGATGACTTCCAGGTAGATGCCGCCAGCCATGCCCAGCACCCGGTTGTGGGTACCCATGCGTGGATGCGCGCCGCCGCCCGCGGGCGCGATGCCGAGCAGTCCGGCGACGTATTCGGTGCCGCTGTCCAGATCGGCGGCGGCGATGACGAGGTGATCGATGGCGAGTTTCATGATCCGGCTATGGTAGCGAATCCGCGAGGATCCGTACCCGTACACCGCGACGGCGGCCTGCGGTACAGTGCCCGCGCAGGTTTCGCACTCCAGCCCGTCGGCCCGACAGGCCGTAGCAGGGGATATCGACGATATGGTTTTTTATCTTTTCGCAGCGCTGTTCGCAGTCGGCCTGGTGGCCGCCCTGGCGGCCAGCGCGGTGTATTGGCTGCGTTTCGGCCCGAAGGCCAGGGAGACGCGACGCTGGCTGTACGCCACGGGATGCCTTCTGCTTACCTATCTGATCGGCCTGGCGCTGGTCAGCCATGATCCGTACTTCGACGACAACGGGGTGCCGGAATTCATTCCATGGCGTTTCCGCTGGGCATGGGCCTGGCTTTACGCAGGCTTGCTTCAGTTCATCGTCGTTCCCTGCGGGTTCGGCTTGCGGGAAGGGCTGCGGTTCCTGGCCAGGCGGAAACCGCCACGCGCCGCGCAATAAAAAAACCCGCCGCGATTGCGGCGGGTTTTGTCTGCGTGGAGGCGATCAGGCGGCTTCGCCTTCCTCGCCTTCCTTCTTGACCGGCTTGACCAGGTCTTCGCGCTTGACGCCCAGCCACATGGCCAGGGCCGCGGCCACGAACACCGACGAGTAGATGCCGAACCAGATGCCGATGGTCAGGGCCATGGCGAAGTAGTGCAGGGTGGGGCCGCCGAAGAACAGCATGGCTAGCACCATCATCTGCGTCGAACCGTGGGTGATGATGGTCCGCGAGATGGTCTGGGTGATGGCGCTGTTGATGACTTCGTGCACGTCCGCCTTGCGGTACTTGCGGAAGTTTTCGCGGATCCGGTCCATGATGACCACGGATTCGTTCACGGAGTAGCCCAGCACCGCCAGCACGCCCGCCAGCACCGACAGCGAGAATTCCCACTGGAAGAAGGCGAAGAAGCCCAGGATGATCACCACGTCGTGCAGGTTGGCGATCACGCCGGCGACGGCGAACTTCCATTCGAAGCGGAAGCCCAGGTACACCATGATGCCGATGACCACGACCAGCAGGGCCATCAGGCCGTTGTGCAGCAGTTCCTGGCCCACCTGCGGGCCGACGAACTCGACGCGGCGCAGTTCGACGCCGGAATCGGCGGTCTTCAGCGCGGCCATGACAGTTTCGCTCTGGGTGGCCGAGGTCTGGCCTTCCTGCAGCGGCAGGCGGATCATGACGTCGTGCGAGGTGCCGAAGTTCTGCACCTGGAAGTCGGAGTAGCCCAGCTTGGAGACCACGCCGCGCACGTTTTCAAGCTGCGCCGTCTGGGCGTAGTTGACTTCCATGACCGTGCCGCCGGTGAATTCGATCGACAGGTGGAAGCCGCGCGTGAGGATGAAGAAGACAGCCGCCACGAACGTGACGAGGCTGATGATGTTCAGCACCAGCGCGTGGCGCATGAACGGGATGGTGCGGTGAATACGGAAAAATTCCATTTTTCGCCTTAGGCTTTATCTGTGGCGGGCGGCCAGGCCGCCCGCGCTCATGTTCAGTTGGTCTTCGGTTTCCAGACTTCACCGATGGAGATCGACGTGAGCTTCTTCTTGCGGCCATACCAGAGGTTGGCCAGCGCGCGCACGCCCACCACCGACGAGAACATCGAGGTCAGGATGCCCAGGACGTGCACCACGGCAAAGCCCCGGATCGGGCCCGAGCCGAAGGCCAGCAGCGCCAGGCCCACGATCAGCGTGGTCAGGTTGGAGTCCAGGATGGTGCCCCACGCGCGTTCGAAGCCATGGTGGATGGCCTGCTGTGGCGTGGCGCCCGCGCGCAGTTCCTCGCGTATCCGCTCGTTGATCAGCACGTTCGAGTCAATGGCCATGCCCAGCGTCAGCGCGATGGCCGCGATGCCCGGCAGTGTCAGCGTCGCCTGCAGCATGGACAGCAGCGCCAGCAGCAGCAGCACGTTCATGGTCAGGCCGATGGTGGAGAACACGCCGAACAGGTGGTAGTACAGGATGATGAAGACGGCGATGGCCAGGAAGCCGTACAGCGTCGAGTAGAAGCCCTTGGCGATGTTGTCCGCGCCCAGGCTCGGGCCGATGGTGCGTTCTTCGATGATGGACATCGGTGCGGCCAAGGCGCCCGCGCGCAGCAGCAGCGCGGTGTCGGCGGCTTCCTCGGAGCTCATGCTGCCGGAAATCTGCACCTGACCGCCGCCGATCTCGCCGCGGATGACCGGAGCCGTGACCACTTCGCCCTTACCGTTTTCGAACAGCAGGATGGCCATGCGCTTGCCGATGTTGTCGCGGGTGACGTCGCGGAAGATGCGGGCGCCCTTGGAGTCCAGCGTCAGGTGGACGGCGGCCTGCTGGGTTTGCGAGTCGCGGCCGGGCTGGGCGTCCTGCAGGTTTTCGCCCGTCAGGATGACTTGGCGGCGCACCAGGATGGGACGGCCGTCGCGGTCGTTATAGCGTTCGAGGCCGAAGGGCACGCTGCCGCCCAGCAGCGCAGCCTGCGCCGTGGGGGAGTCGTCGACCATGCGGATTTCCAGCGTGGCGGTGCGGCCCAGCAGTTCCTTGGCCTTGGCCACGTCCTGCACGCCGGGCAACTGCACCACGATGCGGTCGGCGCCTTGTTGCTGGATGACCGGCTCGGCCACGCCGAGTTCGTTGATGCGGTTGTGCAGCGTGTTGATGTTCTGCTTCAGCGCGGAATCCTGCACGCGCGTGACGGCGGCCGGGTTCAGGGCGGCCATCAGCAGCGGCTTGCCGTTTTCCAGGCGCTCGGTGAATTCCAGGTCGGGCAGGCGGCTGCGCAGGGTGGAAATGGCGCGGTCGCGGTCGTCCGTGTCGGCGAAAGTGGCGGCAATGGCCAGGCCCGAGCGTTCGACGCCGGCCACGTTGACCTTCTGGTCACGCAGCACCGAGCGCACGTCGGCGGCCAGGGAGTCATAGCGGGCGGTCAGGGCGCCCTGCATGTCCACTTGCAGCAGGAAGTGCACGCCGCCGCGCAGGTCCAGGCCCAGGTACATGGGCTTGGGCGCGAACCAGCCCAGGCTGCGCATCCAGGGGGGCGAGGCGGGCAACAGGTTCAGCGCGACCGTGTAGTGGGGGTCGCCGGCGACGGTGTTGAGGGATTTGTCGATGAGGTCGCGCGCCTGCAGTTGCAGGTCGGTCGATTTGAAGCGGGCGCGCACGGTGCCGAGCGTGCCGTTTTGTTCGTAGTAGACCCCTTCGTTGGGGATCTTGGCGTCGGTCAGGATCTGATCGACCCGGTTCAGCATGGCGGGATCGACCTTGATCGTGGCCTTGGCGCTGGAAACCTGGACGGCCGGGGACTCGCCGTAGAAATTGGGAAGCGTGTACAGCAGGCCGATGATGACCGCGACCAGGACCGTAATGTACTTCCAGAGGGGATAGCGGTTCATTGCCGGCTACTTCATGTAAAAGTGATGAAAGGGCCGCCCGGGCGGCGAGCGCGGCGGGCGGCGGCAGGGCCATCAAGCACAAGAGCCCGATGGGGGCTCCTGTGGGACGCTTACAGGGCCTTGATGGTTCCCTTGGGCAGCACGGTCGAGACCGACGACTTCTGCATGATCACTTCGACGGGCTTGTCGGCCAGTTCCGAGACTTCGACGGTAACGTAGCTGTCGTTGACCTTGGTGACCTTGCCGAGCATGCCGCCGGCGGTGACCACTTCGTCGCCCTTGGCCAGGGCGGCGATCAGATTGCGGTGTTCCTTCTGGCGCTTCATCTGGGGACGGATCATCAGGAAGTAGAGGATCACGAACATCAGGATGATGGGCAGCATGCCCATCAGCGCGTTGCCCTCGGGGGCGGCCTGGGCCACGACGAGGCTGGCGGTATCGATAACGGACATTGAATTCTCCTGCGTTTAGTCTGTTTGAGTGTTTGTATCTGTGTTTTTATGCGCCCATCCCCGCGCGAGCCATGGATAGGGCAAGCCGGCTATTGTATATAGGTCCTGAAATTCTAATCCACCCCCCGCGCCCGGTCGGCCGCGAACTGCGCGCGCCAGGCGTCGAAGCGGCCTTCCGCGATGGCCTCGCGCATTTCCTTCATGATGGTCAGATAGAAATGCAGGTTGTGCAGGGTGTTCAGGCGCGCACCGGTGATTTCGTTGGCGCGCTGCAGGTGGTGCAGATAGGCCCGCGAAAAATTCGCGCAGGTATGGCAGCTGCAGCTCGGATCCAGCGGGCGGGTGTCGTCGCGGTGCTTGGCGTTGCGGATCTTGACGTCGCCGAAACGCGTGAACAGCCAGCCGTTGCGGGCGTTGCGGGTGGGCATGACGCAGTCGAACATGTCCACGCCGCGGCTCACGCCCTCGACCAGGTCTTCCGGCGTGCCCACGCCCATCAGGTAGCGCGGCGCCTGGGCCGGCAGCTTGGGCGTGACGTGCGCCAGGATGCGCATCATGTCTTCCTTGGGCTCGCCGACCGACAGGCCGCCGATGGCGTAGCCATGGAAGCCGATCTCCTGCAGCCCGGCCAGGGACTCGTCGCGCAGGGCTTCGTACATGCCGCCCTGGACGATGCCGAACAGGGCATTGGGGTTTTGCAGGCGGTCGAATTCCTCGCGCGAGCGGCGCGCCCAGCGCAGCGACATGCGCATGGAGCGGGCGGCTTCCTCGACGGTGGCGGGCCGGCCGTCGATTTCATAGGGCGTGCATTCGTCGAACACCATGACGATGTCGGAATTCAGCGAGCGCTGGATGCGCATGGATTCTTCCGGCGTCAGGAACAGGCGCGCGCCGTCGATCGGGGAGGCGAACTTCACGCCTTCCTCGGTGATCTTGCGCATGCCTTGCAGGCTGAACACCTGGAAGCCGCCGGAATCGGTCAGGATGGGCTTGTCCCATTGCATGAAGCCATGCAGGCCGCCATGCTTTTCCATGATTTCCGTGCCCGGGCGCAGCCACAGGTGGAAGGTGTTGCCCAGCACGATCTGCGAACCGATCTCTTTCAGTTCGTGCGGCATCATGGCCTTGACGCTGCCATAGGTGCCGACAGGCATGAAGATGGGCGTCTCGACCACGCCGTGGTTCAGCGTGATGCGACCGCGGCGGGCGCCGCCGTCGGTGGCGAGCAGTTCGAAGTTCAGTCCGGTCATGGGGCGGGGGACTCGATAAACATGGCGTCGCCATAGCTGAAGAAGCGGTAGCGCTCGGCGACGGCGTGGGCGTAGGCGCGGCGTATCGGTTCTACGCCGGCCAGCGCCGACACCAGCATCAGCAGGGTCGACTGGGGCAGGTGAAAGTTGGTGACCAGGGCGTCGACGACGCGGTACCGGTAACCGGGGGTGATGAAGAGACGGGTGTCGCCCTGGGCAGCGGCCAGCGGCAAGCCCGGGGCGGTGCGCCCTTCGGTCTGGGCGGCGGCGGATTCCAGGGCGCGCACGCTGGTGGTGCCGACGGCGATGACCCGGCCGCCGCGGCTGCGGGCGGCGGCGATCGCGTCGACCGTGGCTTGCGGCACGGTGAACCATTCGGCGTGCATGACGTGGTCGGCCAGGTTGTCGACGCGCACCGGCTGGAAGGTGCCCGCGCCCACGTGCAGCGTGACGAAGGCGCGCTCGACGCCCATCGCGGCCAGGCGGTCCAGCGTGGGCTGGTCGAAGTGCAGGCCGGCGGTGGGGGCCGCCACGGCCCCGGGCTCGCGGGCGTAGACCGTCTGGTAGCGCTCGTCGTCGCCGCTGTCGGCTTCGTGCGTGATGTAAGGCGGCAGCGGCGTCGCGCCGTGGGCGTCCAGCAGGTCCAGCACCGGACCGGGGAAGCGGATGTCGAAGAGTTCGCCTTCGCGGCCCAGCACGGTGGCGTCGAAGGCGTCGGCCAGGCGCAGCACCATGCCGGGACCGGGCGACTTGCTGGCGCGTACGTGGGCCAGCACGCGGTCGGGTTCGGTGATGCGTTCGACCAGCACCTCGATCTTGCCGCCGGTAATCTTGTGGCCGTTCAGCCGCGCCTTGATGACGCGGGTGTCGTTGAAGACCAGCAGGTCTTGCGGACGCAGCAGCGCGGCCAGGTCGGCGAACTGCCGGTCATGCAGTTGTCCGGCGTCGTCCAGGTGCAGCAGGCGGCTGCCGGTGCGTTCGGCGGCGGGCGCCTGGGCGATGAGCTCGGGCGGCAGTTCGTAGTTGAAATCGGCAACGGTGAGGGACTGGGTCACGCGGCTATCCGTCCGGCAAGGGCGGCAAAAAGAGGGCGAAAACGAGCCGGGCAGGCCCGGGGCAACCCATTATTGTAAAGCGGCTGGAAGATCGGGACGCCCGGCCGGGGGACGGATGGGCGCCGCGCCCGTGGTTCAGCGCGCCGGACTCCACCCCAGCCGGCGCGAACAATCCGCCGCGGCCGCGCTCAGCGCCCGCACCGGTTCGCCGTCCGGCGACAGGTCGAAGCCGCCATGCAGTCCCAGGCTGGTGATGGCCCCGGCGAGATGGCCTTGCGCGTCCAGCACCGGCACCGCGGCCGAGGCTATGCCGTGCAGCAGGTGGCCGCTGACGCTGGCGTAGCCGCGCTGGCGCGTTGCCTGCCATTGCCGGCGCAGCGTCGCGGCGGGATCCGCGGGCGGTTCGGTGACGTCCAGCACCCGGGCGGCAGCATCGGGGTCATGGGCGCGCAGCGCGTCCCATTCGGACAGCGCCCGGGGCAGGGCCAGGGTTTCGGGCAGCCAGGCGGCGAACACGCGGCCGGTGGCGCTGTTGAGCAGCGGCAGCACCGAGCCCACCCGAACGTTGACCGTCACGGGCAAGCGCGCGTCGCGCCATTGCACGATGGTGGGACCGTGTTGGCCCCAGACGGAAATGAATACGGTCTGGCCGATGGCGGCGCTCAGCCCGTCCAGGCTGCCGGCCGCCAGCTTCACGAAATCCACTTCGGCCAGCGCCGCCAGCCCGGTGTGCAGGGCCTGCGGACCCAGCCGGTAGCGGGCGCTGGCCGCGTCCTGCTCCACGTAGCCGCGCCGCTCCAGCGACACCAGGTAGCGGTGCACCTTGGCGCGTGGCATGTCCAGGCTGCGGCCCAGCTCGGACACGGACAGGGCGCCGCCCAGCTCCGCCAGCCGGGTCAGCACGTCCAGGGCGATTTCGGCTGATTGGATCCCCGTGCTGCTATCTGTTGACATGAGTTCGTCTCTTATTAGAATACGTGTATCACTAAAAAATACAGCGCTAGCCAGTCACTGGCAACGTGGAGACCAGCAATCACGCAGCCGGACCGCGCTGCGAGCCTGTGCGGACAAACCCGCAGCGGACCCGCGACGCGCCCGCCTGCCGGCTTCCCCGCCGTATAAACAGAGTTCCACGCCGTAGCGGATCGGCGCAAAGCATAAGACATCCGCGTATCCAAGGAGACTCCGCATGACCCCTCGTCGTACCCTCATGGCCGCCGCGCTGGCCGCCCTGCTGGCAGCGGGCGCCGCGCCCGCGCTGGCCCAGGTGAAAATCGGCGCCACCCTGTCCACCACCGGTCCCCAGGCTTCCCTGGGCATCCCCGAACGCAACACCATCAGCCTGTTGCCCACCGAGATCGGGGGCGTCAAGGTCGAGTACGTGGTGCTGGACGACGCTTCCGACACCACCCGCGCCGTCAGCAATTCCCACAAGCTGATCTCGGAGAACAAGGTCGACCTGATCGTCGGCTCCTCCACCACGCCCAACACCATGGCCATGCTGGATACGGTGGCCAGCGGAACCACGCCCGTAATCACGCTGGCCTCGTCGGCGCGGCTGATCGAGCCGGTGGACGACAAGCGGCGCTGGGTGTTCAAGACCCCGCACTCCGATTCGCTGATGGCCGAGGGCATCGCGCGGCACGCCGCGGCCAACGGCGTGAAGAAGCTGGCCTTCATCGGCTTCAACAACGCGTTGGGCGAGACCTTCTGGGTGGAAATCGAGAAGGCGGCCAAGAAACACGGCATCGAGGTGGTGGGCAAGGAAAGCTTCGCGCCCACGGATACGTCGGCGGTAGCCCAGACCCTGAAAGTGATCGGCGCGGCGCCTGACGCCGTGGTGGTCGGCGCCTCGGGCACGCCCGCCGCGATGCCGGCGCGGGCGCTGCGCGAGCGCGGCTACAAGGGCAAGATCTATTTCAACCACGGCGTGGCCAACAACGACTTCCTGCGGGTCTGTGGCGCTGCCTGCGAGGGCGTCTGGGTGCCGGTGGGGCCGATAATGGTGGCCGACCTGCTGCCTGACGACAACCCAGTCAAATCCACCGCCCAGGCCTTCGCCAAGAAGTACGAGGCCGCCAACGGCGCGGGCACGGTTTCCCTGTTCGCCGCCTATACCTGGGACGTCGGCCTCCTGTTGCAGCAGGCCGTCCCGGTGGCGCTGAAGACCGCCAAGCCTGGCACGCCCGAATTCAGGGCGGCGCTGCGCGATGCGCTGGAGAACGTCAAGAACCTGCCCACCGCGACCGGCGTGGTCAACATGAGTCCCACCGACCACAACGGGCTGGATGAGCGGGCGCTGGTGATGGCGACCGTGGCCTCCGGCAAGTGGAAACTGCAGAAGTAGACGGGAAGAGCCCCGAGGGGGGGCCTGTTTCCCCTTGGGGCGGCCCTGCGGGGGAAAAGGCCCCCACGCCGCGCACGCTACGCGTGCTTGCTGCCCCCCGAGGGGGCCTGTTTCCCCTTGGGGCGGCCCTGCGCGGAAACGGCCCCCACGCCGCAATCCTTCCAGGTTTTGTATGCTCTCGGTTTTGCAGGACGAGCAACCGGGTGGGCGTGGCATGACGGGACGAGCGAATATGCGTATGGGCGGGCTGAAGCGGTGGCTGGCTGGCGGGCTGCTGGCCGCGGTGGCGGGGGCGGCCGGGGCGCAGGTTCCTGGCTTGCCGCCCAACGTGGTGAACGCCTGGAAGGCCAGCAAGCTGCCCGACAGTTCCCTGTCCCTGGTGGTACAGGAGGTGGGCGGGCCGCGGCTGGTGGCGTTGAACGCCAAGGAATCGCGCAATCCCGCCTCGGTGATGAAGCTGGTCACGACCTGGGCCGCGCTGTCCGAACTGGGGCCCAACTACGTCTGGCGCACCGAGTTCATGACGGCGCCGGGCGCACGGCCCGACTCCCGCGGCGTGCTGAGCGGCCCGCTGTACCTGCGGGCCGGGGGCGATCCGCAATTCCTGCTGCAGGACCTGTGGGTGCTGCTGCGCGAACTGCGCCTGCGCGGCGTCAAGCAGATCAACGACCTGGTCATCGACCGCAGCATCTTCGGCCAGGTCGCGACCGACCCCGGCGCCTTCGACGGCGCCCCGGACCGGGCCTATAACGCCAGTCCGGATGCCCTGATGGTGGGCTTTGGCGCGCTGCGGCTGCTGTTCACGCCGGACCCCGCCGCCAACAAATGGGTGCCGCTGATCGACCCGCCGTTGCCGGGCCTGAAGATCGAAGGCCGCGTCGAATGGAGCGATGCTCGCTGCCCGGGTCCCCCGGTAGTGACGACCGAGCCGTTGATCACCCAGCAGGGCGTGACCATCCGGGTGAACGGCAAGGTGGCCGGCTCCTGCGGCGAATTCAGCCTGTATCGCCTGGCGCTGTCGCAGCCCGACTACGCCACCGAGGTGTTCCGCATGCTCTGGAAGGAGCTGGGCGGCACCTTCAAGGGCCAGGTCCGTTCCGGCATGGTCCCGCCCGACGCTGTGGTCCTGGCTACGCACGATTCGCCCACGCTGGCCGAGGCGATCCGCCAGATCAACAAGCGCAGCAACAACGTCATGGCGCGCACTTTGCTGCTGACGCTGGGCGCCGAGCGTGGCCGGCGGCCTGCCACCGTCTCCAGCAGCGAAGTCGTGGCCAAGGAACTACTGGCCAAGCAGGGCCTGGACATGCCCGAGCTGGTCATCGACAACGGCGCCGGCCTGTCGCGCGATGCCCGCGTGTCGGCCGACAGCCTGGCGTCGATGCTGACCGTGGCCTGGAATTCGCCCGTCATGCCCGAGTACATTTCCTCCTTCGCCATCGCCGGCGTGGACGGCACGGTGCGCCGCCGCCTCAAGGGCGATGGCACCGTGGGCATGGCCCACCTGAAAACCGGGTCGTTGCGCGACGTGCGCTCCATCGCGGGCTATGTGCTGGGCGCCAGCGGCAAGCGTTACGTGGTGGTCAGCATCGTCAACCACGAACAGGCGGGCGCCGTGCGCGCCTTTGACGACGCGCTGATTGCCTGGCTCACCGAACAATAAGCATGCCTGCACCGCGCCGGCGGAATTCTTCGGATGATCCTGCCGGCGATCAATAACAATTCCCTTCCAAACCGATTACGATCCTCAGGTGTGGCTCGACGACGGGCGACGCAAAGCGCGCCGCGCCGCCATGGTTCCGCCTGAGGCGAAAACCCTGTCTATCAATATTCTGGAGAGTTACGCACATGCCCGTGCACGAAATCCGCCATCCGCTGATCCGCCACAAGCTCGGGATCATGCGCCGCGCCGACCTCAGCACCAAGAGCTTCCGTGAGCTGTCGCAGGAAGTGGGCGCGCTGCTCACTTACGAAGCGTCCAAGGACCTGCCGCTGGCGCCCGCCACCGTCGAAGGCTGGTGTGGTTCGGTGCAGGTCGAGAAAATCGCCGGCAAGAAGGTCACCGTGGTGCCTATCCTGCGCGCCGGCATCGGCATGCTGGACGGCGTGCTCAGCTTGATTCCCGGCGCCAAGGTCAGCGTGGTGGGCGTGGCCCGCAACGAAGAAACGCTGGAAGCGCATACCTACCTGGAACGCCTGGTGGGCGAACTGGACCAGCGCCTGGCGCTGATCGTCGATCCGATGCTGGCCACTGGCGGCTCCATGGTCGCCGCGATTGACCTGCTCAAGCGCGCCGGCTGCAAGGAAATCCGCGCCCTGGTGCTGGTCGCGGCGCCGGTCGGCATCGATGCCGTGCTGGCCAAGCACCCCGACGTGCATATCTACACCGCCTCCATCGACGACGGCCTGAACGAACACGGCTACATCATGCCGGGCCTGGGCGATGCCGGCGACCGCATCTTCGGCACCACGCAGAAGACGGAATAGCGCTTGCGGTACGGCAATGAGCAAGAACGCCAGCCTGCCGGCTGGCGTTTTGCATTTGGCCTGGCGGGGGCTCGCGCCCTCAGTTCTTCAAGCCGCCATCTTTTCCACCAGCCCGTCCAGGTGCTGTCCGAACCATTGCAGTTGCGGCGCCAATCCCGCCACCTCGCCCACGATCAGCAGGGCCGGGGAGCGGATGGCGTGTTCGGCGGCCAGGGCCGGCAGTTGATCCAGCGTGCCGGACAGCACGCGCTGCTCGGGCCGGCTGCCGTTTTCGATCAGCGCGAAGGGCGTGCGTGGCGCACGGCCGTGGGCCAGCAGGCGGCTGGTCAGCAGATCCAGTTGCCCCACGCCCATGTAGAAAGCCAAGGTCTGTTTTTCACGGGCTAGTGCCGGCCAGTCCAGGTTGTCCTCGTCTTCGCGGCAGTGCGCGGTGACCAGACGGACGGACTGGGCGTGTTCCCGGTGCGTCAGCGGGATGCCGGCGTAGGCCGCACAGGCCAGCGCGGCGGTGATGCCGGGCACCACTTCATAGCGCACGCCATGCGCGCGCAGGTATTCCAGCTCTTCGCCGCCCCGCCCGAAGATGAAGGCGTCGCCGCCCTTGAGCCGCACCACGCGGCGGCCGGCGCGGGCATGCTCGAGCATCAGCTTGTGGATGCGGGCCTGGGTGGCATTGTGGTCCTCGCCGGGCAGCTTGCCGACCGATACGCGCTCGGCGTCGCGGCGCGCCAGCGACATGACCTCGCCGCTGACCAGGCGGTCGTGCAGGATGACGTCGGCTTCGTTCAGCGCGCGCAGCGCCTTCAGCGTCAACAGGCCGGGGTCGCCCGGTCCTGCGCCCACCAGCACCACGCTGCCGGCGTCGGGCGCCCGCGGCGCCGCCAATGCGGCTGCCAGCGCGGCCTCGGCCTGGGCCGGCTGTTGCTGGCGCAGGAAGCCGGCCACCGGGCCGTCCAGCAGCCAGTCGTAGAAGCGGCGGCGCGCGCCCAGGTCGGGATGGCTGGCGCGGATGCGCTTGCGGTAGTTGGCGGCCAGCCCGGCCAACTGGCCCAGGGTATGGTCGAACAGGGATTCGATGCGTTCCCGGATGCGCCGCGCCAGCACTGGCGCCACGCCGGACGAGGAAATCGCGACGATGACGGGCGAGCGATCGACGATGGAAGGCACCTGGAAGGACGACAGTTCGGGGTCGTCGACTACGTTGCTGAAAATGCGCCGGGCGTCGGCCGCCTGGGAGACGGCGGCGTTGGTATCGCGGTCATCGGTGGCGGCGACCACCAGCCAGGCTCCATCGAGCCAGGCGGGATCGAAGCGGCCCGACAGATGGCGGATGCGGCCTTCGGCGGCCAGGGCGGCCAGGGCGGGAGTCAGTTCCGGCGCGCCCACGAGCACGTCGGCCGAGGCTTCCAGCAGCGACAGCGTCTTGCGTTCGGCGACGGCGCCGCCGCCTACCACCAGGACCCGCCTGTCTTGCAGGTCGGCAAAAATCGGGAAAAGCTTCATGAATGCCCGCCTCGGGCGTACCCGGCATAGTGTGGTTGGATGATAGGAAGGGGGCTTCATCCCCACAACTTCTGATTTCTTTGTTTCATATAACCAAAGCTTATTAGGTGGATTTGCCTAGCCAGGCGCTCATGTCCACGACTTCCCGGGCCACCTCGCCGAGCCGTTTCTGGCTTTGCATGGCGCGTTGGCGCAGCAGGCCGTGGGCCTCGTCCTCGGAAATCGAACGCGCCTTCATCAGGATGCCCTTGGCCTTTTCCACCCATTGGCGGTCGGCCAGACGCAATTGCGCTTCGCGCAGCTCCTCGCGCCGCGACTTCTCCATGGCGAAGCGTTCGATCGCCACGGTCAAGAGCGGCTCGATGCGTCCGGCCGGCACGTCGCCCACCACGTAGGCCGCGACGCCGGCGCGCAAGGCGCTGCGTATGGTTTCGCGATTGCCGTTGTCGGTGAACATCACGACTGGGCGATCGCTGTGTTCGCTGGCCACGCAAACGTTCTCCAGCGTGTCCCGGCCGGGCGCGTCGCTGTCGATCAGCACCACGTCGGGCGCCGCCTGGGCAATGGCGGCGGCCAGATCCATGTCCGGCGCCATTTCGGCCACGACGCGCACGCCCGCCGCGGCGAGCGTCTGCCGCAGCGACGCCGCGCGTCCTTCGCCATCGTTGAGCAGCATGACCTTGAGCATGAGATTCCCCCCTGATGCGTCCAGTCACGCAAGTTCCATGCCACCGCGTTCTGCGGCGCAGGCCGCCGCGGCGCGCACAGCGGCGGAGCGCGGACCGCACGCGGATGGTGCGCTGCCGCAACCGGCTGCGCACCAAGTTGGTTCACGCCTGGTTTTCCGCCATCCCTGACGACGCGGGGCAACGCGAGGCGGCGCCAGCGCAGGCGCGGCCTGGCGGCCCGTCGGGCCATGGCTTTTTCTTCCTGGCACAGCATTTGCTTCAGTGGAATCGGGCAGCCAACGAAGGCGGTCCGACGCAACGCGCCGCGACCAGCGGCCAGGGACAACGACGTTCCGCAGCGCCACCGGATAGGAATCCGTGGCGTGCGGGACGTTTTTTTTTGCCAGGAGCCATGCATGACGCCATCGACCCGTAGCCCCTCCACCGACGCCGCCGCGGGCGGGGACCTCAGCGCCAACGCCGGACGCCGCAAATGGCTCTGCGGCACGGCGCGCGCGGTGGCCGGCGCCAGCCTGCTG
>NZ_JBARYB010000163.1:0-16194 GCF_049647645.1 Achromobacter sp.
GTTCGCGCGTGACCTCTTCCACCATGCGTTCGCCCGCGGGCGCCACGCCCAGCGCGCCGGCAATGCCGCGGATGCGCGACTTGAGCGAGTCCACCGACGGCGCGTCCGACACGGTGACGACCCGCAAGCCGACGTCCGCCAGGCGCTTGAGCGCATCCGGCGGCCCAGCCTGCTCGGACGCCAGCACCAGATCAGGCTTGAGCGACAGCACGCCTTCCACCGGCACGGCCCGGTAGTAGCCGACGCGCGGCAGCTTGGTCGCGGCCTCGGGATAGAGGCTGGAAAGATCGTCTCCCACCAGCTTGTCGCCCTGCCCCAGCTGATACACGATTTCGGTCACGCTGCCGCCCAGGGTCACCACCCGGGCGGGCGGCGCCGCGTGCACGCTGAGCGCAAAGGCCCAGCCTGCCGCCACTGCCAGCCATTTTTTCATCGCTACGTCCTTATGGAATCAGGCCGCCAGGGGCACGCTGCACAGGCTGATCATCAGCTCGCGCCAGTCGGCCAGCTCCGGCTTGCCCGGCTTGCGTTCGCCGAAGAACTGCGCGATCAGGTCGCCGGTGGTCGAATACAGCTCCAGCGACGTCACCCAGCCGTCCGAGGTCGGCTTGTTCACCACCCAGGCCGAGGCGATGGCGGTAGTGTCCAGATGCAGGTTGAACTTCGGGTCCAGCACGTTGTACCAAGGGCCGGTGCGGCGCAACTGCTGCACCGGGCCGGTATGGATCTGGATCATGCCGCGGTTGCCCACGAAGCACATGATGGACAGTCCGGACTGCGCCGCGGATTCCAGCATGCGCTCGACGGCGTCGGCCGGCACCTGCTGCGCCAGATCCTCGCCGGCGGCCACCAGCGCGGCCAGGCGCGACACCTTGAACTTGCGCAGCAAGGGGAAGAATTCGTGCGTGTCCTGCATGCCCAGCCAGGCCTCGCGCCATTGCGCGCTGTCTTCGACCCGGTCAGCGTCGGCGGCGGGAGCATAGGACTGGGTTTCGGGCCATTGCGCCTCGCCCGCGAACTTGGCGATCAGCGCATCGTAGGCGGCGGCATCGGTGGCCTCGGTACGGTAGACCTTGTGCACCGCCACGCCCGCGCCGTCGAAGAACTGCAGGCTGTGGCGGCCGTCCTGCTCGACCGCCCAGGCCGACTTCCAGGCCGTGAAGAACACGCGCAGGTCGATGTCCGGCCCCAGCACCAGGCCTACCGGACCTTCGGCCTGGATGCCCTCATACACGCCGTGGCGCTCGTGCACACACCAGTCGTTGCGCGTCAGCGCCATGACCGGTCCCAGCGTGCCCAGTTCGCGGAAGATCTCCTGGGGCGTGCCGTGCAGGGCCGTGGCCTTGAGGCCGCCGCATTCCGCCGCCAACCATTCGGCTTCGGACACGCCCAGCGCCTGCGCCAGGTTGCGGGCGCGCAGCTTGGGTTGCGAGGCCGCCAGCGCCTCGTTGCGGGCGCGCAGTTCCTGGGCGCGGGACGTGAAATCGGTATTGCTCATGGTGAGGCCCTCCGGCCGTTGCTAAGGTTTGCGTAGACCGCCGCCGCTCCAGTGTCGACCGGACCGGCGGCGGGTCTGGATCAATACTGGTATGTCAGTGAGACGCGCAGGCTGCGTCCCGGTTCCGTGTACCAATCGACCGGGCGCGGAATGGCGATGGCGCCGGCGGTCGGCACATTGATGGCCTCCCAATACTTCTTGTCGAACAGGTTGAAAACGCCGGCCTGCACCTGCAGGCCCTTGACCGCGGCCGGACGCCAATAGCCCATCAGGTCCACCACGCCGTAACCCGGCGCCTGGAAATCGGCATTGGGCGCCGTGGCCGTACCCTCGGGGTACTCGACCTTGTTGCGCTGCAGGGCGGTGGTCAACATCGCATCCACGCCCCAAACGTCGCGGCCGTAGCCCAGGCCCAGCACCGCCTTCAGGGGCGCCACCGAGTTCAGGTACTGCCCCGTCCCTTCGTCCTTGCCCACGGCCCACGCCAGCGAACCCCAGGTGCGCCAACCCGGCGAGAACTTCCAGTGCGCGCTGGCTTCGGCGCCATAGATGCGCACCTTGGCGCGGTTGACGTTGCCGGTCACGCCCAGGGGGTACTGGCCGGCCCAGCCCGGTTGCCACTGCGGCGACGATGCGTTCAACGGCACGTTGCCGTCGATGAAATTCTGGTAGCGGTTGTCGAACAACGATACCGCGCCGCCCAGGGAATCGGAACCGATCTTGGCGCCCAGTTCCCAGCCCTTGCTCGTTTCGGGCTTCAGATAGGGATTGCCCACGCGCAGGTAGGTGCCCGGGCCGCCATAGTTGGTGTAGAGCTGGGTCGGGCTGGGTGCCTTGAAGCCGTAGGCGTACTGGGCGTAGAGGCTGAGTTCGTCCGCGGCCTTCCAGGTGGCCAGCAGCTTGGGCGAGAAACGGCTGCCGCTGTTGGTCGGCGGCAATGCGCTGGCGTTGGGATTGCTTTCATAGGCGGGCGTGGACTGCGGCTTCTGTTCGTAGTGGTCGTAGCGCAGCGCCGGCATGATGGTGTAGCGGCCGTCGGCGAAGCTGAATTCGTCCTGCACCCACAGGGCCCATTGATTGCCCTTGGACTGCGGCACGTCGGCCTGGTTGGTGTGCAGCATGTCGCAGAGGCGCGGGCCCATGGGCGCCCGCGTGCCCGGCGGGATCATGGGGCAATTGTCGTAGCCGCCGGAATATTGCTCGGTCTTGTTGCCGTACCACTCCGCACCCGCGGTCCAGAGCTGCGATACGGTCGAGCCTGTCAGGCGTTTCGTGACTTCGGCATTGGCGCCGAACATGGTCTGGCGAATGGAATTGCTGCGGCCATAGGGGCCGCTGGGATAGCCGTAGTAGTAGGGATCGCCGGGCCTGGCATAGGCGCGGGAATCGACGCTGCGCACACCGCTCAGCGAGCTGTCCAGCTGCAAGCGTTGCCAATAGACGACCGCGGTGGCGGTGTCGATCAGGCTGCCTTCGCCGGGCGCCTTGTACGAATAATCGAAGGACACGCGCTGGCGTTCGGTTTCCTTGCGCGTGCTGTTCTCGCCGTAGAGATAGCTGGTGCCCGCGCCCTGCTCGAACATGTTGTCGATGTCGGCGTTGCGCTTGAAGTATTCGCCCGTCAGGCCGAAGCGGTGGCCGCCTTCCACGCGCTGCTGCAACTTCAGCAGGAAGCTGCGCTGATCGTAGTCTTCCGGGCTGGGCTCGCTGCGCTTGGATCCGTAGCCGCCCACGTCGGCGCGGTTGTCCAGTGCGTGGCCGTTGCGCACGCCGGCCTGCACCAGCCAGAACGTGTTGCTGTGGATCTGGCCCGCCAAGGCGGCGTTGGCGCCCCAGCTGCTGTCGGCCGTGTCGTAGTCGGTCTTGGCCAGCGCGCCGAAAGTCTTGCCGTCGGTCAGCAGATCCGAAGGCTGCAGCGTATACAGGTCGGCAATGCCGGAAATCGCGCCGGAACCGCCGCTGCTGGCGTCGGCGCCGCGCACGATGTCCAGCCGCGACAGGCTGTTGAAGTCCACCGCCTCCAGGCCGCCCTTCAGGCCGCGCGCGCCATCGTCCAGCCAGGGCAGGCGGATGCCGTCCACGCGCGTCAACACGCGATCCTGGTCCAGGCCGCGGATGTTGATGCTGCTGTTTGCCCGGTTGAAGCTCACGCCGGGTTCGGCGCGCCTGCCGAAGTCGGTCCAGTTCCTGACCTGCAACTCGTCCAGGCGCTTGCGGTCGGTACTGGTTTGCCAGGCCGGCGTGATCGGCGCGCCCTCGCCGTCCACCTGGACCGGCGCCAACTGCGTGACGTCCGCGGCCGTCGCCGCCTGCAGCACGTAGACCCGGGCGCTGCGCTCCTGCACGCCCAGGCCGCTGCCCGCCAGCAAGCGCGCAAAGCCTTCATTCACGGAATAGACTCCGTCCAGCCCTGCCGTGCGGCGTTGCCCCACCAGCGCCGCATCGAACAGCACGGTCACGCCCGCGCTGTCGGCAAAGCGCGGCAGCGCCTCGGCCAGGGCGCCTGCGGGAATGCGATAGCCGCGCGCCTGCGTCTGCTGCGCAGGCTGGGCCCATGCGCCGCTTGCGGGCAGCAAGGCGGCGGACATGGCGGCCAGCGCCAGCGCGGCATGCACGGCGGCAGCGACGCGGGTCATGCGGCATTGCAGGCCTCGGGCGGGTCGGGAGCCGCTTGCGCGGCCGGCGGGTAGATAAGCCATGGTCGTCCTTTCGATCCAAACGGTGTCGGCATTCGTTTGCCTCTACAGACCATGACCCTCGTGAAATCCGAATCGGACAGCTGGCCCTCCGGTTTTTTGTAACAGCGCGGATTCAGGCTTCGGTAGTCACGCGCGAGGTGATCGTCACCCAGTACGGCGTGCGGTAGCGCACCCGCACCGGCAAGGTGGAAGGCAGGGCCGCCAGCACGGCATCGGTGTCGCGCAACTGGAATGCGCCCGAAATGCGCAGGTCCGCGGCCTCGGAATCGCAGCGCAGGATGCCGGGGCGATAGCGGCCCAGTTCCGCGGCGAAGGCGTCCAGGCGCATGCGGTTGGCGTACAGCACCCCGCGCTGCCAGTCGCTGGCGTGCGGATCGGCGGGAGACGGCGGCGACATGCCCTGCTCCGTCAGGCTGCCCTGTTCGCCGGCCGCCAGGCTGACCAGGTTGCGCGGATGCGCGGCGCTGCTGACGCGGACCCGCCCTTCCTGCACGCTGACTCGGCACAGCCCGCCTTCCTGGCGCACGCAGAAGCGCGAGGCCTGCGCCTCGATATCGCCCAGGCTCGTACGCACCACGAATGGCCGCGGCTGCGGCGCCGTGTCGGCCACCGCATGCACGGCGATCTCGCCGGAACGCAGGCGCAGCAGACGGACCGTGGAACTGAACATCACGTCGACTGCGCTGGCCGTGTTCAGAAGCAGCGTGGACCCGTCTGCCAGCGCCACTTCGCGCCGTTCGCCAGGCGCGCTGCGATAGTCGGCGGTCCAGTCCAGTGGATCGGCGCGCCACGCCGCCCAGCCGACGGGACCGGCCACCACCAGCGCCACCAGCGTCTTGAGCGCGGCGCGGCGGCTTTTGAGTTCGGGGCGGTTCAAGGTCGCCATGCCCAGCGCCGCCGGGATCAGGCCAAAGCGCTCGTTCACGCGCTGCGCGCGCTGCCAGGCATGCTCGTGCTCGGCCTTGCTGGCGCGCCACAGTGCACAGGCCTGCTGGTCGGCATCGGTGGCGCGGCCCGAGCTCAGCCGCAGAAGCCAGCGCGCAGCCTCGCGCGCCACGCTGCGTTCGACGGCGGGCAGCTCGGGCGCTGCCTCGGCCGGCGCGCTCAGATCGATGCCATGATGCATTGCTCGAATCCCTTGGCGATGTAGCGGTGGACGGTGCGCAACGACACGTTGAGCCTTGCGGCGATCTCGCCATGGCTCAGGCCTTCCAGCTGCGCCATCAGGAATGCCTGGCGGGCCGGCAGGGACAGGCCCGTCAGCATCTCGTCGATTTCCTGCAGCGTCTCCAGAATGATCAAGCGCTGCTCGGCCGAGGGCGCCAGGGCCTCTGGCATCAGGGCCAGGGCTTCCAGATAGGCCTGCTCCACCGAGCGCCGCCGGTGGTGGTTGAGCAGCAGGCGCTTGGCGATGGTGGTCAGATAGGCGCGCGGCTCGCGCAGGGCGTCCAGTTCGTGACGGTGGCGCAGCACCCGCACAAAGGTGTCCTGCGCCAAGTCGGCCGCATCGAAGCTGTTGCCCAGCTTGGCGCGCAGCCAGCCGTGCAACCAGCCATGATGAGCGCGGTACAACAGATGGACGTTGTCGCCGGCGGCGACCGCGGGATTCGGCACGGATGGCTCCCTGAACTTTCAACTACAAATAGAAATCAATCTCATTCTAAATGCAAAACCATGATTCCGGTCAAGTCCGCGCGCCGCGCTTGACGGAGATATGATGGGGACGGATTCATCCCTACAGGCCTGCCCCATGCTCTACGCCGCGCTCAAATTCATCCACCTGATGGCCGTGATCCTCTGGGTCGGGGGCATGCTGTTCGCGCACTGTTTCCTGCGGCCGGCGGCCGCGCAGTTGGAACCGCCGGTCCGGCTGCGGCTGATGGCGTCGGTGCTGGGCCCGTTCCTGAACGCCGTGCTGGCGGCCGTCCTGCTGATCCTGGCGACCGGCGCGGTGATGATCGGCCAGGAAGCCAGCCAGGCCGCGCAGACCGGCGGCGCCTTCTTCATGCCGCGCAGCTGGACCCTCATGGCCTCCGGCGGCCTGGTCATGACGGCCATCTACGCCTACATCCGCTTCGTGCTCTACCCGCAGCTGCGGGCGGCGGTGGCCGCATCCGACTGGCCCCAGGGCGGCAAGGCCATGGGCGGCATCCGCCGCTGGGTGGGGATCAACCTGCCGCTGGGCATCGCCATCGTGGCCATCGTCTTTCTGGGGTAGGCGGATATCAGCCGGCGCCCGCCAGCTATCGGGCATGTGCAGGCTGGTATCGGAATTCTTTTGCTTGGTGCAATACGCAGTACATCCGCGCTGGCCACACTGCGGATGACTCTCGCGGGCCTACACAAACAAAAGGAATCTCCATGATCAAGCGTGTCTTCCAACTGGCCGCCCTCGGCCTGTTCGCCTCCGCCTCGGCCGCGCATGCCGCGGCTCCCATCGACAACAGCGCCCTGGACAAGCCGGAATTCCGCGAACACAAGGCCACCTACGGCGTGGTCTACCGCCTGCCCCAGGACGTCAACGCCATCCTGGACGCCAAGATCAACGCCACGCTGAAGGCCGACCTGCTCAAGCTCGGCCTGAAGACCGAGGCCGAAACGCCCAACATGCCGCACGTGACGGTGGTGCACATCCACAGCGCCGACCCCGAAACGCCCGCCCGCATGTTGAAGGCCCTGCCCAAGCCGCCGGCTCCGCTGCAGGTCACGCTGAAGAACTTCTATCCGACCGAAGCCGCCAAAGGCGCGGGCCACCCGTGGTGGCTGGACCTGGGCGTGGTCAAGAGCGGCCAGGGCTTCGAGGACATGATGCGCTACAACACCGTCGCCACCGCCGCCCTGGCGCCCCTGCGCGACGGTCCGCTGCCGCGCGTCACCGGCCCCGTCTACGCCAAGATGGGCGATGCCGGAAAGGATCTGGTCAAGACCCTGGGCGTGAGCGGCGTGAACATCATGCAGGACAGCAAGGAAGTGCGCGCACACAACCCGCACACCACCCTGGTCTACAGCATGGCCTTGTACGACACGCGCCTGCAGGATGCCATGAAGCAGGAGTCCGACAAGTTCAACGCCGTGCTGCCCGACGGCATCAACACCACCTTCAAGGACGTGTCCATCGTCGAAATCGGCTTCGCCGGCAACGTGGTGCGCGAGATCTACCGCGTCAGCCTGGAAGACGGCTCGGCCATCGACGTGGCGACCGGCAAGAAGGCCGGCTCCTAGGCAGCGCTGGCGACGGGAACGGCCTGCCGGGCTCGCCGTTCCCGCAATGGAGTTCCAACGTCCCAAGGGGCGGCGGGCGGCCTGCAAGCGCGATCCGCTGATCGTTGCGGCCCCCGATGCTGCCATTTCATGGCAGCATTATGGATCCGCCATCTCCGCCCAACCCATGTCCCGCACCGAACGCCTCCTGGGCCTGATGCAGACCTTGCGCTGCCATCGCCGCCCCGTCAGCGGCCGCCAGCTGGCCGCCGACCTCGGCGTCAGCATACGCACGCTGTACCGCGACATCGCCACCCTGCAAGCGCAGGGCGCCGAGATCGAGGGCGAGCCAGGCGTGGGCTACGTGCTGCGGCCCGGCTTCATGCTGCCGCCGCTGATGTTCAGCACCGAGGAGATCGAGGCGCTGGTGCTGGGCACCCGCTGGGTGGCGGACCGCGCCGACCCGCGCTTGGCGCAGGCCGCGAGCAACGCGCTGGCCAAGATCGGCGCGGTGCTGCCGGCGGAGTTGCGCGACGGGCTGGATGCGATACCGCTGCTGGTCGGCCCCAGCTCGATGCGGGTGATAGACCGGGTGGACTTATCACTGATCCGCCACGCCATACGCTGCGAACAGAAGATCGACATCACCTACCGTGACGACAAGGGCGCCGATTCCGCGCGGGTGATCTGGCCGTTTGCGCTGGGGTTCTTCGACAGCGTGCGCATCGTCATGGCCTGGTGCGAACTGCGCCAGGATTTCCGCCATTTCCGCACCGACCGCATCGCCACGCTGACGCCCGGCCCGCGCTATCCAAAGCGTCGGCATGCCCTGCTCAAGGAGTGGCGCGCGATCGAACATGCGCCCAAGAAATGCTGATACAGGCTACTGCCAAAAACTGACAGCACCCCTGTCTAAGATGAGCGCGTCTACCACCCGGAGCGCATCATGTCAGACACCAATTTCGTCATTTTCTACGTCGAAAAGCCCGCCGCCAGCGCCGCCTTCTACAGCGCCCTGCTGCAGCGCCCGCCCGTCGAAAGCTCCCCCACCTTCGCGCTGTTCAGGCTGGATTCCGGCCTGATGCTGGGCCTGTGGTCGCGCTACACCGTGGAACCGGCCGCCGCCGGCCGCGGCGGCGCGACCGAACTGGCGTTCACCGTACCCGATGCGCAGGCGCTGGACCGCCGCCACCTGGACTGGAGCCTGCGCGGCCTGCCCATCCTGCAGGCGCCCACCGACATGGATTTCGGCCGCACCTTCGTGGCGCTGGACCCCGACGGCCACCGGCTGCGCGTGTTCGCGCCGGCGCCGCAGGAGCAGGCCGCGGAGCCGGCCGCGCCCGCCATGGCCAGCGCTTGACGTGCTTGTATGGAATACGGGCCTGAGGCCCCTGCCTCAGGCCCGTATTCCAGGCTTGCGCCCACCCTCGCGCAGCAGCGTCAGGAACGCTGATCGCGCGGGGTCAGCGCCACGGTTTCGCCGCGCCGGCGGAACAGCAGCTGATACAGCACGGCCAGCACCAGCAGGAACGGCACGCCGAACACCAGTGTCATCTTGAAGACGCTGGTGAAGTAGGTGGTGGCCAGAATGGCCAGCATCGCGCCCGCACCCAGCAGGGTCAGCACCGGAAAGCCCGGCATCCGGAACGACAGCTTGCCGCCGCCTTCGCGCGCCCAGCGGCGGCGGAAGCAGTAGTGGGTCACGAAGATCATCATCCAGGTGAACAGCGCGCCGAACATCGAAATCGCCATCATCAGCGTGAACGAGGTCTCGGGATACAGCACGTTCAGCACCGCGGCGATGGCAATGCCGCTGGTCGACAGCAGCAACGCGTTCAGCGGCGTGCCGTTGCGGCTCAGCCGGCCGAAGGCGGACGGCGCATGGCCGGCGCGCGACAGGCTGAACATCATGCGCGTGGTGATGTACAGCTGGCTGTTCATCGCCGACAGCGCCGCCACCAGCACGATGAAATTGATGACGCCCGCCGCCCCCGGAATCTCCAGCGCCTGCATCACCTTGACGAAGGGACTGCCGCCCTTGCCGGCCTCGTCCCAGGGCACGATGGCCAGGATCAGCGCCAGCGTCAACAGGTAGAACACCACCAGCCGGACGATGGTGGCGCGGAAGGCCTGCTTGACCGCGCGCTCGGGATCTTCGGCCTCGCCCGCCGCCACCGCGATCATCTCCACGCTGAGGTAGCTGAAGATCGAGATGACCACGGCGATCCACATGCCCCAGACGCCGTTCGGGAAGAACCCGCCGTGCGAGGTGTACAGCGCCGTGCCGTACTGCGGATTGCCCCAGACCACGTAGGCGCCCAGGATGATGAAGGCCACGATGGCGGTGATCTTGATGGTGGAGAACCAGTACTCGACCGTGCCGAAGGTCTTGACGCTCATGGCGTTGATGAAGATCAGCACCGCCGAAAACAGGCAGACCCACTGCCACCCCGGCACGCCCGGGAACCAGAACTTCATGTATTCCGCCACGGCCGTGACCTCGGTGCCCACCGCCAGCACCACGCAGGACCAGTACGCATAGCGCACCAGAAAGCCCGCTAGCGGGCCGACGTAGTGCTCGGCATAGGCGCCGAACGAGCCCGAGGTGGAATGCGCCACCGTCATTTCCGCCAGGCAACCCATCAGCAGCAGCGTGATCAGGCCGCCGATGGCATAGCTGATGATCACGCTGGGCCCGGCGAAGCCGATGGCGAACTTGCTGCCCAGGAACAAGCCCGTGCCGATGGCGCCGCCGATGGCGATCATGCTCATCTGCCCCGAGGTCAGCCGCCGTTTCAGGCCCTGCTCGCGTTCGGCGATCTGGCCGAATCCTTTCTGTTGTTGCATTGTCTCCTCCAGGTCCTGCGCTCTCTTGTGGATGTAGGGCCGGTTTGGCCCGCGCAATACGACTGCGTTGCGGCGCTCAGGTCACGGCGGCGCGATGCTTGAATTCCGGCTTGTCCCAGGAACGCGTATCCAGCACGTCCTTCAGGATGTCGACGGCGTCCCACACGTCGGCATAGCCGAAATACAGCGGCGTCAGGCCAAAGCGCAGCACCTCGGGCTCGCGGTAGTCGCCGATCACGCCGCGCGCGATCAGCGCCTGCATCACCTCGAAGCCGTTGGGATGGCGGAAGCTGACGTGGCTGCCGCGGTCGGCGTGCTTGCGCGGCGTCACCAGCGTGAGGGGGTGGTCGGCGCAGCGCTCTTCCACCAGCGCGATGAACAGGTCGCCCAAGGCCAACGATTTCTTGCGCACCTCGGCCATGTCGGCGGCATGCGCCACGTCCAGGCCGCATTCCACCAGCGACAGCGACACGATGGGCTGGGTGCCGCACAGGTAGCGGCGCACGCCGCCCGCCGGCTCGTAGGCCACGGCCATGTCGAACGGCCGCGTGTGGCCCCACCAGCCGGACAGCGGCTGCCAGAAATCCTTGGTGTGGCGCGGCGCCACCCAGATGAAGGCGGGCGAGCCCGGGCCGCCGTTCAGGTACTTATAGGTGCAGCCCACGGCGAAGTCGGCGTTGGCGCCGTTCAGGTCCACCGGCACCGCGCCCGCGGCGTGCGCCAGGTCCCAGATGGCCAACGCGCCGCGCTCGTGCGCCAGCGCGGTCACGGCGGCCATGTCGTGCATCTGGCCGCTGCGGTAGTTCACGTGCGACAGGAGCATCACGGCCACGGACCCGTCCAGCGCCTTTTCCAGCGGCAGGTCGTCGTCGATCAGGCGCATTTCGTAGCCCTGCTGCAGCAGGTCGATCATGCCCTGGATCATGTAGAGATCGGTGGGGAAGTTGTCGCGCTCGGACAGGATAACGCGGCGCCCCGGATGCTGGTGCTGCTGGATGCGCAGGGCGGCGGCCAGCGCCTTGAAGATGTTCAGCGAGGTCGTGTCGGTCACGACCAGCTCGCCTTCGCGCGCGCCCAGCAGGCGGCCCAGCTTGTCGCCCAGGCGGGCGGGCAGTTCGAACCAGCCGGCGGTGTTCCAGCTGCGGATCAGGCCCGCCCCCCATTCCTGGCCGATCACGGCGGCGGCGCGGGCGGCGGCCTCCTTGGGCAGCACGCCCAGGGAATTGCCGTCCATGTAGAGCACGCCGGGCGGCAGCTCGAAACGTTCTTTGAGGGGCGCCAGGGGGTCCTGGCGGTCGGCGTTCACGCAGGCGTCGCGGGTATTCATTTTCTGCTCCAAGAGGCTATATTCTGGATACATACTATCAGCGCGATCGGGCTGATAAATTGCAAACTCAGGCGCGGAATACCCTAGGTTTCCGCATTGAATTGCACATAATCCATATTTTTGGAATTTGATTGCATCATGCAAATCGACGCGATAGACCAGCGAATTCTGTACCGGCTGCAGGAAAACGGCCACCTCAGCAACCAGGACCTGGCCGAACAGGTGGCGCTGTCGCCCTCGGCCTGTCTGCGGCGGGTGCGCGCCCTGGAGGAAAGCGGGCTGATCCGCAGCTATCGCGCCGTGCTGGATGCCGAAAAGCTGGGTTTCGAGCTGGAGGCCATCGTCCACGTATCGCTGGACCAGTCGCGCCCCGGCTGGCACGAGGAATTCCTGGCCGGCATCGCGCTGCATGACGAGATCACCGAGGCCAGTATCGTGACCGGGGCGTCCAACTACATCCTGACGGTGAGCACGCGCAATCTGAAGGCGTTCTCACTGTTCGTCGAAGACAAGCTCAGCAAGATCCCGGGGGTGCGGAACCTTTCCTCGCATATCGTCATGCGCAAAGTGAAGAACCGCGGCGGCATGCTGCCGCTGGCAAGCTGGCGCTAGGATCATGCAAGCCCCGCTCAGGCCGGGCTCAGCCTCAAGAAGCCGAAAACCGTCACGAAATGGCAGGCCGTGCCGCCCATGACGAACAGGTGCCAGATGCCGTGCGCGTGCGGCCAGCGCTGGTCGTTGACGTAGAACAGCGTGCCGGCGGTATAGACCGCCGCGCCCGCCAGCAGCCAGGCCAGCCCGGCCGCGGACAGCGCGCCCGCGATCGGCGCGGCAAACATCACGCCCAGCCAGCCCATCGCCAGATACAGCGGCAGGGCCGGCGCGGCCCCGCGCGCCCACCACAGCTCGCGGCTGATGCCGACCGCCGCCAGCGCCCAGATCGCCACGCCCATGACCGCGCCCCAGCCGTGCTCCACCGGCCCGTAAGCCAGCGGCGTGTAGGTGCCAGCAATCAGCAGGTAGATCGCGCAATGGTCGGCCTTGGCCCACAACGCCTTGCGGCGGCCCCGGGTGCAATGGAACAGCACCGACGAGGCATAGACCGCGATCATCGACGCGGCGAACACGGCGCAGGCGATGACCTGGCGCGTATCCACCTTGAGCTCGGCGGCGCGGGCGATCAGGGCGCCGGAGGCGGCCACGGCCAGCGCCAGGCCGGCCAGGTGCGTCACGCCGTTGAATCGTTCGCCCTTGTACATGCACGCCCTCCGCCCGCCGGCCACGCGCCGGCGCCACCCATGATGGCCCGATTGTGTGACAAGCCGAGGTCAGGGCGGCATGGCGTCAGGCGACGAAGTCCACCGCCGCCGGATAGCCTTCCAGCGCGCGCGCCGACAGGATGGCGCGCTGCACCGCGATCGCCATGGCCTCGGCCGCCATCACGCCCAGCAGCATCACGTTGCCCGGTTTGCCGGAGGTGCCGGTGCCCAGCGCGAAGATAGTGTCGCCGTCCAGCATGGTATGGATGGGATTGATGGTGCGGGCCAGGCCGTCATGCGCCATGCCGGCGATCTTCTGCGCCTGCGCCTTGGTGAGCTTGGCGTCCGTCGCGACCACGCCAATGGTGGTGGCGGTGCCCGGCCGCATGGATTTGGGCAGGTCGCCCGCCAGGATGGCGGCGCGGGTATCCAACAGCATCTTGCCGTCCGCCGTGCGCGCGCCGGCCAGGATGCGTCCGGTGGCCGGGTCCAGCACGTCGCCCACCGCATTGACCGCGACGATGGCGCCCACCGTCACGCCCGCCACGGTCAGCGAGGCGCTGCCGATGCCGCCCTTCATGGCGCGCTTGGGGCCGTACAGCTTGCCCACCGTGGCGCCGGCCCCGGCGCCTACGTTGCCCTCTTGCGGCGCGGCGTCCGTGGCCGACTTGCAGGCCTGGTAGCCAGCGGCCGCATCCGGCCGGATCGAAGCGTCGCCCACCCCCAGGTCGAACAGGATGGCCGAGGGCACGATGGGCACGTGCGCCACGCCCACGTCGAAGCCGATCTTCTTTTCTTCCAGATAGCGCATGACGCCCGAGGCCGCGTCCAGCCCGAAGGCGCTGCCGCCGGCCAGCACCACCGCATGCACCTTTTCCACCATGTTCACCGGATTGAGCAGGTCGGTTTCCCGTGTGCCAGGGGCCGCGCCGCGCACGTCGACCCCGGCGGTCGCGCCAGCTTCGGCGATGATGACGGTACAGCCCGTCGGGCGGCGCGTGTCGGTGTAGTGACCCACCCGCAGCCCCGCCACCTGCGTGATGCTGCCGCTGCCCGGCATCAGCCGCGTGCCGTCCGCAGCCTGGGCGGGCATTGCGCCGGCCGCCGCCGCGCCTGCGGCCGCCATCATGAAAGCCCGCCTGTTCCATTGCTGTTCCACACCGATCTCCATCGAAGTCCTGCTGGATGAACCCCGGTCGTCAGGCGCCGGAGCATGGGTATCACCATATGACTTGCAGCTATATTTTTACTATTCCTTATGCTTTGTGGAAAAATAGACGCGTTGTTAGAGTGCGGCTACGCCGGAGGGCATTGCAGGCACGGATGCTCTCCACCGAGATATCTGCCATCCGTGGAGCACCGCCATGAAACTCTTCCGTACGCTGTTCGTCGCCGGCCTCGTCCAGGTCGCCGCCTTGTCCGCGGCCCACGCCCAATCCGGACTGGACCAGATCAAATCCGCTGGCGTGTTCAAGATCGGCACCGAAGGCACCTACGCCCCCTTCACTTTCCACGACGCATCCGGGCAGCTTACCGGGTTTGACGTGGACATCGGCCGCGCCATCGCCGAACGCCTGGGCGTCAAGGCGCAATTCGTCGAAGGCAAGTGGGACGGCCTGATCGCCGGCCTGGACGCCAAGCGCTACGACGCGGTGATCAACCAGGTCGGCATCACCGACGCGCGCCGCGCCAAGTACGACTTTTCCGATCCCTACATCTCGTCGGCCGCCGTGCTGATCGTGCGCGACGACAACACCAGCATCAAGTCCTTCGACGACCTCAAGGGCAAGAAATCCGCCAACACGCTGACCAGCAACTTCGGCAAGCTGGCGCAAAGCCATGGCGCGGAAGTGATCGCGGTGCAGGGCTTCAATGAAGCCATCGACCTGCTGACCTCGGGCCGGGTCGAAGCCACCGTGAACGACAACCTGTCGTTCCTGGACTTCAAGAAGCAGAAGCCCAATGCCAAGGTGAAAATCGCCGCCACCGACAAGACCGCCGAATTCAGCAATTCGGGCGTGCTGATCCGCAAGGGCAACCCCGAGCTGCAGGCCGCCATCAACAAGGCGCTGGCCGAGATCAAGGCGGACGGCACCTACAAGACCATCTCGGTCAAGTATTTCGGCACGGACCTGTCGGCGCAGTAAGCGAGCGGAGCGCACATGACGCTACCCCCCTGGCTGCAATCCGTCCTGCCCGACTGGCTGCTGGCGCAACTCGGCAACTTGACGGTGCCGGCCTGGGTGCAGCTGATGCTGGACTCGTTCTGGCCGCTGCTGCACGCGGGGCTGATGTTCACGGTCCCCTTGACGCTGATGTCGTTCGCGCTGGGCCTGGCGCTGGCCTTCGTGGTGGCGCTGATCCGCCTGTTCGGTCCCGCGCCGCTGGTGGCCCTGGTGCGCTTCTACGTCTGGCTGATCCGCGGCACGCCGCTGCTGGTGCAGCTGTTCGTGATCTTCTACGGCCTGCCCAGCGTCGGCATCGTGCTGGACCCGCTGCCCGCCGCGCTGATCGGCTTCACCCTCAACGTCGGCGCCTACAACTCGGAAGTGATACGCGGCGCCATCGAATCCATTACCAAGGGCCAGTGGGAAGCGGCCTATTCGCTGAGCATGACGCGCGCGCAGGCGCTGCGCCGGACCATCCTGCCGCAGGCGGCGCGGGTGGCCGTGCCGCCCCTGTCCAACTCCTTCATCGCGCTGGTCAAGGACACCTCGCTGGCGGCGGTGCTGACCGTGCCCGAGATCTTCCAGGCCGCGCAACGCATCGCCGCGGTCACCTATGAACCGCTGATCCTGTACACCGAGGCTGCGCTGATCTACCTGGTGTTCAGCTCCGTCCTGTCCGCCGCGCAGGTCCGCCTGGAACGGCGCTTCGGCCAGCATGCGGTCTTTAACGAGAAAAACCGATGATCCGCCTGGAAAAGATAGAGAAGGCGTTCGGCGGCAATCCCGTGCTCAAGCAGGTGGACGTGAGCATCGCCGAAGGCAGCGTCACCGCCCTGATCGGTCCGTCCGGCAGCGGCAAAAGCACCCTGCTGCGCTGCGTGAACCTGCTGGAAGTGCCGGACCGCGGCACGCTGGAGATCGGACCGGAAACGGTGCAGTTCGAGCCCGGCCGCAAGCTGTCGCGCGATCAGGTCCAGCGCGTGCGCAAGCAGACCGGCATGGTGTTCCAGAACTTCCAGCTGTTCCCGCACCAGACCGTCATCGGCAACGTCATGGAAGGGCTGCTGACCGTACAGAAGTGGCCGCTGGACCGCGCCCGCGCCCGCGCCGAGGAACTGTTGCGCAAGGTCGGCATGCTGGAAAAGCGCGACGCCTGGCCCGCCAACCTGTCGGGCGGCCAGCAGCAGCGCGTGGC
>NZ_JBARYB010000164.1:0-39384 GCF_049647645.1 Achromobacter sp.
TGCGCCGCAGGGTGCGGTTGCGCCGGCAGCTCCCTTTGCGCCACAGCCCTCTACCGCGCCGCCGTTCCAAGCCACGCCGCCGGCTACGCAACCCGCGCCAGTGGTGGATTTTTCACAGATCGCGCCCTGGGACGACGAGCCGGAACCGCCGCGCGCGCTCGTGGCGTCGCCTTACCGTGCGCCCGAGGTTCCGCCCGCCGTGCTGCGCGGCCGCGACGACATCCGCCGACGCGCGGAGCCGGCCCGCGGCGCGCAGGAGCGCGAGCAGGACGAAGACGATGATCTGGTTGATGATCAGGCCTATGACTGGGCTGATGACGCTATCGTCCCGGACGAGAATCAGCCGCGCTGGACCGTCCCCGCGACGGCCCAGCCGGCCTATCGCCCCGATGCCGCCTCGCGCGGCGCGCATGCGGAGCCGTCCTTCTCCATCGGCCGCGCTCGCTCCGACGTGCGCGACGAAGAGCGCGACGACGAATACGACAACGAGTACGCCGACGAGCACCGGGACGACGACCGCGACGACTACAGCGACGACTACAGCGACCATCGCGACCCGGAGCGCGACGAATCCGGCGAACCTGTGCTGGGCGACACGCGCACGCGCTATTCCAGCGCGACCGACGTGGGCCGCGCGCCGCCCGAATTCCTCGATCAGGACCGCGAGGAGCGCCACGGCCTGCTGCGCAAGCTGTGGGGCTATGCCTGCCTGATCGGCCTGATCGCGCTGGGCCTGCAACTGGTGTACGCGTATCGCACCGATATCGCCAACTCCGTGCCCGTCCTGCGGCCGGTGCTGGAGACCGCGTGCCAGCCGCTGGGCTGCACCGTGGGGTATGCGCGCCGCCTGGAACTCATCCACATTCTCTCGTCGTCGCTGCAGCCGCCGACCGGCGCCGCGGCGATCGACGACGGCCGCAGCCGCCTGGTGCTGACGGTGGATCTGATCAACCGCCACAGCAAACCGCAGCACTGGCCGGCGCTGGTGCTGAACTTGAACGATCTGTCCGACACGGTGGTGGTGCGCCGCGTGCTCAAGCCCGAGGACTATCTGACGCCTGAGCAGCTGCGCGGTCCTTTCGCGTCCGAGTCCAAACTGAAGATCTCCGTGCCCATTGAAGTGACTGGCGTTCAGGTCAATGGCTTCCAACTCGATAAATTCTTTCCTTAAGGAATGACTAGCATGGCAACCCCAGTCCTGGTTTGCGGTTCGATGGCGTTCGACACCATCGCGGTGTTTGAAGGGCGTTTCAAGGAGCACATTCTTGCCGACCGCATCCAATCGCTGAGCGTGTCGTTCCTGGTGCCCAGCATGCGCAAGGAATACGGCGGCTGCTCGGGCAACATCGCCTACAGCATGAATCTGTTGGGCGGCAAACCCGTGCCCGTGGCGACCGTGGGCGAAGACGCGGGCGAGTACATGGAGCGCATGGCCGGCCTGGGTATCGACGTCAGCCGAGTCAAGGTGATTCCGGACACGTTCACCGCGCAGTGCTTCATCACGACCGACCTGGACGGCAACCAGATCACGGCTTTCCACCCCGGCGCCATGTCGCACGCGGCGGAAAACGACCTGAGCGACGCCGACGCGGCCTGGGCCATCGTTGCGCCCGATGCCAAGGAAGGCATGTTCGCCCACGCCGAGCGCCTGCATAAGCGCGGCATCCCGTTCATCTTCGACCTGGGCCAGGCCATGCCGCTGTTCGACGGCGCCGACCTGGAGCGCATGCTCAAGCTGGCGCAGGCGTTGACGGTGAACGACTACGAAGCCGGCGTGGTGGAACAGCGCACGGGCCGCAGCATGGAAGACATCGCCCGCTCGCTGCAGGCGGTGGTGGTGACGCGCGGCGCGGAAGGCGCCACGCTGCTGACCGAGGGCAAGACCATCCAGATCGCGCCGGTGCGCGCGGCCCAGGTGGTGGATCCGACCGGCTGCGGCGACGCGCAGCGCGGCGGCCTGCTTTACGGCTTGACCAGCGGCTGGAGCTGGGAAGACAGCTGCCGCCTGGGCAACGTCATGGGCGCCATCAAGATCGCTTCGCGCGGACCGCAGAACCACGCGCCGTCGCGCGCCGAGATCGACGCCGCGCTGCATGCGACCTACGGCATCCATCTGCCTGTCTGAACTCCTCGGGAACCCGGCGGTTGCGCCGTGGTCGAACCGTTGGAGAGGGGTAAGGGCGCCGTGTTCCGGCGCCTTTCCCGGCCGGTTTTTTCAGCTTCTGGCGGTGCGTTTCAGTGTGTTGCAGCTGCGCTGGCCCCAGTTCCGGGCCAGGGTATGATGAGTACATCGTCGGCAATGGCCGATCGAGGAGTCCAAATGAATCAAAGCAAAACTTTTTCCTTGGTGACGCCGCGCGCGGGGCGCTGGCTGGCGATCGCCGCCGTCGTGACCTCGATGGCGGTCCTGGGCGGCTGCGCCAACCGCAGCGCGTCCAGCGGCGTCTACAGCTATGACCAGGCGCAGCGCGAGCAGATCGTCCGTACCGGCACGGTCACCGGCGTGCGCCCCATCGTGATCCAGAACGACAAGTCCAGCGGCGTCGGCATGGTTGCCGGCGGCGCGCTGGGTGGCGTGGCGGGTAACGCCATTGGTGGCGGCACTGGCCGCACCATTGCCACCGTGGGCGGCGTCATCCTGGGCGCGTTGGCGGGCAATGCCATCGAGAACCAGACCGGCAAGAATTCGGGCTACGAAATCACCGTGCGCCTGGACAACGGCGAAACCCGCGTCGTTGCGCAGGAAGCGGACGTGCCCATCAGCGTGGGCCAACGCGTGCAGGTGATCAGCGGCTCGGGTCCGACCCGTGTCACGCCGATGTAAGCACCAGTCCAGCGCCGCTCGCGGCGCGGCTTGCAAAGCCCCCGTCAGGGGGCTTTTTTATTGGCGGCGGCGCAGGCCAATAACGGGGGCGGGGCAGGCAAGCCGCGCAAGCGTAAGAATCTGTCGCTAGGCCGCAACGCGGCGCCCGGGGATTTACCCGCGAACGTTACGTTTGCCAGCGTTTTCTCGCCATTTCCTCCAAAAGCCTCATGGCGATTTGACGAACGTGGTGCCATGATTGCGCCTGCGATCGACGTCGCATTGCGAAAATCATGTAACTGAGTGCGTCCAAGACGTCGTTCGTGGGTGGCTGGACGTTCAGCCCGGTTTCAGCCGTTTCTTTGTAATCTCGTCGTCCTGAATCCCGGGGCGGGGGATGTTTGGCCAATCAGGCCTGTAACGCCGCACTATCTATGCATACCGAGCAAGAACTCCACACCAAGATCGGCGAGATCGTCGAGTCGATCGTCATGAAGAAAGTCACCCCCGATACGCAGTTGATTGCCACCGGCCTGGTCGATTCGCTCGCCGCCGTGGACATCACGCTGGCGGTCGAGTCGGAGTACGGCTGCAGCATCCCGGCTCCCGAGATCGCGGAGCACCTACAGTCGGTCCGCACGCTTGCCGGCTATGTCGCTGCCCACACTTCGTAATACCCGGCTGTTGTCTCACGTCGCGGCTGCCGCGACGGCGGTGGCCCTGGCGGTGGCAACGTATTGCGGCGCGGACGATCTGCTCAGCCGCGTCGTCAATCCCATGTCGGCGCCTTCGGCCTCCGCGGCCGCCAAGAGCAACTACCTGCCCAACCTGGGTCCGGACTGGGGCACGCAGCACGTCAACCTGAACCGCCTGGGCAACGCCCTGAGCGACGGCACGCTGGTCGTGCTCGGCTCGTCCGAGCTGTCCAGCCATGACCTGCGCTTCGTGCCTTACCGCTTCTTCCCCGAAGAGCTGAAGGTGCCGACGCTGGCCTATGGCCATGCCATGTTCCAGTCGTATGGCATCGTCAGCGTGCTGGAGTCGGTGGCGGATTCGCTCACGCCCAATACGCGGCTGGTGGTCATGCTGTCGCCGGCCTGGTTCGCCTCGGGCGGGCAGTTGCCGCGCAGCGCGTTTGCCGAGCACGTCACCGGCCCGGTCTGGGATCGGCTGTGGGATCAGCCCAGCACGCGCGAGCAGATGCAGACCTGGATCAGCGACAACGCCAACTGGGGGCTGCTGTGGCTCATCGCCAATGGCCAGGTCGCGGAACTCAAGGACAAGCTGGCGCTGTGGTGGCATGCACGCAAGGAACCGGCGCCCGATCGTCCGCGCAGCAAGCTGTCCGTGCCCGCGCATCGCTACGTATCGTGGCCGGCGGCCGCGCGCCTAGATCAGGGCCAGTGGGGCCGTCTGACGCATCAGGCGCGCGCGGTCGAGCTGGACCTCGGCGGCCACAATCCCTACGACGTGCGCGACGATTACTACAAACAGTACCTGGCGGCGCTGTATTCGCCGGCCCGCAACGAGTTCGCCGACGTCGATCCGATCACGCGCGCTGAACTCGGCGATCTGTCGCGCGTGATGGCCCTGCTGCAGAAGCGCAAGGTCCATGCCTATTTCGTCATCCAGCCCTTCAATCCCAAGCTCATTCTGGACGTGGAACGCTTCGACCCGGTGGTGGCCGCCATCACGGGCATGTGCGAGCGCTATCAGATGGGCTGCCTGGATCTCTACAGCATCCCGTTCGAGCCGGGCATGCTGCGCGACGACATGCACCTGGCCGAACTCGGCTGGGCCATGGCCGATCAAGGCATTGCGGAGTACTTTTCCCGATGAGCAAGATTCTTCCCGCGGCCGCGCCTGAGGCCGGCCATGCCGACGAAGCGCAGGATTCCCGCAAGGCCGCTGCCGCCTGGGGACGCCGCTTCTTCTGGCACCTGTGCCTGTATATCGGCGTGATCCTGGTGTTCGTGCTGCAGGCGCAGCCCACCACGGGCAGTGGCGGGCCGATAAAGGTCGAATTCCAGTACCAACAGTTCTGAGCCCGCCATGGAATTGTTCGCAAGCTTGAGTTTTTTCGGCGGCGCCCTGTGCGGCGGCCTGGGCCTGCTGGCCTACCGTTCCTTCGGCATGCCGTTCCGGATCGGCTACCGCCACATCATCGGCGTGATCTGCCTGGGCGTGTGGATGGCGGTATTCTGGGCGCGCCCGTATCAACCCATCGCCTTGCTGGCCATTTCCGGCAGCGCGTTGTGGGCCGTGCGGCGCAACTACATCCCCACCTGGCTGGCCGTGATCATCACCATGACGCCGCTGCTGCTGGTGAAGACGGGCATCTCGCACCTGGGCGCCATGCTGGGGCTGTCCTTCGCCACGTTCCGCGCCATCGACGTGCTGCTGTTCGCGCAGCGCAACGAGCGCGTGTCGCCGCTGGACTACTTCATCTACCTGTTCTTCCCGCTGACGCTGTTGGCCGGTCCCATGTACCGCTGGCGCAATTTCCAGGCGGACCTGAAGCGCGGCTACGAAGGTGTGAACCTGAACACCTGGCTCAGCGGCCTGGAGCTCATCATGCTGGGCGTGATCCAGAAGTTCGGCGTGGCCGAACTGATCTGGCGCTACGGCCTGGCGACGCTGGACGCGCACGACTACTCGTTCACCGGCGTGGCGCTCAACGCCTCGCTCTACAGCGCCTACCTGTTCTTCGATTTCGCCGGCTATTCCACCATGGCGATCGGTATCGGCATGCTGTTCGGCTTCACCTTGCCGATCAACTTCCGCAATCCCCTGGCCACGCTCAACCCGCAGGATTTCTGGCGCCGCTGGCACATCAGCCTGTCGGAGTGGCTGCGCGACGTGGTGTTCATGCCCATCTACAAGGCGCTGAGCAAGACCAAGTTCTTCGGCCGCCATCGCATGGCGGCGCAGAACATCGGCATCTTCGCGACCTTGCTGGCCATGGGCGTCTGGAACGGGCTGTCGTTGCACTACATCGTCAGCGGCCTGATGTTCGGCGCGTATTCGGTGGGCCACAACTTGCTGATCAACGCCGCCCGCACCCGTCCCGCCCTGCAGGCCGCGCTGGCGCAACCCGTCATGCGCTTTCTTGGGCGCGTGCTCACTCTGATTCTGGCTGCGCTGGCGCTTTACGTGTTCAGCGGCCGCAGTCCCATCTGACGCCGGGAGTTTCGGCATGCGTTTCGATCTGAAGTCTTTCCAGTTCACTGATTGCGAGCGCGCGCCCGATGCGCCGGCTGTCGTTGCCGCCGACCGCAGCCTGAGCTGGGCGCAATTGCGCGACGAGGCCGGCGCCTGGGCCGAAGAGGCGCGCAGGCATGGGGCGGCGCCGGACGTGCCGGTGGCCATCTATGGGCACAAGGAAGCCTCGTTTTTCGTCGCCATGGTTGGCGCCCTGCTCATCGGGGCGCCGTTCGTGCCGGTGGACACCATCTATCCGCAAGAGCGCCTGCGCCGCATCGTCGAGATCGTGCGCGCCGCCGCTGTGTTCGATGCCGCCAGCGGAAGCTTCACGCGCGGCGAGGGCGCGGTGCTGGCCGAGCGCGGCCTGGCCTACGTCATGTTCACGTCCGGCAGCACGGGCGATCCGAAGGGTGTGCAGATCGGCCGCGAAAGCGTCGGCCTGCTGGGCGACTGGATGCTGGGCAGCTTTGGCCTGGGCGAGGCGCCCGTGTTCATGAACCAGGCGCCGTTCAGCTTCGATCTGTCCATGTACGAAGTATTCGCCACCCTGGCCGCGGGCGGTTGCTGTGTGCTGAGCGCACGCGAGCAGATCGCCGCGCCGGCCGCCTGGATGGCCCGCCTGGCACAGCACGGCGTGACGGCCTGGGTGTCCACGCCGTCATTTGCGCATCAGCAACTGGCCAACCGCGATTTCTCGCCAGCCGCCTTGCCCACGTTGCGCACCTTCCTGTTTTGCGGCGAGCCGCTACCGTCGGCGCTGGCCAAGAAACTGCGCCAGCGCTTCCCGCACGCCGTCATTCTGAATACCTACGGCCCCACGGAAGCCACCGTGGCGACCACCTGGATCGAGGTCACCGATGCGGTCCTGGCCGCGCACGATCCGCTGCCGGTGGGTCATGCCAAGCCCGACAGCGTGCTGATCGTGGACGAAGGCGAGATCTGCATCGTGGGCGATCACGTCATGCGCGGCTATCTGAACCGCCCGGACCTGAACGAGGCCAAGCTCTATATCTACGCAGACGGCCGCCGCGCCTTCCGCACGGGCGACCTTGGCCAGATGGAAGGCGACGGCCTGCTGTTCTGCCGCGGCCGCATGGACGACCAGATCAAGCTGAACGGCTATCGCATCGAGCTGGCCGAGATCGACGAGGCGCTGCATGGCCTGCCGGGCGTGGAGGGCGGCGCTTGCGCGGTGCTGCGCAGGCCCGACGGCACGGCGGTGCGCTTGATCGGATTCGTGGCGGGAGTGGAGGCAGGGCAGGTGCCCTGCATGCTGGCGCCGGACGCGCTGGAAGGCTGGAAGGAGCGGCTGGCGCAGCGCCTGCCGCCTTACATGGTGCCGTCCGAGCTGGTGGCCTGTCCGGCGCTGCCCATGTCGAACAACCACAAGATCGACCGCAAGAAGCTGGTCGAGATCTACGCCGGCATTCCGGCGTAAGGCTTCTGCGCAGCGGGGCGCTGCCCCGCCGCCGCTTACAGGCCCATCATGCGCTGGCTGATGTTGGACAGCACCATCAGCAGCACCTGCGCGACGATTAGCAGCACCAGCGGCGAAAAGTCGATCGCGGTGCGCGGCAGCAGGCGGCGGATGGGGTCCAGCATGGGCGCGGTCAGCGCCTGCAGCATCGGCATCATGGGCGCCATCGGGTTGACCCACGACAGCACGGCCTGGATCAGCGTCAGCCACACCACCAGGTTCAGCGCCCACTTGATGGCCATGATCAGGGCCGAGCCCATGGCCTTGGGCAGGTACTCCAGTGGAATCAGCGCGCCAATCGCCACCAGCCAGACCAGCACCAGATAGATCAGCGCGGACAGCCACACGGCGACCAGGCTGGTCCAGTCGATCTTGTTGCCGGCGGGAATGATCTTGCGCAGGGGCAGCACCAGCCAGTTGGTGGCCTGGTAGATGAAGCGCGACAAAGGATTGAAGGGGTGCAGCCGTATCGCGTGCATCCAGGCGCGGGCAATCAGCGCGGCGCCGAACAGCGTGAACACGATTTCGAGAAGGAAGCGCAAGATTTCATCGAGCATGGACACGGTCACCCTGAAAAAGAGGAGTCAATTGTCGCACGCCCAAGCGAAAAATCGCCTGCAGGCAGCGCCTGCTCGCAATCCTTGGGAGAGGCTGGTCGATTGCGGACCGGGCGGACATGAAAAAGCCGCCGGGCCTAGGCCAGGCGGCTCTGCGAAGCTAGAGCTTCGAACCGTCCGGATTAGGGACGGCCACCCGTCGGGAACGGCCACGACGCGGCGGGGTTCAGCGCGGTCTTCGCGCCCGGGGCGGCAGCCGTGGACGGCGGCGTTACGGGCTTCTTCGGAGCGGCTTTCTTCGCAGCGGGCTTCTTGGCGGCGGCAGGCTTCTTGGCTGCGGCAGGCTTGGCAGCAGCGGGAGCCTTCTTGGCAGCAGGGGCCTTTTTGGCAGCGGCCTTCTTGGCGGCAGGCGCCTTCTTGGCTACGGCCTTCTTGGCAACCGCCTTCTTGGCAGCAGGAGCCTTCTTGGCGACGGCCTTCTTGGCTACCGCTTTCTTGGCGACGGCCTTTTTGGCGACGACTTTCTTGGCTACGGCTTTCTTGGCGACGGCCTTCTTGGCAACCGCTTTCTTGGCGACAGCCTTCTTGGCCACGGCCTTCTTGGCGACGACCTTCTTGGCTACCGCTTTCTTGGCGACGGCCTTTTTGGCTACGGCCTTCTTGGCAACCGCTTTCTTGGCGGCAACCTTCTTGACTGCCGGCTTCTTGGCGGCAACCTTCTTCACTGCCGGCTTCTTGGCAGCGACTTTCTTGACGGCTACCTTCTTGACGGCAGCTTTCTTGGCCGGTGCGGCCTTTTTCGCTACTGCCTTCTTGGCGGCGGGCTTCTTCACCGCTTTCTTTACGGCTTTCTTGGCTGTTGCCATGGTCATGCTCCTTAGGTTCAGGGGTCCCAGAACTTAAACCCGTGCCCCGATCCGCCAACGGCGCATCGTGCCCGGGCTATTCATCGGCGCAAGCCGCTGTTCTGTGCGAGCAACAGCTACTACGGTTTGCGCTAATGAATTCGGCACAGCCATTTGATATGGCCCCCGCTCCTATGGCGCGAGCCATTTCAAATGGTGCCGGCAGGCGACCTGATCACAGGCCGCCGACCGCTTGTTCTACGTGTGTTCGAATTGCCACCACGCCGCGCCTTCGGCTCGCTGCCCCCCGAGGGGGTGCATTTTGCCTTGAGGCGGCCCGGCGACAAAACACCCTGACCGGGGAGAGCGTCATCAAACCTGTCGCGAACGCGACGCTCCTTGCATCTGGAGCGTGCCCGCGCCGGGCCTGATGACGTACTGCTTTTACTCCCAGCTCAGCGTGCCACCGGTTTGGTATTCGATCACGCGAGTTTCAAAAAAGTTGCGTTCCTTCTTAAGATCGATCATTTCCGCCATCCACGGGAAGGGATTTTCTTCCTGGGGGTACAGCGGTTCGATACCGATTTGCTGGCAACGACGGTTGGCGATGAAGCGCAGGTAGGATTTGAACATAGGTGCGTTCAAGCCCAATACGCCGCGCGGCATCGTGTCTTCGGCGTAAGCGTATTCGAGTTCGACCGCTTTGCGGAAGAGTTCTCGAATTTCTTCGCGGAATTCCGGCGTCCACAGATGCGGATTTTCCAGTTTGACGGTGTTGATCAGGTCGATGCCGAAATTGCAGTGCATGGATTCATCGCGCAGGATGTACATGTACTGCTCGGCGGCGCCGGTCATCTTGTTCTGGCGGCCCAGCGCCAGGATCTGCGTAAAGCCAACGTAGAAGAACAGGCCTTCCATCAGGCAAGCGAAGACGATCAGCGATTTCAGCAGCGTCTGGTCGGCTTCGGGAGTGCCCGTCTTGAAGTTGGGGTCCGCGATCGCGTCGATGAACGGGATCAGGAACTCGTCCTTGGCGCGGATGGACGGCACTTCGTTGTAAGCGTTGAAGATCTCCGCTTCGTCCAGGTCCAGGCTTTCGACGATGTATTGATAGGCGTGCGTGTGGATCGCTTCTTCAAACGCCTGGCGCAGCAGGAACTGGCGGCACTCGGGCGCCGTGATGTGGCGGTAGGTGCCCAGCACGATGTTGTTCGCGGCCAGCGAGTCGGCGGTGACGAAGAAACCCAGGTTGCGCTTGACGATGCGGCGCTCGTCCTCGGTGAGCCCGTTCGGGTTCTTCCAGAGGGCGATGTCGCGCGACATGTTGATCTCTTGCGGCATCCAGTGGTTGGCGCAAGTGGCCAGGTACTTCTCCCACGCCCACTTGTACTTGAAGGGTACGAGCTGGTTGACGTCGGTCTGGCCGTTGATGATGCGCTTGTCGGCAACCTTCACGCGTTGCGAGGTGGCGGCGCCGCTGGTAGCCAGGCCGGCCGCGTGTTCAGGCGCGGCGGGCGTGGGCATGGCGGTGTCGCCGAAAACACCGGTCGCGGCCCGGACTTCGGGCGCAGCCTGCCCGCCCGCCGCGGGGGCGGGCGATTGAGCAGGTTGCGTTGCGATGGTGTCGTCTTCCCAATTAATCATGATTCATTCTCCGGAGGCGGTTATTGGCAGGCTTCGCACTCTTCGAAGCCGGGGTCGCCCGGCCGCATGGTGCAAACCGCCCCGAGAACTTCGGGTTCCGGCAAAACAGGTGCAGCAGCGATAGCGGCAGACGTGGACTGGCCACCTGCGGAAACGGCGTTCAATTCGCCGCCGCGTCCCGTGGACTTCTCGGCGCTGGTGGCGCCCAGGGTACGCAGGTAGTAGGTCGTCTTCAGGCCGCGCTTCCAGGCCAGCTTGTAGGTGTCGTCCAGCTTCTTGCCCGATGCGCCGGCCATGTAGATGTTCAGCGACTGTGCTTGATCGATCCACTTCTGGCGACGCGACGCGCATTCAACCAGCCAGCTCGGTTCGACTTCGAACGCAGTGGCGTAGAGGTCGCGGAGTTCGGAAGGTACGCGATCGATGCGGGACAGGCTGCCGTCGAAGTACTTGAGGTCGGCGACCATGACTTCGTCCCAGAGACCGAGTTTCTTCAGGTCACGCACGAGGTAATCGTTAACGACCGTGAACTCGCCGGAGAGATTCGATTTGACGTACAAGTTCTGGAAAGTGGGTTCGATGCACGCAGATACACCAATGATATTGGAAATAGTTGCGGTTGGGGCGATTGCGATGCAATTGGAGTTGCGCATGCCATGTTGTTTGATGCGCGCGCGCAACGTATCCCAATCGAGCGTGCTCGACTCATCGACTTCAACATGACCGCCGCGTTCATCGCGCAGCATCTTCAACGTGTCTTGCGGCAAGATGCCACGCGACCACAGCGAGCCTTCATACGATTGATAACGGCCGCGCTCTTCAGCGAGCAGGCTCGAGGCCCAGTACGCGTGATAGCACACGGCTTCCATCGAACGGTCGGCGAATTCGACAGCGGACTGCGATGCGTAAGGCACGCGCATCATCTGCAGGCAATCCTGGAAGCCCATGATGCCCATGCCCACCGGACGATGGCGCGCGTTGGAATTGCGGGCCTTGTCGACGGCGTAGTAGTTGATGTCGATCACGTTGTCGAGCATGCGCATGGCGATGCTGACGGTGCGCTTGATCTTGTCGTGGTCGAGTTCGAAACCGCCGCCGGCAGCCGGCTTCATGTGCGCGACCAGGTTCACGGAACCCAGGTTGCACACTGCGATTTCGGATTCGTTGGTGTTCAGCGTGATCTCGGTGCAGAGGTTCGAGCTGTGGACCACGCCGACGTGCTGCTGCGGCGAACGGATGTTGCAAGGATCCTTGAACGTGATCCAGGGGTGTCCGGTTTCGAACAGCATCGACAGCATCTTGCGCCACAGGTTCAGCGCCGGCATCTTCTTGAAGAGCTTGAGCTCGCCGCTGGCGACGCGCGCTTCGTAGCCCACGTAGGCTTCTTCGAAGGCGCGGCCGTACTTGTCGTGCAGGTCGGGGCAGTCGGACGGCGAGAACAGCGTCCATTCGCCGCCTTCCATGACGCGCTTCATGAACAGGTCGGGAATCCAGTTCGCCGTGTTCATGTCGTGCGTGCGGCGGCGTTCGTCGCCGGTGTTCTTGCGCAGTTCCAGGAATTCTTCGATGTCCAGGTGCCACGATTCCAGGTACGTGCAGACAGCGCCCTTGCGCTTGCCACCCTGGTTGACCGCCACGGCGGTGTCGTTGACGACCTTCAGGAACGGAACCACGCCCTGGCTTTCGCCGTTGGTGCCCTTGATGTGGCTGCGCAGCGCGCGCACCGGGGTCCAGTCGTTGCCCAGGCCGCCGGCGTACTTGGCCAGCAGCGCGTTTTCCTTGATGGCGTCGTAGATGCCTTCCAGGTCGTCGGAGACGGTGGTGAGGTAGCACGATGACAACTGCGAGTGCAGGGTGCCCGAGTTGAACAGCGTCGGGGTCGAGCTCATGAAGTCGAACGAGGACAGGATCTCGTAGAACTCGATGGCGCGGGTTTCGCGGTCGGCTTCGCGCAGCGCCAGACCCATGGCCACGCGCATGAAGAACACCTGCGGCAGTTCGATGCGGGTGCCGCGGATGTGCAGGAAGTAGCGGTCGTACAGGGTCTGCAGGCCGAGGTAGCCGAACTGCAGGTCGCGCTTGGCGTTCAGGGCGTGGCCCAGCTTGGTCAGGTCATAGCTGGCCAGGTCGGGCGACAGCAGGCCGCCTTCGATGCCGCGAGCGATGAAGGTGGGGAAGTATTCGGCGTAGCGGGCGGCCATGCCGCCCTGCGAGACTTCCTCGCCCAGCACTTCCTTGCGGATCGTGTGCAGCAGCAGACGGGCGGTGACCTGGCTGTAGGCCGGGTCCTTTTCGACCAGCGCGCGCGCGGACAGGATGGCGGACTTGAACACCTCGTCGACGGGGATGCCGTCGTACAGGTTCTTGACCGTTTCCTTCAGGATCGCTTCCGTATCGATGAATTCGGCCAGGCCTTCGCCGGCGGCTTCGATGGTGGCGCGCAATTCAGCCAGGTCCAGCGGGCGGCGCACGCCGGCATCGGTCACGTTCAGCACGTGCTCCTGCGGGGCGGCGGCCTTTTCCTGGCCTTCGGCGGCGGCAGCGGCGGCGCGTTCCTGCGTGCGCTTTTCGCGGTACAGCACGTAGGCGCGGGCAACGTCGTGTTCGCCCGAGCGCATCAGGGCCAGTTCGACCTGGTCCTGGATGTCTTCAATATGGAAGGTGCCGCCATTGGGGCGGTTGCGCACCAGGGCGTTGACGGCCTGGCTGGTCAGGTTCTCGACCAGTTCACGCACGCGCGCCGAGGCCGCGCCCTGGCCGCCATTGACGGCCAGGAAGGCCTTGGTCATGGCGATGGCGATCTTGTTGGGTTCGAACCCGACCACCGAGCCATTGCGGCGAATGATGTTGTAGCTGGCCCATTGCCCGCCATTGGCGTCGGCAGGGGAATCGGTTTGCGAGGGCGGCACGGCCGTAGGCCGGGTCACAGAGGCGATCGTAGTCTGCATGGAAGCTCCTGTGCGAAAAGCGCGTAGATAGCGACATGACGACGTCATGTCAGGTACGAAATCGGATCTTTTGAGGGGGTCGCAACGTTAGGACGGGCTAGTCCAAAAGGCGTGGCCGACGGGTATCAGCGCTTAGGCGACCACAACATGTAGTGTAGCACCCCTCGTTGGACACTAATTCTAGTGATCGAGTACGACAGGGACAAGAAGAAGATAAGACGAAGTTCACAAAAGATTGTTACCAAATGCACTAGGCGCGCCCAGCAAGGCGCGCCCAGGAAGGTGCCGCTCAGAGCGAATGTTTATGCGGTTTTCCGCAGGGGCATATCTTGCGGGGCAGGCGCCGTATAGGTTTGCATCAAGCGGCCTAACTCCGTCCGATACTTCTCGACGTTTGCAGCCTTCACGTGGCCGAAGCCGCGGATGGTTTCTGCAAGGCCGGCGATTGTAGCCGCTTGCTGCAGCTTGTCGCGGGTCAACCCTGCGAGCAACTGGTCTATGGTCTGGCGGTACTCGCGCACCAGCGACCGTTCCATCTTGCGTTCGGCGGTATGGCCGAAAGGATCGAACCAGGTGCCGCGCAAGCCCTTCAGGCGCGCCAGCATTTTCAGTGCGGTCATGGTGCGCGGGCCCAGCGTCATCTTGCGCGGCACGCCGGTGCGCGGATCCTTGCGGGCGAAGAGGGGCGGCGCCATGTGAAAGCGCAGGCTGTAATCGCCTTCGAACTGGCCCTTCAGCTGCGCCTGGAACGACTCGCCGGTATAGAGCCGCGCCACTTCGTACTCGTCCTTGTAGGCCATGAGCTTGAAGAGGCCGCGCGCAACCGCCAGCGCCAGGCGCGGAGTCTTGGCGTCGGGCGCCAGTGCGCGCTCGCGCGCCGCGACGGCCTCGACCACGTCCTGGAATTGGCGGGCATAGCCGGCATCCTGGTAGGCGGTGAGGTCGTCGATGCGGCGCGTGACGGCGCGTTCGAACGATTCCGGGACGTGCAGCTGCACCACCTGGGCGCGCGGCCGCAGCGCGCCTTCCAGCGCGTCGGGCTGATGCGCCGCGAGGCGGCCGCTGTCGAACGCGGCCCGGTTGGCGGCCACCGCCACGCCATTAAGTTCGATGGCGCGGTTGATGGCCGCTTGCGACAGTGGCACGCCGCCGCGCTGCCAGGCATAGCCCAGCATGAACATATTGGACAGGATGCTGTCGCCGAACAGGGCCAGCGCCGCTTCATGCGCGTCGATCGCGGCGGTGTTGGCGTCGCCCGCCGCGTGGCGGATCTTGGCCAGCAGCGCTTCGGGCCGCATGGCGGCATCCGGATTGCGGGTGAAGTCGGAGACCGGCGCCACGTAGCTGTTGACCGTGACCTGGGTGTGGCCGCGGCGCAGCGCGCCCAGCGAGTCGGGCGCCACGGAGGCCACCGGGTCGCACAGGATCGCGGCGTCGGCCTGCTGCCAGTCCAGGCGCACGGGGCCGGCAGGCGCGCCGGGAGGCGCCAGGCGGATGTGGCTGACCACCGTGCCGCCTTTCTGCGCCAGGCCGGTCAGGTCGAGCACGGCGGCGGACAGGCCTTCCAGGTGCGCGGCCATCGACACGATGGCGCCGATGGTGATGACGCCAGTGCCGCCCATGCCGGCGACCAGCAGGCGATAGGGATGGTCCAGCGCGGGCATGGCCGGCAGGGGCAATTGCGCGATCAGCTTCTGCAGGCGTTCCTGGTCGGCCTTGGGCGCCGCGCTCTTCTTGGGCTTGCCGCCCATGACGGACACGAAGCTGGGGCAGAAGCCTTCGACGCAGGAATAGTCCTTGTTGCAGCTGGATTGGTCGATGGCGCGCTTGCGGCCATAGGGCGTTTCCAGCGGCACCACCGACAGGCAGTTCGATTGCACGCCGCAGTCGCCGCAGCCTTCGCACACGGCGCTGTTGATCAGCATGCGGCGTGCCGGGTCAGGGAACTGGTTCTTCTTGCGGCGCCGGCGCTTCTCGGCGGCGCAGGTCTGATCATGGATCAGCACGGTCACGCCGGGGATCTCGCGCAGCTCGCGCTGCAGCGCGTCCAGTTCGCGGCGGTGGTGCACCTTGATGCCGGCGCCCAAGTCCACGCCCTGGTACTTCTCGGGCTCATCCGTGGTGACGACGATGCGGGTCACGTTCTCGCCGCGCAGTTGCTGGCAGATGCTGGGCACCGAGATCGGACCGTCGATGGGCTGTCCGCCCGTCATGGCCGTGGCGTCGTTGAACAGGATCTTGTAGGTGATGTTGGCCTTGGCCGCGACCGCCTGGCGGATGGCGAGATAGCCGGAGTGGTAATAAGTGCCTTCTCCCATGTTCTGGAAGATGTGCGGCATCTTGGTGTAGCGCGACAGGCCGATCCAGTCGACGCCTTCGCCGCCCATCTGCGTCAAGCCGCCGGTGTCGCGGTCCATCCAGGCGGCCATGTAGTGGCAGCCCACGCCCGACAGCGCCTGGCTGCCTTCCGGCACCTTGGTCGACGAGCTGTGCGGGCAGCCCGAACAGAAGTAGGGGCGGCGGCGCATGCCGTCGGCGTCGTTGGACAACGGCGCCTGGCACGCGAACGCGGACAGGTCCGCCGCCAGCGGCAGGCCGGCGGCGCGGCTGAGCCAGCTGGCCAGCGGCTGCGCCAGCAGGGAGGGGCGCAATTGGCCGGCCGAGGGCACCAGCGTTTCGCCGTCGAAGCCTTTCTTGCCGATGACCGAGGGGCGCTCGGGCATGTTGAACAGCAGGTCCTTGATCTGGCTTTCGACCACTGCTCCCTTTTCCTCGATCACGAGGATGTGCGACAGGCCGCGCGCGAATTCCAGCAGGCGTTCGGCGTCCAGCGGCCAGGTCAGGCCGGGCTTGTAGATGCGCACCGGCGCGTTGGCGGTGACGGTGTCCACGCCCAGGCGCGACAGCGCTTCCATGGTGTCCAGATGCGCCTTGCCGACCGTGACGATGCCCACGGTGGCCTTGGGCGCCGGACAGGCCAGGCGGTCGATGCTGTGGCGGCGCGCGAACGCGGCCACGGCCTGCATGCGCAGGTTCATGCGCGTTTCGATCGCCAGCGAGAGGAAGTCGCGCGCGGAGTATTCGAGCGATTCGGGCGGCATGTCCGGGTCCGCCGGCATGTCGTAACGCTGCGCGGGGGCGGGGACGAAGGAATGCCCACATTCGATAGTTTCGGACACGGCCTTGAAGGCGACCCAGGTGCCCGAGTAGCGCGACAGGGCCCAGCCCCACAGCGCGAAGGTTTCGTATTCGTCGATGGAGGCGGGATGCACGATGGGCATCTGCCAGCCGATCAGCGAGGCCTCGCTGGAATGGGGAATCGAGGACGACACGGCGGTGTGGTCGTCGCCTACCACCACCAGCACGCCGCCGTTGCGCGATGCGCCCGCGGCGTTGCCGTGATGCAGCGCGTCGCCGGCGCGATCCACGCCCGGACCCTTGCCGTACCACATGGCGTAGACGCCATCGACGTTGCGGTCGGCGCGCACGCCGGCCTGCTGCGTGCCCATGACGGCGGTGGCCGCCATGTCTTCATTGATGGCGGGCAGGAAGGTGATCTGGTTGGCGTCCAGCGCCTTCTGCGCCTTCCACATGGCCATGTCCACGCCGCCCAGCGGCGAGCCGCGGTAGCCAGAGACGAAGCCGGCCGTGTTCAGGCCGCGCTCGCGGTCCATCCGGGCCTGGGTGAGCATGATGCGCACCAGCGCCTGGGTGCCGGTCAGAAAGATGCGGCCGGAGCTGCGGGTGAGGTTGTCGGCGAGCTGGTACTCGAGGTCCAGCTGGGGTTCGGCGGCGGGGGTACCGTCCATGGTGAATACTCCTGGTTTCGGCACCATGATAGGTTCGCGAGCCATCAGGTTTATTGCGTTTTCGGATCGTGCTATCCCTATAATTCGCAATGAACATTTCGTGTACGACAAAAACCAGGAGACTAAGCGATGGACAAGACCGATATCGGCATCCTCAAGGCCTTGCAGGAGGACGGCCGGGCCTCGGCGCAGCAGCTTTCAGAGAAGGTGGGGCTGTCGGCCGCGCCGGTGTGGCGCAGGGTGAAGGCGATGGAGGCCAGCGGAGTGATCCAGGGCTACAGCGCCCAGGTGGACCGCAGCAAGGTGGGGCTGGGCTGCATGTTCGCCCAGATCAGCCTGGAGCGGCATTCCGCCAATACGGTCGAGAACTTCGAGCGCTCGGTGCGCGACGCGCCCGAAATCCTGGAGTGCTACGCGGTCACGGGGGATTCGGACTTCCTGCTGAAAATCCTGGTGGAAAGCCCGGAAGCCTACGACCGGTTCCTGCACCGTTTCCTGTTCAACATGCCGGGCATACGGCAGACCCGCACCATCGTCGCGCTGCGTGAAATCAAGCACGAGCAGCGCCTGCCGCTGTAGGCGCCGCCGGGCCCTCTCTATATAGATATAGGGAGGGCAGCGGTTTTATTGGGGTTGGATGCCCGAAATCCGGATCCATTCCTTCCAGCGCGCCGTGTCTTCCTTCACGAAGGCATCGAAGCGCGCCACGTCCATGGATTCCGGCGTCAGGCCCAGCGCGCGCAGCTTGTTGGCGGTGGCCTCGTCCTTGACCGCCGCCTGCATGTGGGCGTTCATCTTTTCCACGATGTCGGGCGGCGTGCCCGCCGGCGCCGACAGGCCCAGCCAACCGGCGACGACGAAATCCGGGTAATAGGTGGTCATGGTCGGCACGCTGGGCCAGGCCGGTTGCGGCTGGGCGCCGGTGACGGCGATGGGGACCAGCCCCTTGCCGTCGATCTGGCCCATTGCGGTCAGGTAATCGACAAAGGCGAAGTTGATCTGCTTGCCGCGCAGGTCGGTGATGATCTGCGTGATGTTCTTGTAGGCCGCGCCGGTGATCTCGATGCCGGCGCGCTGCTTGAGGAGTTCGGACGGCACTTGCGAGGACGAGCTGTAGTAGCCGAAGAAGACCTGCCCCGGATGCTTCTTGGCGTAGTCGACCAGATCCGGCACCGTGCGGTACGGGCTGTCGGGCGACACCACGCCGACCGTGCCGAAGGTGCCCAGCATGCCGACCTGGCGGAAGTCTTTCTGCGCGTCGTAGGGCAGGCTCTTGTAGAGGAACTGGTTGGCCGAGTGGGTGGAGTTGGTGGATAGCAGGAAGGTGTAGCCGTCTGCCGCCGCGTTCTTGGCGGCGTTGGTGCCGACGATGCCGCCGGCGCCGGGGCGGTCCTCGACCACGACGGTCTGGCCGGTCTTCTCGCCCAGGTACTGCGCCAGCGTGCGCGCGGTGAGGTCGGCCGCGCCGCCGGCGGCGGACGGCACGATGAGAGTCACGGGTTTCTCGGGCCAGCCGGCGGCGTGCGCGCTTGCGGCCAGTAGCAGGCCGGCGCCGATCAGGGTCGGGCGGATGGAGCGGGGAATGGACATGGTTGTCTCCTGATGGCGCGGTTGCGCGTCGTTGTCGTTGTTGTCGTGGGTAGGCGGGGCGGTCAGCCGAACTGGCCGCGGTGCCATTCCAGAATGGCGGCGGCGCTGGCTTGCCACTGGTCCGCGTACATCATGCAATGCGGCTGCCCGGCAAGCACGGCGTGGGAAAAGCCGAAGCGGCGCGCGATCGCCAGGTCCTGGCCGGGCGGATGGCGGTCATGCGTGTCCAGTCCGGCTTCCAGGCACAGGCCGGGAGCGTCGATGGCGGCGGCGTCGACAGGCACGCGCAGCAGGTAGCGGTCGTTGAGCACTTGCGGGCTTTCGGCGCACAGGCGCTGGGATACCGAGGCGACGTCGCGGTCCGGCGAGGTCGCCAGAAAGCGCGCGCGGATTTCGTTGTGGTTCGGGGCGTGGCGCGGCGCGCCCTCCGGCACGGGCGGCAGCGCTTGCGCGCCGGGCAGGTCGCCAGGGGGCGACGGCGCCAGCAAGACCACGCCCGCCATCGTGCGCTGGCTGGCGGCCAGCAGCGCGGGCAGCGCGCCCATGCTGTGGCCCACGACGACGGTGGGGCGAGCCAACGCGTCCAGCGCGCCGGACACGTCCTGGCCCAAGTCCGCGATGGAGGCCGACGTGAACGAATCGTCCTGGGGCAGGGCGCCGTGGCCGCGCAGGTCCAGCGCCGCGCAGGCCAGGCCGGCGCGGGCGAAGTAGTCCAGATAGTGCGCATAGCACCAGGCGCCGTGATAGGCGCCCGGCACGAACAGCAGGCCGGGCCTGTCGTCTTGCGGGGCAGCGCCGATGATCAGGCGGCCCTGGCCGGCGGGGCGGGCAGGCAAGCGGTCGGCCAGGCTGAAGTCCAGCGGATCGGTATGAGCGGATGGCGGGGAAAGCAGGGAGTCGGTGTTCATGATGCGGCAATCTTAGGTGGGCCGATTCGATCAGAAAACTTTATTTTTCATATGATTGGATAAGTTCTTCTAATGTGGGTCGCACATGCGTTCACCGCCCGAGCTTTCCATCGCGCACTACCGCCATTTCCTGCTGGTGGCCGAGCTGCGCAGTTTCCGCGCGGCGGCGGCCCGGGCCTTCCGCTCGCAGCCGGCGTTGTCGCTGTCCATCCGCGAGATGGAGCAACGCCTGGGGCAGCCGCTGTTCGAGCCCGGCAACCGCGGCACGCTCACGCGCTTTGGCCAGGACTGCCTGCCGCTGGCGCGCGAGCTGGTGCAGCACCATGACCGCGTGGCGGGCGCGCTGTCCGGGCTGGCCAGCAACGAGGCTGGCACCTTGACCATGGCGTCGGTGGCCACCGTCGCCACGCACTGGCTGCCGGAACTGGTGGCGGCGTACCGCGAGCGCTATCCAGCGGTGGCGCTGCGCCTGTTCGACGACAACTCGGAAGGCGTGGAGCGCATGGTGCTGGCGGGCGAGGTGGAGTTGGGCGTGTGCAGCCCGGTGTCGCAGGACCGGCGCTTGTCGTTCGAACCCTTGCTGCGCGACGCCTTCGGCCTGGTGTGCCATCGCGGCCATCCCCTGGCCAGGCGCAAATCGGTGACCTGGCGCGAGATCGAGGATCTGCCCCTGGTCGGCACCATCGCGCACCGCCAGCTTGCCGGCTATCCGCAGGCGGCCTTCATGCTGGACCGGCAGGTCTTCGTCTCCAACATGATGTCGCTGCTAGCCATGCTGGAGCGCGGCGTCGGCGTCACGGTGCTGGCGCGGCTGGGCGTGCCGCCGGACTCGCGTGGCTTGGCCTTCGTGCCGCTGTCCGGCCCGCGCATCGAGCGCGAACTGGGCATCACCCGGCTGGCCGGCCGCAGCCTGTCTCCGGCCGCTGCGCGGATGGAGGAAATGCTGCGCGCGAAGGCGGCGAAACGCGGCCGCACTGTCGCTTGAAACCAACGCATTTTTGCGATTTACGGCCATAAAACAGGCCAATTCCGGGGGCGACTGTTGCGCAATTGCACGCGGCGCGGATCGCCGTTGATTCTTCGCAAACGGCTCTTTAGAGTGCGTGATGTTTGCTGCGCGAGTGATGTGCCGGGATGATCGGCGCGGCGCGTCGACAGACGTGTTGAGGAAGTCATGAGCAGTGTGTATTTGCGTACGGCGGGCATCGCCTGCGCCGTTCTGATCCTGGCCGGCTGCGCCGCCAGGAAACCCGCCACCATCACCGAGGCCCAGCCCGCGGAACCGCCCAAGGCGGTGGCCTGCGTGCCCGCCAAGGCCGGCGATCCCATGATAGGCACGTGGTTGTCGAACACCCGTCCGCGCGACGTCAGCGGCGATCTGCAATCGCTGATCGTGTTGTCCGCCGATGGCACCATGGCCTTTGAATCCCTGCTGAAGATCGGCCGCAAGACGCGTCCCGCGCTGCGCGAGACCGGCTGCTGGAGCGTGGCGGACGGCGTCTACACGATGCAGACCACCAAGTCGGCCGGTGAACTCGTGGACGCCAACGATCCCATCTACCTGAACCGCTACCGCGTCGAAAAGGTCGAGAAAACCCGCCTGACGATGCGCGAGCTGAAAAGCGGCGGCCAGGTCATGACGGCGCGCCGCATGCCCACGGGCTACCGTCTGCCGTACTGAGCGTTGCGCCGGGCGGACATTCTGCCTGGCGATAAAGCCAGGATGGCCGGGCTGGGGTAAGGTGCGGACTTCACCCATCGCCCCGCAGCCGGTCATCCATGCCTGCCCTGTCCTCCGAAGCGCGCGCCATCGCGCTGCTTGCCCTGGCTGCCTTCGTCAGCGCCAGCGCGTTCCGCATCTGTGATCCCATGTTGCCGCAGCTCGCGGCGGAATTCGGCACCACCACGGGCCAGGCCGCGCGCGCGGTGACCGCGTTCGCCGTGGCCTATGGCGTGTTGCAGATGTTCTTCGGCCCTCTGGGCGACCGCTACGGCAAGTACCGCGTCGTCAGCATCGCGACCTTTGCCTGCGCCCTGGGCAGCGCCGGCGCCGTGCTCGCCGGTACGCTGGACGTGCTGGTGTTCTGCCGCGTCCTGTCGGGCGCCGCGGGGGCGGGCATCGTGCCGCTGTCCATGGCCTGGATCGGCGACAACGTCCCGTATGAACGGCGCCAGGCGACCCTGGCCCGTTTCCTGACCGGCACCATTCTGGGCATGTCGGCCGGCCAATTGGCCGGCGGCCTGTTCGCCGACACGGTGGGCTGGCGCTGGGCGTTCGCCGCGCTGGTCTGCGGCTACCTGATAGTGGGCGTGCTGCTGTTCCTGGAGGTGCGGCGCCAGCAGGTGTCGGGCCTGGGCCGGGTGGATCCGGGCGCGGTCCGCCAGGGCTTCGTGGCGCAGGCGCGGCTGGTGCTGGGCACTCCCTGGGCCCGCATCGTGCTGGCGACGGTGTTCGTCGAAGGCCTGCTGGTCTTCGGCGCCCTGGCCTTTGCGCCTTCCTATTTGCATGAACGCTTCGATATTTCTTTGACCGCCGCGGGCGCGCTGGTGGCGGTGTATGCCGTGGGCGGCCTGCTCTATACGGTAGTGGCCGGCCGTATCCTGAAGCGCCTGGGCGAACGCGGCCTGGCGATCGCTGGCGGGCTGGTGCTGGGCGTGGCGTTCCTGTCCTATCTGCTGGGGCCGGTCTGGATGTGGAGCCTGCTGGCCAGCGTGCTGGCCGGCTTCGGCTATTACCTGCTGCATGCCACCTTGCAGACCAATGCGACCCAGATGGTGCCCTCGGCGCGCGGCACGGCGGTGGCGTGGTTCGCGTCCTGCCTGTTCATGGGCCAGGCGGCTGGCGTGGCGCTGGCGGGCGCGGTGGTAGACGAGGTCGGGCCGGGCGCGCTGTTCGGCGGCTCGGCCGCGCTGCTGCCGCTGTTGGGCGCGTTCTTCGCCCGGGCGCTCAAAGCGCGGGCGGCGATCCAGCAGGCTTGAGGCGCGCCGTCCGGCGCAAGCAGGCAGGCTGGAAACACCGCGGGCCTTGCTCATCCTGGAATGAGCAAGGCCCGCGGTGTTTTTGGCAGGCGTGTTTAGATAGATGCCAGGCGCTTGAGCACCGTCTGCTTGCCCAGCAAGGCCAGCACCGCGTCCACGGCGGGGGTCTGGGTCTGGCCGGTGACGGCGACGCGCAGCGGGATGGCCAGTTGCGGCATCTTCATGCCGCGATCGGCCAGCACGGCCTTGATCAGGGCGGACAGGGCCTCGCGAGTCCAGTCCGTGTCCTGGGCGCGCTGGGCGAAGTCGGCCAGCGCTTCGCGCGCGGGGGCGGTCAGGTGCTGCTCGGCCAGCTCGGCGGGCGCGCCCTTGAACTCGGCGCAGAACAGCATGGCGCCCTCGGCCAGCTGTTCCAGCGTTTCGGCGCGGTCCTTCAGCAGGCCCATGACGCCCGGCAGGTCGATTTTTTCCGGATGGCCGCCGCGGTTCGCCACGCGCGGCGCCACGCGCTCGGCCAGTTCGGCGTTGTCCATCTGCTTGATGTAGTGGGCGTTGACCCAGTTCAGCTTTTTCGGATCCCACTGCGAGGCCGACTTGGACAGGTGCTTGGTATCGAACCACGACACCAGCTGTTCGCGCGAAAAGAGCTCGTCGTCGCCGTGGCTCCAGCCCAGGCGCGCCAGGTAATTGACCATGGCCTCGGGCAGGTAGCCCTCGTTGTCGTACTCCATGACGTTGACGGCGCCATGGCGCTTGGACAGCTTTTCGCCATCCGGGCCCAGGATCATCGGCACGTGGCCGTACTCCGGCAGGGCGGCGCCCAGCGCGCGCAGGATGTTGATCTGGCGCGGGGTGTTGTTGACGTGGTCATCGCCGCGCAGCACGTGGGTGATGCCCATGTCCCAGTCGTCGACCACGACGCAGAAGTTGTAGGTGGGCGTGCCGTCCGGGCGCGCGATGATCAGGTCGTCGAGTTCAGTGTTGTCGAAGCTGATCGTGCCCTTGACCATGTCGTTCCAGGAGGTCGCGCCTTCCTGCGGGTTCTTGAAGCGCACCACGGGCTTGCGGCCTTCCGGGATGGCCGGCAGGGTCTTGCCGGGTTCGGGGCGCCAGGTGCCGTCGTAGCGCGGCTTGTCGCCGCGCGCGCGGGCGGCTTCGCGCATGGCTTCCACTTCCTCGGGCGAGCTGTAGCAGTGGTAGGCGGTGCCGGCGGCCAACATCTGCGCGACCACTTCGCGGTAGCGGTCCATGCGCTGCATTTGATAGAAGGGGCCTTCATCGGGCTGCATGCCCAGCCAGTCCATGCTGTCCAGAATGGCCTGCACCGCTTCCGGCGTGGAGCGTTCGACGTCCGTGTCTTCGATGCGCAGCACGAAGGTGCCCTGGTGGTGGCGCGCGAAGGCCCAGGAGAACAGCGCGGTGCGTGCGCCGCCCAGATGCAGGAAACCCGTGGGCGAAGGCGCGAAACGGGTACGAATGGGGGTAGAGGCGTTGGAAGTCATAGGTGGCAATGATAGCGGCTGCGGCGCCACAAATCGGCGTCAGGCTGGGCCCATGTCAATCGTAGGGCGGGGTTGTCTTGTTACGATGAGGGGTATTTTAGATTAGGGCCTGCTAACACCATGTTGCGACACGCTCTCGCCCCGATGTTCGAGCCCGCCTCGCTGGTGATCGTCGCCGACCGGCCGCTGCCGGCGGCGGCTTCGCTGCCGCCCACGCTCAAGGGCAAGACCACGGTGGTCGCCTGCGAAGTCGGCGCCGCGCCGGATCTGCCGGACACGCTGCAGGGCCTGGCCAAGGGCGAAAGGCCTGATCTGGCCCTGGTTTGCGTATCGCCGGCTGTGCTGCCGGAAACGCTGCGGCGGCTGTCGCCCCTGGCGCCGCGCTCGGTGATCCTGCTGCCCCATGAACTCCCCGATCCCTATCCGCGCGGCACGCTCGCGCTATGCCGCGCCTGGGCCGAGGAAAACCGCTGCGAACTGCTGGGTCCGCGCTCGTTTGGCGCGCAGCGGCCGCACGCCGGCCTGAACCTGAGCCAGCACCCGGTGCTGGCGCGTGCCGGCCGCGTGGCGCTGCTGGCGCAGTCGCGCTCCATCATGGCCGCGGTCATGGACTGGGCCGAGGACGTGCATATCGGCTTCTCCACCGCCGTGTCGCTGGGCGACGAGGCGGTGGTGGGCCTGTCCAAGGTGCTGGACTATCTGGCCAGCGATCCGCGCACGGACAGCATTGTGCTCTATCTGGAAGACGTGGGTCCGGCCCGCGAATTCATGAGCACATTGCGCGCCGCGGCCTCGGTCAAGCCCGTGATCGTGCTGAAGGCGGGGCGCGCGGACACCGATAGCGCCGACGCCATCTTCGACGCGGCCCTGCGCCGCGCGGGCGCCGTCCGGGTGCGCTACTTCGTGCAGCTGTTCTCGGCGGTCAAGGTGCTGGGCTACACGCGCCGCCCCAAGGGCCGCCGGGTGGCGTTGATCTCCAACGGTAGCGGGCCTCCGCAGCTGGCCATGGACCTGATCGGCCCCGACGCCGCCGTGCTGCGCGCCGAACTCGCACCGGCGACCCAGCGCGCGCTGGTGGCCATGCTGGAGCCAGACGCGGCCACGGCGAATCCCGTCATCACTTTCACGCCGCTGACTCCGGAGCGCATCCGCGCCATCCTGGACGCCGTGCTGGACGACGCGGGGGTGGACGGGGTGCTGGTGCTGCTGGCGCCCGACGCGCTGGCGGATATGCAGGCGGTGGCGCGCGAGCTGGCGCAGATCGCGCCCAAGGCGAAAAAGCCGGTGGTGACCTGTTTCATGGGCGACGCCGGCATGCGGCCGCTGCGGCGCATGCTGGATGACGCGGGCACCCCTGCGTTCCGCACGCCCGAATCGGCCGCCGACGCCCTCGGCGTGCTGGCGACCCATCACTACAACCAGCAACTGCTGCTGCAGACGCAACCGCCGGAACCGGCCACTCACGTGCCGGACCTGACGGCCGCGCGCGAGATCCTGGCGCGTGTGCGCGCCGAATGCCGGCGCGAGCTCAACACCTCCGAAATCCGCAGCCTGCTGGCCCTGTTCTACGTGCCGCTGCGCGACACGCCCATGGACGTGGCGGCCGCCGAGCCGGAATCCCGCCCCATGGCGATCCGGGTGCGGCGCGATCCGCAGTTCGGCCCGGTCATCCGTTTTGGCGCGGGCGGCCCCGACGCGATGCTGTCCCAGTCCGACCGCGGCGTCGACCTGCCGCCGCTCAACGGCTTCCTGGCCCGCCAACTGATCGAGCGCAGCCGGCTATGGCGCCGCGTGCTGGCGCCGCGCATCGGCCACATGGCCGCCGAGGCGCTGCAGCAGGCGGTGGTGCTGGTGTCCGAGCTGGTATCGGAACTGCCCGACATCGAGTCCCTGGACATCGACCCGCTATATGCCGGCGAAACGCATCTGCGCGCGGGGGGACTGCGCATGACGCTGACCGAGAAGCCGGGCTGCGCAACGCCGCAGACTGCCGGCTATCCGCATATGGCGATCCACCCGTATCCGGCGCGGCTGGTGCAGGTGCGCCGCTTCGCGGACGGCGTCCCCTGGGTGTTGCGTCCCATCCGTCCCGAGGACGCCGACCCGCTGCAGGAGTTCATCCGCGGCCTGTCCGAGCGTTCGCGCTACATGCGCTTCGTCTCCATGATGCGCGAGCTGACGCCGCGCATGGTGTCGCGCTACACGCAGGTGGACTACCACCGCGAGCTGGCCCTGGTGGCCGCTACGCAGGTGCCGAACCCGGCCAACCGCGGCCATCCGCGCGAGGTGCTGGTGGGTTTCGCGCATTACCTGCGCAATCCGGACGGCCGGGGGGCGGAGTACGCCCTGGTGATCGGCGACGATTGGCAGCGGCGCGGCTTGGGCCGCCAGCTGATGACGGCGCTGATAGCCGCGGCGCGCGAGCAGGGGCTGGAATACATCGACGGCCTGGTGCTGTCGACCAACCGGCCGATGCTGTCGCTGATGACCAGCCTGGGCTTCACCAACGACGCCGATCCGGAAGACCCGACGATGCGCCGGGTGTGGCTGGACCTGGCCTGATGTCAGGCTCGTTCAGGCGGTCTTTCTGGCCGTCTGCGCGGGCTTGATCCGCGCGATCGATTCGTCCACCGACAGCACGTCGCCGAAGAACAGCATCCAACCTTGCAGCGAGTGCTCGTGTTCGGCCGGTGTGACCGCGGCCAGCGCGTCGTCCACCATGATGGTGCGGAAGTCCCGCATCATGGCATCGCGGGCGGTGGACTCGCAGCACACGTTGGTGACCGTGCCGGCGATCAGCAGCGTGTCCACGCCGCGCCCGCGCAAGAGCGGCTCCAGTTCGGAAGAGCCTGGCGCCATTGCGCTGTAGAAGCGCTTGGTCACCCGCAGGTCACTATCGTGCGCGTGCAGATCCGGGTGCAGCGCATAGCCGGGGGCGTCGCGGCGCAGCGTTTCCAGACGCCTGGCGCTGCGCTCCGGCGTCAGCATTACGCCGTGGTGATGCGACCAGAACGAGTCGGCGTTGTCCGACGCGGTCTGCACCCAGACGATGGTGCCGCCCGCGGCGCGCACCGCGTCGCACAGGCGGTTGATGGGGGCGATGAGCTCGCGCGCGGGCGCGCATTCGCCCTGGTAGCCGGGCAGCGTGAAGTACTGCTGCATGTCCACCACCACCACCGCCAGGCGCGCGGCGGGCAGTTCGTCATAGGGGTGCAGGCAACCCTGGCGGGCGATCACGCGGTCCTTTACCCATTGCGGGAATTCCATGGCGGTTCCTTATCCATAGCGCCGCGCGATGGCGGCTTCGATGCGGTAGACGATCAGGTACATCACGCTGGAGATCAGGGCCAATATCGCGATGGCGGTCATGACGATGTTCAGCTTGAACACCTGGCTGCCGTTCATGATGAGAAAGCCCAGGCCGGAATCCGCCGACTGGAACTCGCCCACGATCACGCCCACCAGCGCCAGGCCGATGTTCATCTTCACGGCCGCGATCAGCGTGGGCACGCTGCCCGGCAGCACCACCTTGGTCAGCACCTGCCAGCGGCTGGCGCCGAAGGTATGGGCCAGCTTCACTTTGTTCAGGTCGATGCCGCGAAAGCCGGCGTAGATCACCATGATGGTCACGAACACCGCGATCGCCACGGCCATGCCGTACACCGCGTAGTCCGAGCCCAGCCACAGGTAGAAGATCGGCACGAAGGCGATCTTGGGCATGGCGTTGGCCACCACCAGGAAGGGGTCCAGCACCTTGTACAGGAAGTCCGACCACCACAGCGCGGCCGCCACCACGATGCCGATCGCCATGCTCAGGCCGAAGCCCACCAGCGTGGCGCTCAGCGTGGTCATGATGTGCTTGCCCAGTTGGCCGTTGTTCCAGAGTTCGATGAACGTCGGCCACAGCGCGCTGGGATAGCTGGTCAGGAGCGGATTGAGGACGTGCATGCGCGGCAGGATTTCCCAGGCGCACAGGAAGACCGCCAGCAGCAGCGCCTGCGCGATGCGGATATGCCTGCGGCGCGCGCGGTCGCGCTGCAGGTAGTTCAGGTATTTCTCGCTGGGCGCACGCACGGCGCGCAGCGGAACGGTATTGGCGACGGGCGCGTTCATGGGTCAACCCTCCACGTGGACGTCCAACTCGTCCCACAGCTGTTTGAAGTAGGTGTTGAATTCCGGCCGCGAGCGCGCCTGGAATGGTGTAGGCCGAACCCCGTCGCCGTAGTGGATGCGGTACTGGCTCTTCAGGCGGCCGGGCCGCCGCGACAGCACGATCACGCGGTCCGTCATGGCGATGGCTTCGCCGATGTCATGGGTGACCAGCACCACCGTCTTGCCCTCGCGCCGCAGGATGTCCACCACTTCATCGGAGATCGCCAGCCGGGTCTGCGAATCCAGCGCGGAGAAAGGTTCGTCCAGCAGGATCACGTCCGGCTCGGTGACCAGGGTGCGGGCCAGCGCGGCGCGCTGCCGCATGCCGCCCGACAACTGGCGCGGCGTGTGCGACAGGAAGGCGCCCAGTCCGCATTTCTCCAGCAGATGCACGGCGCGCGCCTCGCTGCGCGCATCGCGCCGGCCCTGGATCTCCGCGCCCAGCATGACGTTGTCCAGGATGGTGCGCCACTCGAACAGGTAGTCCTGCTGCAGCATGTAGCCGATGCGCGGATTGGGCTTGGTCACGGCCTGGCCGTCTATCATCACCGCGCCCGCGGTCGGCGGAATCAGCCCGGCGATCAGGGACAGCAGCGTGCTCTTGCCGCAGCCGCTTTGCCCGATCAGGCTGACGAATTCGCCCGCCGCCAGCGTGAACGACACGTTGGCCAGCGCCTCGGTCTCGCCTTCCTGGGTGAAGTAGGAAAGACAGACCTCGCGCAGTTCGATCTTGGCCGTGGCGGGATCCGGCTTCAGGTTGTGGATGACGGCGCCCATCATTGGGCCTTCTTGGCGAAGTCGGTCACCACCACGTCCTCATACTTGACGCGTGCGCTGTCCTTCATGACCGCGCTGGCGATCAGCATGTCCTGCAACTGGTTCATGGCCTCGGCCGTCACCAGCGGCGTGGTCTTCCAGATCTGGTATTTCTTGTAGCGCTCGATGGCTTCGGTCACCGCGGCCTGGTCCATGCCGGGGAAGTAACTCATGATCTGCGGAGTCAGCGTGGCGGCGGGCGTGTCCTTCACGTACTTCTCGGCCCGCGCCACCACGTTGGTCCAGGCCTGGATGACCTTGGGGTTGTCGCGGATGTATTTGTCGGTGGCGGTGAATACGGTGTAGTCCACCTGGCCGACCTCGTGGCCGACCGAGGCGACGATGTAGCCCTTGCCGTTGCGCACCAGTTCGCCGGCCTCGGGTTCAAGAAAGATGCCGTATTCGCCCTGGCCCGCCATCCACGCCCCGGCGCGCGCCGGGATGCCGATGTTGTTCAGCAGCTTCACGTCCTTTTGAGGGTCCACGCCATGCTTGCGCAGCGCCGTTTCCAGGAACACGATGGGATTGGACCCGGGCCGAAATCCGATGACCTCCTTGCCCTTGAGCATGGACCAGTCGAACTTCTCCACCGGCTTGCGCGCCAGCAGGAAGAAACCGTCGGTGGCGGTCAGTCCGGCGAAGATCTTGGGCTTGACCGGCGATTCGCTGTTGTGGACATAGATGGACGCCTCGGGGCCGATCAGCACGATGTCGGCGCTGCCGGACAGCAGGGCGGTCATGCCCTTGTCGGTGCCCTGCGAGGTCTTCATGGACACGTCCAGGCCGGCGTCCTTGAAGTAGCCCTGCGACAGGGCCACGTATTTGGGCACGTAAAGAATGGACCGCACCACTTCTTCGTAGCGGACCTTCACGGGGGGATTGAGCGCTTCGGCCTGGGCGGCCAGGGGGGCAAGCAGCGCGAGCAGCGCCGCAGCCGCCAGACGGGGCGATGGCAAGGATTTCACGGGACTTTCTCCTGCGTCTTGAATGCCACGCCGAAACCCGGCGCAACACGGCCAATGGGATGGATCGACAACAACAACAGGGAAGCCCGAACTGGTCGCCCGGGCCGGTAAGGCTTGGATCGAATACTATATTCAATACAAATAGGCGACAAGCTTTTTGCAGTTGGCGTTTTTCTCTATGGACGAGGGAAGGGTGGCCCGCTAAAAAATCAGGCTGGGATATCAGTTGGTATACAAAATGAAATCGCAGGCCGTCAGGGCCTGCGATGGATCGGCAGGGCGCGCAGCGCCCTTAGCCGGGATCAGGGCCGCCGGGCGCGGCCCTGCATGGTCTTCACTTCAGACCAGGACTTCGTTCAGGAACTTCGAGATGTCGGCCACTTCCTCGGCGCAAACCGAATGCGGCATCGGGTAGGTGTGCCATTGCACGCGGTAACCCAGCCGCTGCAACTCGGCCAGCGAAGCCTGGGCGCGCGGCAGCGACACCACCGGATCGTACTGGCCGTGGGCCAGGAAGATGGGCGTGTCCTGGTTGGCGCCGTGGCGTTCGGCCTCGGCCGTATCCAGCAGCGGCAGATAGCCCGACAGGCCCATCATGCCCGCCAGTTTTTCCGGCAGGCGGATGCCCGTGTGCAGGGTCATGGCGCAGCCTTGCGAAAAGCCCGCCAGCACGATCCTGGAAGTAGGGATGCCGCGGGCGTTCTCGCGCGCGATCAGCTTGTGGATGGCGGTTTCCGAGGCGCGGATGCCGCGGGCGTCCTCGACGCGCACCAGGTCCATGACCAGGATGTCGTACCAAGAGCGCATCGCCATGCCGTTATTGATCGTCACGCGCTGCACCGGTGCGTTCGGGAACACGAAGCGCACTGAAACGCCGGCCGGCAGGTCCAGCTCCGGCACGATGGGCGCGAAGTCGTTGCCGTCGGCGCCCAGGCCGTGCAGCCAGATCACGGCATGCGTGGGATTGGGGGCGGTTTCGATCTCGATGCAATCGAGCAGGTCGGTCGGAGCGTTCATGGACGGCGGCGGTGAAAATCAGAGGGTGAGGGTCTTCAGGGCCTGGAACAGCGCGCGGTAGTGCTTCTTTTGCGGCTCCTGGCCTTGCAGCAGGGCGGCGTTGGCCTGCTTTTCCTTGCGGGCGGCGCGGATCAGCGCGCGCAGCTGTTGGACATCGGCCTGCGGATTGCTGTTGAGCAACTTGGTCAGGGCCTCGTCGTCGTCCAGCAGGCGGTCGCGCACCATCTCCAGCCGGTGCATGGTAGCGGTTTCCTCGCGCGAGCCGTTTTCCCAGATGTCGAGCTGGGTGCGGATCTCGTCGGCCGGCGCGTCGCGCATCAGCTTGCCCACGAAGTGAACCTGGCGCCGTTTGCCCTCGCGCCCGGTGGTGCGCTGCGCCGTGCGGATCGCTTCATAGAGGCGCTCGGCCAGGGGCAATTGCTTGAGGCGTTCAGGGGACAGGTCGATCAGCTGCTTGCCCAGGTCCAGCAAGGCGTGCATTTCGCGCTTGACCTGGGACTTGCTGGGACGGTCGTAGCCGTTCTCGTCGTAACCGTCGTCGACGGATTCTTCTTCAGTATGGGAATTCATGGAAAACTGCGCAATGACAGACTTGGCTATGATAACCGTCTCTGCAAATTGGACTGCAATGGTTAAAACCTCCTCATCCTTGCCGCTGGCGGCGAATCACGCGCGTTTTTCCGAACTCGTCGAACAAACCCTCGCCTATGCGCGCCAGATCGGCGCCTCCGACGCCGCGGCGGAAGTCTCGGAAAGCCTGGGCCTGTCGGTGTCCGTGCGCAAGAACGACATCGAAACCGTCGAACAGACCCGCGACCGCTCCCTGGACCTGACGGTCTACGCCGGCCAGAGCCGCGGTTCCGCCTCCACCTCCGACTTTTCCGAAGCCGCGCTGCGCCAGACAGTCGAAGCCGCCTGGCATATCGCGCGCCACACCGCCGCCGATCCGGCCGCCGGCCTGCCCGACGCCGACCAATTGGCCACCGAATTCCCCGACCTGGACCTGCACCGCGCCTGGAGCGTATCCACCGAAGAAGCCGCCGAACTGGCGCTGCGCGCCGAACGCGCCGCCCGCGAGGTCGATGCGCGCATCACCAATACCGATGGCGCCACCGTGGGCACCTACGAAGGCCAGTTCGTGATGGGCAACACGCGCGGTTTCCTGGGCGGCTATCCGTATTCGCGCCACAGCCTGTCGGTTGCGCCCATCGCCGGCCGTGGCAATGGCATGCAGCGCGACTACTGGTACAGCTCCGAGCGCGACCCGGCCAATCTGGCCTCGCCCGAAGCCATTGGCCGTTACGCCGCCGAGCGCACGCTGTCGCGCCTGTCGGCCCGCCGCATCCGCACCGGCAAGTTCCCGGTCCTGTTCGAAGCGCCGCTGGCGCTGGGGCTGGTGGGTGCGCTGACCCAGGCCGCCAACGGCGGCGCGCTGTACCGCAAGGCCAGCTTCCTGCTGGACGCGCTGGGCAAGCCCATCTTCCCCGATCACATCAACCTCACCGAAGACCCGCACATCCGCGGCGCCATGGGCAGCTCGCCCTTCGATGACGAAGGCGTGCGCACGCGCCGCCGCAGCGTGGTGTCGGCCGGGGTGCTGGAAGGCTACTTCCTGTCTTCCTACACCGCCCGCAAGCTGGGCATGGTCACCACCGGCAACGCTGGTGGTTCGCACAACCTGGTGTTCAGCTCCACCCGGACCCGCCGCGGCGACGACTTCGAAGCCATGCTCAAGAAGATGGGTACGGGCTTCCTCGTCACCGAACTGATCGGGCAGGGCGTGAACTACGTCACCGGCGACTACTCGCGCGGCGCGTTTGGCTACTGGGTGGAAAACGGCCAGATCCAGCACGCGGTGCAGGAAATCACCATCGCCGGCAATCTGGCCGACATGTTCAAGCAGATCGTGGCGATAGGCGCCGATACGATTTCGCGCGGCACCAAGACCACCGGTTCGATCCTGATCGAGCAGATGGCCATCGCCGGAACCTGATCTTCCGCAGGCGGCCGTGGCGCCATGCGCCGCGGCCGTCTTGAGATCCCCGCAGCCGTTCCGGTCTTTGCAATCCCTTACCTGATAGTGTGGCCAGACAGGCCGATATCAGCGTGTAATATCCGCCGGGTATCGCTTGATGTCCCAGGTGTTGCTGTAAAGGAGCAAAGAGATGCAACGACGTTCGTTCTTGAAGCACGCCGGTCTCGGCGCCGTCGCTACCGGAGCCGCAGTCAGCGCGCCCGCGTTCGCGCAGGACATGCCGTCATTGAGCTGGCGCCTGTCGTCCGGCTTCCCCAGCTCCCTGGATCTGCGCATTGGCGCTGGCGAAAGCTTCTGCAAGTTCGTCTCGGAAGCCACCGGCGGCAAATTCAACATCCGCCACTTTCCCGAAGGCGAGATCGTACCCGCCGCGGATCTGATGGAAGCGGTGTCCACCAAGAAGGTGGAGTGCGGCCACGCTTCGTCCCGCGCCTACTACGCCAAGAACCCCGTCTTCTGCTTCGACGCCGTCGTGCCCTTCGGCCTGAACGCCCGGCAGATGAACGCCTGGATGAACGAGGGCGGCGGCCTGCGGCTGACCCGCGAACTCTTCAAGCCTGAAAAAATCATCAACTTTCCGCTGGGCAACACCGGCGCCCAGATGGGCGGTTGGTACACCAAGGAAATCAAGCGAGCGGGCGACCTCAAAGACTTGAAGATGCGCGTCAGCGGCCTGGCTGGCGACGTGCTGGCCAAACTGGGCGTGGCGCCGCAACAGGCCGACCTGGCCAAGCTGGCGGAAGCTTTCGAGAAGGACGGCTTGCAGGCGGTGGCGGGCGCGGGTCCATACGACGACGACAAGCTCGGGCTTAATAAGGTTGCTAAGTATTACTACGCACCCGGCTGGTGGGCGCCCGGCGAGCAACTGTCGCTCTATATCAATGACGAGGCCTGGAACGCGCTGCCGAAGAACTACCAGGCAGTGGTGGACGCCGCCGCCCAGGCCGCACATGCCGCCACCATCGCCCGCTACGATGCCCGCAATGCGGCCGCGCTGTCCCAATTGACCGCAAACGGCGCCCAAATCCGCACATTCCCGCGGTCCATCATGGACCTGGCATTCGAGGCCACGCAGCAGGTCTATAAGGACTTGGGCGCCAAAGACCCCAGATTCAAGGCGATGCACGATAGTTACATGGGTTTTCGCGATAGCGAAATGCCATGGTTCCGTTTGACCGAAAGCGCCTACGACCAATATCTGGGCGTAGCGTTATCGGCCAGAACGTAGGACACTTACGCCTGCCGAATAGCATTCGGCGAGTGTTAGGGTTTTTGCTAGTAACCACGCGTTTTTTACAAAAAAATGGGCGGTTTGTAGGCTTTTGTTGAATGGCGTTCGAGTAGCCGCCTGATACAAAGGAGTAATATCCCGGGTCTTGACGCGCAAACATGACGCCTTTAGGCGGCATCCGACGTCAATCCGGCAGGATTACATCAGCCCGGATACCAATATTCCGAGACAGACTTTAAGGTGGTAACAACCATGCAATCCAAGACCAAGAAGCTGCTGGCCGCGCTGATCGCTGCCGGTATCGTCCCGGCTGCCCATGCAGCCGATATCAAGCTGGGCGTGGCGGAAGCCCTGTCCGGCGGCGCCGCCCAGTACGGCGTGTCGATCCGCAATGGTTTCCAGCTCGCGGCTGATGAAATCAACGCCGCCGGCGGCATCAACGGCAACAAGATCGTGCTCGTGGTCGAGGACGAACAAGGCAAGAAAGAAGAAGCGATCAACGTTTTCAAGAAGCTGATCTTCAAGGACAACGTCCTGATGGTCTTCGGCCCGACGCTGTCGAACTCGGCCCAGGCCGCCGACCCGATCGCCCAGGCTGCCAAGACGGTCGCCTTCGGCACCTCCAACACCGCCGACGGCATCACCTCCATCGGCAACTACGTGTTCCGCAACTCGGTTACCGAAGCCGACGTGCTGCCGGCCACCATCTCCACCGTCAAGGCCAAGACCGGCCTGAAGAACGTGGCGGTGCTCTACGGCAACGACGACGTCTTCACCAAGAGCGGCTACGACAACTTCAAGAAGGCCCTGGAAGACCAGAAGATCCCGGTCACCACGACCGAAACGTTCGCCAAGGGCGACGTGGACTTCAAGGCCCAGCTGACCAAGATCAAGGGCACCAACCCCGACGCCATCGTGCTGTCCGCACTGCTGGCCGAAGGCGCCCCGATCATGGTGCAGGCCCGCCAACTGGGTCTGAACGTGCCCGTCATCGGCGGCAACGGCATGAACTCGGTCAAGATTTTCGATCTGGCCCCTGGCGGCGCGTCGAACAATCTGTGGATCGGTAGCCCGTGGTCGATCGAGAACAAGGCCCCCGAGAACGTCAAGTTCATCGATGCCTACAAGGCCAAGTTCAACGGCGCGCCCGACCAGTTCGCGGCCCAGTCGTATGACGCCATGTACATCGCCGCCCAGGCGCTGAAGAACGTCAAGCTCTCCGGCGATCTGCCCAAGGATCGCGCAGCCCTGCGCGATGCGCTGCCCTCCGTGACCTGGACCGGCGCCACCGGCCCGTTCAAGTTCCGTCAGGCCAACGACCGCGCCGGCAAGCCCGCCGGCTATGACGCTGACCAGGCGCCGATCGTCAGCGTGACCAAGGACGGCAAGTACGTCATCGAGAAGTAAGCGCTACGCATCCCCGCGCGGGGGGATGCGCCTTGCGGACGGCGCGGCTGTCCGCAAGGCGCTTTATATCGCAGGGCCCTCACCATAAAAGAAACGCCTCCTCGCACGGAGGCTCAAGGCCATGCAGTGGGCGCTGCATGGGGCCCTCACAGCTTTGGAAAGTCCCATCATGTTCGAACAACAATTCGTCAATGCCTTGTCGCTGGGCTGTGTGTATGCACTGTTCGCGCTGGGCTTCACGCTGATCTTCGGCGTGCTCGGGGTGATCAACCTGGCGCATGGCGCCGTCTTCATGGTTGGCGCCTACGCGGCACTGTTCGTCGTGCAGCAATTCAGCCTGCCCCTGTGGGCCGGGCTGATGGCCGCGTTCTTCGTCGCGGGCTTCACCGGGGTCATCATCGACTACCTGGTGCTCAAGCCGCTGCGCAAGCGCAACGCGCCCCACCTGATCCCCATGATCGCCACCATCGGCGTAGGCATCATCCTGAATAACGGCGCCCAGAGCATCTTCGGCGCCAGCAACCTGCGCTTCCCGCACGGCACCGTGCCCGAGGAAGTGATCGAGGTCGCCGGCCTGCACCTGACGGTGATCGAGCTGGGCATCATCTTCCTGTCCTTCGCGCTGATGGCCGTGCTGATGTATGTCATGCGCCGCACGCAGTTCGGCCGCGCCCTGCGCGCCATCGCCGAATCGCCCAAGGCTGCCTGGCTGCTGGGCATCAACGTCGAAAAGCTGTTCGTCACCACCTCGTTCGCCGCGGCTGCTCTGGGCGGCGTGGCCGGCGTGCTGATCGGCCTGTACTCCAACGCGCTGTTCCCCCTGATGGGCCAGCCGATGCTGCACAAGGGCATCGCGGTCATCATCCTGGGCGGCATGGGCGACATCCGCGGCGCCATGCTGGGCGGCCTGTTCCTGGGCTTCGCCGAAGTGCTGTCGGTGGCCTACATCGGCTCCACCATGCGCGATGCGGTGGCTTTCGGCCTGCTGTTCCTGATCCTGCTGGTGCGCCCGCAAGGTCTGTTCGGCAAAGTGGTTCAACGCAAGGCTTAAAGAATGAGCGGATTCGAAAATTTCTGGGCCATCTACGGCAACCTGGTGCTCACGCTGGGCACCAACGCCTTGCTGGCCCTCTCCATCTGGCTGACCCTGGCTTGCGGCATGCTGGCCATGGCCAACGCAGCCTTCATGGGCATCGGGGCGTACACCGCCGCGCTGCTCACCATGAACTATGACGCGCCGTTCTCGGTCGCGCTCGCCGGCGGCATGGCGGCGCCCGCGCTGGTGGCGGCCCTGATCGGCTTGCCGACCTTGCGGCTGTCCGGGGTCTACCTCGCCATGGCCACGTTGGGCTTTGGCGAAGTGGTCCGCGTGACCATCCTCAACACCGAGTCCATCACCGGCGGCGCACTGGGCCTTAACGGCATCCCGCAACTGACGCAGTGGTGGCACGTGGTGCTGGCGGTCGTCATCGTCCTGTTCGTGCTGTGGCGCGTTCGCGCCTCCAAGATCGGACGCTCGTTCGACGCCATCCGCGGCGACGAAACCGCGGCCGGCCTGATGGGCATCGACGTGCGCGCCAACAAGATGCTGGCCTTCGTGGCTGGCGCGATGATTGCGGGCCTGGCCGGCGCCTTGAATGCGCACCTGACCTTCTTCATCGGCCCCAATGAATACGGTTTCGACCGTGGCGTGGAAATCCTGACCATGGCGATTCTGGGCGGCATCGGCGGCCTGGCTGGTCCCGTGCTGGGCAGCTTCATCATTACCGTGCTGCCCGAAATGCTGCGCGGTTTTGCCGATCTGCGCCTGATCGCGAACGGAGTGATTCTGGTGGTGATTGTGTTGTTCCTGCCGCAAGGCATCTGGGATCCGGCGCGCTTCAAGCGCTGGATGCGCCAAGGACGCCAGGGAGGCAAGCGCCATGCTTGAGCTTTCTTCCGTTTCCAAGAGCTTCGGCGGCCTGCATGTGCTGCATGACGTCAGCCTGTCCGTGCCCGAAGGCGCCATCTTTGGCCTGATCGGCCCCAACGGCGCCGGCAAGACCACGGTGTTCAACCTCATCACCGGCCTGCTGCCGCCCAGCGGCGGCACCATCACGTTCAACGGCCAGAGCGTCCTGAACAAGAAGCCGCACCGCATCACGCGCATGGGCATCGCCCGCACGTTCCAGAACATCCGTCTCTTCAAAGAGATGACGCTGCTGGAAAACGTGGTGGTGGGCGCCTATCGCCACATGAACTACGGCTTCCCCAGCCTGCTGTTGGGCCTGCCGGGCTATCGCGAGCACGAACAGCGCGCCCGCGAGCGAGCGCACGAACTGCTCACCTGGATGCGCCTGGACCATAAGGCCAACGATCTGGCGGACAACTTGTCCTACGGCGAACAGCGCCGCCTGGAGCTGGCGCGCGCGCTGGCCACCGAGCCCAAGCTGCTGCTGCTGGACGAACCGGTCGCCGGCATGAACACCGGCGAACGCGCCGAACTCATGCGCGAGATCCTGGCCATCCGCGACCGCGGCTATACCATCCTCATGATCGAGCACGACATGCGCTTCGTCATGGGCCTGTGCGAACGCATCGCGGTGCTGAACTTCGGCAAGATCATCGCTTGCGGCGGACCCGACGAGATCCGCAACAACGAACAGGTCATCGAAGCCTATCTGGGCCGCGAAGACGACGAAGACACCGAACAAGCGGAGGCCGCACAATGAGCGTCATGCTGGAAGTCCGCGGACTCGAGGTCAACTACGGCCACATCGAAGCCGTCCGCGGCATCGACCTGGACCTGAACTCCAAGGAAATCACCGCCTTGGTCGGCGCCAACGGCGCCGGCAAGTCGACCACGCTGCTGGCGCTGTCGGGCCTGCTGCCCAAGGCGCGCGGCAAAATCACCTTCGAAGGCGAGGACATCACCAACCTGGCGCCGCACCAGCTGGTGGCGCGCGGCATCGTCCAGGTGCCGGAAGGGCGGGCCATCCTCACCACCATGACCGTGCTCGAAAATCTGGAGCTGGGTGCCTACCGCCGCGGCCTCAAGAACGTCGATTCGGACCTGGAATACGTGTTCAACCTGTTCCCGCGCCTGAAGGAACGGATCGCCGGCATCGCCGGCAATCTGTCGGGCGGCGAGCAACAGATGCTGGCCATCGGCCGGGCGCTGATGGCCAAGCCGCGCCTGCTGCTGCTGGACGAACCCTCCATGGGCCTCGCGCCCATCGTGGTGCAGGAGATCTTCCGTTCGCTGCGCGCGATCAACGCCGATGGCCTGACCCTGTTCCTGGTCGAGCAGAACGTGCGCCAGGCGCTCAAGATCGCCCAGCACGGCTATGTGCTGGAGAACGGCGCCATGGCGCTGACCGGTAGCGGCCGCGAACTGCTGGGCCACCCCCGCGTGCTGGAAGCCTATCTGGGCGCCTGACCGGCGGGCAGGCGGGCTGTGTCCCCTGTTATTGGTGTGGCAGCGGCGGCGCCGGAGGGCGCCGCCGCGGCATTTAC
>NZ_JBARYB010000165.1:0-10753 GCF_049647645.1 Achromobacter sp.
CGTCCGGACTGCGGGATTCCGATGCTCGCCCCGGTGGGGCTGCGCTTCGGATCCCTCCGTCCGGCCACCGGCTCAAGGCATCTGCCCATGAACGGGGTTCAAAACCAACGCATTAGGCGACTGCCAGCCGAGGACCCCGGAGCCATCCGAAGCGCAGCCCCATCGGGGCGAGCATCGGAATGGCGCAGGGCAGCCTCGGCGGCTAAAGAACCCTGACATCCGCAAGCTCGAAGCCCCCGCCCCTTAAATCCTGAACGTCAAAATCCAAGCCAAAAACGATCTATGCGCCAGCATCCACCGCCCCCAGGATCTTCCCGAACAACGCATCCGCATGCGCCGAGTCCAGCCAACGCACGATCACCACCATCTGCCGTTCCGGCTCCACCCACGTAAACGAGCTACCCGCGCCCACGCCAAAAAAGCTGGAAGCCGGCACGCTAGGGAACACGCGGCCTTCATGATTCAGCCAGATCAGATAGCCGTAGTACGGCGCGATCGCGCATGGCGTGCGCATATCCCGGATCCATTCGCTGGACAGGATGCGGCGGCCGTTGGCCATGCCGTCGTTCAGCAGCATCTGGCCGATCAGGGCCTGGTCGCGGGCGCTGATGGACATGCCGCCGCCCCAGTGCGAACCGCCCGGCACGGACGGCATGCGCTGGCCGTCGATCTCGACCCAGGCGTTGTCGTAGCCTACCCATTGCCAGTTCTCGCTGGCGCCGATGGGGCGTGTGACGGCCTCGCGGAAGACCTCGGGCAAGGGCTTGCGGAACAGGTGCAGCAGCGCATACGACAGCTGGTTGATGCGCACGTCGTTGTATTCCCAATACGTGCCGGGACGCTGCAAGGGCCGCGCGTCGCCCTTCTTGCCGCCGGGCGGCACGCCGAAGGTGACGGCGCGGTAGCGGTCGGCCTGGTCGGACACGCCGAAGCGTTCGCCTTCCCATTCGCTGGTCTGCTGCAGCAGGTGACGCCAGGTGATGTCCGCGTTCTGCCCTTCGTCGAAACCGATGCCGCGCACGCGCTTGCCCACGGGTTCGTCCACGTCCGGCAACAGGCCGCGGTCGTGCGCCACGCCGGCCAGGATTGCCAGATAGAGCTTGGCCACGCTGAAGGTCAGGTCGGCGCGCTCGGGCTCGCCCCAGGACGCGATGGTCTCGCCGCGCACGGTGACCACGCCGGACACGGGGCCGCGGTCGTGAATGGGGCCAAGCAGGCGGTTCCAGGGCGGCGGATCGTTCAGGTGCACGCCGAAGTTGCCCTTGACGCTGCGGTCCCAGGCGGATTCGTGGTCGTTGGCGAATTGGATCGCCTGCTGCATGAGTGTGTTCATTGTTTCCCTCGTTATGTGTGTGTCTCAGGCCGCTACGCTTGCGCGCGCCCCGGATAGGAATTCCATTGCCGCCTGCACGCCGCCCGCTCGATGCGGCACGCCCGCCGCGGCCAGGCCCATTTCCACGCCGGCCAAGGTGCCGCACAGCGTCAGGTCGTTGAAGTGGCCCAGGTGGCCGATGCGGAACACGCGGTCAGTCAGCTTGCCCAGGCCCTGCCCCAGCGACATGTCGAAGCGTTCCAGCACCAGCTTGCGGAAGGCGTCGGCGCCGTGGCCTTGCGGCATGATCGCCGCAGTCAGCGCCGGGCTATGCGCGGCCCGCTCCAGGCTCAGGAGTTCCAGTCCCCAGCCGGCCAGCGCCAGGCGCGTGGCCTGGGCGTGGCGTTGGTGGCGCGCGAAGACTTGCGGCAAGCCTTCTTCGCGCAGCATGGCCAGGGCCTCGTGCAGGCCGTAAAGCAGATTGGTTGAAGGCGTGTACGGAAAGTAGCCGCGGGCGTTGGCGGCGAGCATTTCGCGCCAGTCCCAGTACGAACGCGGCAGCCGCGCCTGGTCGGCCGCGGCCAGGGCACGCGCGCTGACAGCGTTGAATGCCAGCCCGGGCGGCAGCATCAGGCCTTTTTGCGAGCCGGCCACCGTGACGTCCACGCCCCATTCGTCGTGGCGGTAGTCGATGGAACCGAGCGATGAGATCGTGTCCACCATCAACAGCGCCGGATGCGCGGCGCCGTCGATCGCGGCGCGCACGGCCGCGATGTCGCTGGTCACGCCGGTGGAGGTTTCGTTGTGCACCACGCACACGGCCTTGATCTGACGTTGCTTGTCTTCGGCCAGATGGGCGGCGATGGCCGCCACGTCCACCGGATGGCGCCAGTCGCCTTCCAGGAAGTCCACTTCCAGGCCCAGCCGCCCCGCCAGCTTGCGCCACAGGCTGGCGAAATGGCCGGTCTCGACCATCAGCACGCGGTCGCCGGGCGACAGGGTGTTGACCAGCGCGGCCTCCCAGGCGCCGGTGCCGGAAGACGGGAAGATCACCACCGGCGACTGCGTCTGGAACACCTGCTTGATGCCTTCAAGCACGGCCAGGCCCAACGCGCCGAACTCCGGTCCGCGATGGTCGATGGTGGGCTGGTCGATGGCGCGCAGCACGCGGTCGGGCACATTGGTCGGCCCCGGAATCTGCAGGAAATGCCGGCCGGACGGATGACTGTTCAGGGTAAGCATGCGTAGTCCCAAAGTGGAATATTTTTGTATACCAACAAAAGGCGCCAAGCAAACAAGCAGGGGATGCCCGGCATGCGGACTTGCGGCATGCGTCACTCTATCCCATTGTTTTTACGTTAATAACCTAGGGTATACACCCATCGGGCGATACGGAAGTACCGGTTTATAGTCTCGCAAAACACGGGGAATTTTTGTATACCAATGAGCAGCGTTTCCAGCCTGATGCCTGATTCCGGCGCCGCCAACGTGGCTGCCGAAACCGCGCCGCCGCTTGCGGCCCGCGGCGCGGGCAACGGCCGCACGCTGCCGGCCACGGTGGCCGGGCAATTGCGCGAACGCATCATCCAGGGTGAGTTCCCGCCCGGCACGCGGCTGAACGAGCGCACGCTGTGCGACCTGCTGGGCGTGTCCCGCACACCCTTGCGCGAAGCCTTCCGCGTGCTGGCCGCCGAAGGGCTGGTGCAGATCGAGCCGAACCGCGGCGCGCAGGTGGTGGCGCTGTCGGAGGCCAACATCCGCGAGGCCTTCGAGGTCATAGGCGGACTGGAAGCCATGTCCTGCCGGCTGGCCTGCGAACGGGCCACGGACACCGAGATCGCCGAGATCCGCGCCCTGACCTACGAAATGATGGCCAGCCACGCGCGCCACGACCTGCCCACCTACTTCCAGACCAATCGCGCGATCCACGAACGTATCAGCCTGGCCGCGCACAACAGCCTGCTCAAGCAGCTGTACGACGCCCAGAACGCCCGCATCCAGAATCTGCGCTTCGTCTCGAACGAGAACCGCCAGAAATGGGATCTGGCGATGCGCGAGCACATCGAGATGGCCGAAGCCCTGGACGCGCGCGACGCCGACCGGCTGGCCGGCATCATGCGCCAGCACTTGCAGCGCAAGTGCGAGGCGGCGTTGAAGACCCTGGGCCAGGCGCCCGCCGCGGTGGCCGATTCAGGCTGACGCCCCCTCTTGCGCAAGCAGGACAGCGGGCCGAGTCGCCCGCATGAATAGAAGATGTCAGATACGCAGTACGTGCAGTGACTTCCACAGGAGCCTCACCATGACTGATTTCCGCATCACCCCCGCAGCATCCGCGCCGACCCGGCGCAGCGCCATTCCCCTCAAGGCCCTGGCCGCCGCCCTGCTGGCCTGCGCCACGCTGGCGGCCCAGCCAGCGCTGGCCGGCAAGAAGGACGACACGCTGCGCATGGCCTACGACCAGGCGCCGGAAAGCGTGGATCCCTACTACAACAACGTGCGGATCGGCGTCATCATCGCGGCCAACGTCTGGGACACCCTGCTCTACCGCGACCCCGTCACCAACGAATACAAGGGCCAGCTGGCCAAGAGCTGGAAGCAGGTCGACGACAAGACCATGGAGTTCGAGCTGCGCCAAGGCGTCAAATTCCATAACGGCGAGGAGTTCGACGCGGACTCGGTGGTGTACACGCTGAACTACGTGGCGGACCCGAAGAACAAGGCCGTGACGCAGCAGAACGTGGCCTGGATCGACAAGGTCGAGAAGATCGACAAGTACAAGGTGCGCCTGATCACCAAGGAGCCCTTCCCCGGCGCCAAGGAGTATCTGTCCACCACCGCCGCCATCCATCCGGCCAAGTACTACCAGGAAGTCGGCCCCAAGGGCATGAACGCCAAGCCGGTGGGCTCGGGTCCCTACAAGGTGGTGGACTACCAGCCGGGCAAGTCCATCACGCTGGAACGCAATGCCGACTACTTCAAGGATTCGCCCAAGGCTCAGCCCAAGATCGGCAAGGTGGTGATCCGCTTCATCCCCGACCGCCAGACGCAGATGGCCGAAGTCATCTCGGGCGGCGAAGACCTGATCATGAGCGTGCCCAAGGACCAGGCCGAGCAGCTGGGCGGCATGCCCTCGCTGCAGATGGTCACGGGCAACACCATGCGCATCGTGTTCATGCAGATGAACATCCAGGAAGGCACGCCCGCGCCGCAACTGAAGGACGAGCGCGTGCGCCGCGCCATCATCCACGCCATCGACCGCGAGTCCATGCTGAAGAACATCGTGGGCGAAGGCGGCGGACTCATCAATACCATCTGCACGCCTTCGCAGACAGGCTGCACCCAGGAAGGCGCCCCGGTCTACAAGTACGACCCGGCCCAGGCCAAGAAGCTGCTGGCCGAGGCCGGCTACCCCAACGGCTTCGACATCGACCTGGTGGCCTACCGCGAGCGCAACCAGACCGAGGCCATCATCAACTATCTGCAGGCGGTCGGCATCCGCGCCAAGCTCAACTTCCTGCAGTACGCCGCCATGCGCGACATGATCCGCGCCAACAAGGCCTCGCTCACGCACCAGACCTGGGGCTCCAACCTGGTCAACGACGTGTCCGCCTCCACGCCGGTGTACTTCGCCTTCGGCAACGACGACGTCACCCGCGACGCGCAGGTGCGCGACCTGCTCACCAAGGGCGACCGCACCATCGACAGCGGCGCGCGCAACGCCGCCTACAAGCAGGCGCTGGACCTGATCGCGCAGAAGGCCTATGCGGTGCCGTTGTGGACCCTGCCCGCCTACTACGTCGCCACCAAGGACGTGAACTTCAAGCCCTATTCGGATGAACTGGTGCGCTTCTGGGACATGAGCTGGAAGTAGGCCGCGCGCCGGCCCTGCATCGCGCTGGGCCGGCGTGAGTCCAACGAAGAGGAAGCCCTATGCTGCATTTCACGATCAGGCGCCTAGGCCTGGCGCTGCTGGTGGCGCTGACCGTCTCGATCCTGGCGTTCCTGCTGCTGCACCTGTCCGGCGACCCGGCGCTGGCCCTGGCCGGCGAAGGCGCGCGCCAGGCCGACATCGACATGATCCGCAAGACCTACGGCCTGGACCGACCGCTGGCGGTGCAGTACGCGGACTGGCTCTGGCACATCCTGCAGGGCGACTTCGGCACCTCGGTGTATTTCAAGACCGAGGCCGGGCCGCTGATCCTCTCCAAGCTCAAGACCACCCTGCTGCTGGGCATGGGCGCGCTGGCCTTCGCGCTCTTGATCTCGATTCCGCTGGGCGTGCTGGCCGCGTTGTACAAGGGCAGCCTGATCGACCGCATCTGCCTGGCCGTCGCCGTGCTGGGCCAGGCGCTGCCCAACTTCTTCTTCGCGCTGATCCTGATCATGCTGTTCTCGATCTCGCTGCGCATCCTGCCGGTGTCGGGCAGCGGCAGCTGGCAGCATTTCGTCATGCCGGCCATCGCGCTGGGCTACTACGTCGCGCCCGCCTTCATGCGCCTGATACGCGCCGGCATGATCGAAGTCCTGGCCGCCGACTACATCCGCACCGCCCGCGCCAAGGGCTTGCCGGCGCGCAAGATCGTCTTCAAGCACGCGCTGCGCAACGCCATCGTGCCGGTGGTGGCGCTGGCCGCGGTGCAGCTGGGCTACCTGCTGGGCGGCTCGGTCGTCATCGAAACCATTTTCGCGCTGGACGGCCTGGGCTACCTGGCTTACCAGAGCATCACCTACAAGGACTATCCCGTGATGCAGCTGATCGTGCTGCTGCTGTCGGTGCTCTACGTGCTGCTGACCCTGGCGGCCGACATCGCCAACGCGTGGCTCGACCCGCGCATCCGGGTGTCCTGACATGAATACGCCTACCCTTACCCCGCCCGCTCCCGGCGTCCAGCCCCCGCTGGAACTGTCCGCGTCCGCCCTGCGCTGGCGGCGGCTGCGCCGCAACAAGGCGCTGCTGGCCGGCGGCGGCATCCTGCTGGTCATCGTGCTGATCGCGCTGTTCGCGCCCTGGATCTCGCCGCATGATCCTTACTTCCAGGACCTGGCCTACCGCACCGCGCCGCCGGTCTGGTACGCCAAGGGCACCTGGCTGCATCCGCTGGGCACCGACCAGCTGGGTCGCGATTACCTGTCGCGCCTGTTCTACGGCGCCCGCATCTCGCTCTTGATCGGCATCAGCGTGGCGCTGATCTCGGGCCTGATCGGCACAGCCATGGGCATGGCGGCCGGCTACTTCGGCGGCAAGGTCGACATGGCGGTGTCCTTCCTGATCACCACCCGTTTGTCCATGCCCGTGATCCTGGTGGCGCTGGCCACGGTGGCCATCGTCGGCGGCTCGCTCTGGGTGGTGATCCTGGTGCTGGGCCTGCTCAAGTGGGACCGCTACGCGGTGGTGATGCGCAGCGCCACCCAGCAGGTGCGTTCACTGGAATACGTGGCCGCGGCGCAGGCGGCGGGCGCATCCACCTGGCGCATCGTCTGGGGCGAAGTGTTGCCCAACGTGGTGCCGCAGTTGATCGTGATCGCCACGCTGGAAGCCGCCAGCGCCATCCTGCTGGAAGCCTCCCTGTCCTTCCTGGGCCTGGGCGTGCAGCCGCCGTTGCCATCCTGGGGCCTGATGATCTCGGAGGCCAAGGCCTATATGTTCTTCTCGTTCTGGCTGATCGCCATCCCCGGATCGGCGCTGGCTTTGCTGATCTTCGCGATCAACCTCGCCGGCGACGGGCTGCATCAACTCCTGACGCCTGAAGAGAGGGCCTGAGCATGAGCGACACGGACATCGTGCTGGACGTGCAGGGCCTGACCGTAGACATCGCCACGCCGCGCGGCGCCCTGCATGCGGTGCGCGACGTATCGTTCCAGGTCCGGCGCGGCGAAACGCTGTGCCTGGTGGGCGAATCCGGCTGCGGCAAGTCCATGACTTCGCTGGCCATCATGGGCCTCTTGCCCAAGGCCGCGCAGCGCAGCACGCGCCGGCTGTCGGTGCTGGGCGAAGACCTGTCGGCGGCGCGCGGGCGGCGCATCAACGCGCTGCGCGGCAGCAAGATGGCCATGATCTTCCAGGAGCCGATGACGGCGCTCAACCCCGCCTACGCCATCGGCGAGCAGTTGACCGAGCACTACATCCACCATTGCAAAGCCAGCGCGCAGCAGGCGCGCGACCGCGCAGTCGAGCTGCTGGAGAAGGTCGGCATCGCATCGGCCGGGCAACGGCTGTCCCAATACCCGCACCAGCTGTCGGGCGGCCTGCGCCAGCGCGTGATGATCGCCATGGCGCTGATGTGCGGCCCGGAGCTGCTGATCGCCGACGAGCCCAGCACCGCGCTGGACGTCACAATCCAGGCGCAGATCCTGCGGCTGCTGGCCGACCTGCAGGCCGAGCTGGGCATCGCCATGGTGCTGATCACTCACGACCTGGGCGTGGTCGCGCGCATCGCCCGCCAGGTCGCGGTGATGTATGCCGGACAGATCGTCGAGGAAGGACCGGTGGCGGAGCTGTTCGCCTCGCCGCGCCATCCCTACACGCGGGGGCTGCTGGGCTGTATTCCCGTGCCCGGCCGCACGCCGCCGGGCGAAGCGCTGGGCACCATCCCGGGCGTGGTGCCGGCGCTGGTGGGCGAGCTGCGTGGCTGCGCCTTCCATGACCGCTGCCCGCATGCGCAAGCGCAGTGCCGCAACGAAGTCCCCGTGCATGCTGCCGACTCCGGCCAGCAGTGGCGCTGCATCCTCCACCCCGAAGGAGTCCCGGCATGAGCCCCTTGCTGCAAGCCGAGGCCGTCAGCAGGCAGTTCTCGATCCGCTCGGGCATGTTCCGGCCGCGCAGCACCCTGCATGCGGTCAATGGCGTGGACCTGGCGGTGGAGCGCGGCGCGGTGCTGGGCATCGTGGGCGAATCCGGCTGCGGCAAATCGACGCTGGCCCGCATGCTGCTGGGCCTGACGCCGCCGACCGAAGGCGCGATCCGCCTGGACGGGCAGGACATCCGCAGCCTCGGCCGGCGCGCCCTGGCGCGCCGCGTCCAGCCGATCTTCCAGGATCCATATTCTTCGCTGAACCCGCGCCGCTCGATCGCCTCCATCGTCTCGCTGCCGCTGGAAGTGCACGGCATCGCCAATCCCAAGCAGCAGAAAGCCATCGAGATGCTGGAACGGGTCGGCCTGCCGCCGCGGCTGGCCCACAACACGCCGGGCCAATTGTCCGGCGGGCAGCGCCAACGCGTCGCCATCGCGCGGGCGCTGGTGATGCATCCCGAGATTGTCATCTGCGACGAGCCGACCTCGGCGCTGGATGTGTCGGTGCAGGCCCAGATCATGAATCTGCTGATGGACCTGCGGCGCGAATTCAACCTGACCTATGTCTTCATCAGCCACAACCTGGCGGTGGTCGAGCATATCGCCACCCATGTGGCGGTGATGTACCTGGGCCGGGTAGTCGAATCCGCCGCCACCGCGCAGCTATTCCACGACCCGCGCCATCCCTACACGCAGGCGCTGCTGGCCTCGGTTCTGACGCCCGAGCCCGGCCTGGGCATCCCCGACATGGGCCTGGGCCTGTCGTTCCCGGACCCGTTGCGCCCGCCTTCCGGCTGCCCCTTCCATCCGCGCTGCCAGCAGGCCATGGCGCAATGCAAGACCGAACGCCCGGCCTTGATCCGGCGCGAGCAATCCGTGGTGGCCTGCCACCTCTATCCCCCTACCCCCAACGGAGTCCAGCCATCATGACCCGCGCACTAGCCATCGCCCAGGCGGAACAGTGTTTTGATTCCGGCGCGTTCCGCGCCCTGCTGGCGCGCCGCCTGGCTCAGCCCACGGAAAGCCAGAATCCGGCGCGCGCGCCCGAACTCGCCGCCTATCTGGAAGCCGAGATCCGGCCTGCCTTCGAGGCGCTGGGCTTCACCTGCCGCACGCTGACCCACCCGAAGGCGCTGGCGCCGTTCCTGTACGCCGAACGCATCGAGGATCCGTCCTTGCCCACCGTGCTGGGCTATGGCCATGGCGACGTCATCCGCGGCCTGGAAAAGGAATGGAAGGAAGGCCTCTCGCCCTGGGCGCTGATCGAGTCCGAGGGCCGCTGGTACGGCCGCGGCATCGCCGACAACAAGGGCCAGCACAGCATCAATATGGAAGCCTTGCGGCTGGTGCTGGAGACGCGCGGCAAGCTGGGCTTCAACGCCAAGTACCTGATCGAGATGGGCGAGGAAACCGGCTCCATGGGCCTGCGCGATCTGTGCGAGGAACATCGCGCATTGCTGGCTGCCGACCTGCTTATCGCCTCGGACGGACCGCGGCTGAGCGCGGAGCGCCCCACCATTTTCCTGGGTGCGCGCGGCAGTCTGAACTTCGACCTGAGCATCGAGGCCCGCGCGAGCGGCCACCACTCGGGCAACTGGGGCGGCCTGATCTCCAACCCCGGCATCCAGCTGGCCCATGCGATCGCCACGCTGGTCTCGCCGACCGGCCAGATCCGCATCCCCGAATGGGTGCCGCGCGAGCTACCCGACGCGGTGCGGCGCGCACTTGCCGACTGCCAGGTGGACGGCGGCGCCGACGGCCCCGAGATCGAACCCTGGTGGGGTGAACCGGGCCTGTCGCCGGCCGAGCGCGTGTTCGGCTGGTGTTCGTTCGAGGTCCTGGCCTACAAGACCGGCAACCCCGACACGCCAGTGAACGCCATTCCGCCGCGCGCCTGGGCGCGCTGCCAGCTGCGCTTCGTGGTCGGCGTGGACCCGGACGACCTGGTGCCAGCCCTGCGCCGCCACCTGGACCGCCAGGGCTTTCCCATGGTCCAGATCACGCTCACCCGCGAGAACATGTTCCGCGCCACCCGCATCGACCCCGACGATGCCTGGGTGCGCTGGGCGGTGGATTCGCTGGAACGCACCTCTGGCGCCAAGACCGCCGTGCTGCCCAACCTGGGCGGCTCCCTGCCCAATGACATCTTCACCGATGTACTGGGCCTGCGCACGATCTGGGTACCGCATTCCTATCCCGGCTGCTCCCAGCACGCGCCGAACGAACATCTGCCGCCGGCCTTGTTGCGACAGGCGCTGGGCCTGATGACGGGGCTGTACTGGGACCTGGGCGCGGGCGGCACGCCGGCGCTGGCGCGCTGAACTAAGGTCGGTTGCCCGGCGCCTGCCGCGCCCGCAGGAAATCGATGAAGCGCCGCACCTTGGCGCTGACGTGGCGGGTGTCGGGATAGACCGCGTAGACCTCCTGGCGCGGCAAGGTATACGAAGGCAGCACGCGTTGCAGCGCGCCCCGCGCCAGCGGTTCTTCCAGCAGCCACTCGGGCAGCGCGGCCACACCGCATCCCGCCACGGCGAACGCCAGCAGGGCCGAGGCCGTGTCGGCCTGCGCCACCGGCGCCACGCGCAGTTCGTGCTCGCGACCCTTGCCGTCCGTCAACCGCCAGCGGTCGCTGCGCCCCGGCCTGTTGGCC
>NZ_JBARYB010000166.1:0-14196 GCF_049647645.1 Achromobacter sp.
GGCCTGCGCCGCGCCTTGCACGGCCAGATCGCGGCCGCTGTCCACGCGCAGATTGCCGGCAGCTTGCGCCGTGCCGCGCGGCGCGATGCGGACGTCGCCCGCCGCCGTGACTTGCAGATCGCCGGTCAGAGCCACCAGGTTGCCGCCGATGTTCACGCCCACCCCAGCCTCGGTGCCGATCAGGCGCACGCTGTTGGCATACATGCCGCCCAGCACCGCGGTATCCACCGCCACTTCGGGCGCCGGGCCTTCCCCCGCCTGTGCCGAAACGACCCCGGATGCGTAATCGACGCGGGCCGCGCCCGCGGTCACGTTGAGTTTGTCGGCCCAGACGTCGGCGTTGATCTCCAGCGTGCGCGCCAACAGGTCTACCTGGCTGAGATTGGCGCCGTTCAGACCGGCGCCGTCGACGCGGATCTTGCCGGAAGCGATATCGAAACCGATGCTGCCGTCGGGTCCAACCTGCGGTTTGCCCGTGGTCAGGGTGGCGCGGTCCGCGTTCAGAAAGCCGCAGCCATTGCAGGTGATGCCCGCCGGGTTGGCGACGATCACATTGGCCCGGTTGCCGGCCACTTCCAGGGTACCCAGCAGTTGCGACGGATTGGGCGCGGTGACCTGGTTGAGTATGGTGCTGGCGCGCTGATTGCCCAGCATGGGATTGCCGCCCACCTGCCCCGCCAACTGGGTCTGGCTGGCGCCGCCGCTGTTGTTGAGCACCGCGCCGGACGGACCGACGTTGAACTGCGTGTAGCGGTTGTTGGACACGCCGCCGGCCGAAGGCGGCGCGATGTTGATGACAGGCACGCCGTTGCTGACGCCTACGGAGGGCTTCGCGCCCGCCACGCTCTTGTCCACCGAGATCGGCAAGGTCTGCGCCAGCACAGGCGACCAGACCTGCGAGAAAACGACGGACCAGACTATCAGGGAGCGAAGCTTGGACATCATGCGTATCCGGTTGGGCTAAGAATGGACGGCGGTTCGACGGCGCAAGGCCGCCGCGTCAAAACTCGAACATCAGGACCGCCGCGAACAGGGTCGAGGCGGTTTTCAGGGATTCAGGCTTTTTCAGCGGCCAGCCGGCAGACAGGTCATAACTGGCATTGACATAGGGCATGGCGATCCGTCCGCGCAGCCCGGCCACGGCGCCGACCAACGTACGGCCAGACAGCGACGCCGCCGACGGCCCGCCCACCCGGCCCACGTCCAAGCCCGTGTACAACTGGTGGCCAGGCACGCGCAGCAGCTTGTCCAGGCCCAGCGACAGGTCGTTGCGCAAGGTCCAGCCATCCTCGGCGGCCAGCGTCATCTGCCCGTCAAAGCCGCGCACGGCATAACGGTTGCCGATGGTGAAGTAGTCGGACGGCACGATGGGCGTCCTGGCGTGCTGGATCTGCCAGTTCAACTGGTAGGCCCAGGGCTGCTCGGCCAGTTCGAAGGGCAGATACAGGCCGGCGTTGGCCGAAAGTATGGTGCTGCGCCCGTTCCAGTCCGGATCCCCATATACGTAGCCGGGCCGGTCGGACAGCCCGGCAAGCGTGCCGCGCACGCCCCCGCCGATGTCCAACGCGGCGCGCCCCAGGTAGTGGCGATGCCCCAGGTTGAACTCGTAGCCGGTGACGTCGCGCCGCTGCACTTCGATGTCCACATCGTTGAGCGTGCTGGTGGTGCGTTTGCGCAGCAGGGTCAGCGACGACGTGCCCTTGTAGGTGGCGCCGCGATACGGCACTACCGAGACGCCCGCCTGCACCTGCTTGGTGGTGCCGCCATAGATGATGGGTTCGTCGAAACCGGCCACGGTCTGGCGGTAGGTCGATTTGCTGGCGCCGGCGAAGAAGGTCCAGTAGCCGAAGGGAATGCTGTAGTTCAAGGACGCGGCGCGCGTGTTCGATTCGGCGTCGCGCCAGCGCGCATTGCTGTTCCACGACAGCGACAACTGGTCGTACAGGAACAGGGGCGAATCCAGCGTCAGCCCGGCGTTGATCTGGTATTTGCCGATGGCGTCCATGCCAGCGTTGTCGCCGCCGATATACCCATGCCAGCGCTTGCCGCTGCCAGGACGGATAAGGATGTCGGAATCGCCCAGCTCCGGCCCGGGCGCGACGTCGATAGCCGCATCGGCCTGGCTGCCCAGCCTGCGGATGTTTTCCAGCGCCTGGTCCAGGTCGCGCTGGTTCACTTCGCCGCCTGGCCCGGTGGGCAATGCCGTGCGCCACCAGCCGATGGCGCCCTGGCCCTTGACGGCGGAGATGCGGCCCGGCAGGTAGCGCAGCGTCAGCGTGCCGGCGGCCAGGGATTGTTCCGGCACGACCACCCGCGCGGTGACGAGTCCGCGGTCTATCAGCAAGCCGATCAGGTGCTCCTGCAAGGCCCGCAACCCCAGGCCGCCGACGCAATGGCCGATGACCGCGTCGGCAGCGCGCAGCAGCGCCTCGGAAGGCTGGGCGCCGTCCCAGACGACTTCCTTCAGGGCGAAGCAAGGCGTTTCGACCGGGAGGACCAAGCCTGCGGCAGCCGGCCCGGCGGGCGACAACACGTCCGGCCGCTCGGCCGCGCGGGCGCGCTGCGCGCCCAATTCCTGCTCTTGGCGGCGTTCGATCTCGGTGGCGCGCAGCGCCGCCTCGGGCAGCGGCTGAGCGCCGGAATCGGCCGGGAAAAAGCCAACCGCCAACATGCCCGCGGCCATGCGCAGGCGCCAGTAGTGATTCATGCCGGTACGGCGCCTACGAACGTGCGCGGCGCTCCTTGTTATCTATGTATGAAACTAAATGTTTGCCAAGTTTGCCTTATAGAACAATTAATAACAATAAATATCTTATTGTATACAACCTACTATCAAAGAACTTAAATGAAATTAGGAGATAAAGACTGGGAAATTTGCACATAAGCCACATAGTTCCGGGATGCGGAACTATCACAGTTAAGCCATGCGCGATTTGACATGAAACAAAACGCAAGCAACTCAACCTGACCGCAAGCAGCAGTTTTTGGACCCCAATCTTTTTTATGCGAGCGTGTGGCGTAGATAAATAGGTGGAGTCCGAAAGCTCGCGGCCTATCCTGTTCAGACCGCTTGCACACGGGTTATCCCGGATACGGCCACATCAACAAATCGTCAATAATTCGCCAACGTTTTATCGTCGATCCGTCCCCTTCCCCTGCCAGCCCATGCCTGTATCCGTCCGGGACGCCATTGTTTCCTCATCCCACCTGGCCTCTTCAGCCCCCGAGCTTTCCGAAGTCGAATTCGGCCTGATCATTGCCTCGCATGCGTTCAACCGCTGGATGGTGCGCTGCATGGCCTGTGCGGGACTGCCCGAGCTGACCTCGCTGGACATCCTGGTGCTGAACCACGTATTCCATCGCGGCCGGGGCAAGAAACTGGCGGACATCTGCTTCACGCTCAATGTCGAAGACACCCATCTGGTGAACTATTCGCTGAAGAAGCTGGAGCGCCTGGGCGTGGTGCAAAGCGCCAAGACCGGCAAGGAAGTGATCTACACGGCCACCGACGCCGGCGCCGCCGCCATCCAGCGCTACGCCGAGGTGCGCGAGCAGTGCCTCGTCAAACCCTTCATCGACTCCCCCGCCGCGGACGACGCCAGCCATCAGCTGGCCAACACCTTGCGCGCCCTTTCGGGCCTGTACGACCAGGCTGCCCGCGCCGCCACCTCGTTGTGAGAATCCACGTTGTCTAGCACTACTGCATCCACTTCCGCCCCGCTGCTTTCCGTGCGCGGCGTGTCGGTCGATTTCAATACCGAAAACGGCGTGTTCCGCGCCGTCGACAGCCTGGATTTCGAGGTACGCCCCGGCAGGACGCTGGCCATCGTCGGCGAGTCGGGCTCGGGCAAGTCGGTCACGTCCATGGCCATCATGCGGCTGACGGACTACACCAGCGGCCGCATCGCCACGGGCCAGATCCTGTTCCGCGACAGCGCCGACCGCGAGATCGACCTGACCTCGGCCTCCGATGAAGACATGCGCGCCATCCGCGGCAACGATATCGCGATGATCTTCCAGGAGCCGATGACCTCGCTGAACCCGGTGTTCACCATCGGCGACCAGATCATCGAGGCCATCATGCTGCACCAGCAACTGTCGCGCTCGGCCGCGCGCCAGTCGGCGTGCAAGCTGCTGGAAAAGGTGCGGCTGCCCGACGCCGAACAGATGCTGGACCGCTATCCGCACCAACTGTCGGGCGGCATGCGCCAGCGCGTGATGATCGCGATGGCGTTGTCATGCCAGCCGCGCCTGCTGATCGCCGACGAACCGACCACGGCGCTGGACGTCACCATCCAGGCGCAGATCCTGAACACCATCCGCGAGCTGCAGCGCGACCTGGGCACGGCCGTGATCTTCATCACGCACGACATGGGCGTGGTGGCGGAAATGGCCGACGACGTGGTGGTGATGCTGCGCGGCAAGAAGGTCGAGCAAGGCACGGTGGACGAGATATTCAATGCGCCCAAGCATCCCTACACCCGCGCGCTGCTGGCGGCGGTGCCGCGCCTGGGCAGCCTGACGGGCCGCGACCTGCCGCTGCGCACGCCGCAGACCGTGCTGGAAGGCGACACGCTGCGCGAAGTCGGCGAAACCCGCGAGCAGGACACGGCGCGCTACGACGAGCCGGTGCTGCGCGTGGAAAAGCTGACCACGCGTTTTGACGTGGGCCACAATTTCTTCGGCCGGGTCACGCACCGCGTGCACGCCGTGGAAGAAGTGAGCTTCGACGTCTACCCCGGCGAAACGCTGGCGCTGGTGGGCGAATCCGGCAGCGGCAAGTCCACCATCGGCAAGACCCTGCAGCAGCTGGTGGCGCCGACCTCGGGCGCCGTGCGCTACAACGGCCAGGACATTTTCTCGATGGACAGCGCCGGGCGCCAGCGCCTGCGCCAGGAGATCCAGTACATCTTCCAGGATCCCTACGCTTCGCTGGATCCGCGCAAGACGGTGGCCTTCAGCATCGCCGAGCCCATCCGCACGCACGGCCTCCTGAGCGGCGAGGACGCCATCGCCCGCCGCATCGGCGAACTGCTGGAGCAGGTCGGCCTGAAGCCGGAACACGCCAAGCGCTATCCGCATGAATTCTCGGGCGGCCAGCGCCAGCGCGTGTGCATCGCGCGCGCGCTGGCCAGCAACCCCAAGCTGATCATCGCCGACGAATCCGTGTCGGCGCTGGACGTATCGATCCAGGCGCAGATCCTGAACCTGCTGATGGACCTGCAGAAGGACCGCGGCCTGTCCTATCTGTTCATCACGCACGACATGGCGGTGGTGGAAAAAGTCAGCCACCGCGTCGCGGTCCTGTACCTGGGCCAGATCGTCGAGCTGGGCACCCGCCGCCAGATTTTCGAATCGCCGCAACACGCGTATACGCGCAAGCTGCTGGCCGCCGTGCCGGTGGCCGAGCCCGGCCGCCATATCGACACCTCGCTGATCGAAGGCGAGATCCCCAGCCCCGTGCGGCGCGTCGGCGACGAGCCCGCCATCATTCCCCTGGTTGAATTCGCGCCCGGCCACCAGGTGGCCCGCGCGGCTTGAGCCGCATCCCCTTTCCACGTCGGCCCGCCCGACTTCCCGTTCCTGGAGTTGAACATGCTCTCCCTACGCAAAACCTACACCGTCACCGCCCTGGCTTTGGCGCTGGGCGGCGCGCTGCCCGCGGTCTTCTCGACCGCGCATGCCGCCGGCACGCTCAATGTCGCCATCAACCAGGACCCGGGCAGCTGGGATCCGATCGACACCTTCGTGACCTTCTGGGGTTCGGTGGGCAGCAACCTGTATGACGGCCTGACCATGCGCGGCGCCGACCTGAAGCTGCAACCGGGCCTGGCCACCAGCTGGGAATACCTGGACGACAACAAGCGCCTGCGCTTCAAGCTGCGCGAAGGCGTCAAGTTCCACAACGGCGAACCCTTCAACGCCGAGGCCGTGAAGTTCACCTTCGAACGCCTCTTGGGCGCGGAAGGCGCCAAGGGTCCGCAAAAGGCCAACTACGACTCGATCGGCGAGATCAAGGTCGTGGACGAATACACCGTGGACTTCATCCTGAAGCAGCCCGATCCCGTCCTGCTGACCAAGCTGGCCGGCTACGGCGCCATGATCGTGCCGCCCAAGTACATCAAGGAAAAGGGCGAGGACAACTTCAACATCAACCCGGTAGGCACCGGCCCGTTCAAGTTCGAAAGCTACCAGCCCAAGGTCAACGTGACGCTGGCGCGCAACGACGACTACTGGGGCGGCAAGCCCAAGCTGGACAAGGTGGTCTACCGCTTCATCGGCGAGCCCGGCACCCAGGTGGCCGAGCTGCAGGCCGGCCGCATCGACATCGCCACATTGATCCCGCTGGGCCTGATCGAAACCGTGAAGAAGTCCGGCAACGCCGACGTCATCTCCACGGGCGGCCCGGTTGCCTTTGCCCTGCGCTACAACACCAAGAACGGCATCACGCAGAACCGCGACGTGCGCCGCGCGCTGATCATGGCGGTGGACCGCGACGCCATCGTCAAGCAGCTGCTGCTGGGCCAGGCCAAGACCATCGCCAGCTTCCAGGGTCCGCAGTCGTTCGGCTACAACCCCGAGCAAAAGCCCCTGCCCTTCAACCCCGCCGAAGCCAAGAAGCTGCTGGCCGCCGCCGGCGTGAAGCCGGGCGCGACCGTGCAGATCGACGTGCGCGGCAGCGATTCGAACTTCCGCGAAGTAGCCCAGGCCGTGTCCGGCTATCTGCAAGGCGTGGGCGTGCGCGCCACCATCAAGCCGTATGAAACCGGCGTGCTGCTCAACGACATCATCCCGGGCGGCAAGACCGGCGAGATGTGGCAGAACCAGTGGGGCGGCTGGACCTATGACTACGACAACACGGCCTACCTGATGTACCACACGGGCCAGAAGTGGAACCCGTACGACAACGACGCCAAGCTCAACGGCATGCTGGAAGCGCAGCGCACGGTCTATGACGTGAAGAAGCGCGAAGCCATGCTGCAGGAGATCGCCGGCTACGTGGCCGACCAGGCGTTGGAACTGCCGCTGTACAGCCTGAACACGATCGTTGGTGTGAACAAGCGCGTGAAGGACCTGGAAGTCCCGGGCGACATCCGCTTCCGCTTCCTGAACGCTGCAGTGGAGTGATGTCCCCCCCCGAAGCGCTGCGCGCTTCCCCCCAGGGGGCATGCCTGCGGACCGGCAAAGCCGGCTCCGCGGCATCCCGCTAGATTGATATACGTTGAATCGTCGGCGATGTCCGTTGCCGCATTAACCCCACCGACCCGTCCCGGCGCAAGCCGGGGCGGTGATTTATGACCGGATTTCTCATCAAACGCGTGTTGCAGGCCGTCTTCGTGATCGTGGCCGTGACGCTGCTCGTCTCCTATGCCGTGCGCCTCACCGGCGATCCCGCGCTGATGCTCAGCCAGGGCTCGGGCAGCGTCACCGAGCAGGACCTGGCCAATATCCGCCAGGCGCTGGGCCTGAACCGGCCGTTCCACGAGCAATACCTGTCCTATATGCAGGGACTGCTGCACGGCGATTTCGGCCGCAGCTTCATGGGCGGCACGTCCGTCGCCAAGCTGATCGGCGACGCCCTGCCCGCCACGCTGATGCTGGCCTTCACTTCGCTGCTGGCGTCCATCCTGATCTCGTTGCCGCTGGGCATCCAGGCCGCGATCAAGCGCGGCAAGGCCACGGACCAGGCCATCCGCATCCTGTCTCTGGTGGGGTTGTCGTTCCCCAACTTCTGGCTGGCGCTGATGCTGGTGCTGCTGCTGTCGATTACCTTCCCGCTGTTGCCGCCGTCCGGCTGGAGCGGGCCGGCCAGCCTGGTGCTGCCGTCGCTGACGATGGCCATCATCCTCAGCGCCACCAATATCCGCCTGGTGCGCACCACCATGCTGGAAACGCTGTCGGCGCAATACATCATGGTCGCGCGCAGCAAGGGCCTGAAGGAACGCGTGGTGCTGTACAAGCACGCGCTGCGCAACTGCGCGATTCCGCTCATCACTTATCTGGGCCTGCAGTTCGGCGGCCTGATCGGCGGCATCGTTGTGATTGAAATGGTCTTCAACTGGCCCGGCCTGGGCACGCTGGCGTTCGACGCCATCTCCGGCCGCGACTACCCGGTGCTGCAAGGCACGGTCACCGTGCTGGCCACCGTCATCGTCCTGGTCAACCTGATCGTCGACATCGCCTACGGCATCGTCGACCCCCGCATCCGCACGCGCTGAGCCTTATGCAGACTACTACCCCCACCGCCGCCACCCCCAAGGCGGCCAAGCCCCGCAGCCGCTACCGCTCACTGGAATTCGTGCTGGGCGCGCTGCTGACCGGCGCCATGGTCCTGCTGGTGCTGACCTCGGGCTGGCTGTTTCCCGATGGCGGCGAAGCCATGGACCTGGCCGCCCGCCTGACCGCGCCCTTCGCCTCGGCCGCCCATCCCTTCGGCACCGACCCGCTGGGCCGCGACGTGCTGGCGCGCGTCATCGTCGGCGGCAATATCTCGCTGACAGTCGGCTTCGTCTCGGTCATCGGCGGCGCGCTGCTGGGCATCGTCATGGGCCTGATCGCCGGCTACTACCGTGGCTTCTGGGACATGATCGTGATGCGCTTCGCCGACGTGCAGCTGGCGCTGCCGTTCATCCTGGTGGCCATCACCTTCATCGCCATCCTGGGCGGCGGCCTGTTCAACGTCATCTTCTTCATGATCGTGTCGCAGTGGGTGCAATACGCGCGCCTGGTCCGCGCCCAAGTCCTGGCTCTGCGCGAGCGCGAGTTCGTGTTGGCCGCCCGCGCTTTCGGCGTGCGCGACCTGGCCATGATCCGCCACCACATCGTGCCCAACCTGCTGGGCCCGCTGGTCATCCTGATGACCCTGAACGTCGCCAACAACATCCTGCTGGAAAGCAGCCTGACCTTCCTGGGCCTGGGCGTGGATCCCATGATCCCGAGCTGGGGCGGTATGCTTGCCGACGGCCGCACCTACATGCAGACGGCCTGGTGGGTCAGCGTCTTCCCGGGCCTGGCCATCATGCTGACGGTACTGGGCCTGAACCTGCTGGGCGACTGGCTGCGCGACCGCCTGGATCCGACCGGCAAGGTCTGAAGCCGCCCCGGTCCGCCGGAAAGGAATATCGAGTATGTCTTTGCTGGAAAAAACATTCGACCGCACGCTGGACGCCTGGACCCACGCCTACATGGCGCCTGCCTGGCGCGGCGCGGTCGTGGAGGGCTGGCTGTTCGAAGGCGAGCAAGCGCGCCGCGCGGCGCAGGAGCGCCTGGCGCAGGCCGGCGTCACGGCGCGCTTTCGCAGCGCCTACAAACCGCTGTTGCACTACTTCCTGGAAGAGGTCGAACGCGAGGGGCTGGCGTCCGTCGTGGTGCGCTATCCGCTGCACGAACATGCCCAGGCCAAACGCTTCACGCTGGAAGCCTATCCGCTCATCGCGCTGCTGCAAGGCGTGGACGTCACCATGCAGCCCGGCGCCAGCGACCTGCACTATGACGTCAGCCTGAGCTACACCGACGGCCGCAAGCTCGATACGCGCGTCTACGCGCCCAACCAGATCGGATACGCCCAGGACGGCACGCCCGAACTGTCGCCCACCGGCTGGCTGCGGGTGCGCGACGCCGAGGGCGCGTTGCAGACCGATGCCGCCCAGGCCACCGAATACCAGCAAGCCTTCCGCGCCATCGTGGACACGGTGCGCAACCATGCCTGGGGCTCGCACGAGCCCTATTTCGAGCGCCTGGAAATCCGCGTGGACCTGCCGGGCATCGACTTCGCCCTGCCGGTGGACGAGGAAATCGTCAGCACCTTTGAAGCGCTGCACGAAGACATCTATTTTTCGCTGCTGGAACACTTCCAGAAGCATTCCGGCCGCCCATCCGGCGACCGCGGCCTGCAACCGGGCCAGATCATTCCCGACATCCGCCGCCACGATGGCGCGGCGCGCGTGCAGATCTCGCTGGAGCATTTCGGGGCCTTGACGCCCGTCGCCCCCGCCGCGCTCGATGCGCCGCTGGCCCAGGTCCGCGAACCGCTGTCCGCCGGCCAGATTGCCGGCTGCATGGCCGCCTTCGGCGGCGACGCCTTCCAGGCCGTCTCGCGCCAGGGCCGTCCAGTGCTGGGCACCTACCTGCGCGGCCCCGGTCCCGCCGTCTTCATCTCGGGCGCGCAGCATGCCAATGAAACCTCCGGCGTGGTCGGCGCCCTCCGCGCGGCGCAGACGCTGGCCGCGCGCGGCGACGCCCATTTTGCCCTGATCGCCGCTGAAAATCCGGACGGCTACGCGCTGTTCAACCGCCTGCGCGAACACCATCCGCGCCACATGCTGCACGCCTCGCGCTACAGTGCGCTGGGCGACGACATTGCCTACCGCGAACGCGCCCCGTTCTTCGAACGCGAAGGCCGCCACCAGGCGCACGCCATCAGCGGCGCGCAGCTGCACATCAATCTGCACGGCTATCCGGCCCACGAATGGACCCGGCCGCTGTCCGGCTACCTGCCGCGCCACTTCGAGCTGTGGACCATCCCCAAAGGCTTCTTCCTGGTGCTGCGCCACCACCCGGGCTGGGGCGATCGCGCCCGCCGCCTGATCGAAGGCGTGACGGCCAGGCTGGCCCGCAACGTCCCCGGCCTGGTCGAGTTCAATGCCCGGCAGCTTGAACTATTCCAGGCGCATGCGCTCGAAACTGGATTCGACGTGCTCAACGGCATCCCGGTGCAGGTGAGCGAAAGCGACCGCGAAGACCTGCCCCTGGCGCTGATTTCGGAGTTTCCGGATGAAACCGTCTACGGCGACCGATTCGTTTTCGCGCATACTGTGCAGATGGAAACCGTCCTGGCGGCGACCGAGCTCTACCGCGCAGGGCTCTAGCGGCAAAAAAAGCCCGGCGCAACCAAGGACCGCGCCGGCACCCGACCTGTAAAACCATTAGAAAAATGAATATCCGAGAACGCAACCACGGCGATGATCTGGCCCTGGTGGACATCTGGCTCCGTTCCGTACGCGCCACCCACACGTTCCTGACGGAAAAGGAAATCCAGGCCATGTACCCGCAGGTGCTCAACACCTACCTGCCTTCGGTGCGGGTCTGGGTCTGTGAGGACGATGCCGGCGAGGTCGCTGGCTTCATGGGCCTGAACGGCAACAAGGTCCAAATGCTGTTCGTGGATGCCAACAAGCGCGGCAAGGGAGCGGGCCGGCGCCTGCTGAACTTCGCGCGTTCGCTGCACGGCACCCTGCTGGTGGATGTGAACGAACAGAATCCCCAGGCCCACGGCTTCTACAAGCACTACGGTTTCGAGGACGTGGGCCGTTCAGCGCAGGACGACGCCGGCCGCGCCCGTCCCATCATCCATATGAAGCTGGCGGGCTGAGGCCTTCCCGGCGCCCGCCCATCCCGGCGGGAACCTAGCCTTTGGACTGCTCCGGATGCCTGGCTCGCCAGGCTTTCAGCGCTGCGCGGTAGTCGTCCATGGCTTCGTTATAGGTGTCATAGACACAGGGTATGCAGCCGCTGTTGCAACATTCTTCGGGCGCGGGCGCTTCGGGCGGAACGGGCTGCGGGTCGTCGGCGGGGATCTGCTTGGTGCTCATACCCGAATCTTAGCGCCGTTGCCCGGCGGCGGCGTCCGCTTCCGGCAGCGGCCATTCGGCGCGGCGGATTTCGTAGCGGCGCTTGCCGGCGCCGCCCTCGCCCGCGCCGCCGATCTGGCGCATGCCGCACTTTTCCAGAACCCGGCAGGACGCGGCGTTCTCTTCCAGCGCCACGGCGGCCAGCGCCTCCACGGACAGCCGCTTGAACCCCAGCGACAGCAAGGCCTGCGCGATTTCCGTGGCGTATCCCTTGCCCCAGCTCGCGGGCAGGAAGGCATAGGCCACCTCGACCTCGTCGCGGCCGCGCGACTGGGTGCGCTTCAATCCCGCCCGGCCCGCCAGCACGCCGCTGATGCGGTCGGCCAGGACATACATGCCGTAGCCTTGTTCCGCCCAATGCTCGACGTTCTGCAGCAGATAGCGGCGGCTGGCCGAGTCGGTGCGGGTGCCGCCCATGGTGGCCATGAGGCGCTCGTCCGCATGCATGGCGGCGATGAAGGGGAAATGGGTTTCGTCCATGCGCCGGGCATGCAGCCGGGCGGTCTGGAAAGTGTCGGGAAGTAGCGCGACAGGCATGGCGGGCGTAAGCGATGGGATGCCGGACATGATACCGGCGGCCGGCCCGCCGGCCCATCGTCCAATGGACGAATCCCCCGGGCCGAGCCCGGCCCCGGGGGCCGGCTTCAGCCGCGGCGCAGGCCGAGGAAACTCCAGCGCACGTCGGCGCGGTCCAGCATGTCCTCGCGCGAGCTGAGATGGTGCGAAGACAGGCCGTGGCCGGCTGCCAGCGCGATCGTTTCCTGCGCGGACACGTCGAACATGCGGCGTCCTTGCGGCACCGGACCGTGCCGCAGCGACATCAGGATCTGGCCCTGCGGCGCCAGCAACGCCGCCAGCGCCTGCATGCCCAGGCTGCGTTCATCGGCGTCCAGATGCATCCACACGGCCGTCAGCATGATCACGTCGAACACCCGGCCCTGGCGCCGCAGGACAGCCAGTTCGGGCAGGGCGTCGTCGACCCACTCCAGGTTGGGCAGCGCGTGGCGGCGCTGGCCCTCCTGGCGCAATTCGGGGGTGGGTTCGGCCGCCACCACCGCATGGCCCATCCGCGCCAGCGCCGCGGCGTCGCGCCCCGATCCCGCGCCTATGTCGGCGATGCGCGACGGCGCCGCGGGGATCAGGTGCGCCACGTCGCGGTGCACGTCGGCGAACGCGATGCTCTCGTACTGGTCGGCCAGGGCCGCGGCGTTTTCGCCATAGCCCTGCGTGCCGGCAGCCCCTGTCATTGCTGGGCCGCCGGGCGGGCCTGGATCGCCGCGGGCGGCCAGGTGGCCTTGATCGCATCGTAGATGCGTTTGCCCACGCGGCCGTCCTCGGGCAGCTTGCGCTTGACCTGTTCTTCGCGCACCGCATCGCGGGTCTTGCTGCCCGGAATGCCGTCGGCCACGCCTACGTCATGGCCCAGGCCGTAGAGCATCTCCTGCAGCTCCTTGATCTGCGCGCGCGACAGGCCGGGGTCGTCCGTGGGCCAGGCCACGACGAGGTCCGGACCGCCTTGCAGGCGGTTGAGCAGCATCGACACCGCCAGGCCATAGCGGCGCGACTGGTTGTAGTGCAGGATGGCGTCGAAATTCACGGTGGCCAGGAACACCGGGCCGGCGGAACCGGTGGGCGCGAACAGATAGGCCTGCTCTTCGTTGCCCGAGGGCAGCTTCAGCGCCGAGCCGTTGCCCTGCTTCAGGCCGGCCTGGGCCCATTGGGCGATCGTGCGGCGGTCCTGCGAGCCCACGTACTCCGCGTCGGGCGAGGCCGGGATGGCGGCGGCCAGCTCGGCCGGCACGCGCACCTCGATCACGGCGGGCAGGTTGTGCGTCCACTTGGCGCGGCGCTTGCGCAGGTGGTTGGCGGTGGAGGCCAGCGCATCCGGCAGCGAGTTGTAAAGGTCGATCTTGCCGTTGCCATCGCCATCGGCAGCCAGTTCATAGAACGAGGTCGGGATGAACTGCGTCATGCCGAAGGCGCCGCTCCAGGAGCCGATGAAATTGTCCGCCGGCACCAGGCCGTCACGCAGCAGGCGGACCGAGGCGTAGGCGTTCTTTTCCCACAATTGCTTGTTCTCGGTGCAGGCGCGCGTCAGCCACGCGTCCAGCACGTTGGTCTTGCCGACCTGGCGGCCGTAGTTGGTCTCGATGCCGAAGATGGCGACCAGGGTGGCAGGGTCCACCTGGTACTGCTGGCTGATGGCCGACAACTGCGGACCGTACTTGGCGAGCACCGCGAGACCGTCGCGCACGCGTTCTTCGTCCACGGTCTTGGCGATGTAATCCCACCAGGCTTCGCGCCCTTCGGGCTGGCCCTTGGCGGATGCGACCGTGGTGGGCAGCAGCTTGGCGTTGGCGGTGTACTTGTCCCAGTCCGCCACGGTCAGGCCGTTGGCCGTGGCGCCCTTGCGCAGCTTGGCGATGCAGGCCTTGGTGTCGAGTTCGGTCGGGATGATGACTGTCGGCGCGACGGTGGCGGTGGCGGCCGGGGCTGCGGTGGCGGCGGGAGCAGCTGTAGCTGCGGAAGCAGCTGTAGCTGCGGGAGCTGCGGTGGCGGCCGGAGC
>NZ_JBARYB010000167.1:0-1735 GCF_049647645.1 Achromobacter sp.
AGCGCCGACAAGGGATTCTCGGGCACGCGGTCATCATCGGCATTGGGACGTCCCAATTGCGCAAGGGGATGGTCTTCGATGATGGCCGCTGAAGAAGGCTGCGTATCGGCATCGGCTGCGGCCATGCGCGCGCTCGCGGCCGGCGCAGGCGGCACGGACGCCGCCGCGGCGGGCTGCGCCGGCGGCGCGGCCTGATGAGTGGACTCGGCGACCACTGGCAGCGGCGCCGTATCGAACACGCTGTACAGCACCGCGCCCGCGGCGCCTGTCAGCAACAGCAGCAGCACTGCCAGCGGCAACCGCGAACGGCGTTTGGGCCCCAGGTGTTTGACCTCGGCATCCGGCGCGCGGCCCTCGAGCGCGGCGAGGATGCGCGATGCTGCGCGTTCATCCGGTGACGGTGAGCGTCCTGCAAGCAAGCTGGGAACAGAGGTCGGTGATCGCGATCTTTTTTCGTCTTCTGCCATGCGAAGTCCCGTGTTTGCAGGGGCTGTCTGCACCCCTGTAACCAAGGGGTTCGAGAATACCTGATGACTTCTTTCGCATCACCGTTTCTTGTTACGAGTTCTAAGCCACGGACGCGTTTTGCAACGCCCAAGCGCTTGCCTGAATCCCAAATAGAACAAAAGATTACGCCTTCGTAACTGAGGGACCTCCTTGCTGCTCCTGCTGCCTCTCTACTTTCTGCTCGCCATAGGCGTCTCCGCGTTGTTTGTCTTCCCCTCATTGCGGGAGGCCACCGCGCGGGGAGTACGCGCGCTCGCACAGGGGATACGCAAGGGCGTGACGCGCGGCGCGGGACACGCCGGAGGGGCCGTGGACGGCTCCGCGCAAGCGCTGCGCGCGGGCTTCGGAAAGGCCGGCGGCGCGTTTTCGGCATATCGCTGGCACATCGCCGCAGTCCTGCTGGTGGTGCTGCTTCCGTCACTTTTCGCTTTCGTCATGCGACACAATCACACATTTGTTTACGCGGATCGAACAGCTGGTCCGGACCCTCGCATACAGGCCCTGCTGACCGGCGAAAGACTGGTTCCGCCGCCTCCTCTACCACCCGAAGCGTTCACCACGCGCGAAGTGGAATTGGTGCGCCCCAACCTGGGCGGCGCCAGCCGCGACTGGAATCTGCTGGATGCCGATTACCGCCAGCGCCTGTTGGCCGCGTACCGCGTGATGCGTGAAGAACATGGCTACGAGATGGTGCTGATCGAAGGCTATCGCAGCCCCGACCGCCAGGCGGAGCTTGCGAAGATGGGCTCGCACGTGACCAACGCCGGCGCCTACCAGAGCTATCACCAGTTCGGCCTGGCCGCGGACAGCGCTTTCCTGCGCGACGGCAAGGTGGTGGTGTCCGAGAAGGATCCCTGGGCCATGCGCGGCTACGAGCTCTTCGGCGAAACCGCCGAGCGCGTCGGCCTGACCTGGGGCGGCCGCTGGAAGATGATGGACTTCGGCCACACCGAACTGCGCCGCCCCGGCGTCATGCGGCGCAACGGCGAGGCCGCGCAATGATCAACTCCGCAAACGTCAGATCGCATTCATGAGCCGCATACTCAAAACCGGCCTGCTGCTGGCCCTAGTCTTCGGCGTGGTCTGGCTCGCCGTCATCATCTGGTGGCAGGAGTCGCGCACGCTGCCCACGGGCGTGGACATCGGCCTCTATCTGTTCGCGCTGCCGCTGGCGCTGATCGCCGCCGCCTGGGGCGGCGCGCGCATTGTCCGCGCGCGGCGCGAGGCC
>NZ_JBARYB010000168.1:0-12062 GCF_049647645.1 Achromobacter sp.
CGCCAGCGCCGTCAGCGGCGCCGGCCCGGTGGCCGCCCGGCCGCTGTGACCGCTCCCGGCGCCAGCCGCCGGGATTCCAAGCCTGCTATTCCTGCTCCGCGAGTTCGGTCACGACCTCGCGCGGCCAGGCCCGCAGGGATTCCAAGTCCAGGAAAGTGAAGTAACCGGACTTCCAGCCCTCGGTATCGATGTGGTAGACGTTGCCCAAGAGCAGCGGCGCCGGTACCGGCGTGTGCCCCGCCACTACCGCCCGCACGCCGCGGATGCCGGTGCGGTCCATCTGCCGCAGGCGGTCGCGCGACCACTGGCAGGCGGCGCTGGTGCGCCGGTAGCGGTCCTGCAGGGCGGATTCCAGCCGCGGCCAGAACAGCACCGGGCAATCGGCGTGCAGCAGCCCCACCGCGCCCTCCAGGGTTTCGACCTCGATGGCGATGGGCAATTGCGCGAAGGCATCGGCGAAAACCTGTTGCCGATCCGAGGACAGGTCCAGGAACCAGCCGCCGCCGTAGCCGCGCCAGTTGCCCACGTCCACCTGTCCCGTGCGCACGTGTCGGATGGCGTAATCCTCGTGATTGCCCTGCACGGCGTAAAACCAGGGCCGGGCCAACCACTCCAGCGCGGCCTCGCTTTCCGGGCCGCGGTCCACCAGGTCGCCGACGGAAAACAGGCGGTCCCTGGACGGATCGAAGCCCAGCTGGTCCAGGCTTTGCTGCAGGCGGGAAAAATGCCCATGCAGGTCGCCCACCGCGAAATCGCGGCCTAGCTCGTTGCGCGGGACTTTGAGAAAACGCTGCTCCATGATGATCCGGGGCTACCACTGGGTTGATGCTTGATCCCTCTTTTTAACCCGCTTTCAAGCCGCCCCGGCCGTCCCCCTTGCCAGGCCATGGTCAAAATTTGGTTACGAGAATCGATATTATTCGCGATAATATCCAGCTTTCTCCAACCCGCGCCTGCAAGGGCCGCGCACCACGCCCCCGCCCTCCCCATGACTGCCGCGTCCACCATCAAAACCTGGTACCTGGTCCATAAGTGGACCAGCCTGGTCTGCACGATCTTCCTGCTCATCATCTGTCTTACCGGTTTGCCCCTGGTGTTCCACCACGAGATCGAACACTGGCTCGACGATGGCAAGCCGCTGTCCGACGTGCCGGCCTCGACCCCGCGCGCCAACCTGGACCAGCTGGTCGACAGCGCCCGCGCCATGTATCCGGGCGAAGTCGTCGACTACCTGTTCTTCGACCCCGACGAGCCGCAAGTCTATGTGGGCATGGCGAAAACGCCCGGCGACGGCCAGGTGTCGGGCCATGCCGTGCGCATGGACGCGCGCACCGGCGACGTGCTGCTGGACGGCCCGCTCTACACGCAGGACAAGTTTTCCTTCATGGGCATCATGCTGGCGCTGCACGTGGACCTGTTCGCGGGGCTGCCCGGCGAGCTATTCCTGGGCTTCATGGGGCTGCTGTTCTGCGTGGCCATCGTTTCCGGCGTGGTGCTCTACGGCCCCTTCATGAAGAAGCTGGAGTTCGGCACCGTGCGCGCCACCCGCTCGACCCGCCTGAAATGGCTGGACCTGCACAATCTGCTGGGCATCGTGACACTGGTCTGGGCCTTCGTGGTGGGCGTCACCGGCGTGATCAACGAGCTGTCCACGCCGTTGTTCCGCCTGTGGCAGTCGACCGAACTGGTGCGCATCCTGGAACCCTACAAGGGCCAGACCGTACCCACCGAACTGGCCTCGGCCCACGCCGCCGCCGATACGGCCCGCCAGGCCCTGCCCGGCAACGAAGTGTCCTTCATCGCCTTCCCCGGCAACGCCTTCGGCAGCCCCCACCACTACATCGCCTGGATGCGCGGCGACACGCCGCTGACCTCCAAGCTCAACACGCCCGTGCTGGTGGACGGCAAGACCGGCGAACTGACCACCGTGGCCAAGATGCCCTGGTACCTGACCGCGCTGGAAGTCTCGCGTCCGCTGCACTTCGGCGACTATGGCGGCCTGCCCTTGAAGATCATCTGGGCGCTGCTGGACGTCATCACGATCGTGGTCCTGGTCAGCGGCCTTTATCTCTGGCTGGCCCGCCGCCGCGCCACCGAGGCGCGCATCGCCGAACTCGTGCGCAAACACCAGGCCGCCGCCATTCCGAAAAGGACTCCCGCATGAGCAAGACTGGCCGTGGTTTCATGTTTGTCTGGGGCGCCCCGATCCTGCTGGGCGTGCTCAGCGTGTTCGGCTTGCTGGCCGCGCTGCTGGGCACGGGAGGCTGGCACTGGGCGTCCTGGACCGCCCTGGCCATCCTGCTGGCGGTGATCGCACGTTATTGGGTGTTTCCGCTGAAGCCGTAGCGCGCGCGGCGCGCCAGGCGCCGCCCGCGCTCAATACGGCTACTTGCCGAACACTTCCGGGTCCGGGCCCAGGCGTCCGCCTTCCTTGATGCCGTCGATGGCGGCCATGTCCGCCGCCGACAGCTCGAAGTCGAAGACGTCGATATTCTCGCGGATGCGGGCCGGCGTCACCGACTTCGGAATCACGATCAGATCGTTCTGCAGGTGCCAGCGCAGCGTCACCTGGGCGGCCGATTTGCCGTGTTTCCTAGCCAGTTCCAGAATGACCTTGTCCTTGGCCACGCCGCCCTGGGCCAGGGGGCTCCATGACTCCGTCGCGATGCCATGCCTGGCGTGGAAGTCCCGCAGCGCGCGCTGGGTAAAGCCGGGGTGCAGCTCGACCTGGTTCACCGCCGGCGTCACGCCGGACGCGTCCATCAGCCGTTCCAGGTTGGCCTGGGTGAAATTGGACACGCCGATCGAACGCGCGCGGCCGTCTTCCTTCATTTCGATCATGGCCTTCCAGGCATCCACGAACTTCGCGCTGCCAGCCACGGGCCAATGGATCAGGTACAGATCCACATAGGCCAGGCCCAGCTTTTCCAGGCTCTCGTCCATGGCTTTGTGGGCCTCGTCGTAGCCGTGCCTGTCGTTCCAGAGCTTGGTCGTGACATACAGATCCTTGCGCGCCACGCCGGCCGCGCGCAGGCCCTCGCCCACGCCAGCCTCGTTGCCATAGATGGCCGCGGTGTCCACCGAGCGGTAGCCGGCCGCCAGCGCCTCTTTCACGCTTGCGGCCGCCTGATCGTTCGGCACCTGCCAGACGCCCAGGCCCAGCTGGGGAATCTTGCTGCCGTCGTTCAATTTCACTGCGGGTACTTTCGCCATAAGACCCTCCGTAGCTTGCGACGCGACGTCCGCGCGGCGAATATGCGCCGGGTCGCGCAACCAAGGGGCAGCCAGGCTTCATCCTTGGTTGAGACAGTAAAGAACGGGCCCGCCAGGCTGCGCCCGAGTCACCATGCCGGATTGAAAACCCCCGGGAGAGGTCTACACATCCCAGGGGCCGTGAGGCCGATAATACCCCCACAGCCGCCCATTCCTTGAATGCCCCCCGCCAAAGCAGCCATTTCCGCCCCTGCCGCGGCCCCGCGGCAGAAATGCCGCCCGTAGCCGATAATGCGCTTCCGACGGCCCGCCGGCCCATGCATAACCCTCCCGGCCCTGACCATGAACGCTCCTGACACGCGGCCCGAGCGCCGCGGCGGTTTCTCCACCCTGCGCACCCTCTTTCCCTACCTCTGGCCGCCCGGCGAAACCGGCCTGAAGACGCGCGTGGTCGCGGCCCTGCTATGCCTGTTCGCGGCCAAGGCGGCCACGGTCTATGTCCCCCTGCTGTACAAGCAGGCCATCGACGAGCTGGGCAAGGGTGCGCCGGGCGCCGTCACGGTGCCGCTGGGCCTGATCCTGGCCTACGGCACCGCCCGGGTGCTGTCGCTGCTGTTCTCGGAACTGCGCGACGCCATCTTCGCCCGGGTCGGGCAGCACGCCATCCGCGCGGTCGGCCTGCAAGTCTTTCGCCACTTGCACGCGTTGTCGCTGCGCTTTCACCTGACGCGCCAGACCGGCGGCCTGAACCGCGCCATCGAACGCGGCACCAAGGGCATCCAGACGCTGCTGTCGTTCCTGCTCTTCAGCATCCTGCCGACCTTCTTCGAAATCGGGCTGGTCTGCCTGGTGCTGTGGAAGATGTTCGACATCTGGCTGGCACTGGCCACCGGCGCCACCGTCACGCTGTACATGGCCTACACGCTGCTCGTCACCGAATGGCGCGCCAAGTTCCGGCGCCAGATGAACGAGACCGACTCCGAGGCCAACACCAAGGCCATCGAAAGCCTGCTGAACTACGAGACGGTCAAGTACTTCGGCAATGAGGAACACGAAGCCCGCCGCTACGACGCCTCGCTGACCCGCTACGAGCGCGCCGCCGTGCGCAGCCAGGTCAGCCTGTCCGTCCTCAACGTCGGCCAGGCCGCCATCATCTCGGTGGGCCTCACCCTGGTCATGTGGATGGCCGCCAGCGGCATCGCCGAGGGCCGCTACACGCTGGGGGATTTCGTCCTGGTCAACACTTACCTGCTGCAGCTGTACCAGCCGCTGAGCTTCTTCGGCTTCGTTTACCGCGAGATCAAGCAGGCCATCATCGACATGGAGCGCATGTTCGAACTGCTGGGACAGGACCGCGAAGTGGCCGACCGGCCTGATGCCCAGCCCTTGCGCGTGACGGGCGGCGAGGTGGAGTTCCGCGACGTGCATTTCGGCTACGACACGCGCCGGCCCATCCTGAAAGGCGTCAGCTTCACCATCCCGGCCGGCAGGACCGTGGCCGTCGTCGGCACGTCAGGCGCGGGGAAATCGACCATCGCGCGCCTGCTGTTCCGCTTCTATGACGCCGACGGCGGCGCCATCCTCATCGACGGCCAGGACGTGCGCGAGGTGACGCAAGCCAGCCTGCGGGCCGCCATCGGCGTGGTGCCGCAGGACACCGTACTATTCAACGACACCATCCTCTACAACATCGGCTACGGCCGCCCCGGCGCAACCGAAAGCGAGATCCAGGCGGCCGCGCGCCTGGCGCACATCCACGACCTGATCATGGCCATGCCGGACGGCTATCAGACCATGGTCGGCGAACGCGGACTGAAGCTGTCCGGCGGCGAAAAGCAGCGCGTGGCGATCGCCCGCACCATCCTGAAAAATCCAGCCATCTTCCTGTTCGACGAGGCCACCAGCGCGCTGGACAGCCACACCGAACGTGAAATCCAGGCCAATCTGCGCGAAGTCAGCCAGGGCCGCAGCACCCTCATCATTGCCCACCGCCTGTCGACCGTGGCGGACGCGGACGAGATCATCGTGCTGGGCGAGGGCCGCATCATCGAACGCGGCCGCCACCCGCAGCTGCTGGCGCAAGGCGGCGTCTACGCCAGCATGTGGGCGCGCCAGCAGGAAAGCGCCCAGGCCGGCGCGCCGGATTGACAAGCCCGGCGCCCTGTCCGAACATCGCACCCTTTTGCATTCCAGGCTACCCATGCAGGATCCGAACCCCGCCCCCGCCGTCCGCATCTGTGCCTCCTCCGACCTCGCCAACGGCGGCCTGGGCGTGAAAATCCCCGTGTCCGACGCGGCGGGCCGGACCACCGCCTTCTTCGTGCGCTACCAGGACCGCGTGCACGGTTATCTGAACCGCTGCGCCCACGTCGGCGTGGAACTGGATTGGGAAGGCAGCTTCTTCACCCGCGCCGGCGACCTGATCATGTGCGCGCGCCACGGCGCCACCTACCAGCCGGACACCGGCCTGTGCGTGGGCGGGCCCTGTAAAAATGGCCGCTTGACCGTGCTGGCGGTCGAGGAACGCGACGGCGCGGTCTATTGGCAGCCGGCGGGCAAGATCCGTCCGCTGGAAGACGGGGCCGACGACTAGCCCCCGATGCCCAGCCACCCATTCATCGCCACATAGATGCCCACGGCGATGATTAGCAGGCTGGAAAGATACGGAGCCCGCTGGGCGACCGCGCTAAACCACGGAACACGCTTGTCGACTTGGCGTACGCTTAGCGCCGCCACGGCGCCGACCGTCACCAGCGTGATGGCCAGTCCGATCGAGAAACACAGCACCAGCACCGCTCCGAGCGTGAATTCTTTCAACTGCAGGCACAGCAGGAGTACCGTAATTGCCGCGGGGCAAGGAATGAGCCCGCCGGTCAGGCCAAACAGCGCAATCTGTCCGTTGGTTACGTTCCGGTTGGTGAAGCGCCGCCGGATGTCATTGGCATGCGCAAGCTGGTGGGCGTCCTGATACCCTACGCCCGCGACGTCCAGTCCTCGCAGCGCTTCGTGGCGCTGATCATGCTGGTGTTGATCTGCCTCCGCGAATGCGACGTCATGGCTGTGGGCATGCCCGTGGCCATTGCGATGGTCGTGGTGATGATGGCCGTGATGATGATGCTCGTGGCTTGCGCCATGCTGATCGCGCCAGGTCCGCCAGAACATCCATGCAGCGATCAGCACGATGATCACTCCGGACGCCAGCTGGAAGTATGGTTCCAGTTCCTCCGCAGCGACTCCGCGCCAGAGATACATGCCGCCCAACCCGATACCCCACACAATCAAGGTGTGCGAAATGGTCGCGGTGGTTCCAAGCAGCGCAGCCTGCCACACACTCCCCCTGATCGCCACGATGAACGCCGCCATCATCGTCTTGGAGTGGCCGGGCTCCAGCCCGTGTAGCGCGCCCAGCAGGATGGCGCTGGGAATAAACAGCCAGGCATGCGAAGCACCCCGGGCAATCAAATCGGAAAACGACAGCATGGATGGCGCTCTTAGAGGTACTTGGTGATTTCCTTGAATTCGTCTATCGCGCGCTGTCTGTCCTGGTCCAACTCGCCCACCGCATCCTGCAGGCAATGGTCGATATGGTCTTGGATGAGGACCTTCTTGGCCTGGGAAATGGCGCGCTCGACCGCATGCAGCTGCTGGGCCAATTCAAGGCAGGGACGATGTTCTTCCATCATTGTCAGGATGCTGCGCAAATGGCCTTCAGCTCGCTTGAGGCGCTTGGCGACGGCATCGTGATGATGATGAGGATCGGGTTTATTCATGGCGTCATCATATCCCCCCCAGGGGGATATGATTAAGGAAACCATGTCGCCGATCAGGAAAAGGAGATACCGGTTTGTAGCGATATCTACATGATTGCAGAGATAGCGATGCTTTCATATTCTGCATACCATGGATACGCCACTTGCCTCCTCTTGGCTGCTGCTTATCGTCAGCCTGCCCACCGACGGCGCCACGGCGCGAATGCGCATCTGGCGCAAGCTCAAGGCGTTGGGGTGCGCAGCCTTGCGCGACGGCGCCTATCTGCTGCCGGCGCACGCCGAGCAGGCGCTCCAACTGACCGATCTGGCCGCCGAAACAAGCGAAGAAGGCGGTCAGGCTTGGCTGCTGCGGGTCCAGGCCCAGGACAACGACGAGTCCACCTCGTTCCGGGCCCTGTTCGACCGTTCGGCCGACTACGATGCCTGGCTGGCGGAACTGGCCCAGGCGCGCCAGACGCTGGCTGAGTTGAAGGCGACGGAGCTCAACCGTCTGTTGCGCCGCTACGAACGCAGCTACCAGGCATTGCGCCGCATTGATTTCTTCCCGGGTGAAACGTCGCTGCGCGCGCAGGCGCAGCAGCGCGATTTCGCCAATGCCATCGAATCCCTCCTGTCGCCCGGCGAACCCCACGCATCGATGGGCGGCATAGCCCGCCGCGATCCCATGAACCATCGGGGACGCATCTGGGCGACCCGACGCCATCTCTGGGTTGATCGCGTTGCCTGTGCTTGGCTGATCCGGCGCTTCATTGACCCTTCCGCGCGCTTTCTATGGCTGGAAACCCCGGCCGACTGCCCGGCCGACGCCCTGGGATTCGATTTCGACGGCGCCACATTCACGCACGTCGGCGATCGGGTGTCGTTCGAGGTCCTGCTTGCCAGTTTCGGCCTGGAGGACAATCGCGGCCTCGCGCTGTTGGGAACGCTGGTACATGCGCTCGACGTGGGTGGTGCCACGGTGCCGGAAGCCGCAGGCTTTGAAGCCATCCTGGCCGGCGCTCGCAAACGCCTGCCCGACGACGATGCCTTGCTGCTCGAAGCCGGCACCGTACTGGATTCCCTGTACGCCCATTTCTCCGGTGGGCGTAGGACCTGACTGTCCTCTGTTCAAGAGCGCAACCATGAATCCCTCCCAAGCATCCGCCCGCGACAATGCGGCAACGCTTGTCGCCCAACCAGCCTATACCCTCTGGCAACTAGTCCGGTATTTCATCCGGCTAGGGACCATGGGTTTTGGGGGGCCGGTTGCCCTGGCCGGTTATATGCGCCGCGATCTGGTGGAGGGCAGAGGCTGGATCACCGACGGCGACTACAAGGAAGGTTTGGCGCTCGCCCAGCTCGCGCCAGGTCCTCTGGCCGCGCAGCTCGCCATTTACCTCGGCTACGTGCATTACCGCATTCTGGGCGCCACGCTGGTGGGGATCGCCTTCGTCCTGCCGTCGTTCTTCATGGTCGTCGCCCTGGGGTGGGCATATATGCGTTTTGGCGGCTTGGCCTGGATGCAAGCCGTGTTCTACGGCGTGAGCGCTGCGGTGATCGGCATCATTGCCATCAGCGGCTTCAAGCTGACTGCCAAGAGCGTCGGCAAGGACAAGCTGTTGTGGGCCATCTATCTGACGCTGGCGGTCGTCACTGTCATTGCCGAATCCGAAATAGCCTGGCTGTTTCTGGCGGCAGGTCTGCTGGTCTGGTTTTGGCGCGCGCCGCCCAGATGGCTGAAGTCCGGTCATCTGTCGGCAGTAGCAACGGTATCCGTGCCAGCGGGGGCTACGCTGAGCACGCTGGACTGGCCGTTGCTCTGGCAGATCGGATTGTTCTTCGCCAAGGCGGGAGCTTTCGTCTTCGGCTCCGGGCTGGCCATCGTGCCGTTTCTCTATGGCAGCGTGGTTACCGACTTCCACTGGCTCAATGACAAACAGTTCGTCGATGCCGTAGCGGTAGCCATGATCACGCCAGGACCCGTTGTAATCACGGTCGGCTTCATCGGCTACCTGGTCGCGGGCTTGCCCGGAGCCTGTGTGGCGGCCTTGGCTACCTTTCTGCCTTGTTATCTGTTCACCATCATCCCGGCGCCGTACTTCAAGAAGTACGGAAAACTGCCCGGCATTCTCGCCTTCGTCGATGGCGTGACGGCCGCTGCGATCGGCGCCATCGTGGGCGCAGTCATCGTTATCGCCCGGCGCACGATCGTCGATGTGCCGACATTGCTGTTGGCAATGGCTGCAGTGCTATTGCTGCTGTGCTTCAAAAAACTGTCCGAGCCGATGATTGTTGCTGGCGCGGCGATGATCGGCTTGGCGGTTTATCCGCTGCTGCATTAAGTGCTTTTCCAGGAGTTCATCATGCAATGGATCACTCGTGAACGGCCCAAGATCGACCGCATCGCCTGCCCATGGCTAATCGCCCGGTTTATCGACGAAACGCCAGATTTTCTCTACGTGCCGGCGGGGGATGTGCTACGCCTCGCCAAGGAAACCGCCGCCATTCCCTACGACATTCCTGGCGTGGAGCTTTCGCACATTGGAGAGCTGTGCAGCTTTGACGCTTTCCTCGAAAAGTACAGGCTGGCGGACAATCCGGCGCTGCAGCAAATGGCCATAATCGTTCGCGGCGCCGACACTTCGCGCCTGGACCTGACCCCGCAGTCAGGCGGACTGTACGCACTGTCGCTGGGCTTGTCGCACTTGTACGCCAACGACCACGTCATGCTTGGCCATGGCATGGTCATGTACGACGCTCTCTATGCCTGGTGCCAGTCGTGCCAAGGAGAAACGCACCGCTGGCCACCGCTCATGCCGATGGCATAAGAGGCGATCCCCGCTGAACTACTGCATCTTTGCGGAGACTCTCATGCAAAGCATATCCGTTCCTGAGTTGACGCTCTGGCGCAATGCCGGATTTCCCCATACGTTGATCGATGTACGACGCAAACTCAGGCTCAAGGAGGATGGCGTTGCGATCGCCAACAGCCAATGGCTCGACCCCGCTTTGTGGCTGGAATGGAAGGACACAGTACCCGCCGCGCAACCCGCCATCATCTATTGCGCCCATGGCCACGAGCTAAGCCAGGGACTATCTGCCGCCCTTCGGGCGATGGGCATCGACGCCAGGTATCTGCTCGGCGGAATAGAAGCCTGGCGCTCTGTCGGGCAGAGTGTGGAACCCATCAAGGAGTAACTTGCGACGCAATCAGGCCAGGTCTTCGATTCTCATGACTCCGCGTTCCCACCGCCAATGCACATCGGCACTTGAAGCAGCACGCCTCGGCCGCGCCCTTGCGCGCTCAAGCCCGCGCCACCGCGGCCTCAGCCGGCGCCTGCCGTTCCGCGTAGCGGCGCGCCAGCACCGCGCAGACCATCAGCTGCATCTGGTGGAAGACCATCAGCGGCAGCACCACCACCCCCATCTGCGAAGTGCCGAACAGCACGGTGGCCAGCGGAATCCCGGAGGCCAACGACTTCTTTGAGCCGCAGAAGACCAGCGTGATCTCGTTTTCCTTCGACAGCCCCAGTTTGCGGCTGCCCCAGGTAGTGACCAGCAGCACCGTGCCCAGCAGCAAGGCGTTCACCAGCACCATGGAGGCCAGGTCTATCGCCGGGAACGCGTGCCAGATGCCCTGCACCACTGCCTCGCTGAAGGCGGTGTAGACGGCCAGCAGGATGGAGCTGCGGTCCACTTTCGATAGCGTGCGGTTGTTGCGCTGGGCCCAGGCGCCGATCCAGGGACGCAGCAGGCTGCCCACCGCGAACGGTAGCAGCAGCTGCAGCAGAATGCGGCCGGCATCGGCCAGCCCGTGGCCCCCACCCTGGCGGTGCAGCAGCACCGCCACCAGCAGCGGCGTCAGCACCGTACCCAGCAGGTTCGATGCCGTCGCCGCGCAGATCGCGCCCGGCACGTTGCCGCGCGCCATCGAGGTGAAGGCGATCGACGACTGCACGGTGGAAGACAGGGTGCAGACGAACAGCACGCCCAGCCACAGCGACGGCGTCAACAGGCCGGGAAACAGCGCCCGCAGTCCCAGGCCCAGCGCCGGAAAAAGCAAAAAGGTGCAGGCCAGGATCAGCGCATGCAGGCGCACGTCCTTCACGCCCGCCACGATGGCGTCCGTGGACAGGCGCGCGCCATGCAGGAAGAACAGCAGCGAAATGGCGATGTTGCTGGCCACGGTCATGAACGCCGCGCCTTGGCCCACGGCCGGGAAGAAGCTGGCGAAGACCACCGTGGCGATCAGGATGAGCGTGAATTGGTCGGGCAGGAAGCGGCGCATGGCAGGGAATTTCGTACAGGTTGCGGAAAACTTTCGTACAGGTTGCGGAAAACTATAGGCGCGCCTCTTGCCATCGTGAAGGCCACTGGGTACTTTAACTGTCATCGGAAACTTCTATTACCAGGCCGCGATGCTCAATCCCCTGTGGCTCAAGACCTTCACTGCCGCCGCCGCCGCGCCCAGCTTCACCGAAACCGCCCGGCGGCTGGGCCTGACCCAGCCCACGGTCAGCGAGCACATCCGCCAGCTGGAACAGGCCCTGAACCGCCGCCTGTTCCAGCGCGACACGCATTCTCTGGCGCTCACCAGCGACGGCCGCAGCCTGCTGGTGCATGCGCAGATCATCCTGGACGCGCACGAGCGGGCCGAGCGCCTGTTCGACGCGCCGCGCCTGCGCGGACGCGTGCGCCTGGGCACCTCGGACGACCTGGCGATGGGTCCCCTGCCCGACGTGCTGGCCGTTTTCCGGCTGGCCCACCCCGAGGTGGAACTGGACCTGACCATCGGCGTCACCAGCGAGCTCTACAAGCTGCTGGACGACAACGGCCTGGACGTCATGATAGGCAAGCGCCGCAAGGGCGACCGCCGCGGCCAGACCCTGCACAAGGAGGCCCTGCTGTGGCAGGCCAAGGAAGGCCTGCGCGTGGCGCCCGGCGAGCCGCTGCCGCTGATCCTGCTGCGCGAACCCAGCGTGACGCGCGCCCTGGCGCTGGACGCGCTGGCGCGCGCCGGCCGCAGCTGGCAGATCGTATGCACCAGCACCAGCTACGCGGGCTGCCAGGCGGCCGCCCGCGCCGGCCTGGGTATCACGG
>NZ_JBARYB010000169.1:0-4328 GCF_049647645.1 Achromobacter sp.
CGCCGCGCCTGCCCGCGCCGCTGCACATGGCGGCGGCCATCCTGCGCGCGCGCGGCCTGACCTGGAAGGACCGCCTCGCCACCCTGCGCCTGATGCGCGGCCTGAAGGCGATGTCGTGGACGCCGCCGCGTGAATGGACCGTGCTGCACCTGCTGCATTACCACGCGCAATCGGACACCCTGATCCGCCAGATCTGGGAGCCGCTGTGCCTGGCCGCGCTGAATACGCCCGCCGCCACGGCCAGCGCGGCGCTGTTCGCGCGCGTGTTGCGCGACAGCCTGACCGGCAGCCGCGAAAACAGCGACATGCTGCTGCCCTGCACCGACCTGTCCGCGCTCTGGCCCGACGCCGCCGCGCGCCAGGTGACCATGCGCTACGGCAACACCGTGCGCCAGCTCCGCCCCTCCAGCGAGGGCGTCGACATCAACCAGGAACGGTTCGATGCGGCCGTGCTGGCGGTGCCGCCCGCCTTCGCCGCCCGGCTGCTCGACGCCCCGCTGCGCGAGGCCGGCGCCACCGGCCTGCTGGACGCGCTCAAGGCATTCGAATACATGCCCATCGCCACATTGAACCTGCGGCTGCAGGATCCCTGGCGCCTGCCCGAACCCATGATGATGCTGCGCGAGGAATCCGCCCGCGACCACTACGGCCAATGGCTGTTCGACCGCGCGCAGCTGGCTGGCGACACCAAGGCGGGCGAACTGGCCGTGGTGACCAGCGCGGCGACCGGCATCGCGGAACGCAACCGCCAGCAAATCACCGAAGCGCTGATCGACCAGGTGGCCGAACAGGCGGCGCGGCATCCCGCGCGCCTGCCGGCCATGCCGGAAGTGGCGGCCGCGGAACTGTTCATCGAAAAGCGCGCCACCTTCGCGGCGGTGCCGGGACTGACCCGCCCGCTGAATTCCACGCCCTGGCCCACGCTGGCCCTGGCCGGCGACTGGACCGACACCGGCTATCCGGGCGTGCTGGAAGGCGCGGTGCGCAGCGGCCTGCAGGCCGCCCGCGTGCTGAATCCCGCAGCCGCCTGAGCGCGCCCCGGCAGCGCACCGTACGGCAGATTGCCGCTACCCGCGCTAGCGCAACAGGTTGGCGGTGGCCAGGCCGGCCACCGTCAGCAACAGCGAGCCTGCCAGGCTGAAGCCGGCATAGCCCAGCGCGCTGGCGTAGGCGCCGCGTTCCAACATGGCCACCGTCTCGGCCGAAAAGGTCGAGAACGTGGTCAGCCCCCCCATGAAACCCGTGATCGCGCCCAGGCGCACCCAGGCCGGCCATTCCGGATGCCCGGCCACCAGCGCCAACGCCAGGCCCACCAGGTAGCCCCCGGCCAGGTTCACCGCGAAGGTTCCCCAGGGCCAGGACTCCACGTTCAGCCACAGGCTGACCAGCCAGCGGACCCAGGCGCCGAACATGGCGCCCACGCCCACGGCCAGGAAATTCAGGGGAATCAGGGTTTGATAAACGGACATCGGACTTCAGGACGCCTTGTGCTGTTTGAGGCGGAAGGAAAAGACCAGCAGGAGTATGCCGAAAAACACGGCGTAGGCGCCAATGACCCAGACCAGCGCCAGCGCGCCCGCCCCGGGCTGCATGATCAGCATGCCGCCGAACAGGATGGACACCAGGCCCGACAGGCCCAGCAGCCATTCGTTGCGGATGTCCTTGCGGAAACGGATGGCGGCCGCAACCTGGAACACCCCGGACACCAGCGCCCAGATCGCGATGATGTAGAGCAGGACCAGCGCGGTCAGGCCCGGATAGACGAAGGTGACGATGCCGGCCGCGATGCCCAGCAGGCCCACGATGATGAGCGCCCACAACGGCTTGCCGTTGTCGCGGATGCGCACCCCAGCCACCAGCGCCAGCACGCCGTCCACCAGCGCGAAAGCGCCCCACACCAGCACCAGGGCGGACAAGGTGATGGCGGGCATGAGCAGGGCCATGAGCCCGAACAGGATGGCGACGACGCCGCGCAACGCCACCCAACCCCAATGACGACCGATCTGATCCACGACTTGCTGTTCAAGCATGACGACCTCCGGTGTTTGTAACGGGTGGCCTATCTTATCGCCGCTGGCGGGCAGGCGCCACGGCGCACCCCGCCCCGCCGCCGTGCTTCCCCGAAATCGATTGAAATTTCCTTGCGGGAAAAACGGCGGCATTTATAAGAGTCATTCTCATTAAATGTTAGAATCCGCCGGCTTTCACCCTATACCCCATGGACAGTCAACCCATTCCCCGCCGCCGGGCCTATTGGCTCAAGACGCTGCACCAATGGCATTGGATCAGCTCGGCGCTGTGCCTGCTGGGCATGCTGTTGTTCGCGGTGACGGGCCTGACCCTGAATAACGCCTCGCATATCGAGTCCAAGGCGCAGGTGACCAGCCGCGAAGCGCACATGCCCGCCGCCGTCCTGCAGCAGTTGACCCCCGCGCCCAAGCAGAAAAAAGCGCCATTGCCCGCGCCCGTGGCGCAGTGGCTGGACCAAACGCTGGACACGTCCGCAGCCGGCAAACCGGCCGAATGGTCCGCCGATGAGGTCTACCTGTCGCTGCCGCGCGCCGGCGGCGATGCCTGGCTGTCCATCGACCTGGCCAGCGGCGACGTGGAATACGAACGCACCGACCGCGGCTGGATCTCGTACCTGAACGACCTGCACAAAGGCCGCAACACCGGCCTGGCGTGGAGCTGGTTCCTGGACATCTTCGCCGTTGCCTGTCTGGTCTTCTCGCTGACCGGCCTGGTGCTGCTCAAGATGCATGCCGGCAACCGCAGCGCGACCTGGCCCATGGTCGGCCTGGGCGTCGTGATCCCGGTGGTGCTGGCCCTGCTTTTCATACATTGATTCCAACGATCCGCCCTGGAGATTTCCATGCGCAAGCTGTTGTTGTCGGCCCTGCTGGCCGGCCTGATCGCCCGAACGGCCCAAGCGGCCGACATCGGCCTGTCCATCGAGATCCCGCGCCTGGACGTGGCCGAGTACCACCGTCCCTACGTGGCGATCTGGATCGAGAACCCCGACCAGAGCGTGGCCACCGACCTGGCCGTCTGGTACGACGTGGCCAAGAAGAACGACGAGGGCACGGAATGGCTCAAGGACATGCGCCAATGGTGGCGCCGCAGCGGCCGCAACCAGAAATTCCCGGTGGACGGCGTCAGCGGCGCCACCAAACCCGTGGGCAAGCACGCGTTGAGCTTTGACGCCGCCAGCAAGCCCCTGTCCGGCCTGAAGCCCGGCCAATACGCCGTGGTGGTCGAAGCCGCGCGTGAAGTCGGCGGCCGCGAGCTGCTGCGCATCCCCTTCCAATGGCCGCCGCAAAAGGCCGAGCAGTTGACGGCGCGCGGCGAACACGAACTGGGCGCCATCGCGCTCGACCTGAAACCCTGAGATCTCCTAGGAGCGCAACGATGAAATCCGCCGCCAAACTGGCCGCCGCCCTGGCGCTGTGCCTGCCCTTCGCTTCCCAGGCGCATGACGTCTGGATGGTGCCGTCCTCGACCGTGCTGTCCGGCGTCGACAGCTGGGTCACCGTCGACGCCGCCGTCGGCAACGACAAGTTCTACTTCAACCACGCGCCGCTGCGCCTGGACGGCCTGGCCGTGACGGCGCCGGACGGCAGCGCGGCCGAAGCCGAGAACGTCAACAAGGGCAAGCTGCGCAGCACCTTCGACCTGCAGCTCAAGCAGGCCGGCACCTATCGCGTGGCCGTCGTCAACGACGGCGTGTTCGCGCGCTGGAAGGAAGACGGCAAGAACAAGCGCTACTTCGGCAAGCCCGAAGGCCTGACGCAAGCCGTGCCGGCCAAGGCCGACGAGCTGGAAGTCTCGCAAAGCCTGGGCCGCGTCGAAACCTTCGTGACCGCCGGCAAGCCCTCGGCCGTCAAGCCGGTGGGCCGCGGCCTGGAACTGGCGCCCGTGACCCACCCGAACGACCTGTTCACCGACGAGCCCGCCACCTTCCAGATGCTGCTGGACGGCAAGCCTGCCGCGGACCTGGAAGTCAACGTGGTGCCCGGCGGCAGCCGCTATCGCGACAAGGTCGGCGAGATCCAGCTGAAAACGGACAAGGACGGCAAGTTCTCGGTGAAGTGGCCGCAGCCCGGCCTGTACTGGATCGAGGCCGGCATGGAAGACGCCAAGGTCAGCGTGCCGCAAGCCAAGAAGCGCCGCCTGTCCTACGCCGGCACCGTCGAAGTGCTGCAGCCCTAAACCGTCGCGGGCGCATGGCCAGTTCTCCTTCCTACGCCCAGCGCGGCGCGCCGGCGGCAGCCGTGAGCGTCGCCTACGGCGCCATGCCGGCAATGCCGGCGGCGCCCGCGGCGCTGGCT
>NZ_JBARYB010000170.1:0-4390 GCF_049647645.1 Achromobacter sp.
GGGCTGCAGCACGCCGCGGGCGGCGCCGCCGGCGCCGGCCAGCAGCACGGACGCCCCGGCGAGACGCACGCCCAGGCGCAGCAGGTCGGACACCAGGCCCACGCCATCGGTATTGCAGCCGTGCCAGGCGCCATCGCGCCACGACAGGGTGTTGACCGCGCCGGCCAGGCGGGCGCGGCTGGACAGGCGGCCGGCGGCCAGGGCGTAGGCGTCCAGCTTGAACGGCACCGTCACGTTCAGGCCCAGCCCGCCCTCGGCCACGAAGGCAGTGACGGCCTCGGCAAAGCCGTCCACCGGCGCCAGCAGCCGGTCATAGCGCAGCGGCTTGCCGGTCTGTTCGGCAAACATGGCGTGGATCTGAGGCGAGCGGCTGTGCGCGATGGGATTGCCGATGACGGCGTATCGGGCGAGAGGGGGCGCCTCGGTCATGGGGCTTGTGTTTCCAGGGTGTCGTTGACGAAATGCCAGGTGCGGGTAATGACCAGCACGTCCGTGTCGCGCGCGATGTCGGGCGGGAACGGGGGGAAGGGCGCGGCCAGTTGGACGATGCGGCGGGCCGCCTGGTTCAGGACGGCGTGCGGCGAGGGCTGGTCGATCTCGACATTGGCGATGCTGCCGTCCGCGCGTACCGACACCGTGATGCGCAGGGAGCCGTAGATGCGGCCGCGCGCCTCGTCTGGATAGTGCTGGGTGCCGACGGTTTCGATGCGGGTGCGCCAGGCGTCCAGGTAGGCGGCATAGCGCGAGGCCTCGGCGGAGGGCGCCACGAACTGTTTGCGCGGTTCGGCGCTGTACTGCTGGACACGCGCCGCCAGCGCGGCCACCTGGGCGCTCTGGATGAGGCTGGCCTGGTCCTCGGCGTCACGGCCGAGGTCGGCGCCGTCCGGCCAGGGATTGACGGCCTGGCGCTCGGCGCCGGCGCGGTCGGCGGCGCGCAACTGGGTCATCAGGCGGGTCTGTTCGGCTTCCAGCTGCACCTGGCGGCGGCGCATGGCTTCCAGCACGATGGTCTCGGCCGATTCGCCGGTGCGGGGCAGGGGCGTGGTGGACATGCCGCGCTCGGCGTTGCCGCCGCCGCTCATCTGGTTCTGGGCCTGGGCGCGCGGGTTGTCCGGCGGCGTTTCGCTGCGGGCGTTGAGCAGCACGACTTCCAGGCTGGTGACCGGCGGGCGCGAGAGCGCGGGCGCGCCGAAGCGCCACGCCAGGGCGCCGGCGTGCACCAACAGCGATATTGCGATGCCGATGCGCAGGTAGTGTTGGGCGGGTGCGCCCAGCCACCGCAGGTAACGGCTCAGCGGGGAAGGGGAATCAGCGAGGCTTTGCACCAGCGCATTGTAGAGCGAGTCCACCTCCGCCGGGCGTCATGGGCGGTTCACACTGACAGCCTACGCCGCGAGTGCGGGAGTCCCGGGCCCCGGGCTTGTAACAAGCGCGGGGCCGATGCCGGCGGCGCTTCAGGCAGCGGCGCGGGGGAACACCCAGACCTTGCTGGCGGGCAGCGCCAGCCGGCAGGGTCCGGGTTCGCGGCCTTCGGGACCATAGGCGCGCAGGGCCAGGGTGTGGGCCGGGTCGGCATCGGGAGTGCGGAACAGGTATTCCCAGCGGTCGCCCAGATACATGCTGGTCAGCAGCGGCATGTCCAGGTGGTTGCCGTCGGGGTCGTCGGCCAGGCGCACCTGCTCCACCCGGATGACGGCGGTGGCGTCCTGGCCCGGGGCCATGCCCGGGCTGGCCTTGCCCCACAGCGACCAGTCGCGGCCTTCGATGCGGGCCTGGCCGTCGCGCACTTCGGTCACCTTGCCGTCCAGCCGGTTGTTGCTGCCCATGAATTCGGCGGTGAACAGCGTGGACGGGGTGCCATACATCTCCTGCGGCGTGCCCTGCTGTTCGATCTTGCCGTTGTTCAGCAGCAGGATTCGGTCCGAAATCGCCATGGCTTCGCTCTGGTCATGCGTCACCATCAGCGCCGACAGGCCCAGGCGGATGATCAGCTCGCGCAGGAAGGCGCGGGCTTCTTCGCGCAGCTTGGCGTCCAGGTTGGACAGCGGCTCGTCCAGCAGGATGACGGGCGGGCTGTACACCAGCGCCCGGCCGATGGCCACGCGCTGCTGCTGGCCGCCGGACAGCGCATGCGGATGGCGGTGGCCGAGCTTGCCCAGGCCCAACTGGTCCAGCACCGCCTGGACCCGTTCGCGCACCTCGGCGCCGGGCACCTTGCGCAGCTTGAGCGGGTAGGCCACGTTCTCGAACACGGTCTTGTGCGGCCATAGCGCGTAGGACTGGAACACCAGGCCCAGGTTGCGTTCCTCGGCCGGGATCTCCTTCCTGGCCGCGCCGTCGTAGACGACGCGGTCGCCGATGGTGATGCGGCCGCGCTTGGGGCCCTCCAGGCCGGCCACGGCGCGCAGCAGGGTGGTCTTGCCGCTGCCCGAGGGGCCCAGCAATGACACCACTTCGCCCTGGCGCAGCTGCATCGACACACCCTTGAGCACCGGGTTGTCGCCGTAGTCCAGGTGCAGGTCTTCTACAGAAAGCTCAATCATGAAGTTTGACTCCGAATCGCAGGGCGATGCCCAGGCCGATCACGACCAGAACGATATTGATGAAGGAAAGCGCGGCCACGATGTCGATGGCGCCCGAGGCCCACAGCGACACCAGCATGGAGCCGATGGTCTCGGTGCCGGGCGACAGCAGGTAGACGCCGGTGGAGTATTCGCGCTCGAAGATCAGGAACATCAGCAGCCAGGAGCCGATCAGGCCGTATTTGGCCAGCGGCACCGTGACATGGCGGGTGACCTGGCCGCGGCGCGCGCCGGCGCTGCGGGCGGCCTCTTCCAGTTCGGGGCCGACCTGCAGCAGGGTCGAGGAGATCAGCCGCAGGCCATAGGCCATCCACACCACCGTGTAGGCCAGCCACACGCTGAAGATGGTGCTGCGCATGGCGCGCAGCCATTCGATGAAGTTCTCGCGCAGCCATTCCGCGAAGGGCAGGGCCGACAGCCAGCCGCCTTCGTCCAGGGCGTTGTCCAGCCACATCGGCACGAACAGGAACACCCACAGGAACGCCAGGCCGGCCAGCAGGCCCGGCACCGCGCGCGGCACCAGCACGCTGTAGTCCATGAAGCGCGTGATGTTGTCGGGCTTGCGGTGCATGGCCAGGCCCACGAACATGTAGCACATCACGGCCAGCGCGCCGCCGAACACGCCGATGGCCACCGAGTTGACGATGGCGCGCATCAGGTTGGGCTGCGCGAACACCGTGCGGAACGCGTCCAGCGACAGCACGTCGAACAGCGACACGCCCATGCCCCAGTTGGACACGAAGGCGCGCAGCAGCACGCCCAGCAGCGGCACCACGATGGTCACCAGCAGCCAGAACGCGACCACCGCGCCGGCCACCCAGCGCCACTTGCCCAGCGGCAGGGCGCGCGCGCGCGAGGCCTTGCCCTTGACGGTGACGAAGCGGTTGGCGGTGCGCATCAGGCGGCGCTGCAGCATCACCAGCGGGATCGTCATGCAGATCAGCACCACGGCCACGGCGGCCATCAAGTGATAGGACGGGATGCCCAGCTTGTTGGTGAGCTTGTACAGATACGTGGCCAGCACCAGGTTGCCTTCGGGGTCGCCCAGCACCAGCACCAGGCCGAACACTTCCAAACCCAGGAAGAACAGCAGCACGGTGGCGTACAGCATGGCCGGACGCACCATGGGCAGGCTGACCGACACCATCACGCGCAGCGGCGAGGCGCCGGCCACGCGCGCGGCTTCTTCCACGTCCGAGCCCATGCTGCGCAGCGCCGACGAGATGTACAGGTAGGCGTGCGGCACGTGGGTCAGGCCGGCGATGATGACGATGCTGGTCAGCGAATAGACGTTCCAGGGCACGAAGCCCAGCAGGTTCTGGGCCCAGATCGAGAAAAAGCCCACGGGCCCGGCGGCGACCACATAGCCGAAGCCCAGCACCATGGGCGACACGAACACCGGCACCAGGATCAGCGGCTCGATCCAGCGGCGGCCCGGCAGGTCCGTGCGTATCATCAGGAAGGCCAGCATGCCGCCCAGCGGAATGGCGATGACGGCCAGGCCGAATGCCAGGATGAAGCCGCTTTTCAGGGCCTTGTAGAAATCGGGATCCGCGAAGATGAAGCGGAACGCGTCCAGGCTGAAGTATTTGGACGGGGCAAAGAAGGGCGCGGAAAGAAAGCTCTGGATGATGATGAACGACAGCGGCACATAAATGGCCAGGGCCGTGATCAGCACCACCACGCCGCGGGGCAGGGACTGCCATTTCGAGCGCAATGACTGCATGGGAAATCCTGTGTTCTTGAAGGGCGCGACAGTCGCGCGGCCGGGTCGGGGGCGACCGCCCCGGCGGCGGTCAGGCGGACGG
>NZ_JBARYB010000171.1:0-10643 GCF_049647645.1 Achromobacter sp.
GGCGCCCTCTGCGGCGGCGGGCCGTGCCACGGTTTCGAAGCCGGCGTCGTCGGCTTCGTCGTTCGGCGCCGGAGCTGTCACCGCGGACGCGCCGCCGGTCTGCGCCAGCGTCTGGCCGACCGCGTGGGAGACGAAGCGATGCACCGCGCCGCTGTCGCGGAAGCGAACCTCATGCTTGGCCGGGTGCACGTTCACGTCCACGGCGGCCGGGTCGATGTCCAGGAACAGCACGTAGGCGGGCTGGCGGTCGCCGTGCAGCACGTCCGCGTAGGCGGCTCGCAGGGCGTGGCTGACGGTGCGGTCGCGCACGTAGCGGCCATTCACGTAGAGATACTGGCGGTCCGCGCGCGCACGGGCCGCGGTGGGGCGGGTGATCATGCCCGCCAGGCTGACCGTGCCGACCGAGTGCGACAGCAGCAGGCCATGTTCGGCGAACTCCGCGCCCAGCACATCGCGGATGCGTTGCGGCGGCTCGGCGGGCAGCCACTGGCGCTGCGCGCGGTCATGGTGGAACAGGCGGAAGGCGATTTGCGGATGCGCCAGCGCAATGCGCTCCATGGCGTCGACGCAATGGCCGAATTCGGTGGCTTCGGAGCGCAGGAACTTGCGGCGCGCCGGCACGGCGTCGAACAGCTGGCGCACGTCCACCGTGGTGCCCGGGGGGCCGGATGCGGGGCTGACCTGCATGCTGCCGGCGTCGATCTGCCAGGCGTGCTCGCCGTCGCGGGTGCGGGAAATGATCGTGACCTGGGCCACGGACGCGATGGAGGCCAGGGCTTCGCCGCGGAACCCCATGGAGGCCACCGATTCCAGCTCGTTCAAGGAGCGGATCTTGCTGGTGGCGTGGCGCGCCAGCGCCAGCGGCAGTTCCTCGGGCGGAATGCCGCCGCCGTCGTCGGTCACGGCGATGCGGCGTATGCCGCCGCCTTCCAGGCGCACTTCGATGGCGCGTCCGCCCGCGTCGATGGCGTTCTCAAGGATTTCCTTGAGCACGGACGCCGGCCGTTCGATCACCTCGCCGGCGGCGATCTGGCTGATCAGCAGGTCGGGAAGCGCAAGAATGGAGCGGCGTTCGGTCATGTGGCTGGTGTTCAGGTATGGCTATGTGGATGATTTTAGCGTCATGGGCGGGTGGGCTATAGTCGCGGACTGATATCCCATTCCGTTGGCAGGGTTGCTTCAATGCTCGAATTTTTCAATATGGTGCTCCACATCGACAAGACGCTGGGCGTCTGGGTCGCGCAGTACGGCATGTGGGTGTATCTGGTGCTGTTCCTGATCGTTTTCGCCGAGACGGGACTGGTCGTGCTGCCGTTTTTGCCGGGGGATTCGCTCTTGTTCATCGCCGGCGCGTTCGGCGCCACCGGGCATATCGACCCGATCCTGATGGGAGGGCTGCTGATCGTCGCGGCCATCACCGGCAATACGCTGAACTACGCCATCGGACGCTATATCGGGCCGCGCGTGTTTTCGATGAACCTGCGCTTCCTGGATCGCGGCGCGTTGATGCGCACGCACGCGTTCTATGAGAAGCACGGCGGCAAGACCATCGTGATGTCGCGCTTCATCCCCGTGATCCGCACCTTTGCGCCCTTCGTCGCGGGCGTGGCCGACATGCCGCAGTCCCGCTTCCAGCTGTTCAATATCCTGGGCGCGCTGCTGTGGGTGGTGAGCCTGGTGGCCGCGGGCTATTTCTTCGGCAATATCCCGCTGGTGCGGGAACACCTGAACACCATCGTGCTGCTGGGCCTGGCCGCGGCCATCGTGCCCGTGATCGGGGCCGGGGTGTTCAAGCTGATCAAGGCCAGGCGCGGGGCCTGAGGTGGCGGTGGCGCGAGCCACCGCACAAGCGCCTGGCAAGTGAAAAGGGCGTTGCGCCGTCAAGCGCAACGCCCTTTTTCATGCGGCCGGCTGGCGCTGCTTCAGCTCAGGTCGCCCAGCCGCGCCAGCGGCGGATTGGCGGTGAAGTAGCGTTGGATGCCCGTCATCATGGCCTGCGCCAGCTTGTCCTGGTGTGAAGTGCTCTTGAGCAGGGCTTCTTCCTGGGGGTTGCTGATGAAGGCGGTTTCGACCAGTACCGAGGGAATGTCCGGCGCCTTCAGCACGGCGAAGCCGGCCTGTTCGACGCTGTTCTTGTGCAGGCGGTTGATCTTCTTGATTTCGTCCAGGAAGGCGTTGCCGACCTTGAGCGAATCGTTGATCTGCGCGGTGGTGGACAGGTCCAGCAGCACCTTGGCCACCTGGCGGTCGTGGCTGCCGAGGTTGACGCCGCCGATCAAGTCGGCCGCGTTTTCCTTGTCCGCCATCCAGCGCGCCTGGGCGCTGGTGGCGCCGCGTTGCGACAGCGCGAACACCGACGAGCCATTGGCCGAGGGCTTGACCCAGGCGTCCGCGTGGATCGAGATGAACAGGTCGGCATGCACTCGGCGCGCCTTCTGCACGCGCACATGCAGGGGCACGAAGTAATCGTCGTCGCGCGTCAGATAAGCGCGCATGTAGGGCTGGCTGTCGATCAGCGCCTTCAGGCGCCGGGCGATGCGCAGCACCACGTCTTTCTCGCGCAGGCCGCTGCTGCCGATGGCGCCCGGATCCTCGCCGCCGTGGCCGGGGTCCAGCGCGATGGTCAGCATGCGCTGCTTGCCGCGGCTGGCGGTGGCGGGCGGGGATTTGGGGGCCGTGGGCAGCGGGGGCGCCGGCTGCTGGCCGCGCACGCGCGGCGGCTCGGGCGGATCGGCGCGGGTCACCGGATTGCGCTGGATGTCTTCCAGGATGCGCGCCAGCGGGTCGTCCACGTCGGGGCCGCTTTGCTTGTTCAGGATCGCGATCAGCGGGTCCTGGGCGATCTTCGGATACAGGTCCAGCACTAGGCGGTACTGGTAGTCCGCCACGGGCTTGAGCGTGAACACCTGGGGCGCCACGGGTTGCTTCAGGTCGAACACCAGGCGGACCACGTTCGGGCGGTTCTGCGCCACCCGCAGGCTCTGGATGTAGGGATCGTCCGGCCGGACCTTGGAAACCAGGTCGTTCAGGGCCGCGCTGATGGTCAGTCCCTCGATGTCCACCACCAGACGGTGGGGGTTTTCAAGCGTGAACTGTTCAGCCTTGAGCTCGCTGTCGAGCTCCAGCGTGACGCGGGTGTATTCATCGGCCGGCCAGGTGCGCACGGCCAGGATCGTTGCCGCCTGCGCCAGGCGCGGCAGGACCGGCAAGACGAGCAGAGTGGCGGCGACGCTGATCAGGCGGCGCCGGGTGGCGCCTGCCGAGGGGAGGGCGCCGACTGGGGCGGGGGGACAATCGCGTTCAACCATGTTTGTCCTCGAGCGGTGTACGCGGTCAGGCTGGCGTCGCGTCCTTCGCCTGCATAGGCTAGGGAAATCAGCAGGTCGGGAGGGGGCAAAAGGCCCCCGGCCCGCTCCGGCCATTCGATCAAAACGACCGCATCGTCACGCAGTAAATCCCGGAATCCTGCGTCCAACCATTCGCGCGAATCACTAAATCTATAAAAATCAAGATGATAGAAGTATAAGTTAGAAACTTTATAGGATTCAAGCAGCGCGTAGCTTGGACTTTTGATCCGCCCGGTGATGCCGCATTCCCGCAACAGGGCTCGCGTGAAGGCTGTTTTCCCTGCGCCCAGGTCTCCCCGGAGGTGTATGTGTCCCCCTGCCGGACCGGTCTGGCCGCTGGAAACCAGGGGCGCGAGCTGCCGCGCCAGCGATTCCGTGGCGGCTTCGTCGGGCAGGTGCAAGTTCAGGCTGCAAAGAGGGGCGGACATGGCGCGGGGCGAGTGGTAAAAACGGTGGAGGAGTACGGATGTTCGCGCAATTATAGGAATGCGGGTTTCTGCTAACCTAGAATTGATTGTCATTCTCAACTTTCTCGCGACTGGCGCACCGCCGTCAGCCGCAACCGACGTCGCCACGGAGTAGCACGCGCCATGAAGACCCGCATTGAAAAAGACACTTTTGGTCCCATCGAAGTCCCGGAAGATCACCTCTGGGGCGCGCAGACGCAGCGTTCGCTGCATTTTTTCGCGATTTCCACCGAAAAAATGCCGGTTCCGCTGGTTGAGGCGATGGCGCGGCTCAAGCGCGCGGCCGCCAAGGTCAATGCCGATCTGGGCGAGCTGGATCCGAAGGTTGCCGATGGCATCGTCCGCGCAGCCGATGAAGTGATCGCCGGCAAGTGGCCCAACGAGTTCCCGCTGTCGGTCTGGCAGACCGGCTCCGGCACGCAAAGCAATATGAACATGAACGAGGTGCTGGCCAACCGCGCCTCGGAACTGCTGGGCGGCGTGCGCGGCGAAGAGCGCAAGGTGCACCCGAACGACCACGTCAACCGCGGGCAATCCTCCAACGACACCTTCCCGACCGCCATGCACGTGGCGGCGGCGGTGCAGGTCGAACATCATCTGCTGCCTTCGCTGAAGGCCCTGCGCGCCACGCTGGCGGCCAAGAGCGCCGAGTTCTACGACATCGTCAAGATCGGCCGCACCCACCTGCAGGACGCCACGCCCCTGACCCTGGGCCAGGAATTGTCGGGCTATGTGGCCCAGCTGGATCTGGCTGAACAGCAGATCCGCGCCACCTTGCCGGGCCTGCATCAACTGGCTATCGGCGGCACGGCGGTGGGCACCGGCCTGAATGCGCACCCGCAGTTCAGCGCCAAGGTTTCGGCTGAACTGGCGCACGCCACCGGCACCGCCTTCGTGTCGGCGCCCAACAAGTTCCAGGGCCTGGCCTCGCACGAAGCGCTGCTGTTCGCGCACGGCGCGCTGAAGTCGCTGGCGGCTGGCCTGATGAAGATCGCCAACGACGTGCGCTGGCTGTCCAGCGGTCCGCGTTCGGGCCTGGGCGAGATCAGCATCCCCGAGAACGAGCCGGGCAGCTCGATCATGCCGGGCAAGGTCAACCCGACGCAATGCGAAGCCATCACGATGCTGGCCGCGCAGGTGCTGGGCAACGACGTGGCCATCAATATCGGCGGCGCCAGCGGCAATTTCGAACTCAACGTGTTCAAGCCGCTGGTGATCCACAATTTCCTGCAATCGGTGCGCCTCCTGACCGACGGCATGGCCAGCTTCAACGAGCATTGCGCCGCCGGCATCGAGCCCAACCGCGAGCGCATCGCGGAACTGGTCGACCGTTCGCTGATGCTGGTGACGGCGCTGAATCCGCACATCGGCTACGACAAGGCCGCGCAGATCGCCAAGAAGGCCCACAAGGAAGGCTTGTCGCTGAAGGAATCGGCGTTGGCGCTGGGCTATGTGACCGAAGCGCAGTTCGCCGAATGGGTGGTGCCGGCCTCCATGACCAACGCGCACAAGTCTTCGTAAACAAGACTGCCATGCGCATGAAAAAGACCGCCGCGGCGGTCTTTTTTTTGTTCCGGATATTGTGGTTGCCTCAAGTGCCCGTCAGCATCAGCCACAGCGGAATCGTCAGCGCCGAAAACAGCGTGCCCAGCGATATCAGCACCGCCACCATGCGGCCGTCGCCGCCCATGCGCATGGCCAGCACGTAGGCGGCGGAAGCGCTGGGCAGGGCCGCGAACAGCAACAGCATTTGCGATTCCAGCGGCGGTAGCGCCAGCAAATGCGCCACCAGCAAGGCCACGGCGGGCAGCGCCGCCAGCTTGACCGCGAGCATCCAGGCGATCAGCGCGCCATGGCCCTTGCCGCCCTCCCATGAGAGGCTGGCGCCCACGCAGATGATGCCCAGCGCGATGGCCGCCGCGCCCAGGCGCGCGAGAGCCGTGTCCAGCGGGCCGGGCAAGTGCAGGCCGGCCAGGTTGCAGGCCAGGCCGGCCAGCGTGGAAATGACCAATGGATTGCGGGCCAGTTCGCGCAGCAGGTTGCCGCCGCTATGGCGGGCCAGGCCGTAGACCGCGGCCATGTTGGCCATGGGGACGGCGAAGCCGACGATCAGCGCCATGACCGTCTGGCCCTGGGTGCCGCCCAGGCTGGCCGACAGCGCCAGGCCGAGATAGGTGTTGAAGCGGTAGGCGCATTGGGCAGAAGAGGCCAGGCTCAGCGAGGACGGCCGCAGCACCCACGCCGCCAGCCATGCCAGCGCGATGCCGGCCGCAATGACGGCCGCGGAGGCCTGCAATAGCATGGCGGCGTTGCCGGCGGTGATGGGGGTGCGCAGGATGGACTGGAACAGCAGTGCGGGAAGCAGGACGAAGTAGACCAGTCGTTCGGTGCCGGCGAAGAATTCGCGGGAAAAATTCAGTTTGTGACGCAGCGCCCAACCCAGCGCAACCAGCATGAAATCAGGAAAAACCAGAAGGGCAACCGACATGTGCGAGTACGTATTTGATGCGCGTCAGACGGGGATCGCTGCGCTATGCGTCTGTAAGTATTTGCTGCTATTCTCCGTCATTCTGGCGGGCGCGTGTGCCACAAGCAACCTATAAAAAGTGCTCTCCCTGCGCACAGAGCATGCGTCCACCACCGTTAATTGCGGACCTGTCCACAGGCAGGCGCATCACACAACGGTCCGTATACACACGGGCTCGCATATTGGAGGAAACACACCTATGAATAAAGTCCGCTCCCTGGCCGTGGCGATCGCCTTGGCCACCGGCGCTGCCGGCACCCTCGGCGCCTCCGCCGCTCACGCTGCCGACAAGTACCCGAGCAAGCCGATCCGCGTCATCGTTCCGTTCGCGCCCGGCGGTTCCACCGACATCATTGCGCGCCTGGTGACGCAGCGCATGAGCCAGGAACTGGGCCAACCCATGGTTGTGGAAAACAAGGGCGGCGCAGGCGGCGCCATCGGCGCATCCGAAGCCGCGCGCGCCGATGCCGACGGCTACACGCTGTCCATCGCCACCGTCTCGACGATGGCCGTGAACCCGGCTTGCCGCCCCAACGACCTGCCCTACGATCCGATCAAGGATTTCCAGCCGGTCACCAACTTCGCCAACACCGCCAACGTGGTGGCCGTGAACCCGAAGTTCCCCGCCAAGGACTTCAAGGGTTTCCTGGAAGAGCTGAAGAAGAATCCGGGCAAGTACTCCTACGGCAGCTCGGGCACCTGCGGCGTGCTGCACCTGATGGGCGAATCGTTCAAGATGGCCACCGGCACGGACATCGTGCACGTGCCGTACAAGGGTTCGGGCCCGGCCGTGGCTGACGCCGTCGGCGGCCAGATCGAAATCCTGTTCGACAACCTGCCGTCGTCGATGCCGCAGATCCAGGCGGGCAAGCTGCGCGCCATGGCCATCGCATGGCCGACCAACATCGACGCCATCAAGGACGTGCCGACGTTCAAGGACGCCGGCTTCCCGGTGCTGAACCAGCCGGTCTGGTACGGCCTGCTGGCGCCCAAGGGCACGCCGATGGAAGTCGTGAACAAGCTGCGCGACGCTGCCGTGGTGGCCCTGAAGGACCCCAAGGTCATCAAGGCGCTGGACGACCAGGGCTCGGCGCCGTCGGGCAACACGCCGGAAGAATTCGCCAAGGAAATCAAAGAGCAGTATGACTGGGCGAAGGACGTCGTGAAGAAGCAGAACATCAAGCTGGACTGATGCCGCGCGGGGCGGGCGCTGCCTGCCCCCTCTGCATGTGACGACGGGCGCCTTCGGGCGCCCGTCGTGTTTTGCGCGCCAACCGCGCCTCAGGCCGCGGCGTCGAGCCCGGCCTGCAGCGCCTCGCAAGCGGCGCGCAGGCGTTCAATGAAGTCGCGGTGCAGCGCCGACAACGGATCCTGGTTGCGCACCATGATGCTGATCGGCACGCGCAACGCCGGGTCCAGCCGGCGCAGGTTCATGCCGGGGCGCAGCATCGCCTGCGCGGTGATCGCGTCCACGATGGCGTCGCCGCAGCCCGCGTCGACCAGCGCGCAGGCCACGTAATGCGTCTGCACCTGGATGGCGACCTGCGGATCCAGGCCCTGCGCGTCCAGCGCCATCTGCAACAGGGCGCCGGAGGCATCGGCCGCGTCCAGCACGATCAGCGTATCGCCCGCCATGGACGTCAGCTCTGCCAATGGCAGCGGACCCGTGCCGGGCTTGCGGCTCAGGTGTACCAGTTCGGTGTGGCCGAGGCCCATGCGGGTCAGGCCGGGATAGTCATTGGTATCGAAGGTGATGGCCAGGTCCAGCTCCCGCGTCAGCAGCCCCTGCACCAGCTCGCTGCTGTGATGCGTGTGGATGTCGAAGGTGATGCCGGGCTGCGCCGCGCGGCTGTCGCGCACCACGCCGGGCAGCAGTCCCAGGCCCAGCGCCGGCGCGCAGCCCAGCCGCAGGTGGCCGTTGGGATGGTCGCGCAGGCTGGCGGCCAGCCTGCGCACGCTGTTGAGGTCCTGATTCAGGCGCGCGACCTCGGGAGTGAGGATCTCGGCCTCGCGGGTGGCGACCAGCCGGCCCTTCACCCGCTCGAACAGCTTGAAGCCCAACTGCGCTTCGGCATGCGCCAACAGCTTGCTGGCCGCCGGCTGCGAGATATGCAGCGCGGCCGCAGCCTCGGTCAGGGATCCGGTACGGCGGATCGCTTCGAAAATCTCGATGTGGCGCAAACGCATGGCACGGTGGGGACGGTGGGCGGAAACCGCGATTCTAAGCCGGATGTGGCCCAGGGGGCGGGAGCTCGGTCGCGACAGCCGCCGGCGCCTTGACTATCATGAACCCCTGCCGGAAAGCCGGCGCACACCGGAGCTTCACATGCGCGCACCTCGTCACGCCGCCGCCCTCCTGCTTGCCGCCGCGCTCGCGGTCATGCCTGCCGCGTGGGCGCGCACGCAGCAAGCCGTAGAAGACCTGAACCCCGAGGCCGCCAGCGGCACGCAGACGCGCCAACTGGTGCGCGCGCCGCACTTCATGATGGCGTCCGCCAATCCGCTGGCGACGCAGGCCGGCGACGAGATGCTGCGCCGGGGCGGCAGCGCGGTGGATGCGGCCATTGCCGCGCAACTGGTGCTGAACCTGGTGGAGCCGCAATCGTCCGGCATAGGCGGCGGCGCCTTCATGGTGGCGTATTCGTCCAAGAGCGGCCGGATCCAGACTTACGACAGCCGCGAGACCGCGCCTGCCGCGGCCCAGCCGCAGCGTTTCCTGGACCCGGACGGCAAACCGGTGCCCTTTGCCCGCGCCGTCAATAGCGGCCTGGCGGTGGGCGTGCCAGGCCTGCTGCGCGGGCTTGAGCTAGCCCACAAGGAGCAGGGCGCGCTGCCCTGGGCCGACCTGTTCCAGCCTGCGATCCGGCTGGCCGAGCAGGGCTTCCCCGTGTCGCCCCGCCTGCACAAGCTGCTGGCCGGCAACAAGGAGCTGCGCACGCAAGCCGCGGCGGCGGCTTATTTCTACGCGCCGGACGGCACGCCATGGCCGGTGGGCCATGTGCTTAAGAACCCCGAATTCGCGCGCACGCTGCGCGCCGTGGCCGGACAGGGCGCGGACGCGTTCTATCAGGGCGAGATCGCCGCGGACATCGTCGCCGCGGTGCACGGCCATGCCGTGCCGGGCGACCTGACCCTGGCAGACATGGCGGGCTATCGCGCCAAGACGCGCGATCCCGTCTGCGGCGCCTATCGCGGCTATCAGCTGTGCGGCATGGGGCCGCCCAGCAGCGGACCGATCGCGGTGTTGCAGATGCTGGGCGAACTGGAACAATTCCCTCTCGGCAGCTACAAGCCGGGCAGCGTGGAGGCGGTGCATTACTTCTCCGAGGCCGGCCGGTTGGCGTTCGCCGACCGCGACTTCTACGTGGCCGACCCGGACTTCGTGCGGGTGCCGGTCCGCGCCATGCTGGACCCGGCCTATCTGCGCGCGCGCGGCGCGCTGATCCAGCCAGACCGCAGCATGAAGGTGGCGTTGCCCGGCGATCCGGAAGGCAAGCTGTTATCGCTGGGCAAGGACGATGCGCTGGCGCTGCCCTCGACCAGCCACCTGGTGGCCGTCGACGCCCAGGGCAATGCCTTGAGCATGACGACCACCATCGAAAATGAATTCGGCAGCAAGATCTTCGTGCGCGGCTTTTTGCTGAACAACGAGATGACGGATTTTTCCTCGTCCTACAAGGATCCCGAGGGCCGTCTCGTCGCCAACCGCATCGAGCCGGGCAAGCGTCCGCGCAGCTCCATGGCGCCGATGATCGTGCTGCGCGACGGCAAGCCCTATCTGCTGGTGGGGTCGCCGGGCGGCAGCGCCATCATCAACTACGTGGCCAAGACCATCGTGGGTGTGCTGGACTGGGGCCTGGACATCCAGGCCGCCATCGATCTGCCCAATATGGGCAGCCGCAACAAGGAAACCGAACTGGAGAAGGGCACCGCGCTGGAGGCGCTGGCGCCTGAGCTCGAGCGCATGGGGCACCCGGTGCGGATACTCGAATTTCCCAGCGGCATCCACGGCATCGTGATCGACGCCGGCGGCTTGCAGGGCGGCGCCGATCCGCGCCGCGAAGGCGTCGCCCAGGGCGGTTGATGGCGCGGGCTTACTCGCTACCGTCCGCGGGGCGCAGCGCCGGCGGCAGCTTGCGCAGCGTGGCCGGAGTGCGCGACAGCTTGATCGGCGAACCCACGCCGCGATAGTCGCCTTGCTCCAGCACCATGCCGCGATGGCGGGTATGCGGATGCGCCAGCGCCTGGTCCACGGTCTGCACGGCGGCCGCGGGCACGCCGCAACGCAGCAGGCGGTCGGCC
>NZ_JBARYB010000172.1:0-7486 GCF_049647645.1 Achromobacter sp.
CCCCTGCGGCGCGCACCGGCCCAGCCTGGGGCCGGATTCCTTTGCCGGGACGGCCGCCGGCCGGGCGTTCGCGCCCGGACCGAGATGCGCTGGCGCAGCCGGGATGGCCGGCCGTTTTCTAGCTGGAAGCCGCAAGCTTGCGCCGCATTCCCGATCCCGGGGCAGGCGCGGGCGGTCCGCGCGGTGAGTGCGCCAGAATGGAGTAGAACGAATGTTTCCTGAAGTTATTCCCGCCCGGCAGGTCCGGGGGGCGATCGACGGCTTTGTCGATCACCTGGTCACCAACTATGCCGACACGCTGGAGACCCTGTCCCAGCCCGTGCTGCATGCCCTGGTGTGGCTGGAGCAATTGCTGCGCAATTCGCCCTGGTGGGCGGTGGTCGCGGTCACGATCGCGATCGCCTGGGGCGTCAGCCGCCGCATCGGCCTGAGCCTGGCGATGGGCGCGCTGTTGTGCGTGATCGGCGTGCTGGGCCTGTGGGACGCCGGCATGCAGACGCTGGCGCTGATGATCATGGCGGCTGGCCTGTCGGTGATTATCGGCATCCCGCTGGGCGTGCTGATGGCGCGGATCAACTGGCTGCGTTCCATCATGCTGCCGGTGCTGGACGTGATGCAGACCATGCCCAGCTTCGTGTACCTGATTCCCGTGGTCATGCTGTTCGGCCTGGGCAAGATCCCCGCCATCATCGCCACCGTGATCTACGCCGTGCCGCCGCTGATCCGCCTGACCGACCTGGGTATCCGCCTGGTCGACCGCGAAGTGCTGGAAGCCTCGCGCGCCTTCGGCGCCAATCCGCGCCAGCAGCTTTTCGGCGTGCAGCTGCCGCTGGCCTTGCCCAACATCATGGCCGGCATCAACCAGACCACGATGATGGCGCTGTCGATGGTGGTGATCGCCTCGATGATCGGCGCGCGCGGCCTGGGCTATGAAGTGCTGCTCGGCATCAACCGCCTGGAAGTGGGCCGCGGCCTGCTGGCGGGCTTGGGTATCGTGGTGCTGGCCGTGCTGTTCGACCGGATCACGCAATCGTATGGACAGCGCATGCGCATGGGAGGCCAGCGATGAGCAAGATCGAGGTCAAGAACATCTACAAGGTCTTCGGGCCGCATCCGAAGAAATGGCTGGAAGCCGCCCAGGGCGGCATGAGCAAGGAACAGCTGCTGGCCGAGAGCGGCCACACGCTGGGCCTGCGCGACATCAGCCTGTCGATCGAAGAAGGCAGCATCTACGTCATCATGGGCCTGTCGGGTTCCGGCAAGTCCACGCTGATCCGCCACTTCAACCGCCTGATCGAACCCAGCGCCGGCCACATCCTGGTCGACGGCGTGGACGTGGTCAGCCTGAACAAGCGCGACCTGGAAATCTTCCGCCAAAAGAAGATGAGCATGGTGTTCCAGCGCTTCGGCCTGTTCCCGCACCGCACCGTGCTGGACAACGCCGCCTACGGCCTCACCGTGCAGGGCGTGGGCCGCGCCGAGCGCGAGAAGCGCGCCCGCGAATGGCTGGACCAGGTGGGCCTGTCGGGCTTCGAGAACCAGTATCCGCACCAGTTGTCGGGCGGCATGCAGCAGCGCGTCGGCCTGGCCCGGGCGCTGGCCACCGATGCCGAAATCCTGCTGATGGACGAAGCCTTCTCGGCGCTGGATCCGCTGATCCGCCGCGAGATGCAGGACCAGCTGCTGCAGTTGCAGGCCAAGCTCAACAAGACCATCGTCTTCATCACCCATGACCTGGACGAAGCGCTGCGCCTGGGCAACCGCATCGCCATCCTCAAGGACGGCGAACTGGTGCAGGAAGGCACGCCGGAAGACATCCTGCTGAATCCGGCCAACGACTACGTGCAGTCCTTCCTGCAGGACGTGAACCGCACCAAGGTCCTCAACGCCACGCACGCCGTGAACCCGGCGCGCCTGACGCTGACCATGCGTTCGCGTCCCGCCCACGCCATGGACCGCATGCGCGCCCTGAGCTACGAGTACGCACCGGTGCTGGACGGCAAGCGGCTGGCCGGCGTGTTGACCGCCGCGGCCGCCACGCGCGCCATCGAGGAAGGCGCGCGCGACATCTCCCGCTACGTCGAGGACCTGGCTTCCGTGCCGGCCACGGCAGGCTTGGGCGAGGTGCTGGCCCAACTGGTGCATAGCGACCAGCCGGTCGCGGTGACCGGCGAGGACGACGAGTTCATCGGCATGCTGTCGCGCAAGAAGGTCGTGGAGCTGGTGACGCCTGCGCTGGCGGAAACCGCAGCCCCGGCGGAAGCTGCCGCGGCTACTGACGCGCAAGAGCAGCCCGAGCCCGAGCGCCGCGACCAGGCGGCCTGACAGGGAGAAACCCTAATCCGAATCGGGGCTGCTCGGCCGTTTACGCGGCCCCGATCCGGATATGATGGTTTGCCGGCCGCTTGGCCGGTTTCTCCTTTTTCGGAACATCGGAATCCGTCATGCCTATTTTGAATGTCCAGATCATGGCTGGCCACACGGCCGCCCAAAAGGCCGCTCTGTTGCAGGCCGCGTCCAACGCCGTCGTCGAGAGCATCGCGGCGCCGCTGCCCAGCGTGCGCATCGTGCTGCAGGAAGTGGCAGCGGAACACGTGATCGTGGGCGGTGAAATCGGCAAGTCCATGGCGCGTGTCGACGTGGCGCTGATCTCCGGCCGCGACGAGGCCAAGAAGGCCGCGCTGATCGCGGCGCTGAACCAGGCCGTGTGCTCCAGTATCGGCATTTCGGGCCAGGACGTGCGCGTGCTGCTGCGCGACGTGCCCAATACCGACATGGGCGCGGCCAACGGCATCACGGCCAAGGCCAACGGCCGCTGAGTTTTCCGGCCGGCTCCGCAATCCCTGCAAAGCGCCCGCGACTCGCGGGCGCTTTGCATTGGCCGTCAGTCCAGCTTCACGTTGGCGGCCTTCACCACTTCTCCCCAGCGCGCGATTTCGCTCTTGATGTAGGCCGCGTACTCCTGCGGCGTGGATCCCAGCGCCTGCGCGCCTTGCGCCTTGAGCTGTTTGGTCATTTCGGGGGATTGCAGCGCGCGGCGGATTTCGGCGTTCAGCTTGTCTATGATCGGCGCCGGCGTGCCTGCCGGCACCACCACGCCTTGCCAGGCGCCCATCTCGAACCCGGGCACCACCGTTTCCGCCACCGTCGGCACGTCGGGCAATTGCTCGCTGCGCGCGCCGCTGGTCACGGCCAGCGCGCGCAGCTTGCCTTCGCGGATGAAGCCTAGCGAATCGTTCAGCGTATTGGTCATGAGTTGCACCTGCCCGCCGACCAGGTCCGTCATGGCCGGCGCGCTGCCGCGGTACGGCACATGCACCGCGTCGATCTCAAGCGAACGCAACAGCAGCAGGGCGCCCAGGTGCGTGACATTGCCGGCGCCGGCCGAACCGTACGACAGCTTGCCGGGATGCTCGCGTGCGTACTGCACGAACGTGCGGGTGTCTTGCGCCGGCACGGACGGATGCACCAGCAGCACCAGCGGAATCACCGCCGTGGACGATACCGGCGCGTAGTCCTTGACCGGGTCGAAGGCCAGCGACCGGTACAGATTTGGGCTGAGCGCGATGGAGGACGTGTTGTACAGCACGGTATAGCCATCGGGCTTGGCGGCCGCCGCGTACTGCATGCCGATATTGCCGTTGGCGCCGCCCTTGTTCTCGACCACGACGGTCTGGCCCAGCTGGTCCGTCAGCTGCTTGGCCAGCACCCGCGCCACCAGGTCGGTCGGCCCGCCGGGCGGGAAAGGCACCACCATGGTGATGGGGCGCTCGGGCCAGGCGGCCTGGGCGCTTGCGGCGCCTGCCAGCGCCAGGATGGCGAGGCTGCCCGCCAGCAGTGCTTTCTTCATCGGTTTGTCTCCTTGTGCTTTTTAGTGATGCGGACCGCGTCCAGGCGCCAGCTCCCTCTGCGGGGGATGCTTGGCCGTCTGACGAGAGTTCAGGGCCTGCCGGCCAGCATGCGCGTGGCCGTGTAGGCCATTACCGGTTTGCCGTGCTGGTTGCGGACTTCGATGGCGGACGCGACCACGGCCCGGTTGTGCTGCGAGGTGGGACGTATGCCAGTGACTTCGATCTCCGCCCAGATGGTGTCGCCCGCGACCACCGGCGCCAGCATTTTCTTGTGGACTTCCAGCAGCGCCAGCCCGGTGCCTTGCACCATGCCCTGCATGATCAGGCCCTCGATCAGGCCGTAGGTCAGCGCGCCGGGGGCGGGGCGTCCCTGGATGGCGCCGTGCGCATAGGTGGCGTCGATGAAGATCGTTTCCAGCATGCCGGTCACGCTGATGAAGTTCACGATATCGGTTTCGGTAATCGTGCGGCGGAACGTGTGGAAGCGCTGGCCCACGGCCAGGTCCTGCCAGTAATAGCCTTGTCCAAGTTGCTGGATGTCGGCGGCGTTGCAGTCTGCGGTCATGTGGGGTCCTTGAGGTGGGTCTGGGTTGAGGAAAGCGAGTCGCGGGCGGCGCCTGTTTCCAAGAGCGCGGCGATCCGGGCTTCGTCCAGGCCGGCCTGGCGCAGCACGTCCAGCGTGTGCTCGCCCAGGCGCGGTGGCATCGCGGCCGGTACATGGGAATGCTGCAGGCGCACGGGATTGCGGGGAAAGCGGTAGCGGCTGCCCGAGGCGCTTTCCAGCGGCGCGAAGAAGTCCACGCTTTGCAGGTGCGGATCGGTCTCCAGGTCCTGCAGGCGGTTGACGCGCGCGGCGGGAATTTCCAGCCGTTCGCACAGCGCCAGCCAGTAGGCGGTATCGCGTCCGGCAACGATGCCGGCCTGCAGTTGGTACAGCGTTTCGATGTGCCGGGTGCGCGACGCGATGTCGGCAAAGCGCGGGTCTGCCGCCAGGTCGGGGCGGTCCGCAGCAATGAAGAAGTCGCGCCAGTGGGCGTCGGTGTAGGGCATCAGGCAGACATGGCCATCGGCGGTCTGGCACGGCCTGCGCCAGGGCGTGAGCACGCGCGGATAGCCCGCCTCGCCGGGCTGGTCGGCCAGATGCCTGCCGTAGTAGTGTTCGACCAGCGCGTAGGACGCCATGCTCTCGAACATGGGCACTTCCAGCTGTTGCCCCGCGCCGCTGCGCTCACGCTGGAACAGGGCGGCCAGGATGGCGTGCGCCGCGATCAGGCCGCAAGTCTTGTCGGCCGCCACGGTAGGCAGGTAGCGCGGCGCGCCGGTCTGGCGGTCGACCAGGTCGGCCAGGCCCGACAGGCCCTGGATGATGTCGTCATATGCAGGCCGGCCATCATAGGCGCCGCCAGCGCCGAAACCGTACAGGCCGGCATAGACCAAGCGGGGATTGCGCGCGCACAGCGTGTCCGGGTCCAGTCCCAGCGCCGCCATCTTGGCCGGACGCATGCTGTGCATCAGCACGTCGGCCTGGTCCGCCATCGTCAATAGCGCCTGCCGCGCCGCGGCCTGCTTCAGGTCCAGGACGATGCTGCGCTTGTTGCGGTTCAGGCCCAGGAATATGGCGGCCAGCCCGGGTTCCTGGGCGGGGCCGGTATGCCGGGTGGAATCGCCCGCAGGCGCTTCCACCTTGATCACGTCGGCGCCATAGTCGGCCAGTATCTGCGACGCGTAGGGGCCGAACACCACCGACGTCAGGTCCAGGATGCGCACGCCGCCCAGCGCGCTGGTTCGAGATAGGGGAGAGGCTGTCATGGCGGGAATCCTATCGGCCGGCGGCATACGCGTCTAATATGGCGTAGGTATTGGGCGATATGGAATTTGTTATGGCTATCGATTTGCGGCAGCTCCGGCAGTTCGTCACCATTGCGGAGCTGGGCAGCTATCGGCGGGCAGCCGACACGCTGCATATTGCGCAACCGGCGCTGTCGGTCTCGATCCAGAAACTGGAACATTCGGTGGGCGTGCCGCTGCTGGTGCGTGGCGCCAAGGGCGTGACGCCGACGCCTGCGGGGCAGGCGCTGATGGCGGATGCGCGCCGCGCGCTGTTCCACGCCGACCAGGCGCGCCAGGCCGCCCGCCGCGTGGCGCTGGGCGAATGGGGCACGCTGCGGCTGGGCTTCGTCGGCTCGGCTACCTACATGCTGCTGCCGCGCCATTTGCCGGCCTTCCGTGCGCAGTATCCGGACGTGCAGCTGGACTTGCGCGAGGACAGCACGGTTGGCCTGGTTGCGATGCTGCGCGCCAACGATATCGACGCCGGCTTGGTGCGCGGCCCCTTGGCGGAAGACGCGGCGCTGGATTCCTGGGTGGTGGAGCGCGACGACCTCATCCTGGCCGTGCCGGCGGGACATCCGCTGGCCGCGGGCGGACCGGTCGGCCTGCAGCGGGCCCGCGCCGAGAACTTCGTGCTGTACTCGCCCCTGAAGGTGCCGGGCCTGCACGGGGTGGCGCAGGCGCTATGCCTGAAAGCGGGCTTCTCGCCACGCATCAGCCAGGAGGCCATACAGGTACAGACGCTGATCAGCCTGGTGGCCAGCGGCATGGGGCTGGCGCTGGTGCCTGGCGTGACGCGGGCATATTCCACCCCGCACGTGGCATTCGTGCCGCTGACCGACGCCGATGCGCACGATGCGCTGTCCTTGTCGCTGGTGACGCATCGCGATACTTCCTGTGCCTCGGTGCTGCGCTTGCGCGACTGCATGCTGCACCCCGCCGCCTGACGACGCTGGCGGGGCGCGCGTTCCCAGTCGTCACTGCATCTTCAGGCCCAGCTCGGCCACGAATTTTTTCTCTTCCGCCACCTGCCGAACCGCGAAGTCGGTGTAGGCGGCGCTGTCCATCAGCATGTGGGGCTGGTCGGCGGTTTCCAGCGCGCGGTTGTACTCCGGATCGCGGGACGCGCGATGGAAGGCCTGTTGCAAGGCGCGCGTCACGTCCGGATCCATGCCCTTCGGCCCGGCGATGCCGACCGGGTTGGCCGCCACGATGGGGTAGCCCAGCTCCGTCAGCGTGGGTACGTCGGGCACGCGCTTGGCGCGGGCTTCGCCCAGCACCGCCAGGAGGCGCGCCTTGCCGGTGTCTATCATCGGCCCCCAGCCCGCGTCCGAGATCATCTGGATATGGCCGCCCAGGAGCGCGGTCGTTTCCTCGGCCGCGCCCTTGTAGGGGATGAAGTTGAAGCGCGTGTTCGTCAGCCGCGACAGGCGTTCGATCGCGATGCGTCCCGAGCCACCCGTTCCGGTGCCGCCGTAGCTGATCTTCTCGGGATGGGCGCGCGCGTCGGCGATCAATTCGTCCAGCGTGCGCCAGGGCGCGTCTTCGCGCACCACGATGGCATAGGAGTAGGCCGTCATGCAGGCAACGTAGGTGAAGTCCTTGAGAGGGTCGTAGTTGACCTGCTGCAGAAAGGGATAGCGGAACAGCGTGCCCACCACCACGGACACCGTGTAGCCGTCCGGCGCGGCCGTCTGTGCCATGGCTGCCGGCCCCAGCGTGCCGCCGGCGCCTGGCCGGTTGGCGATGACGACCGTCTGGCCCAGCTCGCGCGAGGCCGCGATCGCCAGCGCGCGCATCTGGGT
>NZ_JBARYB010000173.1:0-6555 GCF_049647645.1 Achromobacter sp.
ATCGGCCTGCTGGGCGTGCACGCCCTGCCCGTGGGCGCGGGCGGCCTGGCCGTGCCGCTGGCGCGGGTCTGGGCCGGTGCCGACCAGACCGCGCCCGTGGTGGTGGTGGTGACGTCCCAGCACAGCGCGGCGCGGGCGCAAGCCGCCGCGCTGCAAGCCTCGGGCGCCGACACCTGGACGCCCTCGCTGGCCCAGTTGGCAGACGACGCCGCATGGCAGGCCTGGAGCCAGCCGCTGCTGCAGGCGCACGCGCTGGCCCCGGCGCAAGCCGGCACGGTGTTGCTGCTGGCGCCGGAAGGCCAACTGGACGGCCTGGATTCCGAGAGCGTCGCCGCGCGCCTGGGCAGCCTGGCCGCGCAATTGATTGCCAGCGCGAATGCAGCCGGCGTGGTCGCCACCGGCGGCGACGGCGCGCGCAGCGTGCTGGTGGCGCTGGGCGCCCGCGGCGTTGCGCTGGTGGACGAAGTGATGGGCGGCGTGCCCCTGGGCACGCTGACCGGAGGCACGGCCGCCGGCCTGCCCGTGGTGACCAAGGCCGGCGGCTTTGGCACCGAAGATGTACTGGTTCGCGCGGTGCGCGCGATCCGCGATAGGAGATTCAAGCGATGACACAACCCCAACCGGGCAAACTGCCCCTGCTGGCCGTAACCCTGGGCGACGTGGCGGGCATCGGGCCGGAAATCACGGCCAAGATGCTGATGGGCCATGACGAACTGCGCCAGAAGGCCCGCCTGCTGGTGGTCGGCGACGTGGACGTGATGGCCAACGCGGTGCGCAGCCTGGGCGGCGATCCCGCCATCGTGCGCAAACTGGACCGCGCGGCCGACTGCAGCAACACCCCCGGCACCATCGAGGTGCTGCAGGCCGGCCCGTCGCTGGCCCATGTGAAGCTGGGCGAGATCAGCGCCGACGCGGGCGATGGCTCGGTGCGCTTCGTCACCACGGCCTGCGCCCTGGCGCGCGCCGGCGAAGTCGACGGCATCGTCACCGCCCCGCTGAACAAAGCCGCCATGCATGCCGCCGGCCACAAGTGGCCTGGCCACACCGAGCTGCTGGCGCACGAGTTCGGCGTCAAGACCTTCTCGCTGGTGCTGTCGGCCGGCGATCTCTACATTTTCCACGCCACCACCCACGTGTCGCTGCGCCAGGCCATCGAAGACCTGACTCCGGCGCGCATGCGCGCGGTGCTGCGCCTGGCCGGTTCGTTCGCCCAGGCACTGGGCCGCGGCGACCAGCCGGTGGCGGTGTCGGGCCTGAATCCGCATGCAGGCGAAAACGGCATCTTCGGCAGCGAGGACGCCGACATCCTGGCGCCCGCCGTGGCCGAAGCGAATGCCGCGGGCATCCTTGCCGCCGGCCCGATCCCGGCCGACGCGCTGTTCCCGCAAGCCGTGCGCGGCAAGTGGAAGTTCGTGATCGCCTGTTACCACGACCAGGGCCACGCGCCCTTCAAGGCGGTCTACGGCGACGATGGCGTGAACATCACGGTGGGCCTGCCGGTCGTGCGCGTGTCCGTGGACCACGGCACCGCCTTCGACATCGCCGGACGCGGCATCGCCCGCGAGGACAGCCTGATCCTGGCCGCCGAGCGCGCCGCGCATCTGGCCCCGGGCTGGACGCATGTGTGGGAAACTGCGCGGGCACAAACTGGAGGTTGATTCCCATGGCGCCCGCCACGCACGACGCATTGCCCGTACTTGACCGCTCCGGCGACATCCCGCTGCACGCCCAGGTGGCGACCCTGCTGCGCGGATATATCCGCACGAACAAGCTCGCGGCCGGCGCCGTGCTGCCCAGCGAGGCAGCCTTGTGCGATCGCTTTGGCGTGGCGCGCAGCGTGGTGCGCCAGGCGCTGGCGGCCCTGGCCACCGAAGGCCTGATCCAACGCGAAACCGGACGCCCCGCCAGCGTCGCCGCGCCCCAGGAACACCGCCGGCTGGTGCAGCGCTCCACCGGCCTGTACGAGCAATTCGCGCAGTCCGGCGTGGCCTTGCAGACCCGCGTGCTGGCCTTCACTCGCGCCGAGCCGCCCGGCGACGTGGCGGCCTTCTTCGGCACCACCCAATTGCTGATGCTGGAACGCCTGCGCCATGTGGCCGACGCGCCGCTGGCCTACGTGCGCACCTGGCTGCCGGTTGACGCCGTGCCCGGCCTGCGCGCCGACGATCTGACCGACGCTTCCTTGCACGGCGTGCTGACGCGGCGCTTCGGCCTGCGTCCCGGCGCCGGGCGCAATCAGATCCGGGCGGTAGCCGCCGACCAGGCGCTGGCGCAACTGCTGGACACGCAAACCGGTACGCCTCTGCTGATGCTGCAGGGCCAGGGCATGGACCAGCATGGCCGGCCGCTGGAATGGTTCACGACCTGGCACCGGGCCGAACAACTGGTGTTCGACGTGGACGTCAGCATGGGCCATGAAAGCGTGCAGCCCCGGCTGCAATCCCCCGCCCCGCCCGCCGAATCCGCGGCAGAGGAACACGACCCGCTGGCGCGCGCCCAAGACCTGGTGGCCGAACTATCCGCCGAACTGGCCAGGCTGCGCGCGCAGCGCTGAAGCGCCATCCCGCGCCCGCCGGCCTGGCGCCGAGCATGTACCCGGCAGCCACCGCGCCGCGATTCTCCGGGCCTGTAGCCGCGGCTATCCCTATCCCAGCAAGTTTTCCCTGACGTGCAGCAGATGCCTGCGCACGGCCTCCATGGCGCGCTCGGCGTCGCGGTCGTACAGCGCGTCAACGATCTCACGATGCTCCACTTGATAGGACGCGCGCCGCTCGGGCGTCAGGCTCTTGCGCTTCAAGGCGCCCCAGGTCGCTTGGGAGCGCGCCGCGGTCATCAGCGCGAACACCTTTTCAATGAAGAGATTGTGCGTGGCGCTGGCCATCAACTCGTGCAGCCTGGCGTCCCAGATCTCGAACGCTTCGAAGCTGTCGGCGGCCTCTGCCCGCGCACAGGCGTCCTGCATGGCTGCGAAATCGGCCGGGCTGCCATGCTGCACCACCAACGCCGCGATGGCCGGCTCCAGCACCAGCCGCGCCGCCATCAATTCGGCCGGACTGGTGGACAGCACCTCGGCGCGTAACAGCCCTTCAGCCTGCGCCAGGGCCGAAGGGGGATTGGCATAGGTGCCGCTGCCCACCCGCTGCGAGATCAGGCCTTCGCTCTTCAATTCCGCCAGGGTGCGGCGCACCGTTGAGCGGCTGATGCCGAACTGCTCGCCCAGGGCGCGTTCCGTGGGCAGGCGATGGCCGGCGGGCCAGGCGCCGGATTGCAGATTCTCGATGATGACCGCGCGCAGGGCGGAAGCTTTGTCCATGGACCTTTCCAAAATAGCTAGCGGCCAGATGATACCAATCCAGACCAATAAATGCCTGAAAAACTATTAATTCAGATAGGACTATTGGTTCTTTTGGTATATTCTTTCTCGAAATTGGGCCTGAAAATATACATATTGGTACTTTTTGGTATTAAACACGGGCGATCTGAACCGCCCAGGGAGCAAGCATGAAAATTGCAGTATTCCGGATCAACGGCGAGCGCCGCATCGGCGTGGTTTCCGACGACGGCGGCAGCGTGACCGCCCTGGACTTCCCGCGCGAACTCGCGGCGGCCGGCGCGCTGACGGCCGTGGAATGGCTGGCCGAAGGCCGCGCCTTGCCGGGCAAGATCGGCTCGTCCTACCGCTGGGACCAGGTGGAACATGAAGCGCCCCTGCCGGCGCAGCGGCGCAACCTGTTCTGCGTGGGGCGCAACTACCACGCCCACGCCAAGGAATTGCGCGACTCCGTCTTCAAGGACAACGACGCCAATCCCGAATCCTGGCCCATCGTGTTCACCAAGGTTCCGCAGACGGTGGTCGGCCCCTGGGCCGACGTGCTACTGCCCGTGGGCGTCTCCGACAAGATCGACTACGAAGCCGAACTGGCGGTGGTGATCGGCAAGGGCGGCCGCAATATTTCCCGCGCCGAGGCCATGAGCCACGTCATCGCCTATACGGTGGTCAACGACGTCACCGCGCGCGACGTGCAGATGCGCCACCAGCAATGGGACCTGGGCAAGTCCTTCGACACTTTCTGCCCCATGGGTCCCTGGCTGGTGACGGCCGACGAGCTGGACGGCCAGAAGACCCGCGTGCGCTGCTGGGTCAACGGCGAACTGCGCCAGGACGGCAACACCGAAGACCTGATCTTCGACATCCCCACGCTGATCGAAACCTGCTCGCGCGGCATCACCCTGTATCCGGGCGACGTCATCGCCACCGGCACGCCGGCCGGCGTGGGCCAGGGCCTGAACCCGCCGCAGTTCCTCAAGAACGGCGACGTGGTGCGGGTGGAGATCGACGGCATCGGCCACATAGAAAACCGCTTCGTCTGAGCGCAGAGCCCCGGAACTGAACATGGGGCGGCTCGACGGTAAAAGCACAAGGAGTGAGACATGAATCTGCGTTGCTACCGGGCGGCCGCGGCCGCCTTGCTATGGCTGGGAACCGCCAACGCGATAGCTGCCGGCTACCCTGAACGCCCCGTGACCATGGTGGTGCCCTTCCCGCCCGGCGGCGTCGCCGACACGATCGCGCGGCCGCTGGCCCAGGCCATGGGCGACAAGCTGGGCCAGGCCGTCGTCATCGAGAACAAGGGCGGCGCGGGCGGCGCCATCGGCATCGGCCAGGCCGGGCGCGCCAAGCCGGACGGCTACACGCTGCTGATGAGCCTGTCGTCCATTTCCATCCTGCCCGCGGCCGACCACCTGCTGGAACGCAAGCCGGCCTATCAGCTGGACCAGTTCGTACCCATTGCGCGCATCACCGCCGATCCCACCGTGCTGGTGGTGCGCGCGGACGCCCCGTACAAGACCTTGCGGGAATTCGTCGACGCGGCCAAAAAGCAGTCGGGCAAGTTCAGCTACGGCTCTTCCGGCATCTACGGCACCATGCACGTGCCTATGGAGATGCTGCAGAACGCGGCAGGAATCAAGATGATGCACGTGCCTTTCACGGGCGCCGGCCCTGCGGTGCAGGCCCTGGTGGGCGGCCAGGTCGATGCCCTGGCCACCGGCCCGTCCAGCGTCATGCAGCTGATCCAGGCGGGGCGCGTCAAGGCGCTGGCGCACTGGGGCGACGGCAAGCTCGACAGCCTGCCCGACGTGCCGTCCTTCAAGTCGCAGGGCTATGACATCAGCTTCGTGCAGTGGTCCGGCGTGTTCGCCCTGGCCGGCACGCCGCCGGCCGTCATCGACAAGCTGCGCCAGACCGTCAAGGACATCGCCAACAACCCAGAGGTCCAGGCCCGCATCGCCGGCACCGGCAGTCCCGTGCAATACCTGGACGCGCCAGCCTTCGACGAATACTGGAAGAAGGATTCGGCCTCGCTGGAAGTGGCGGTCAACCGGATCGGCAAGGTCGAATAGCCGCAAGCCGCGGGGCGTGCGCGTCCCGCTCGCTTACAGACGCAAGGATGCGGGCGCCAACTGGCGCGCCAGCGCCTTGCGGTCGACCTTGCCCACCGCGTTCTCGGGCAGGCGCTCGACCCACAACACCTCGCGCGGCACGTAGATCCGGCCCAGGCGCGCCAGCACCTCGGCCAGTATGCCGGCCGCATCCGGCGCGGCGTCGGCCGCGCGTTGCACGAAGATCACGGGCACTTCCCCCAGGTCCTCGTCGGGCGCGCCCACCACGCAGCAGGCGGCCACGCCCGGCAGGCCCGTCACCACGCCCTCGATCAGCGCCGGCGAGATGTTCTCGCCGCCGCGGATGATCACGTCCTTGATGCGGCCGGTGATGCTCAGATACCCCTGCTGGTCGAACCGTCCCAGATCGCCCGTATGCAGCAACTGCGGCGCGCTGGCGTCGGCGCTGTCCACGCCCACATAGCCCAGCATCAGGCTGTCGCCCGCGATGCAGATCTCGCCTTCGCCGCCCGGCGCGACCTCGGCGCCGTCCGGCAGGCGCAAGGTCACGCTCTGGCCGGCCAGCACCGTGCCCACCGAGCCCATGCGGCGCGCGGCGGGCGGATTCATGGTGGAGGTGCAGGTGGCTTCCGACAGGCCGTAGGACACCACCAGCGGGCAGCCCAGGAAGGCCTCGATGCGCTGGTGCAGGGCTTCGGTAATCGGCGCCGAGCCGCAGCGCGCAAAGCGCAACGCCGCCAGGCTTGCGGGGTCGAACTGCAATTCCAGCATGCGCGCGTACATGGTCGGCACGCCGGTAATGATGCTGGGCCGGAACGCGCGCAGCAATCCCGGCATGTCGTCCGCCCGGAAACGCCCCGCCAGCGCCACGCAGGCGCCTGCCAGCAGCGGCGCAAAGATCTGGTTGTTGAGCGCATTGGTGTGATGCAGCGGCATCACGTGCAAGAGCCGGTCGTCCGGCGTCAAGCCGGTATGCGCCAGCACGCCGCGCGCATTGTTCGCCAACCCTCGGTGGCTCAGCAGCACGCCCTTGGGATTGCCGGTGCTGCCGGAGGTGAACAGCAGCAGGCCGGCGTCGCCGGGCGCGGCCTCGTCGCCGCCCGTCCAATCCAGCGGGCCTTGCCTCGCGTCGGCTGCGTCCAGCAGGCGTTC
>NZ_JBARYB010000174.1:0-2833 GCF_049647645.1 Achromobacter sp.
AAGGCGCCCGCCGCCAGCAGGGGCAGCACGCGTGCGGCCAGCGCCGACTCCTCGGGCGCCAGGGTCGCGGTATGGCCGGGCAGATGCAGCCAGGGGCCGTTGCGCACGATGCGGCCGTCGCGCTGCAGATCATCCAGCACCGCCAGCCACAGCGAGTCCGGGCCGACGGGCATGGCCATGCGGCGCAAGCGCGGACCGTCCGGCCCCGGCTCGTCGGGCGCGCCTTGATGGAACGCCGCCAGCGCCTGCTCCACGCGGACGCGCAGCGCGTCCCAATGGGCCGCAAGAATCAGGGTGCGCGGCGCCTGCGGCGTGCGCGCCTCCAACCATAGCGCGCCATGCGGCGCGATGATCTCAGCCACGGGCTGGCCGGTCAGGCGCTGCAAGGCGTCTTCGTCCAGGCCGAGCGCGGCATGCTCCAGCACCGGATGCAGGCCGGCGCCGTCCAGCATGGACGACAGAGCCTGCAGCCACTGCATGCGCGCGACGGAACGGCGCTTGCGGTCCGGCGCGTTGGGATCCAGCACCCGGCCGCCGCCCACCGTGCGCGTGGCCTGCGCGTTGCGCACGATATAGCGGTCGCCCGGCATGACGCAGACGGGTTCGTCGAACACCAGTTGCACCCAGCCGGACTGCCCCGGCGCCAGCGACTCCGCGCTCAGCGGCACGACATGCGCGACGTGGCGCGCCGCGCCGATGTGCACGTGCAGCGGCGCCCAGGCGCGCACCGGCGCATCGGCGGACGCCAGCAGCGTCAGCACCACATCGACATGGCGCGACGGCAGGAAGCAGCGCGCGTCCGCGATCCAGTCGCCGCGGGCGATGGCGTTCTTGTCCATGCCGGCAAGATTCAAGGCGCAACGCTGGCCCGCCGCGCCGGTCTCGCTGGGCTGGTTCTGGGCGTGGATGCTGCGCACGCGCACACGCGTGTCGGCAGGCATCAGCCGCAGGTCGGCCGCTTCGTCGCCGGCGCGGGCCAGCCCGGCATGGGCCGTGCCCGTCACCACCGTGCCGTGGCCGGCCAGGGTGAAAACCCGGTCGACGGCCAACCTGAACAGCCCGGCGCTGTCGCGCTGGCGCAGGGCCTGCGCCTGACCGTGCAAATGGGTTTTCAGATCCGCCACGCCCGCATCGCCGGGCTGTGATGCGCACACGGCGTACAGCGGCGCATCCTGCAGAAAGGTGCCGGCGGCCAGCTCGGCGATTTCGGCGCGCACCGCCTGCAGCCGTCCGGCGTCGGCGCGGTCGGTCTTGGTCAGCGCCACCGCGCCGCGCGCCACGCCCAGCAAGGCCAGGATGGCCAGGTGTTCACGCGTCTGCGGCATGACCCCGTCATCCGCCGCCACCACCAGCAGGCCGAAATCGATGCCGCTGGCGCCGGCCGCCATGGTGTGTACGAGCTTCTCGTGTCCCGGCACGTCGATAAAGCCCAGCACGTCGCCGTTGGGCAAGGGCGTGTAGGCGTAGCCCAGCTCGATCGAAATCCCGCGCGCCTTCTCTTCCTTGAGCCTGTCGGTGTCGACGCCGGTCAGCGCCCGCACCAGCGTGGTCTTGCCGTGGTCGATATGGCCGGCCGTGCCGATGATCATGCCGGCTCCGCCAGATGCGTCAGCTGCGCGGCAAAGGCCGCTTCGTCGCGCGCTTCCAGGCAGCGCAGGTCCAGCCACAAGGCGTCGTCGGCGATGCGGCCGATCACCGGCACGGGCAGGCGGCGCAGCCGCGTCTCCAGCTTGTCCAGATGGCGTCCGGCGCGGCCGCTGCCGGTGTAGCGCACGGCCAGGCCGTAGCTGGGCAGTTGGTCCACCGGCAAGGCGCCGCTGCCGATCTGGCTGAACATGGGCACGGCCTCGACCGCGTAGGGCTCGCCCGCCGCATGCGCCAGGACGCCGCGCAAACGTTCGGCCTGCGGCTGGATGTCGCGCTGCGGACGGGTCAGCAGGCGCAGCGTGGTCAGCCGCTGGGCCAGGAACTCGGGCGCGCGATACAGGCCCAGCACCGGCTCCAGCGCCGCCAGGGTCAGCTTGCTGACGCGCAAGGCGCGTTTCAGCGGGTTCTTCTTGATCTTGCGGATCAGATCCTTGCTGCCCACCAGCAGGCCTGCCTGCGGACCGCCCAGCAGCTTGTCGCCGCTGAAGGTGACCAGGTCGGCGCCGGCCGCGATGGTTTCTCGCACGGTGTCTTCCTTGGGCAGGCCGAACTGGGTCAGGTCGACCAGTGTGCCGCTGCCCAGGTCCACGGTGGCCGGCAGCCCGCGCGCATGCGCCAGCGCCGCCACTTCGGCCACGCTCACGCTCTTGGTAAAGCCGGTGACCGCATAGTTGCTGCAATGCACCTTCATCAGCATGGCGGTGCGCGGACCGATGGCGTTCTCGTAGTCCGCGGCGTGCGTGCGGTTGGTGGTGCCGACTTCGACCAGCTTGGCTCCGGCGCGCTTCATGATGTCGGGGATGCGGAACGCGCCGCCGATCTCGACCAGCTCGCCGCGCGACACCACGGCTTCGCGCCGGTCGGCCAGCGCGTTCAACATCAGCAGCACGGCGGCGGCGTTGTTGTTGACGACGGTGGCGGCCTCGGCCCCCGTCAGTTCGCACAGCAGCTCGTCGATCAGGTCGTCGCGGTCGCCGCGTCCGCCGGTGTCCAGATCGAATTCCAGATTGGCGGGGCTGGTGAGCGCGCGCAGCACCGAGGCCACCGCCTCGTCGGGCAGCAGCGCCCGGCCCAGATTGGTGTGCAGCACCGTGCCGGTCAGGTTGTAGACCGCCCGCAACTTCGGCTCGGCGGCGCGGGCCAGGGCCGCAGCCACGCGCGCCGCCACGGCGTCGGCATCGAGCTC
>NZ_JBARYB010000175.1:0-5454 GCF_049647645.1 Achromobacter sp.
GGCCTGACGGGCGAACGCAGCGGCCAACCCGGCGCGGCCGGCACGGTCAATGCCGGCGTGGGCGCCGGCTCGGTCTCGACTCCGGGCCAAGGCGGTACCACCGTCGGCGCCAGCAACGGCCTGCAAGGCCAACGCCTGGACGGCCAGGGCGGTTTCGGACCCGTCAACGCCGGCGTCGCTGCGGGCTCGGTCTCGAACGCGGGCCAGGCCGGCGCCACGGTCGGCGCCAATAGCGGCCTGGACGGCCAGCGCCTGGACGCGCAAGGCGCATCCGGACCAAGCGGGGCCACGCTCGGCGCGGGCGGCTCTCTGTCGGCCAGCGGCGCCACCGCCGCGGCTAACGGTCAAAACCTGTCTGGCGCGCGCCTGGGCAGCTGGGATTCGCTGGTGCCCGCAGGCGCCAAATTCCTGACGCCCTCGGGCCAGCCCAAGCGCCTGGGCGACGGCTTCTATGAACAGAAGCTCGTGTCCGACCAGATCCTGGCCACCACCGGCCAGCGCTTCCTCGACAAGTACAGCGACAACGACAGCCAGTACAAAGCCCTGCTCGCCGCGGGCGCGCAGTACGCCCGCGACAACGGCATCCAGCTCGGCGTCGCGCTCACCGAGGCGCAACAGCGCCAGCTCACCACCGACCTGGTCTGGCTGGTCGAACAGACCGTCACGCTGCCCGACGGCACCACCGAAACCGTGCTGGTCCCGCAGGTCTACCTGCTGGTGCGGGAAGGCGACCTGAAGGGCGACGGCACCCTCATGGCGGGCCGCGACGTCAAGCTGCAGGCCGAAGGCGACATCGTCAACAGCGGCACCATCGGCGCGCGCGACGCCACCGTCATGACCGCCGGCAACATCGTCAACCAGGCCGGCGGCCTGATCCAGGGCGCCACCGTCGACCTCGCCGCGCGCGAGGACCTGACCAACCTGGTGTCGCTGATCAAGGGCGACAACGTCACCCTGGCGGCCGGGCGCGACATTGCCCTGACGTCCACCGCGGCGTCGGAGAACTTCGGCAACACCTGGGGCACGCACATCAGCGGTGTGGCCCGCGTGGACGCCGGCAACCTCAACATGCAGGCCGGGCGCGACATCACCTTGACCGCCGCGCAAGTCTCCGTCAAGGACGACGCGCGCCTGCAGGCCGGGCGCGACATCGCGCTGGAAACGCTTACTGAAAGCCATGGTGAATCGCTGGTCCTGAAGAAGAACAACCGCCACGACCTGAGCACCAGCTCGGAAGTCGGCTCGACCATCGCCGCGGGCGGCAACCTCACGCTGATAGCGGGGCAAGACGTCAATGCGCGCGCGGCCGAAGTCACCGCTGGCAAGCAGCTCGCCGTGGGCGCGGGGCGCGACATCAACCTGATAGCCGGAGAAGAAACCGGTTCGGCCTATGACGAGGTCCGCTACAAGACCAAGGGCTTCCTCTCGTCCAAGACCACGCACACCATTAACTCCAGCGACTGGGAACAGGCCAAGGCTTCGACCTTTACCGGCGACACGACGGTGTTGATGGCTGGGCGGGATTTGAATGTGGTGGGATCGAATGTCGGCGCGCAGAAGGACCTGGTCATGTCCGCCGAGCGCGACGTGAACATCCTGCCGGGCCAGAACGCCGAGGACAGCTACAACTACAAAATGGTCAAGAAGTCGGGCTTCGGCGCGATGGGCGGCTTCAGCTACGGCACCAGCCAGCAGACCGACTGGATCGACAGCAAGAAGAACTTCAATACCGCCAGCACAGTTGGTAGCGTCGAGGGCGATGTCCTAATCAACGCCGGTGGTGCGTTGAACATAATCGGCAGCAACGTTCTGGCACGCCAGGGCGACATGACGCTGATCGGCAAGGAGGTGAACATCGGCGCGGCGCTGGATACCGCGCGCGAGAAGGAGTTCCACGAGGTCAAGCAGACGGGCTTGAGCATCAATGCCAGGACTCCTTTGGTCGATGCGATGCAGACGGCAGGAAGGATGGGAGAGGCGGCCGGCAAGACCGACAACAAGGTCATGCAGGGACTGGCGTTGGCAACGACAGGTATTGCCGCGCTTAACGCCTACGACTCCGTGATGGCGGATCCCAAGCGTGCGGGCGGCGTGAGCTTGAGTATCAACTTAGGTACCAGCAAGAGCCAAAGCACGACGGATCGCGCTTCTACGTCGGTGGTCGGATCCACGGTGGTGGCAGGTAGAGACCTCACGATCATTGCCAGCGGCGCAGGAGCTGATTCGGATGTCACGGTCACGGGGTCGCGGCTGTCAGCCGGCAACAATGCCGTAATCAAGGCAGATGGAGACATCCTGCTGCAGGCCGCGCAAAACACATATGAGCAGAACACAAAGAACAAGAGTTCTAACGCAAGTATCGGTATCGGTGTGTCGGCAGATAGCGAGAACGGGGTCGGCATCATGCTGAACATTGGAGCAGGCGGCGCCCGCGGCCGTGCCGATGGCAAGGACACGGGTTGGACCTACACCAACGTGACCGCTGGCAATGTGCTTGCACTGCAATCCGGCGGCGACACATCCTTGATCGGTGCAGAGGGGCACGCTGAGCAGATCATTGCATCGGTAGGCAAGGACCTACGCATCGAAACCTTGCAGGATGTCAGCACCTACGAGTCCAAACAGCAGAGTATCGGTGTGCAGGCCAACATCTGCATTTATGGCTACTGCAACAGTTCAGTTTCGGGCAACGTGGCTCAGGGGCGAATCGAAAGCAATTTCAAATCTGCGAAGGAACAGGCCGGCTTGATCGCCGGAGATAGCGGATTTGTGGTGGATGTCGGTCGGAACACGGCACTAATTGGAGGGGTGATATCAAGCAGCGACCGCGCTGCGCTTGGCGGCTTGAATAGTCTCAGCACGGGCACGCTTGTTGTTCATGACCTGAAGAACACGGCGAAGTACCGGGGTGACCAGATTGCGCTAAGCGGAGGATTCAGTTGGGGCGGAAGCAGCGGGGGAGAGGCCAAAGGCGGCGATGTTGGCACGAACCCCAAAGGGCAAGCGGCAGGGGGAGCCGACAAGGTGCCGGGGACCGGTTTACCTACCAGCAATAACGGCACATCAATAGGAATGCCCGTCGTCGCAGGTGCCTCCGGAAATGTCTCTTCCACCACGCACAGTGCAATCAGCGGTGGGGCTGTTGTCATTCGCGACGAAATTGCCCAACAGAGTCTGACAGGGATGACGGCTACGGAGAGCATAGCGTCCTTGAATCGGGATACCTCAGCCGATACGTTGAACACGCTGAAGCCGATATTCGATAAGGAAAAGATCGAGGCGGGGTTTGAGATTGTTTCGGAAGCTAGCCGCCAGGTGGGGCAGTTTTTGACGAATCGGGCGAAAGAAGCGAAAACTCTGGAAAATGCTCTGGAGAACGAGCCTGCTGGCCCTCGTAGGGATCAATTGGAACGCGCGTATGCTGACGCCAAGAAGTGGGAGCCGGGTGGAGAAAATCGGCGTTGGTTGATGGCGGTAATGGGTGCTGCGAGTGGAAATGTCACCGGGTCGACCGCAGAGATGGTTCAAGCAGTGACAGTCAACTATCTGCAAGGACTAGCAGCAACTGAGGTTAAGCGAATTGTTCAACACTTGGGAGACAGTCCCAATGCAGAGATGGCTCGAGCTGCGATGCATGCGATAGTAGGATGTGCGGGTGCTGCAGGTAAGGGCGGTGACTGCGGGGCTGGCGCAATGGGCGCTAGCGCGGCCTCGGTATTAAATGCGTTGTTAAACAGTGAATCTTCAAAGCTGGATCCGGAGGAGAAGGAACAGCGTAGCAATTTGATTCAAGCTTTGATAGTTGGGGTCGCTGAACTTGCTGGGGTCAACGGCGCGGATGCAGTTTTCGCAGCTATTCAAGAGACAGAAAACAACGCGCTTTCGGTGCCTGAGGAACAGTCTCGTATTAGAGAAATGGCGCAATGTCAGAGGGATAAGGCATGTGAGAAGGAAGTAGTCGAAGCGTACAAAAAAATATCGGCGGAACGTCGCCGTGAAATACTCGAATGTCAGGGGAATGCCTGTCTCGAAAAAGCCAATGAGGTAGCAGCGCTTCTAAACGACTACGCCGAGCGGCACACTGCATTGGGAGAGAAACTCCGTAGTTCAGCGGGTCTAACTGCCGATGAGATGCAGGAGTTCATCTCTCTTGGGTCTTCAATGCTTCTAATGACGGCGGACAGGTTGGCCGCAGTCAAGAGGGCAATGGATGGTGGTAGCGAAGAAGCTAGGCAATTAGCGTGGAACAGTATCGCCGAGGCCGGAGAGTTGGGTGCGGCCGCGGCAGCTGGAGCGGTTGGGGGGCGATCTTCGAAAATTGGTGCGACTGGAACTGCAACAAATCAGGGCGATGGCCGGGGAAGTGCAGTGCCGGTTTTGGAGCCTAGAGTTGCTTCAAATGGATTGGTATACAAGTCAAATTCGAAGCACACTGCTGGCCAGGAAGGTAACAGACCGAATGCCGGTATAGAGCCGTCAAATTCGTTCAGTCTGTTTGAAAATTCGGTGCCAAGCTCTAATTCTTATCAAAATAAAGAGGTACGCTTCTCCGTGGATGCATCAGGAAATATTCATCGTTTTGAGGGGAGTAATGGTCAATTTCATTGGAACGGGAGCTCCGGGGATAAAAATAGTCCTTTAAGAGGGTACCAGATTCCAAATGATGTCCAAAAACAATTGGGAGTTAGGATAAAGTGATAGTCGGCGACCCGTTCTGTTTTGCGATTAATTATGATGTTGTGGCCGAGTGGAATTCGGTCGGAGATTTGTGGAAGAATGGAATTTTCTTTATATATATAAATGGCCAGAGAATAGGTGAGCTGGATGTGGTTGAGTTGAGGACGACGCTTTCTTTTTATAAAAAAAATCACGATTGGAAAATTTCTTCGGAAGGTGCAGGTGCGAGTTCGAGGGAATTGTATGAGGCGGGTTTTGATTTGTTTTATGGGGAAGGAAAGGATAATTTCTATTGTATTTACGATTTAACGTGTACAGCCTTCGGTGATCGAGGTACGTTTTTATTCCTATGTAAAACGCCGCATGGTGAACGGCTAGTGTGGAGTGGGTCTGAGGGAGTTAATATTGAAGAGGTGACGCTGTCACCAGGAACGCTGAAAGAAGTTTTCAGTGCCCTGTTAGATGATTTTTATTGAAAATAAAATGCAAAAAAAGATGGCGTAGTGGAAAGGGTGTCGGACTCTGAGGTTTTCCCACGAATTCATCGGTATCCTCCGATCGATTCGGCGGTGTCGTGAGGTGCTTGCAAAAGTCCAAGCACTGACGTTTGAGTCAAAGCCATAGCCCTCTCGGTATAGATCATGGCATCCAGCGTAAGCAACGAGATGGTCGGCCGGTCTTTGCGGTTGTTGGATTCATAGGCCGGCCTCAGTTTCCTGCTCTCAGCCAACTTGCCGACCAGCCACAACAGGAACGTCGCTAACGCGTGGATCAACA